>NZ_JAFBCC010000001.1:617186-1234373 GCF_016907495.1 Arthrobacter tumbae
CCGCGGAGCTGTCCTGAAGGGCATCAAGACCGACAACCTCGAGTTCGTGGGGTTCCGTGACGGCTGGCGTGGGGTGGTGGAAGGCGACATCATCGAGCTTCCGCGGCATGCGGTCCGGGGTATCTCCAAACAGGGCGGCACCATCCTTGGTACGTCCCGCACCAACCCGTTCGACGGCAACGGCGGTCCGGATGCGATCAAGGCCACGCTCGATCGGCTCGGTATCGACGCGATGATCGCCATCGGCGGTGAAGGCACACTGGCTGCCGCCAAGCGCCTCACGGACGCCGGCCTGAAGATCGTCGGCGTGCCGAAGACAGTCGACAACGACCTCGACGCCACCGACTACACCTTCGGCTTCGACACGGCAGTGCAGATCGCCACTGAAGCCATTGATCGACTCCGCACCACCGGTGAATCGCACTCGCGCTGCATGGTGGCCGAAGTGATGGGCCGCCATGTGGGCTGGATCGCCCTTCACGCCGGCATGGCTTCCGGTGCACACGCCATCCTCATCCCCGAACAGCGGACCTCCATCGAGCAGGTGTGCGAGTGGGTCACCGACGCCCGCGACCGCGGCCGCGCACCGCTGGTGGTCGTCGCCGAGGGCTTTGTCCCCGCGCACATGGAGCAGGCGCATTCCGAGCGTGGGCTGGACACCTTCGGCAGACCGCGCCTGGGCGGCATCGCGGACCAGCTGGCTCCCGAGATCGAGGCCCGCACGGGGATCGAAACCCGCGCCACCGTCCTCGGTCACATCCAGCGCGGCGGCGTCCCCTCGGCATTCGACCGGGTCCTGGCCACCCGCCTTGGCATGGCCGCCGTCGACTCGGTCATCGACGGGCTGTGGGGCACCATGGTCTCGCTGAACGGCACCGAAATTGCCCATGTGGGCTTCGAAGCGGCGCTGGGCAACCTCAAGTCCGTGCCGCAGCACCGCTACGACGAAGCGGCCATCCTCTTCGGCTGAGTACCGCCGGCTGGACGTCCGACCGCTAACGTCGTTTCCATGAACCTTGAACCCGGCACCATCTCGATCATCCAGCTCGCCTGGTCCAGGCTGCTGGGGTTCGACGACGACGCCATGGCAGGCGGCCGGGACCGCATCTACCGTGAGGACAACAACGCGCCGCTGCTCAGGTTCGTGTCCCTCTTCGGGAAGGAAGCACTGGTCGGTCCCACCTGGGCGGTGGACGCGGCCAGGGGTCTGTCCGGCATCGAACTTTCACAGCATTCAACGCTGCTGTCGATGAGCCGTCCGCACGGTGGACGCGGGCTCGGCGAAGCGTCCCTGTACTTCTGCGACACCCTGCCGTCCTTCCCGGACAGCGGGCCGCCGGTCAGCAGCGACCCCGGGCACGCGCTTGCCCTCGAGCGGCTCTGCCCGCCGGACGATGTGGCCGAGGTGGGGCTGAGCGCCATGGAGAACACGTGCGTCCTCGTGGACGAGACCTCCGAACCGCTGCTGCCCCTCGCCGGTGCCGGCTATGACATCTGGAAGGGCATCCTTGCCCACCTCGGCGTGCTCACGGCGCCGGCTGAACGGCGGCAGGGCCGCGCGTCCTATGCCGTGTCGGTCGCGGTGGAGGAGTCGATGGCTGCCGGACTGATTCCACAGTGGCGTGCGCGCACCGACAATGTGGCCTCACAGCGCACCGCGCTCCGCGCGGGATTCGTTTACGCAGGGACCCAGACGTCAGTTGTACTGGAGGGCGGCGCTATGCCCGAAGAGACCAAACAGCAGGACTAGGTGAACAGCTCGAGCATGTCCGCCCTACCGAACATGGTTGCGGCGTCGCGGGCCGACGGCGTTCCGGCGTCCGGGCTGGCGCCTGCACTGAGCAGCTCTTTCGCCACATCGGCGTAGCCCTTGAAGACCGCACCGGCCAGCGGGGTCTGGCCCCGGTCATTGGCAGCCGCCGCATCGGCTCCGCGTGCAAGCAGGTCGGCAACCACCGACGCGTGCCCGTTGTAGGCGGCGAGCATCACGAGGCTGTCCCCGGCGGCGTTGGTCAGCGTTGCCGGCACGCCGGCATCGAGGTACTTCCGCAGCGTTGCGCCGTCGCCCTCACGCGCTGCGTCGAGGAGGCGGTGGGCGAGTGCGATTGCCGCGTCAGCGGAAGGATCCGGGGTGTCCTGTCCGGTCATCCTCTGCCGCCTTTCAGCAGTCCGGTGGGACGGCCGACAACCTGACCGGCGTCCGTGGCAACGATCAGTTCCTGCGTGGCGGCGTAGTGCTCTTCGCCGTCGACCACCTCCACGGTCGCTCCCGGATCCACGCTGCGCTTGATGACCGCGAGGCCCACAGCGCCCATTTCGTAGTGCTGTCCGACGGACGTGAGCGTACCCACCGTCCGGCCCCCGACGACGACGGCGCTGCCGCGCTCAGGGAGGGTGTGCTGGCTTCCGTCCAGCTGCAGGAAGACGAGCCGCCGCGGCGGATGCCCGAGGTTGTGCACGCGGGCGACGGTCTCCTGGCCCTTGTAGCAGCCCTTTGACAGGTGGACGGCCGTGCGGAGGAGGTCCAGCTCGTGCGGGATGGTGCGTTCGTCCGTCTCAACACCCAGCCGCGGGCGCCAGGCGGCGATCCGCAGTGCCTCCGACGCCATCGTGCCGGCCAGCGTGAGCCCCTCCACCGCTCCCGCGAGTTCAGCTCGGGGAATCAGGTACTCATACCAGGGCCGCTCAGCACCGGGGTGTGAATCCTCCCCGACAACGCTGTAGGAGTATCCGCCCGTGCGGATGTGCGGCCAGGCGTCGGCCCAGCTGAGGTTGTCAGCGAACCGCTCGACCGGCCGGACTGAACCGAGCGTGGCCCAGTCCGCAGTGACGTCTGCGATCTCCACACGGAGCATGAACTTCATGCGGTCAAGCCATTGCGCAAGGGGTGCAGCTTCCCAGCTTTCGGTCAGCAACCAGGTGGTGGCGCCGTCGTCGACCACGCTGGGGCTGTACTCGATCCGGCCCTGCACGGTGAGCAGGAGCGTCTCAGTGGATTCACCCGGCGCCAGGTCGAGCAGGAGCTGGGAGGAAAGCGTGTTGAGCCAGCTCAACCGGTCCGGGCCGGTCACGGTGACGACTCCGCGGTGGGAGAGGTCGACGACGGCCTCTCCGCGGGCAAGGGCGCGCTGTTCGCGGAGCGGATCGCCGTAGTGCGCTGCCACGCCCTCATCGGGTGCACCGGCAGCCACTGCGCCGGGCAGGGAAAGTAGCGGGCTTGAGTAGGTCATACCGTTGGCAACGTCATGAGCGGCAAGCGGTATTCCGGCACAGGGTATTCCAGCGGCGCACCCGGGCGGTCTGCAGTGCTACTCAGGACGCCTTCCTGAGGATCGCGGAGGCGTGCGGCTCCAGCGAACTGCCGTCCGCCGCGATGTCCCAGCGCCAGTAGAGGTCTCCGTTGACCAGCCCGAACAGACGCGTGGCCGCCGAGTAGTCCTTGGAGTGCTGGCCGCGCATCACGAGATCCGTGGAAAGCTGGATCTGCGGGCCTTTGATGCTGCCGTAGTACAGCTCGGCGATGCCGCCCGGGTGAACGATCGTGGCCGTGATGTCGAAGCCGCCCGCCTCATTACGGAACTGCTCAACCTCGTCAGCGCTCTTCAGGGCGGGCACGATATCCGCAGGAGACAGGCCCGGCCCGACGTCGGCGTCGTTCAGTTTGCGGTCCAGCGCCCAGAAGCCGGTCTCCACCGACAGCGGTCGGAGCGTATTGCCCTCTTCATCCGTCAGCCAGCTCTCAGCGGTGTACTGCACATAGGGCAGTCCGTGCTGGGTGAACACGGCACGCTGGAAGAAGTGCTCGGAATCAGCGGTGCCCTCGCCCAGCCGGCCGGAGCCCTCCCAGCTGCCCAGCAGCCAGGACAGCGGAACAAGCTCAGGGGTCAGATCTGTAGGAATCTCGAAAGACATGGATCAGCGGAAGTTACTTCTGGCCCTTGTACAGGCGCGTGATGACGAGCAGAGCGAAGCCGCCCATGCCCAGGCCCGCGATCACCAACAGGGAGATGAAGAAGATTTCCAGCGCAAGAATTGACATGGGTCCATCCTAACGCTGTGTTTCCGCCGCCTGCGCCACGGTGAACAGTTGCGCGAAATACGCGCGTCAGCTCAGCAGGAGCCGTTCGAGGAAGTAGGCAAGCGAGCCGATGCCCAGGATCGGAGCGACACCCACGGCGAGAACGGCCGCCGTGTTGAGCGGCGCATCCCGGCTGATCACGAGGCGGCGGCCGGCCATGACGACGGCGCCGCACACCGCGCCGATGATTGCGGCGGCAAGGCCTTCGACGTCCGTGAAAATCAGTGCGCACAGGGGCCCCGCGAGCGCCGCGAGGACAACACCGAGCGGCCCCACCATGCGGTCGGGCCAGGGCAGCAGAGCGGTGGCGATCGCACTCAGGACGCTGATTCCCGTAACGAGCGTGACACCGGAGGTTCCCGCGTTCAACCCGAGGTTCTCGGCGGCGATCCAGCCGGCCCCCAGCGCGACGATCAGCACGCCGGAACTCGCCCCGAGCGTTGACTCGAGGCGGTGGCTCTGGCCGGTTCCCCGGATGAGCTGGATGAGGAAGATCGCCCCGACACCGAGGGCCACCGCAACGGGCAGCCAGGTCAGCGCTGCCCCGGACGGGGAGAAGTAGGCAGCGGCGCTGGCCGCAAGGGCACTGAGCGCGATCGCCGTGGACTGGCTCTTGCGCGCCGGAACTCCCAGCAGATGCGGCCACCCGAAAGCGGCCACCAGGATCAGAACGACGACGACGACGGCGCTCACCGTCAGCGACACGTAGGACGCCCCGACGACAGCTATCAGTGCTACCGCCGCGACCAGTGCCGCCATCATCATCCTCACCCCTGCAATACTGCACTACCCACGCCGGAGGCGTCGAAAGCGGCGGATCGTCCTCGGCGTACCCGTCCGCCCCGCGTCCGGCATGTGCTGTGGGAGGCCGTTTCGGACGTGATGTTACGGGGGTGCCCCCGGTCACACCGGTATACTGGACTTCAATCCGCTGCCGGCCCGCCGGAACGTCCTGCTGTTTCCGGCATCCGGTCACCGCTGCGCCCGCCCGATGATGCGCGTCCCAATCCCTGGAGGACACATGCCGCACATCCTGATGCTGACCAACAGCCCTGGCTCCTCCGTGGACATCCTTCCGGCGCTGGAGCTTCTCAGCCACAAGGTGCACATCCTTCCAGCCGAGCCCACTGCCCTGCTTGAAACTGAACCGTCCGACGTCGTCATCATCGATGCGCGGAAGGACCTGGTGGGTGCCCGCTCACTGACGCAACTGCTGCGTGCCACAGGGCTCAGCGCTCCGCTCATGCTGGTGCTCACCGAAGGCGGAATGGCGGCCGTAGCCGCGAACTGGCTGGCCGACGACGTCGTCCTCGACTCCGCGGGTCCGGCCGAGGTCGAGGCGCGGCTGCGCCTTGTCATCTCGCGGGCGAACACTGCGGCCGAGGAGGTTTCGAGCGAGATCCATGCCTCGGGCGTCTTCATCGATGAGGCGAGCTACACCGCACGGGTGGGCGGCGAGCCGATGAACCTCACCTACAAGGAGTTCGAGCTGCTGAAGTACCTTGCGCAGCACCCCGGCCGGGTCTTCACCCGCGACCAGCTGCTGCACGAGGTGTGGGGCTACGACTACTACGGAGGCACCCGGACCGTCGACGTGCACGTCCGCCGGCTGCGGGCCAAACTGGGCGCGGACCATGAGCAGCTGATCGGCACCGTGCGGAACGTCGGCTACCGGTTCACGCTGAGCCGCCAACCGGGTGATTCCGCCGTCAGCCAGCAGGCATGAACCTCAGCCAGCAGGCATAGACGAAGGCTCCCTTCCCGCGCTGCGGAAAAGGAGCCTTCGTCTTTTGTGGAGGACATACGGGTCGAACGTATCGAGGGCGCCCCACTGGCGCATCCCCCCGGTTGCACTCTTTCGAACGCTAGAAAAGCCTACAGTACGCCGCCCGGCGCCGCCAAAACCCTCCCGGAACGGCGGTGCCCACGGCTACGCTGGTCAAATGACGGCAGCTGACGCACCCACCTGGCCCATCCGCACCATCGGCGGCGCTCCACGCGATGAGGTCCTGCAGGACATCGCCGGCCTCGCCCGCGCTGCGGAAGACGCTGACGGCAACCCTCCGCTGTCCGAGCAGACGCTGGTGAACCTGCGCGCCTCGCATGGACACCCGGATTCCCTACTGGTCTTCGCGACCTACGCCAGTGACGAAAACGGCACCGGTGAGGCCGGGGAGGAGCTGGCCGGCGTCGCCGTCGTAAGTCTTTCCCGCGGCGACGGCCAACCGGGCGTGCTGGAGCTCGTTGTCCGTCCCACCTACCGCAACCAGGGCGTCGGCAGCAGCCTGGTGCGCGCGCTGCAGGACCGCCGGCTGCCTGAGCTGCGGGTGTGGTCGCACGGGAACCATGCGGCCGCCGTCGAACTTGCGGGTAAAGCGGGGTTCACCCCCGTCCGCGAACTGTGGCGGATGCGGCAGACGCGCGCCGCCCTCGAAGCAACAGTGCCCGACGCCGTGGTTCCCGCTGGTGTTCGACTGCGCACCTTTGAACCGGGCCGGGATGAGCAGGCCCTGTTGGACGCGAACGCTGCCGCCTTTGCACACCACCAGGAGCAGGGCGCCATGACGCTCGAGGACCTGCAGGCACGCATGGCGGAGGACTGGTTCGATCCGCAGGGCCTGATCCTTGCGGTGCGGGAGGCGGACGGGGAACTGCTCGGTTTCCACTGGACCAAGGTGCATCCCCGCAGCGGCAAGCACCCAGCCATCGGCGAGGTGTATGTCGTGGGAGTGACTCCCGCCGCGCAGGGCATGGGCCTGGGGAAGGCGCTGACCATTGCCGGGATCGAACACCTGCATTCGCTGGGCCTGCAGGCCATCATGCTGTACGTGGACGCGGACAATACTGCCGCCGTCGCCCTGTACCGTTCGCTGGGCTTCACCCGGTGGGACGTCGACGTCATGTACGCACCGGGTAACACAGCCGACAACTTGTAAGGTTGGGAAGGGCCTCGACCTGTGCTGCCACGGCAGGCAGCGAGCCACGCCAGAACCACAAAAGGAGACACCATGGAAGCCGAAACCGCCGCCAGGGTCCCGGCACGGTACGGATCGTCCGAAGTGGCTCCCGCCCGGGCAACCCAGGACCGCATCGACATTCCCGAGTTCGCGCCGAGCCTCCTGCCGGCAGGCGAGATCTCCGCCGACCGCTTCCTGGACCGCGAGCTGAGCTGGCTGCACTTCAACGCCCGCGTGCTGGACCTTGCGGAAGACCCGGACCTGGCCCTGCTGGAACGCGTGAACTTCCTCTCCATCTTCGCCTCCAACCTGGATGAGTTCTTCATGGTGCGGGTGGCCGGCCTGAAGCGCCGGATCGCCACGGGCCTGGCCGTCCCCTCCGCCGCCGGGTTGAGCCCGATCGAGCAGCTCGAGACGATCATGACTGACGGGCTTGCGCTGCAACGCCGCCATGCCGCCATTTTCGCCGAGTACATCCGGCCTGGGCTCACCGCGGAGAACATTCACCTCACCACCTGGGATCAGCTGGACGAGGTTGCGCGGCAGGACCTGAACAAGCTGTTCGCTGAAAAGGTCTTCCCCATCCTGACGCCGCTCGCCGTCGATCCGGCACATCCGTTCCCCTACATTTCCGGGCTCTCACTGAACCTCGCCGTCGTCGTGCGTAATCCGGTGAGCGACAAGGAACTCTTCGCTCGCGTGAAGGTGCCCGACCAGCTGCCGCGGCTGATCTCCGTGGACGGACCGCGGGCAGGCAACGTGGCCGGCCGGAACGCCCGCTTCATTCCGCTGGAGGAGGTCATTGCGGTCCACCTGGACCAGCTGTTCCCCGGCATGGAGGTCCTAGAGCATCACACGTTCCGCGTCACCCGAAACGAAGACCTCGAGGTTGAGGAGGATGACGCCGAGAACCTGCTGCAGGCGCTCGAGAAGGAACTGCTGCGGCGCCGGTTCGGCCCGCCCGTCCGCCTTGAGGTCACCACCGACATCAACCCCAGCATCCGCGCGCTGCTCTCCCGGGAGCTCGGCGTCGAGGAGTCGGAGGTCTATGACCTGCCCGCTCCGCTGGACCTGCGGGGCCTGAGCGTCATCGCCCGTATTGACCGCGGCGAGCTCCGTTACCCGAAGCATGTGGCGCACACCAGCCGGGACCTCAACGAGAGCGAAACCTCGAAGGCCGCAAACGTCTTCGCAGCCATGCGGCGCCGGGACATCCTCCTGCACCACCCGTATGATTCCTTCTCCACTTCCGTGCAGGCGTTCCTCGAGCAGGCCGCGGTGGATCCGAAGGTCCAGGCGATCAAGCAGACGCTGTACCGGACCTCGGGCGACTCCCCCATCGTCGATGCGCTGATCGACGCGGCCGAAGCGGGCAAGCAGGTGCTCGCGCTGGTGGAGATCAAGGCCCGCTTCGATGAGCAGGCGAACATCTCCTGGGCGCGGAAGCTTGAGCAGGCAGGCGTGCATGTCGTGTACGGCATCGTGGGCCTGAAGACCCACTGCAAGCTCTCCCTCGTGGTTCGCCAGGAGATCGACGGACTCCGCCGCTACTGCCACATCGGCACCGGCAACTATCACCCACGCACGGCCCGCTACTACGAGGACCTGGGGCTCCTCACCGCCAACCACCAGGTGGGCGAGGACCTCTCACGGCTCTTCAACCAGCTCTCCGGCTACGCCCCCAAATCGACGTTCAAGCGGCTTCTCGTGGCGCCGCGCTCCGTCCGTTCCGGACTGATCGAGCGCATCGAACAGGAGATCGCCAACAGCCAGGCGGGCCTCGAAGCCCGCGTGACCATCAAGGTGAACTCGATCGTTGATGAGGCGCTCATCGACTCCCTGTACCGGGCGTCGCAGGCCGGGGTACGGGTGGACGTGATTGTCCGCGGTATCTGCTCTGTACGCCCCGGCGTTCCGGGCCTCAGCGAAAACATCACTGTCCGGTCCGTCCTCGGCCGGTTCCTGGAGCACTCACGCGTCTTCGCCTTCGCCAACGGCGGAGATCCGGCAGTGTTCATCGGTTCAGCCGACATGATGCACCGCAACCTCGACCGCCGGGTGGAAGCCCTGGTCCAGTTGTCTTCACCCGAACACATCACCTATCTACTGTCGCTGATGGACCGCTACCTCGACAGCGGTACGGCGAGCTGGCACCTGGACAGCGACGGAGAGTGGATCCGCCACCACAAGGACGACGACGGCAACCCACTGAGCGACGTGCAGTCCTGGCTGCTGGCCTCCCGTTCCCGCAGCCGTCTGCGGCCCGCCCGCCAGTGATGACGCAGCCCGATACGGCGGTAGACAGCAAACAGAGCAGGAAGGGCGCCGCCGTCGTCGCTGCCGGTGCACTGTGCTGGCGCAAGCGCTCCCGCGCGCTGGAAGTTCTCCTCATCCATCGTCCCCGCTATGACGACTGGTCCTGGCCGAAAGGCAAGATCGACGCCGGCGAGACCACACCGGAGTGCGCCGTACGCGAGGTCCGTGAGGAAATCGGCATTCCGGTGCAGCTCGGCATCCCCCTGCCGACCATCGAGTACCCGGTGGCGTCCGGGTTGAAGGTGGTCCACTATTGGGCGGCGAAGGTTGATACCGCTACCCCGCAGCCGGATGGCAGGGAGGTGGACGACTTCCTGTGGTGTTCCGCCGATCGCGCCGCCGAACTGCTCAGCAACCCCTCCGACAGGGAGCCGCTGGATGCCCTGGTTGAGGCATTCGCGGAGGACCGTCTGGCCACCTGGCCGCTGATCGTCGTCCGCCACGCGAAGGCCAAGCCGCGGTCCTCGTGGACCCGTGCCGAGGGCGAGCGCCCGCTCGCCGCGTCCGGGCGGCGACAGGCACAGGCCGTGAGCCGCCTCCTGGAGGCGTGGTGGCCCGAACGCATAGTCAGCAGCCCGTGGGACCGGTGCGTGCAGACGATCATGCCGTATGTGAAGCGCTCCGACGCGAAGCTGAAGCTCGTGGACGCCATCACCGAACGCGACGCCGCCCGTAAGCCCGGACGGGCCGGCAACACGGTCGAGAAGCTGTTCGACCGGCGCGTCCCGGTGGCCGTGTGCAGCCATCGCCCGGTGCTGCCGCTCCTGTTCGACGTGCTCCGGTCGCACATGCCGTCCCATCTGGGCGAGCTGCTGCCGGCGTCGGATCCGTACCTGGCTCCGGGTGAGGCGATCATCTGCCAGGTGAGCTCCCGGAAGCAGGGCCAGGTGGTCTCCGTTGAGCAATTCCGTGCCTATGACGACTGATTCCGGCAGTGAAGGTTCCAGTCATAGACTGGGTGCCGTGACTACCCCGGTTCCCACACCCTACGAAGACCTGCTCCGCGACGTCCTGGCCAACGGGACCCCGAAATCGGACCGGACCGGCACCGGAACCCGCAGCGTCTTCGGGCGGCAGCTGAGGTTCGACCTCGCAGAGTCCTTCCCGCTCATCACCACCAAGCGGGTGCACTTCAAGTCAGTGGCCCTGGAGTTGCTCTGGTTCCTCCGCGGCGACTCCAACGTGTCCTGGCTGCAGGAACGCGGAGTGCGGATCTGGAACGAATGGGCTGACGAGGACGGTGAGCTTGGTCCCGTGTACGGCGTCCAGTGGCGTTCGTGGCCCACGCCCGAGGGCGGCCACATCGACCAGATCGAACGCCTCATCGAAGGTCTGAAGACCAATCCGGATTCCCGGCGGCACATCGTCTCGGCCTGGAATGTCGCGGACATCGAGAACATGGCCCTGCCTCCGTGCCACGCCTTCTTCCAGTTCTATGTGGCTGAGGGCAAGCTCTCCTGCCAGCTCTACCAGCGCTCCGCGGACACCTTCCTCGGCGTACCGTTCAACATTGCGTCCTACGCGCTGCTCACCCTCATGGTCGCCCAGCAAGTGGGCCTTGCACCAGGCGAGTTCGTGTGGACCGGCGGGGACGTTCACATCTACGACAGTCATCTGGAGCAGGTCGCCGAACAGTTGTCCCGCGAGCCCTACCCCTACCCGTCGCTGCGCCTGAACCGGAAGCCCGAGAGCATCTTCGACTACGAGCTCGAAGACTTCACGGTGGAGAACTACCAGCACCACCCCACCATCAAGGCCCCGATCGCCGTATGAACGAGCCATTGAGCGCCGCTGCTCTGGTCGGCACCCCGGTTGTCGGGATGATTTGGGCCCAGACCGTGGACGGCGTCATCGGCCGGGACGGCACCATGCCCTGGCACCTGCCGGAAGACCTCGCCCACTTCAAGCGCACCACCCAGGGGCACCCGGTCATCATGGGCAGGCGAACCTGGGAGTCCTTCCCGGAGAAGTACCGTCCATTGCCCGGCCGCACCAACATCGTGGTGAGCAGGCAGGAACCGGACCCGGCGCGCTACCGGGGTGCCGCCGTCGTCGGCTCGCTTGAAGAGGCATTCAGCGAGGCACAGCGGAGTGAGGGCGCTGACGAGATCTGGATCATCGGCGGCGGTCAGATCTATGCAGAGGCGGCCCAGCTCGCTAACGCCGCTTTTGTCACGGTGATCGACTCGGCAGAGGAGGGTGACACCTACGCCCCTGCACTAGCGAGCTCATGGAATCTCACCGGAGTTGAGCCGTCCGAGGGTTGGAACACGTCCCACAACGGCACGCGGTTCCGGATCAGTCTGTGGACCCGGACGGACAGTCATGGGCAGCCCTCCCCATCGCGTGAGAACACCGGCACTGGGTAGTCTCAGGGCGGTACCGGGATCAGACACAGGGAAAGACGCGGGGGACAATGACTGGGACGCTGGGGGCAAACCCGGATCAGCTGCGCTCGCTGGCGCAGCACTGCAGTACAGGGGCACAGTCGCTGCTCGACATCTCGTCCAGCGTTTCCGCGGTGGTCAACAATCCCGGGTTCTGGAAGGGCACTGACGCGGATCAGACGCGCCAGCGGTGGAACACCGTGCTGCGGATGCAGATCCTGTCCGCCTCCACCAGCCTTGAGCGCGCCAAGTCAGAACTGCTGGAGCAGGCCGCGGACCAGGAGCGCACCAGCTCGGACGCCGATGGGCCCGGAGGCCCCGGTGCGCCCGGCGCTCCTGGAATGACACCCGCTGGTGACCAGGGGCGCACACCCCTACCCGGAGAAGACGTCCCCGGGCCGGACTGGCTGCTTGGACCCGACTCCCCCTTCCGCGACGGCTGGGACATCTACCAGCTCATCAAGGCATTCCCCAACATGCGTGCCGGGCTCTTCGACATCGGCGCCATGCTGACGCCGGCCCTCCGCAGCGGGTTCCTGGACCCGGAAGCATGGACGGCGTTCCGCAGTTCGAACATGCTCAGCGGCTTCTTCAACACCTCCGGTGACCTCTTCGACGGGAACTGGCACACGGCCCTGAACCTCACGGAAGGCTCCCGGGCGTTCGCTGCCTTCGATGTGCTGGGCAAGGGGCTCGGCGTCGTCGGCACCGGACTCGACCTGTATGACACAGTGGTCCACTGGAACGAGGGCGACGAGGGCGCAGCCGCCTACTCCGGGGTGAAAACAGTTCTGGGGCTTGCGTCCTTTGCGCCTCCCCCTGTCGGTACAGTCGCCATGGTGGCCAGCGGCGCCCTCGCCATCTATGACAACGTTCCGGTAGTACACGACGCCGTCAACGCAGTGGGCGGGGCAATTGCCGACACCGCTGAGGACGTGAGCGGCGCCCTTTCCGACGGGGCGGAAGCAGTCGGTGATTTCTTTGGTTTCTAGGACTTCAATTGCACGAGGAGCAGCACGATGACCGAGACCGTGTCGAAGCCTGAGCAGGCCGACAGCCCGTATCCCGACGCCATCGGATTCGGGTTCGCCGAGGTGGCAGCCCTGCTGAGTCTCGCTCCAGGCGCTGCCGCAACGGCGAGTGCCGCGGCCTTGCGGGTGAGCGATGAAGTCGGTGACACCCGCATGGTTGCGGCGGGCGGCTCCTCCCTGGTGGCACGCGGGCTGGCTGTCCCCGACGACGACGGCGTCCTCTCGGTGGGTGGGCCTGTTGCCGCAGTGACCCGTGCGCTCACCACGGCGCAGCGCCGGATCGAGCTCAGCCTCGTTGCGCCCAACTACTCGGACAGCGTGATTTCCATCGAATCTGCGGAGTACGAGATCCTGATGCAGCCGCGCAGCCATCTCACCTGGTTCGCGATGGCCAAGCGACCGGACATCACCGGCGCCGAGGCGAATTTCTTCATCGTGCAGTCGCACTGTGCTGAGCATCCGGACGGCGGTGCGATCGTCAAGAACCGTGAAACCCCTGATGCCGGCGAACTCCTCATCAAGGTCGAATCAGGAGCGTGGACCGTTGGCCGCCGGCAGCCCGGAGCGGACTCCGTGGCATCCGAGACGGGCCTGTCCGACGAAGACGTCCTGGCCCGGCTGCGCACCCTTCGGCAGGACTGAACCAGTGGTCTATAACGCTGAACGGGAACACCGCGATGCCCGGGCCAAGGCTGCGCACGAAGAGCAGATTGGACGGACCGGCGAGAAGCGCGTGCTGATGCGCGCGATCAACGGTGAGCTGGTGAGCTACACGCCGGAGGAATACGGGGTGGGCCGCCTGGGGCTGGGCCCGCGCATCAACACCCGGTGGGGACATCTGGTGTACGTCCTCGCCATCGCTGCGGTTATCGCCGTCTTCCTCTACCTGCCGCTGCAGGGCCTCCTGGTGGAGGGCGATACAGAAACGATCGGGTTCCTTGTTATTCCGGCTCTCCTGATCGTGTTGGAGGCATACGCGGTGCGGAACCTGATCCGCGAATGGCGTGCGCACAAGCTGCGTGAGGAGCGCGGCCTTCCGCGGCCTGCGTACTGAGCCGCGCGCCGTCGTCGTCATACTGGGACTCGGCTGTGACGTAACCGACCGGCGCCGGTTTGGCATCCTCCCCTAAACTGGATGCATGACAACCGCTGCGCACCTTTCCTCATCCGTGCCCTCCGTCGGTCTGGTCGGCTGGCGTGGGATGGTCGGTTCGGTCCTCATGCAGCGCATGCAGGATGAGGGCGACTTCCGCCTCATCAATCCGGTCTTTTTCTCCACGTCCAATGCCGGTGGTGCCGCGCCGTCGTTCGCCGATGGCGCCGGTCCGCTGCAGAATGCCTATGACGTGGAGGCCCTGGCAAAGCTGCCCATCATCGTTTCCGCCCAGGGCGGCGGGTACACCTCGGAGGTGTACCCCAAACTGCGCGACGCCGGATGGGACGGCCTGTGGATCGATGCCGCCTCCACGCTGCGCATGGAGGAAAGCTCCATCATCGTGCTGGACCCGGTCAACCGGAACGTCATCGATGCCGGGCTTGCCCGCGGCGTCCGGGATTTCATCGGCGGCAACTGCACGGTCTCCTGCATGCTGATGGGCCTTGGCGGACTGTTCCGGAACGGCCTGGTGGAGTGGGGCACCTCCATGACCTACCAGGCGGCCTCCGGCGGCGGAGCCCGGCACATGCGCGAGCTGCTGGACCAGTTCGGCTCCATCCACGGCGCAGTCGCCCACAACCTGGCGGACCCGGCCTCGGCGATTCTCGATATCGACCGGGCAGTGCTGGCCCAGCAGAAGAATCCAGCCATGGATGCCTCCCAGTTCGGGGTGCCGCTTGCCGGATCGGTGATCCCGTGGATCGACGCGGACCTCGGCAACGGGCAGTCCAAGGAAGAGTGGAAAGCCGGCGCGGAAACCAACAAGATCCTGGGTAAGGACATTGACGGATCTCGGATCCCATTCGACGGACTGTGCGTGCGGATCGGCGCCATGCGCTCCCACTCACAGGCGCTCACGCTCAAGCTCACCGAAGACCTCTCCGTGAACGAGATTGAATCACTGATCGACCAGGACAACGAGTGGGCAACCGTGGTTCCCAACACCAAGGAAGCCACCCTGCAGGGCCTTACCCCGGTAGCGGCCAGCGGAACGCTGCAGATTCCCGTTGGACGAATCCGCAAGCTCGAGATGGGGCCGGAGTACATCAGTGCGTTCACCGTGGGAGACCAGCTCCTGTGGGGTGCTGCCGAGCCGCTTCGCCGCGCGCTCCTGATCGCGACCGGCAACCTTTAGGCAGTTTTCACGCCCTCTTTTTTTTACTCGGAGACTTGTACTAGAAAAATGTCAGGGGTGCCGGGCAGACTATGCTGCATGACCCAGATTCCGGTAGACCAGATTCTTACGCGGTACTTTTCGGCGAGCGCCGCGGGCAGGCATCCCGCCACGGTTGAGCGCTACGGGCGCGTCTTCAACCACCTGCGGCTGTTTCTCGACCAGGAGGGGCACTCCACCGTCAGCGTGGACACGGCGGCGCTGCTCGCCCTGGAGCGGCAGTTCGAGCCTGCGGGCGCTTTCGAACGGGTACTCGGTGCGGAGGAGCTGGTCTTCGCGCTTCCCCGGTTCCTCAGCGGCGCATGGCTGCTTCCGGACTTTCACGACCGGCTTGCGCAGATCAGCCTGATCTCGCGGCTGGTCCAGTGGCTGTGCAGCCGGGAACTCGTGGACAGCCGGTGGCACCGCCACGCAGTCATGCAGACCCGCGCGGCGGCCGAGAAAGCGCGGCGGCGGGCAACCACGTGAAGCGTCGGCGCTCTCTAGTTCAGAGAACAGCCGATCAGCAGGGGTTCTGGGTGCAGGCGGATGCCGAAGCGATCCTCCACACCGTCGGCAACCAGCCGGGCGATACTCAGCAGGTCCTCCGCTGATGCCTCGCCGCGGTTGGTGACGGCGAGGGTGTGCTTGGTCGACAGCGAGGCCCTGCCGCCTGCCGCACGATGGCCGGCATCCCCCGCGAGGCCGAAGCCCTTGCCGAAGCCCGCCTGCTCGATGAGCCAGGCCGCACTGAGCTTCACGGCGCCGCCGGGCATCGGGTACCGGGGCGCATTTGCCGGTAGGGTCTCCGCCGCGGCCTCGTCCACCACGGGGTTCGTGAAGAAGGATCCGGTGCTGTAGGTATCGCGGTCAGCCGGGTCCAGGACCATGCCCTTGGCTGCGCGCAGTTTGAGCACGGCGCCTCGCACATCGTTGGCGTAGGTTCGTCCGCCGGTGTCAATGCCGAGTTCCCGGGCCAGCTCGGCGTACCGCACCGGTGCGCTCATGCGGCCGAGTCCCAGCTGGAACTGGACCGTGAGCACCACATAGCGGGGAGAGCCGGCGTCGGTGGTGCGCTTGAGAAGGGAGTCCCGATACCCGAACTTGAGATCGAAGTTGGCGAGGGACTTGATGGACCGGGTTTCGCGGTCATACGTGCGAACCATGGCGATGGTGTGGGACACCTCTGCACCGTATGCGCCGACGTTCTGCACCGGTACCGCCCCGGTGGACCCCGGGATGCCGGAGAGCGCCTCCAGCCCGGAGTAGGCGTGGCTCACCGTGTACTCGACGAGCTCATCCCAGGGCTGCCCGGCCTGGGCGGTGACCATCACGCCTCCGCAGGTTGCGTCGTCGTCGTTCACGGTGAAGCCGGTCGAAGCGATTTTGACCACTGTGCCGGCGAAACCGGCATCCGCCACCAGCAGGTTCGAGCCGCCGCCAACGAGCAGGAGCGGCTCCCCCGCTTCATCGGCGGAGCGGACGGCATCGATGAGTTCCGCTTCGGTGCGTGCCACCACGAGTTTGCGGGCGGGGCCCCCGACGGCCGACGTGGTGAACCGGGCGAGGGATGTCACCAGATCCGCACCACTGCCTGTGCCTTGACGAGCACCTTCTGTCCCCCGGCGGAGACGGTCAGGTCGATGCGGGCAGTCGAATTGTCCGCATCCAGCGCCCCGACAACTCCGACAACCTCGATGACCGCTCCGGCGTTGCCCGGCTGCGCAGTGGTGTCGTCAACAACCACCGGACGGGTGAAGCGGGTCTGGTAGTCGATAACGGCGGCCGGGTCACCGATCCAGTCGGTCACGGCCTGAACCGCCGAACCCATGGTGAACATGCCATGGGCGATGACTCCGGGCAGGTCCACTCCGCGCGCAAAGGATTCGTTCCAGTGGATTGGGTTGAAGTCCCCGGATGCGCCTGCGTACTTCACCAGGTCCAGCCGGGTGACGTCGATCGAGGAGCGGCCGATTTCCTGGCCCACCTCGAGATCCGTCAGCGTGATTGCCATTCTTACTGCTCCTCCCCGCGCACCAGGATGGATGACGTGGTTGTTGCGGTTTTCTCGCCCTCGACGGTGGAAATTTCAGCGCGGGTGGTGATCATCGCTCCGCCGCCCATGGCCCGGACCTGATCGACGTGGAGTTCGGCAACGAGTTCGTCACCGGCGACGATTGGCCGGTGGTGGATGAACCGCTGGTCTGCGTGGACCACCCGGGTGAAATCAATGCCGGCCTCGGGGTCATTGATCAGCTGTGCGTCAGCCCGCTGGGCGATGATGATTGCGAACGTGGGCGGCGCCACGACGTCACGGTGCCCCAGCGCGCGTGCGGCTTCAGGGTCAAAATGCGACGGATGCGTCGCCTTTACTGCCTGGGCGAACTCGCGAATCTTCTCTCGCCCTACGGTGTAGACCTCACCAGCGGGGTAACTACGCCCCTGGAGGTCGGGATTGATCGTCATGAAACTCCTTATGATCCGGGCTTTCCCGTCGCGGGCACGCCTGTTCAGGGTAACTGTTCGTCAGGCTACCGGCTGGTTGGCCTGGTACCGCCGTCCGGACGGTGCCGGCGCCTGGCGTCGCGTCCGCGCACCACCAGGCCGGCCAGGTGTGCCGCCATTCCCGCAATGATGATCGGCAGGGCCGCGAAGACCAGCGGATCCGTCTCGAGCATGGCTCCGGCGATGGCCAGCAGGATTCCGACGCCGGTGAGGATCAGCGCAGCGATGACAAGCCGGCGGTACAGCGGCGATCCGGTATCCCAGGGCGTGTTCAGCATTCTTTAACCCTACCGAAGCAATCTCCGCCGGCTTCTGGTCAGCGCTGGAGTCTTTCGACGGAACAGCCCCGGCACCCGCATGACCAGCGCCCAGTAGAGTACTCCGGCAATCAGGGAGGCAGCTACGCCCACCGAGGGATGCAGGGTTTCAAGGTGCGGGAACACGAGCCAGTGGGTGAGGTAGATGTACAGCGAAGCACTCGCCAGCACCACTGTCAGCTGCTGGAGGACGGTGGGGACCGGGAGCCTGGGAACCCAGACGAGGAGCAGCATTCCTGTCAGGAGGGTCATTTCGCGGGGCAGGTCCCCGTAGAAGAAGCCGGGGATGCACAGCAGCGCAACCGCTGTAATCAGGAAGCGGTGCGCGGTACTCCGTGCCCGAGCCACGGCCCATCCGAGGGCGAACAGCCAGAGCGCCGGGGCAGTATTCGGCACTTCGAGGTCAACAACATTGAATCGCGTCAGCAGACCGACGGCGGCGAGTCCCAGCGGGAACCCGAAGGGAGAACGCCGTTCCAGCCGAGCAACGGGAGGAACAGCAAGCAGCGTAACAGCGCCGACGAGGAGGTAGGTCAGAACCTCGACGAACCAGAAGTGCCATTCGGGGGTTACCTCCTGGGGGCCGACCAGCGCGTTCAGCAGGAAGATGTTCGCAACACTGTAATGGTCGGTGATGAGATAACCCAGAAAAATCAACGCCACGCTCGGCACCACTATGCGGGCGATGCTGGTCAGCTGGCGCCGCAACCGGTGCCAGCGCTCGCCCTCGAGCTGGAAGCGCGCAAAGTTGAACCCGGCTGCGGCCAGCAGCACGTGGGCCGTACCTTCCCAACGGAACAATCCAATGTGCGTGCTGATGATGAGGATGATGGCGACGGCCCGCAGCACGATGCTGGTCTCGACGGGCGCGAAGAATCTCCGCCGCCGTATGGGTGAACCAAGCTTTTCAGGCTCTGCAACCTTTTCTAGCTCAGCGACGGACCGCACATGCCAGTCTGCGGGCAGGGTGCCGAGGGCCCGCTCCAGGCGTACCGACGTTGCTACATAGGACAGTGAATCGCCGCCCAGTGATACGAAGGTGCTGTGATCGTCGACTGTGGCTACCTCCAGCTGCTCGGCCAGAATTGCACGCACGTCACGTGGACCCTCCTTCCGGGTGACCGACGGTCCTCGAGGCTCCGGGGCGGGCTCGGCAAGCGCCAGGACCGACTGGTAGTCCGGCTTCCCGTTGCTGAGCCGTGGAAGCTGCTCCACGGCGTACATCGCCAGTGCCCCGCGCGGTATCCCGAGGTCCCGCGCCAGCACCTTCCGGAGCAGGCCGGGCTCGTGGTCGCCCTCCAGCGCGACGACCAGGCGATCATCTGTCCCGGCGCAGGCAGCGCGGACGCCGAGGCCGGCGAGGATCTGCTCCACGCACCCGAGGTCGATCCGCAATCCCGCGACCTTGATGAAGCGGCTGCGCCGTCCGACCACCTCGTACAGACCGTCAGGGTGCCGCCGGGCAAGATCCCCGGTGCGCAGCTCGTTTACGGTTCGGCCTGCAGCGAGGTCTTCGGGAGTCTCCGCGTACCCCAGCATGACGTTGGGGCCGGTGTACACGAGTTCGCCGTCGTCCAAACCGTCGACCGGATCGACCCGGAAATTGCCACCGGGTACGGGCACGCCGATTCGGGACGGGTTTTCCGCAGCAAGGGCGGGCGGGAGGTAGGCCATCCGTGCCGTTGCTTCCGTCTGGCCGTACATCACGAACAGTTCCCAGCCCCGGTCGTTCCCCAGGTCCGCGTACCGCCGCACCAGATCCGGGGCCAGTCGACCGCCCGCTTGAGTCAGGTAACGCAGCTTCGGCAGGTCCATGTCGGGAAAACCGACGCGCTCCAGCAGCTCGAACGTGTAGGGAACGGCCGCGAAGGCGCTTGCGTCCGTTCGGCGGAACAACTCCCAGAAGCAGGGGTCCACGACTGAAAGGTCGGTGAGTACCAGTGACGCTCCCGTCAGCAGGTGGCTGTTGAGAACCGATAATCCGTAGCAGTAGGACATCGGGAGCGTGGTGACCGCACGGTCCGCCGGGCCTATCCGCAGATACTCTGCGATAGCCGCCGCGTTCGACTCCAGGTTCTGGTGGGAGAGCCTGACCAGCTTCGGTGAACCCGTTGATCCCGAGGTGCTCAGCAGGAGGGCGAGGTCGGGATGCAGTTCGTGGCTGGTCAGGGCCCGGATCTCCTGGATGCGCGGCGTGCCGTTCCCGTCGCCCGCCGCGACGATGACGTCCGGGTCGAACGCGCTTTGAATCGAGTCCACGGCGGCGGGCTTGTCTCCCGGCACGAGGACCACCGGATGCCCGGCGGAAAGTGCCGCCAAATACGCGACGAGGGAGTCGACGTCGTTGGTTGCTGCCAGCAACACCAGCCGCCGGTCCGGACCGAGACGGTCCACCACGGCTTCCACCCGGTCCGCCAGCTGACTGTAGCTGAGGGTTCCGCCATCCGTGATGATCGCAGGACTGTCCGCGAAGCGGGCGAGCTCCGCTGCGAATCCTACGGACCGGGTAGCGGATTTCAGGGGCAGAATCGGCGTTGTCAGAGACACAGGTTCACCTCGAAGTGGGGATCGGGAACGGTTCCGGCGTCTGCGCTGCGCGGCCGGCGAGACCGATCGGCGGCTCGGTGACCGCCCGGTCATCCACCAGCAGTGTCGGCGAGGTCCCGGACGCGACAGTCACGGTGACCGCGGTACCCGGGGCGTACCGCACATGGTGCGGCTGCCAGGACCGCAGCGTGCGGCCCGATGCCAGACGGACAGAGTGCAAAACGAAGGCCCCCCGGTACTCCAGCGAAACAACGCGCGCGGATGCACCCGGATCGGGGGCGAGCGCCACTTCATGCGGGCGCAGAACGACGTCAACGTTCACGTCGCAGTTCGCCCACCCCGGTACGGTCGAGACAACACCGATCTCGCAGGTCAGCAGTGCATTGTGGACGTTCGCCGGAAGGAAGTCGGCATCGCCCATGAAGGAGGCCACAAAGCGTGTGGCGGGCTGCTCGAACACCTTCTCCGGTGTGTCAGCCTGTTCAATCACGCCGTCGCGCATGACAACAACCCGGTCTCCCACGGACAGCGCTTCCGTCTGGTCATGCGTCACCAACAGGCTGGTGGTTCCCGTCTCCTGCAGCACCGCTACGATGTCCGCACGTACCCGCGCCCGGAGTGTCTCATCCAGACTGGAGAATGGTTCGTCCAGCAGCACGACGGCGGGGCGGGGCGCCAGGGCGCGCGCCACCGCCACCCGCTGCTGTTCCCCGCCTGACAACTCATGCGGATAGCGGGCGGAAAGATGATCGAGGCGGACCAGTTCCAACACCTCGGCTACGCGCTTGCGCCGTTCGGGGACGGACAGCCTGTTCAGCCCGAAGGCGACGTTCTTAGCGACCGTGAGGTTGGGAAACAGCGCGTGGTCCTGGAACACCAGACCCACGCGGCGGCGTTCAGGTTCCCGGAAGGTCCGCCGGTCCGCGACAACGTCGCCGGCGATCGTGATTGTTCCGGAGTCAGGCCGTTCCAGGCCGGCGATCATGCGCAGCATCGTTGATTTTCCGCAACCCGACGGCCCGATCACGGTGAGCATCTCACCGGGGGCTACTGTCAGGTCGAGGGAGGTAGCGGCCGGTACGGCACCGTAACGCCGGCTCACACCGTTGAGGGTCAGCGCGGTGCTGACGTTGAACATGTCACCGCCCATGGGTCACGCTCCCTACCTGTTGGCCCGCCGACCGCCGGAACAGGAAGAACACCGGGATGACGGCCACCGCGATGATGCCCAGTGCCGGCAACGCGGCCTTCTCCCAAAAATTCTCCCGGGCCAACTCGTAGACCCAGACAGAGACAGTGGTGAATCCGAAGGGTCGCAGCAGAAGCACGATCGGCAGCTCCTTCACGGCATCGATCGCCACCAGCGCCAGAGCGACAGCCACGCCGCGGCGGGCCAACGGCAGATGCACACGTGCCAGGAGCCGGCGTGGAGTCGCTCCGAGGCTGAGCGCGGAGGAGGTGAGTGCCGGCGATATCTTGGCGAAGCTCGCGTCGACCGCCTGATAGGCAGGGGCAAGAAAGCGCACCACGTAGGCAACGAGGATCCCGGCCACAGACCCGGTAACGAGCAGGTCGGTGCCGCCCGGAACGCCCGCGGACTCCAGCCATTCATCCGCGCGGGCGAAAGCGATGAGCACACCGATGCCGATCACCGCGCCCGGCACGGCATAGCCGAAGGTGGTGACCTGCGCGGCCGTCGCCACAACCGGACCTCCACCCAAACGCTGCGCGTGCCCTGTGATGAGCGCGAGTCCCGCGCACACCAGTGCAACCAGCAGCGCAACGGTCACACTGTTCACGAGATACTCGACGAAGCGCGGGTCCACCAGCGGTTCCGGCGAAGCAAGCGCCTCACCCGCAGCCCAGCCGATGAGCTGCACGACGGGGAGGATGAACCCCAGCCCGAGCACGCCGAGGCAGGCCAGGGCTGCAGCCCATCCGGTCCAGCCGGTGAGCTTCCGAGGCTGCAGGCCCTCGCCCCGCCCGGGCTTCTGGTGAAATCGCGACCGTCCGCGAAGGAGCCGCTCGCCGGCCAGCACGGCAACCGCAAACAAGAGCACCAGCACGGAAAGCTGCGTTGCCGCGTTGAAGTCGAAGGTGCCTTTCCAGACAAGGTAAACGCCCACGGAAACGGTCTGGACGTTGAAGTACTGGACCGTTGCAAAGTCCGTCAGGGTTTCCATCATGACCAGCGCCAATGCCGCCGCAAGCGAGGGCCTCGCCAGGGGGATCACCACCCGCCACAGCGTGCGGGCACGGCCGGCACCGAGGGTGCGCGCGGCGTCGTACGTTGTTGCGCTCTGCTCAACGAGCGCCGACCGCGCCAGAAGATAGACGTACGGGTAGAGCGTCAGGGACAGAACGACGACGGCGCCCGTCAGCGTGCGCACGTCAGGCAGCCAGGCGCCGGGACCGAGCACTGCCCGCAACGCGGCCTGCACCGGTCCGCCGACGTCGAAGGTGGAGAGGAACACGAAACCCAGGATGTAGGCGGGCATGGCCAGCGGAAGGACAAGCGCCCAGGAGAGCAGTTTCCGCAGGGGAAAATCATAGGCCGTCACCAGCCACGCGAGGCCGCCGCCGATCAGCAGCGTTCCCGCACCAACTCCCGCCAGCAGGAGCACCGTGACCAGGACCATCGAGCCGATGTCCTGCGGAATGCTGCCGGAGTTCAGGCTCCCCAGTCCGTCCACCATCACAGCGATGACCGGAGTCGCCACCAGTGCTGCAGCAAGCACCACAGCCGCGGACCACAGCGGACGGCCGTTCCCGGTCAGGCGGCGCCGGCGTTGACCGGCAACGGCTGCGTCAACCAGGACAGCCGATTCGCTCACTGGTAGCCGGCCTCGGCGAGGACGTCGATTGCCTCGGCGTTCAGGTCGCCGTAGGCTGCAGCGTTCAGCGGCATACGGCCGAACTCACCGAATTCCGCAATCACCGGCTCAGGCTCGGCGGCCGGGTTCACCGGGAACTCATGGTTGGCGTCCACGAACGCGTTCTGCCCCGTGGTGGCGAGCCACTCAATGAGCTGCTGGGCCTGGGCCGCGTTATCTGAGTTGGCCACAACCCCGGCACCGGAGATGTTGACATGGGTGCCGGCTCCCTCTTGGCTGGCCCAGTAGAGGTCCACTGCCAGATCCGGGTTCTCCTCGAGGGTGCGTGCCAGGTAGTAGTGGTTGTTGATTCCCACATCGCAGGCACCGGCGTCGATCGCTTCGAGCAGGAGGATGTCATTGCTGAGAATGTCCACGTCATTGGCCACCCAGCCCTTGACGATGTCCAGCGCCCTGTCCCGTCCGTGGAGATCGATCAGGCTCGCAACCAGCGACTGCGTGTAGGAGGACGTGGCATCACGCATGCACAACCGCCCCTTCCACTTCGGATCAGCCAGTCCCGCGTAGCTGTCCGTGGCGTCAAACTCGGCCGGATCGACATTCTCCGGGTTGTAGGTGAGGGTTCGTGCCCGGATGGCCAGCCCGAACCACTGCCCTTCCGGGTCACGCAGGTCCTCGGGAACGGCCTCGTCGAGGGCATCCGAGCTGGTCGGAGCCAGCACGTCCTGACGCGCGGCGTTCCAGAGATTCCCGGCGTCCACAGTCATGAAGACGTCTGCGGGGGTGTCGCTGCCCTCGGCCTTGAGGCGTTCAAGCAGCTCCGCATCATCACCGGTGATGAACTCCACGGAGATGCCGGTTTCGTCGGTGAACTCAGCGAAAGCACCCTCGAGGTCATAGTGGCGGGCCGAGTAGATCTGCAGGTCGGCGGGCGCCGCACCGATCCCGAGGACGCCGCATCCCGAGAGGGCCAGCACGGGTACCGCGAACGCGGTGCAGGCAGCAAGGAGCTTGGGTCGAGGCATAGGGATACTCCTGGAGGTAACGGCGAAAGCCGCAGCAGAATTTACAAAGGCTAGCCTAACCTATTCCAAGAGGTGCCTCGGGGTATGTTGCGAAGATCAACGCCCGCCTGGCAGAAGGGCCCTGAGGCGTCCGCCGCTAGAACAGCTCGTCCTGCACCGCGATAGGCGCGGATCGGAACTCCCCCAGCTCAACGCGCCGGCCCCGCAGCAGTGCAAGGTTCAGGAGGAACCCGCCTTCCGGCAGCCCCAGCAGCGCGGTCTGTCCGAGGAGCGCGAGGACAGTGCCGCCGTGATCCCCGGTTTCGAAACTGAGCGGGTAGACCGGTGCCCGCGCCGTCACTACCTGTTCCCAACTGCCCGGCGGCTGCCACTGTTCCTCCACCGTTTCGAACCCGTCAATGCCGACGCCGGCGGCCAGCAATTCCCGCAGCGCATCAGCCGCTGCACGATTAACGGCGTCCAGTTCCGCCGGCGCCAGCGGACGGACGAGGGCTGCGGTCTTCGCCGCCGACCGGACAGCCTGCGGCAGACCGGCATGACGGGTTGCAGCGTCCTCAAGGACGCGGACTATCCGGCCGTCGTCGGCGTGGGCGACGTAACGGGCAACGACCGCGCCCTGCTCGGTCAGTCGGCTCCATTTGCTGCGGTGCGACGCCGTTCCGACCTTGGTGGAACCGTCGGCGAAAGTCGCCACGTAGAGCCAGTGCTCCTGAGCGAGATAGGCGGCAAGCCCGGGAGGCGCCACACCGGAGCGGTGAACGTCGTGCATGAACCGGAAGTCGTCCCGCGCGAAACAGGGCCCGCACTGGTAGCCGCGTTCCGCCGTCGTCTGTTCCGGGCAGGGGAAAGCGCGGCGGTCAGTCGGTCCCAGCACCTTCGAATAGCCCAGACAGAAGCGTTCACCCCTGTCGCCGAGGAGGCGGAAACCGAGCAAAGCCGGGAGATCATCCAGCGGCAACGATGCCGGGACCCCGGGTGGCGTGGCGAGTGTGAGGGATGGGCCGGACCGGTTCCAGGACACGCCGTGGCACAGGAAAGGTCCGGTAAGCATGTCGCCACGCTACCGGACCCCTCTGCCTGAAGTACCCCTCTAGGGGTTTAGGCCGTTTGTCCCTCGTGCGGACCTTCGGCGATTTCTTCGAGCACCTTGTCGTTGAAGGCGGGCAGGTCATCAGGATTACGGCTGGTGACGAACCCCTTGTCCACCACGACCTCGTCGTCGGTCCATTCGGCACCGGCGTTACGGAGGTCCGTTTCGAGTGTGTGGTACGAGGTCATGGACCGGCCGCTGACCACGCCGGCTTCAATGAGCAGCCACGGAGCGTGGCAGATCGCCGCAACGGGCTTGTGCTGTTCAAAGAAGCTGCGGGTGAAGGCCTGCGCGTCCTTGTCCACCCGCAGATGGTCAGCATTGACGACGCCGCCGGGGAGCACCAGTGCGTCGAAGTCCTCGGCTTTTGCCTGACTGACCGTCAGGTCGACGGGAAATTCATCGCCCTTGTCCGTGCCGTTGAAGCCCTGCACCGAGCCCTCCGACGGGGCGACGAGCGATGGCACTCCACCGGCACCCTTCACGGCATCCCAGGGGCTGGTGAGCTCAACCTGTTCAACGCCGTCCGTGAGCAGGAAGGCCACTTTCTTTCCGGAAATATTGTGCATAGTCATGCTTCCTCCAATTCCGTTGGCTTACGTTCCCAGCCTAGGAACGATCGGAATGATAAGCAACCTGACTATTAGAGCCCGTCAGCCACTGCGGCGGCAGCAGCAAGCCACGCACCCTGCGTCGCTGGCTTAAGAGAACCCCAGCGGATCCGGCCTTTCAGCAGCGCCACGTCGTAGGGAATGGTGACGGCGCTTCGGGCAAGCTGCGCAAATCCGTCGGCGATGTGCTGCGCCTGCGCCGCTGTCCCGTTCTTGTCCGACTGACTGACGATGACGACGGCGTTCTGCGACAGCTCCGCATACTTCCCGCCCCGAGCACGAAGAGCCTCGAGCAGGAGGGCGCCGGCTTCCGCGTGCTCCTCGAGCGTGGTGGTGGCGATCACCAGCTGGTCAGTGTGGTGGATCATGCGCAGCCAGCGCTCGGCCGTCTCATCATTTCCGGAGTCGACGATGTTCAACCGGAAATACTTGGAGGCAACCTCGTGGAGTGCGTCGAAGTCGTCGGCTGTGACCTTCTGCTCGGAGGCGAGCACGTCCGGCTTGGACCGCAGGACGTCGTATTTGTCCTCCGTCTGGTGGTGGACGTAGCGGGCAAGCAGTGCTGACTGCGCGGAGGGAGCCAACAGCTGGCTCGTCTCAGGCAGCAGGTCCATCACCGAGGAATTGTGTGGACCCTGTTCGGTGCGCCAGCCCAGCGTCCCGCGGGTTTCATTGTTGTCCCAGGCGAGCACCGGTCCCCCGCCGTTCCGGGCGAAGACTGCAGCGAGCATGACCGTGGTGGGCGTCTTGTTCGCGCCGCCCTTGCCATTCACCACCGAGATGGTCCGCGGGCCGGGCCAGTGCTGGCTGACGGCACGCGTGTGCGCCCGGGAGATCAGTTCCCGCTTGGACGGAGCCACGCGGACTCCCATCCGGGACAGCAGGCCGCGGAACCCCGTCTCCGCAGGAACAGTGCCGTTATCCGGTGCCAGGAAGGAACGACGCCGGCCCTCGGCTGAGTCCTGCCTGCGCGACTGGCGTGGCGGTTCGGCAGGGGCGCTCGGCGCTGACGGAACGGGAGGCAGGGTGGTGACGGCCGTCGTCGTGCCTCCGGCTTCTGAGTGCATGCGGCCCTCCGGCGCGTTGCGCGGTGCCGGCGGCACCGGAGTGGACACGGTCGACTTCGGTGCCGGCGTCGGTGCCTGCGGCACCGGAGCGGACACGGTGGACTTCACGGCCGCGGATGCAGCGGGCGCCGCTGGGCCGGTGGAGGGCGCCGGCGGCTGCTGGGGAAGAACGACGGGGACGGACATGGTGCGGACGCCGTGTGCCGATTCGTCGAAGCGGATGTCGAGCACCGGACGCCGCACGGTGTCCTCGCTTTGCCTCTCCGGCTGCGCGCTCTGCTGTCCCTGCTGCGGCGCCGGCTGCGGCACCTGCGGGGCCGGCGACAAGCGGTCCGCAAATCGTGGGACCTCCGAGATAGGACCTGTTCCGGGGTCACGCCCGGTGCGGCGCCGGCTTGCACGGGTCGGAAAGTCTTCCGGGTTCTCGCCCGGCCCCCAGGCCGAATCGTTGTCAGTCATGGTTCCTGTCCTGTCGATGTGCCTCGCGCCCCATACTATAAGGAGGCTGACCATAGCCCGGTCCTGGTGCCAACACCGGAAAACACAACAGGCCGACAGCTCACGGGAGCCGCCGGCCTGACATTTGTAGCGGTGGCGGGACTCGATCCCGCGACCTCACGATTATGAGTCGTGCGCTCTAACCAGCTGAGCTACACCGCCATAAATGAGACTGCCCGCTCCAATCTTACGATCTTTGGCGGGCCTCCCATTTGAGAGCCCCCCACCGGAATCGATCCGGTGACCTCGTTCTTACCAAGAACGCGCTCTACCACTGAGCTAGGGGGGCAACAGCAGAAAACTTTACCAGCAAAATCTCGTGCTGAAAAATCGAACCGCGGGGTGATTTCCGCACCCTGCCAGACACAGCGAAAAGCGCCGCTGTTGCGCAGAAACGTGGGGAATTTCCCACGTTTCTGCACAACAACGGCGCTTCTACGAATGCTGCAGTCCGGGCTGAATCAGAGTGCTGGAACTACCACTTTTCGCGGCGCCCGTTACCGGCGCCGGCGCCCTTCTGGTGACGCGGCTTGCGCTCGCCGGAGGAGGCACCGCGGTCAGCCCGGAAGTCGCCGTCGTGCGAGCGTTCCTGGCGGAAGCCGCCGTCGTGGCCGCGGTCACCGCGGTAACCCTCACCTTTGCGGTGCGGCTTCTTGAAATCGCCGGAGGGGCGCTCGCTGCTGGGGCGCCGTCCCTTGTCCAGCTCGAGGTGGATCAGTTCGCCGCCGATGCGGGTCTTGGACAGTGCGCGCCACTGATCCTTGGAAAGCTCGGCAGGGAGCTCCACCAGGGTGTGGTCGGCGCGGATGTCAATTCCGCCGATCTGCGACGACGAGAGTCCACCCTCGTTGGCAATAGCTCCAACGATGGAGCCGGGCATGACGCGCTGGCGGCGGCCGACGGCGATGCGGTAGGTGGCGTTGCCCTCGGTGAGAGTGCGCGTGGGTCCGCGGGATCCGAAGGCGTCCTTGCGGCCGCCTGCCCGTTCCTTCTGGCCTGCCGGCGCCTGCGGGATGTCCTTGACCAGGATGGGGTTACCGCCCTGGGACATGACGGCAAGCGCAGCGGCGATCTCCGCGGCGGGCACATTGTGCTCGTCCTCGTAGTTGCTGATCAGGTCGCGGAAGATTGAGACGTCCTCGGTGGCGAGGGTCTCGGTGATGCGCTCCGCGAACTTGTTCAGGCGGAGCTCGTTGACAGCCTCCGTGGAGGGCAGGTGCATCTGCTCGACCGGCTGGCGCGTTGCCTTCTCAATGGAACGCAGCAGGTACTTCTCCCGCGGCGTGATGAACAGGATGGCGTCGCCTGCGCGGCCTGCGCGGCCGGTGCGTCCGATGCGGTGGACGTAGGACTCGGTGTCATGCGGGATGTCGTAGTTGACCACGAGGGAGATGCGCTCAACATCGAGGCCACGGGCTGCGACGTCCGTTGCCACGAGGATGTCGATCTTTCCATCACGCAGAGCCTCGATGGTGCGCTCACGCTGCTGCTGGGGAATGTCACCGTTGATGGCAGCGGCCTGGAAGCCCCGGGAACGCAACTTGTCCGCCAGGTCTTCAGTGGCCATTTTGGTGCGCACGAAGGCGATGATTCCGTCGAAGTCCTCGACCTCAAGGATGCGCGTCATGGCGTCGAGCTTGTGCGGGCCCATCACCTGCAGGAACCGCTGCCGGGTGTTGGCACCGGTGGTGGTCTTCGACTTGACCGTGATTTCCTGCGGGTTGTTCAGGTACTTCTGGGCGATACGGCGGATGGCGCTCGGCATGGTCGCGGAGAACAGCGCTACCTGCTTGTCCTCCGGGGTCCCTGCGAGGATCTGCTCCACGTCGTCGGCGAAGCCCATGCGCAGCATCTCGTCAGCTTCATCGAGCACGAGGTACTGCAGGTTGGACAGGTCCAGCGATCCCTTGGACAGGTGGTCGATGACACGGCCGGGGGTGCCGACCACTACCTGCGCGCCGCGGCGAAGGCCTGCCAGCTGCGGCCCATAGGGCGAACCGCCGTAGACGGGCAGCACCGTGAAGTTTTCGATGTGCTTGGCGTAGGAGGCAAACGCCTCTGCGACCTGGAGCGCGAGCTCGCGGGTCGGTGCAAGGACGAGGACCTGGGTGAACTTCGCCGGACCGTTGAGATCCGCAAGCTCAGCCATCCTGGACAGTGCAGGGACAGCGAACGCGGCGGTCTTGCCGGTGCCGGTCTGGGCGAGGCCGACGACGTCGCGCCCTTCCAGCAGTACCGGAATGGTGGCCGCCTGGATGGGCGAAGGCTTTTCATAGCCGACGTCGGACAGTGCGGCAAGCACGCGGCCGTCGAGGTTGAAGTCCGCGAACGTGACATCCGGGGTGCCGGTGGCTTCGGTTTCAGGTGTGGCGTTAACGTCAGGGGCAAGGTTTTCAGGCATGGGGAAGTTGACCTTCACTAGGAGCCGGGCGGCGTTGATGAGCCGCATGAACAGGAAATCCAGCGCTGTTTCAATCCCGCGGCAGGACCATACATTCCAACTTCGCACCGCTATCACAGCGGTGAAGTGCAATGTTTCTGACCGGCGCTCCCTGAATGAATCTGCCCGCTTCGCAATACGTAGCGGGCCCCAACACAACCAATCCATGCCGCTTGAGGGCAGGAATAAAGGGAAAACCGGTGTGGGGGATGTTTCAAGTGTACCCCACCGAGCTCCCGACTCTTCCGTTCAAGACGCAATCGGGACGTGAGGCTGCCCACAGGCAAGGCATTGCGCACCACACACGGTTCCTTGCATCTGAGGTTGAGCATTGAAACACTGGCATCCCGATACTTCTCCTACTTGCTGCCTCAAGGATTCTCATGAAATCGAAACGGGATACGGCCGCTCAGCAGAGCTACAACTCCGGCACGCAGCGAAGCAGAGGCAAAGCCGTCATCCTCGCTCCCCGAATATTCTGGCCCTCGCTGATCATCATCGTGGTTGCTGCTCTGCTTGCAATTCTGTTCCCGGAAGGTACGGGTACGGCGCTGGCGGCCGCACAGACCGGCGTCGTAGCGGTCTTCGGCCCTTACTACCTGCTGGTTGTTGCTGCGTTCGTGGTTTTTGCCTTCTGGATGGGGCTGAGCCGGTTCGGCGACATAAAGCTTGGCAAAGATGACGGTGAACCGGAATTCAAGCTGCTCTCCTGGTTCGCGATGCTCTTTGCGGCAGGAATGGGAATCGGACTCGTCTTCTGGGGCGCCGCCGAGCCATTGACGTTCTTCGTCAATCCGAAGCCGGGCGTTGAGGGCGACGCCCGGGAGCTCGCCAACGCAGCCATGACGCAGACTTACCTTCATTGGGGTTTCCACGCCTGGGGAATCTACGCCGTCGTCGGGCTCTCACTGGCCTACGCCATCCACCGCAAAGGCCGGCCCGTATCCATCCGCTGGGCGCTTGAACCGCTGCTGGGTAACCGTGTGCGCGGACGCGCAGGGGACATCATCGACATCATCGCTATCGTCGGCACTGTCTTTGGTGTTGCCACCTCCCTGGGACTCGGAGTGCAGCAAATCTCAGCGGGCCTGGTCCAGATCGGTGCCTTCGGCGAATCCACTGATGCGCTCCTCGTCGGCCTCATCGTCGTCATCACGTTCATTGCTGTCCTGTCTGTGGTGAGCGGTGTCGGCAAGGGCATCAAGTGGCTTTCGAACATCAACCTCGGCATGGCCGCAGTGTTCCTCATATCGATTCTCCTGCTCGGCCCCACACTGTTCCTGTTCCGCGAATTTGTGCAGTCCTTCGGCGGTTACCTTCAGTCAGTCGTAGGGCTGTCCTTCGATTCCAGCGCCTTCGCCGGAGAAGCCGGCCGCGACTGGCAGGGCGCCTGGACTATCTTCTACTGGGGATGGTGGATGTCCTGGGCGCCGTTCGTCGGCCTGTTCATTGCACGAATTTCCCGTGGCCGCACCATCCGCGAGTTTGTTCTGGGTGTGCTCCTGGTTCCGTCGATGGTCAGCTTCATCTGGTTTGCCGTGCTGGGCGGAACCGCTATCAACCGCGCGTTCGAAGATTCCAACGGAGGCCTATTCGACCCGGCCGAGGGCATCGTGTCCGAGGAAGTGCTCTTCAACCTCCTCGAGAGCCTGCCGCTGGGCGGGCTGCTCTCTGTTGTTGCGATCGCGCTGGTGGCGATCTTCTTCATCACGTCCTCCGACTCCGGTTCCCTGGTGGTAGACATGCTGGCCTCCGGCGGCGAGACAGATCCGCCCAAGTGGAGCCGCGTGTTGTGGGCATGCCTGGAAGGTGCGCTGGCAATCGCCCTGTTGCTTGCCGGTGGACTCGCGGCGCTGCAGACCGGAGCTATCCTTACCGCCCTGCCGATCAGCATCGTCATTATCGGGATGTGCATTTCGCTGTACAAGGCTCTCCATGCGGAGCATCAGTTGCTGGTGCGTGCCGAGCGCCGGCAGCGGCAGTCCGAGCTCCAACGCGAGATCGGCGAGAACGTCACGGTGAACCTGTCCGAGAACTTCGATGAACATTTCGGCGATCAGGTCGATGACCGCATTGAGACCGCGCTACCCAACGATCTGCATGATCGTCCGCGTCCCTGGCTCCCACGGCGCAAGACGAGGCCCGGACCGCGCACATAGTTCCGGGCGAGGGCACCAGGTCAGGCGGGGACCTGCTGCACCCGTATCTGTGCCAGTGCACGGGCGAGCACTTTGGCGACGTCCGGCGTGAGGATCGCGCCGCCGTCGTGCGCTGCCTGCAGCCTGGCCGCCTGGTCAGGTGAGAGGCCGGCGAAAAGCTGGCCGACGGTCACCCCATGCTCCGGCCGGTCTTCGACGACGACGGCGTCCCCCGCCTCGATGTGCCCGCCCTTGAGGACGCGGAGGTACGTGCCGATCCTGCCTTCAGCAGCGAAGCGCTTCACCCAGTTGGGTTCCCCCAGGTACCGGGCGAAGTTCATGCACGGGGTCCGCGGCTCAGTCACCTCGAGGAGCACGTCCCCGATCCGCCACCGTTCGCCGATCACCGCGTGGGTGGCTTCGATCCCGGAGACGCGGAGATTCTCACCGAACTTGCCGGGAAACATGTCGCGTCCCAGTTCGACTGACCAGAAGTCGGCGTCTTCCTGCGAGTAGGCGTACAGGGCCTTGGACGGGCCGCCGTGGTGCTTCCTGCTTGCCTGGATGTCGCCGGTCAGGCCGAGCGGATGCACTTTGACGGGCCCGGCGGCGGCCCGCTTGTCGATCGCCGTGACGCCGGTGGAATCCTTCGTGGGCAGCAGGGCGTGAACGCGGCATACGGCAAGAAGGAAACCTGTTGTCATGTAGCGATGGTATCCGGACGCGCGCACGTCACGCGGCGGCGCTTTCAGGAGGCCGAGAACCCGCCGTCGGCCTTGATGAGCTGCCCGTTGATCCACCGGCCCGCCGGGGACAGGAGGAAGGCGACGACGCCGGCCACATCGGCCGGTGTGCCGAGGCTCCCCGTTGGCTGCTGATGGATGAGCGCTTCGCGTACCTCGTCCGTCATCCAGCCGGTATCCACTGGACCCGGATTCAGCACGTTGGAGCTGATCTTCCGCTCTCCCAACTCACGCGCTGCGGCCATGACTATCCGGTCGAGTGCGCCTTTCGATGCTCCGTACGGAAGGTTGTGCACCGTATGGTCACTGGTCAGCGCGACAATTGCGCCGCCGTCGTCCGGGCACTGCAGCGCGAAGGCGCGGATGAGCTGCCAGGCGGCACGTACATTGACGGCGAAGTGACGGTCGAAGCTGTCCACCGTCGTATCGAGGATGGATGAGTCAACGCTTTCCGCGTGGGAAAGCACCAGCCCGGTCAATGGGCCAAGCTCCGCGGCGTCGTGGATGAGTGCATCCGGTGTGCCCGGTTGCTCCAGATCTGCGGGCAGCAGCGTGACGCGCGAGCCGATGGCCTCCAGCTCAGCGGCGAGGTCCCGCAACTCGGTGTAGGGATCCGTGGCCTGGTTGACCCGCTCGTCATAGGGGTGCCAGTAGGAGAGGACAAGATCCCATCCCTCGGCGGCAAGGGCGCGGGCGATTCCCGCCCCGATTCCCTCGGGACGGCCGGCGCCGGTGATCAGGGCTGATCGTTGCATCATCGGATCAGTGTAGGCAGACGGTAAGTTTGACTGTGACCCCCACCACCGGCGAAAGGTCTTCACCCATGACTGTCACAGCAATCGTCAATGCGCACGTCGTTCCCATTGAAGGCGAACCCTTCGACGGAACCGTGCTTATCGAGAACGGCAAGGTCTCCGCACTGGGAGCCGACGTTCAAGCACCGGAGGGTGCCGACGTCGTCGACGCCGCCGGCAAGTGGCTCCTTCCGGGCTTCGTCGATGCGCACGTGCACCTCGGCACGCACGAAGAGGGCGAAGGCTGGGCCGGCGATGACACCAACGAGATGACGGACCCGGTCACCGCCGGTGTCCGCGCGCTGGACGCCGTGAACCCCTACGACCCAGGGTTCGACGACGCCCTGGCCGGCGGGGTGACCTCGGTGAACGTGAATCCCGGATCCGGCAACCCGATCGGCGGCCTCGCCGTTGCGATCCACACGCACGGCCGGTACATCGAAGAGATGGTGCTGCGCTCCCCCAGCGGGCTGAAGTCGGCGCTCGGCGAGAATCCCAAGCGCGTGTACGGCGAGAAGAAGCAGACGCCCTCCACGCGGCTCGGCACAGCCATGATCATCCGCAAGGCGTTCATGGACGCGCAGAACTACATGGGCAAGGCGGACGAGAACGCCCGCGACCCGAAGCTCGAGGCCCTGGCCATGGTGCTGCGCCGCGAGATTCCCTGGCGGCAGCACGCCCACCGCGCCGACGACATCGCCACCGCGCTGCGCATCGCGGAGGAGTTCGGCTACGACCTGGTGCTTGACCACGGCACCGAAGCGCACCTGCTCGCCGATGTGCTGGCGGAGCGCGGAATCCCGGTGCTGATCGGCCCGCTGTTCACCACCAAGTCCAAGGTGGAACTGCGCGGCCGCTCCATCGCCAACCCGGGCAAGCTGGCGGCTGCCGGCGTCGAAATCTCCATCATCACGGATCACCCGGTCATCCCGATCAACTTCCTGGTTCACCAGGCGACCCTCTCCGTGAAGGAGGGGCTGGACCCGGTCACGGCGCTGCGCTCCATCACCATCAACCCCGCGAAGGTGCTGGGGCTGGCTGAGCGCATCGGTTCCCTGGAGCCGGGCAAGGACGCCGACGTCGTCCTCTGGAGCGGTGATCCGCTGGATGTCATGCAGCGTGCGCTCACCGTCTGGATCGGCGGCAAAGAGGTCTACCGTTACGACGACGTCGCACGCACCGGCGTCGTAGCTCCCCGGGGCTGACGTGGCACGACAGCCCCGCCCCGACCTTCCGCCACGGCCGCTGACCATTCGGGCAGCGATTGCCGTGGAGGTGCTGGTCAGCGTCCTGTTCCTGATCGCCGCCGCGAGCTTCCTGATCTCTGCGGCGGCCCAGGAAATAGACCGGGCGGGGCTGATCGGCCTCGGCGCGCTTCTGGGCGGACTCGCCGTCATTCAACTGGTGCTGGTTCTGGGCCTCCGGCGGGGCAAACGCGGCGCGCGCGAACTTCTGACCACGATCGGGCTCATTGTTGGAGTGCCGATCCTGGTCCGCCGCACGCCCGGGCTGTCCGTGGTGAGCGTGGTCATGCTGATCGGCGTGGTGCTGATGTGGCTTCCGACGTCCACGGCCTGGTTCCAGCGGATCAGCCCCAAGCCCCAGAACAAATGGGTGCGGCTGGCCAGCCGGACAGTGAGCCCGTTCCGGAAGCGCTGATCTCCTAGAGGCTCGCGAATGCCTTTTCGAGGTCCGCGATGAGGTCCTCGACATCCTCGATGCCGACGGACAGGCGCACCAGATTCTCAGGCACCGCCAGCTCCGTGCCCTTGACCGACGCATGCGTCATCTCGGACGGGTAGTTCATCAGCGACTCGATGCCGCCGAGGGATTCCGCCAGGGTGAAGAGCTCGGTGGATTCAGCGACGGTGCGCGCGGCCTGCTCGCCGCCCTTGAAGGACACCGAAATCATGCCGCCGAAGTCGCGCATCTGCCGCGCCGCCAGTTCATGGCCGGGGTGATCCGCCAAGCCCGGGTAGTACACGCGCTCCACTTCTTCACGGCCCTGAAGCCACTGCGCGATAGCCAACGCATTGGAGCTGTGCCGGTCCATCCGCACACCGAGAGTCTTCAGCCCGCGCGTGGTCAGCCACGCCTCCATGGGGGCAGACACAGCGCCCACCGCGAACTGGATGAAGCCCACCTTTTCGGCGAGGTCAGCATCATTGAGGACGACGGCGCCGCCGCTTGCGTCGGAATGGCCACCGATGTACTTCGTGGTCGAGTGCACAACAACGTCGGCACCGAACGCGAGCGGCTGCTGCAGGTACGGGGTGGCGAACGTGTTGTCGACCACCAGCAGCGCGCCGGCCTCCTTTGCTACGGCGGCGATGGCTGCGATGTCCGTAATTTTCATCATCGGGTTGGACGGCGTCTCAACCCAGACCATGCGGGTGTTCCCGGACTTCACCGCGTTTTCGACGGCGTCGAGATCCGACATGTCCACCGCTGAGTTGGTGATGCCCCAGTCTGCGAGTACGCGGTTGATGAGCCGGTAGGTTCCGCCGTAGGCGTCGTTGCCCAGGACAATGTGGTCGCCGGGCCTCAGTGCTGCCCGGATCAGGGCGTCCTCGGCCGCGAGGCCGGAGGAGAAGCTGAATGCGTGCTCCGCCCCCTCAAGAGCTGCGAGCTGGGACTGTAGGGAATCGCGGGTGGGGTTGGTGCCGCGGCCGTACTCATATCCGTTGCGCAGTTTGCCGATGCCGTCCTGCGCGAAAGTGGTTGTCTGGTACAGCGGCGGAATGACCGCTCCCGTGGTTGGGTCCGGGGTCTGCCCCGCGTGGACCGCGCGCGTGTTGAAGCCGTTCGATGAAGGCATTGCTCACCTTTCCAATCGTTAGGAAGCTTTAGCTGCTCAGATACGTCAGCAGGTCATGGCGCGTAAGTATTCCCACGGGCGCCCCGACAAAGGTGACCATCAGGGCGTCGCTGCCCTGGAGCCGCTCCCGCGCAGTGGTCACCGACTCGAGTGAGCCGATGATCGGCATCTTCTCCCCCATGTGCTCGGAGATCTTGTCGGTGAGCTTGGCAGTGCCGTGGAAAATCTTCTCCGTGAGGTGCCGCTCATCGACCGAGCCGAGGACTTCTCCCATGACCACCGGCGGTTCCTGCGAGAGGACCGGGATGTTGGACACGCCGAATTCATTCATGATCATGATGACGTCCCGAACGGTCTCGTTCGGATGCGTGTGCACGAGGTCCGGCAGCGCGCCGTTCTTCGAGCGGAGCACCTCGCCGACCGACGACTCATCGCCGCTGTCCATGAAACCGTAGGACTTCATCCAGTCGTCATTGAAAATCTTCCCCAGGTAGCCGCGGCCGCTGTCAGGCAGGAGAACGACGACGACGTCCTCCTTGGGAAGGTCCTTCGCCGCACGGAGCGCAGCCACTACCGCCATACCCGACGATCCACCCACCAGCAGGCCCTCCTCACGGGCGAGCCTGCGGGTCATGGCAAAACTCTCGGCGTCGTTCACGGGGATGATCTGGTCAGGAACCGCCGGGTCATAGGCGTCCGGCCACATGTCCTCGCCGACGCCCTCGACGAAGTACGGACGCCCGGTGCCGCCGGAGTAGACCGAACCCTCAGGGTCTGCGCCGATGACACGTACGGCGCCCGACCCGCGGTCCTTCGAGACGTCCTTGAGGTAGCGGCCGGTGCCGCTGATGGTGCCGCCCGTGCCCACACCTGTGACGAAGTGCGTGATCCGGCCCTCAGTGTCCCGCCAGATCTCTGGGCCGGTGCTCTCATAGTGGCTGAGCGGGCCGTTGGGATTGGAGAACTGATCGGGCTTGAACGCGCCCGGAATCTCGCGGGTGAGTCGGTCCGAGACGCCGTAGTACGACTGCGGGCTGTCCGGCGCAACGGCCGTCGGGGTGACAACCACCTCGGCGCCGTAGGCTGCGAGGACGTTGCGCTTGTCCACCCCCACCTTGTCCGGGACCACGAAGATGCACTTGTACCCGCGCTGCTGGGCAACAAGCGCAAGCCCGACGCCCGTATTACCCGACGTGGGCTCGATGATAGTGCCACCGGGCTTCAGCTTGCCCTCTTTCTCTGCCGCGTCGATGATCTTGACGGCGATGCGGTCCTTCACCGACCCGCCGGGATTCATGTACTCCACCTTCACCAGGACGGTGGCGGCGATGCCATCAGTCACGTTGTTGAGCTTGATGAGGGGGGTGTTACCGATGAGATCCAGGACGGAGTTGGCGAACTTCATGGTTAACAAGTTACCGCGAGGCTGTGACAGTCCTGAACGATGGAAGTGTCACGGCTACGTGCGAGCATTAACAGCATGACCATCACCGCTTCCGCCCCGGCCGCCCTGTCGGCGGAGTGGGAGCTCCATGAGCCGTACGCACTACTGCCTTCCGTGGGACCGCTGCAGTGCGGTCCTTCCGATCCCACTGTCGTGTTCCGTGAAGGCGCGGTGTGGATGGCTTTCCGGAACGACGACGGCGCGGCCACCCTTCGCTTGTCCCAGCGCGGTGGGCTGCGGTCATCTTCCGTGCACGCGACGGCGTGGGGACCGGGTGCTTCCCTTGCCCTTGCCTCAGTTCCGCGGCTGGCGGGTTTGGCCGATGACTGGAGCCGGTTCGACTCCCCCACATTTGCCGCTGAGCTGCCGGAGTTGGCCCGGAAGGGCCGCTATCTTCACCCTGGCCTTCGGCTACCTGCGACCGGAAGGATGCTTGACGCCGTCGTGCGCGTGATTCTGGAACAGAAGGTGACGGGGCTTGAGGCGAAGCGTGCATGGCGGTACCTGGTGACCCGCTTCGGCGATCCGGCGCCCGTTGCGCCCGGAGCTCCGCGGGAGCTTCGGTTGCCTCCTACTGCTGCGCAGTGGCGGCGGGTTCCGTCGTGGGAGTGGCACCGGGCAGGGGTTGATTCGAAGCGGTCGGCGGCAGCGCTGCGGGCTGCCGGGGTCGCGTCCGGCCTGGAGCGGCTGGCGGGACTTGATGCTGCGGGCGTGCACGCCGGACTGTGTTCCCTTCCGGGAATCGGCGTCTGGACTGCTGCCGAGGTGCTTCAGCGCACGCACGGGTGTCCCGATTCGATTTCGGTGGGCGACTTCCACCTCGCGGCGTTCGTTGGGGCGGCGCTGACTGGCGAGCGCACCGACGACGCCGGGATGCTCGAATTGCTCAGACCTTGGGCCGGCCAGCGTCAACGGGTGGTGCGGATGCTCTATGCCAGCGGATTCCGGAAGCAGGCGTACGGGCCGCGGCTCTCACCGGAGGACCACCGGCGGCGGTAGGTTCTGTGGTTAGGGGCAGAATCCTGCAGCTTCTCAACTGCTGTGCTCTTCCCAGCCGCTGGTTCTCGGCAGGTGGCGTTGCCGACGTGGTCGTTCTGGGTCAGAAGATGCAGGATCGTGTGCACGTGCTGGGTTAAACGCACGAAAGCTCCGGCTCCCGCTGTTGACGGGTGCCGAAGCCTTCGCGATGAAGTCTTGTTATGCCTGGCGCTGCGCGCTTTCAGGCTGAGCACCGTCAGCCTGCGCACCGTCAACCTGGGCCTTGGCCTGCTGCTCGGCGACCTGCGCGTGGACTTCATTCATGTCCAGTGCCTTGACTGCGTCGACCAACTCGGTGAACTGGTTGTTGTTCAGCGCACCCGGCTGCGAGAAGACCAGGACCTTCTCGCGGAACGCCATCAGCGTGGGGATGGAGGTGATGCCTGCTGCCGCGGCGAGCGACTGCTCGGCTTCAGTGTCCACCTTCGCGAAGGTGACGTCGCTGTGCTGCTGGGACACGGCGTCGTACACGGGAGCAAACTGCTTGCACGGGCCACACCATTCGGCCCAGAAATCGACGAAGACAATGTCGTTCGTTTCGATGGTCTCGGGGAAGGTTGCCTCGGTGATGTCAATAGTTGCCATATCTTCACGCTAACGAGAATCGGCGGAGATGTCTCGTCCTGTTCGCTCTGCGCGAGGCCGCTTGGTACAACGTGGCTTGGATCGAAGGCGGTTATCCACAATCTGTCGTAGGAGCCCCATTCGAAATGGAGCTTCCAATAGCGTCAGTTTCGCCGACGAAACGCTACGGAAGGACGAAGATGGCCCGCCATACGGCATTGATCCTCACCCACCAACTGGATGCTGAAGATTCACTCGAACGCAGCATCGCTCTGCTCGACGAACTGTTCTCGCAACTCCCTTTCATTCCTGATCCAGGACGCACGGAACTATATGCAATTGCGCCTGCAACCACGTTGAAAGAAAAGCTCGTCCTGCCTCGGGGGCCGCACGGCGCGGAGCCACCGGCAACCCCGAGCGGCAATGTTCACCACCTTTTCGACGGTGAACGCTGGCATACGCCTGATCAGTGCCCTCCTGCACCGGCGGACAACAACGACGCTACAGGCTGGCAGTGGCTCTACTTCAACACTCTGCACAACACAGACGCGAGCACAATCTGCTATCTCTGGGACATTCACCCGCTTGGCGCTGAAAGCGCTCCTTGATCAAGTGCGGCCAAAGCGAAAGGCCCGCACTCCCCTGGATTTCCGGGTAGTACGGGCCTTTCGTGGCGAGTGGCAGATGAGGGATTCGAACCCCCGTAGGCTGTGCCAGCTGATTTACAGTTGCCGCTTCCGAGTTATCAGCTGTAGCCGGGAATAGCCTGGAGCGCTGAGTTTCTGCGGATTTTCCGTAAGGGCTCAGCGCTCCTGTTATCCCCTGTAGTCCCGTTTGAGCACCTTTTCCCCCACAAATCCCCCACAAAATCCTGCACGTCCTGATAGCCCTTTGGCGGTGCGTACAAGCCCTCTCGCAGGCGGGTCACGTCTTCGCTGCGCCGAGCGGGCCAGCCACAAAACGGGAACGGGCTTTCACTGTCGCGCGGGTAGGAAATACTGTCCCAATGGGGAAAGCCGAAGAGCGAGTGATTCGCTCCTATCTACGCCGTATCGAAACTCTTGCCAAGGGAAGCTCCAAGCGCGGTTTCTTAGCCGAGGGGCTGCAGTCCTTCATTGATCATCAATCGCAAGTCGCCGAGCTACAGCGGGACATCCAGCGAGAAATAGCTGCAGTGAAACCCAAAGCAAGGCGGGACAGAGCGCTAATTGCTCACTTGCGGGAGCTGCGAGTCGTGCGCTGGCACTCCCGGAGAGTCGGAGACGGTCTGGCTTGGCGGGTGTTACTTCACGACAAGCAAGCCATCTATGCACTGGGCAAAAACGCGCGCGTCCCTTTGGCCCCAAAAGAGGACGATGGAAGCCGTGGGGTAGGAATCTCAGCCGCGAATTTCTTGAATGAGGGCTGGGGACTGCCCATCATCCATGACATAACGGACTGTCTCCGCATAGGAGATCTGACCCTACTCTCGTTTGGCGACGACTCCAGTGAACGGTTCTTTCGCACGTTGGAAATAAAAACGACGCGCATCTCGCAAACCGAAGGGGACGACGGTTCAGTGTCTCTTGACCTGCGAGTTTCCGCGATTGGAACGGAGTCCTTTCCGGAGGTCTCGGCCCGCCCTATTCCCGAGTTGAAAGCGTCTCCTATCCCCCAGGACACTAACGCTTCTACCCAGAAACGCAGGGAAGACCGCCGTATCCCCAAGCAGTTCGAGCGAATGGTCGAAGCAGTCGCCTACCGCACTGCGGAAGCCGACAAAGTGAATAAGATCGGCGACACTTTGCACTTGGCTCTTGAGGCCGATTACGAGGAAAAACCACACTGGGCCGAGCTGAGACGAACCATTCGCGAAGCACGGCGAGAGGGCTTCTCGTACTTCTCGATCGATGAGTTCGTCGGGTACGGCATCTGGTATAACGCTCAAGGATTGGAGCCGGGGGACGTCAAGAAGTACGACCTCAACACGCGTATCCAACAGAGCATCGTCAAGGAGGCGCTAGGAGAACGTAACCGCCTCACAATCCAGCAGATCCCTATAGCCGAGGACAATGAGTTCGCCCGATTCGTGCTTCCGTTCACTGCATACGACATCCCTCATAGAGCTATCTCCGACATGCTGCACGGCCGATTGTTGATCGCGGCTTTCGTGAATACGGGAGTGATCGAGCAGGCGCTTGAGGGAGCGGGGTTCACCGTCTTGAGACGCCCGGGGAAGGACGACCCGCGATCATTCACACTACGCGGTGAGCTTCACTGGCCAACGGGCGAAGCAATCTGGACGGAGATCCCCGCACCTTGGGTAGAGATCTGGTCGGCCGTTCATGAGTTCCTGGCGCTGGAAAGCATCATCTCGAAGTCTTCTACCATCCTTGCCCTGCCGACCAAGATCCCCTTCGAAGATTTCTCACCTGAGAAGCTCGAAGCTTCCATGGCAGGCGAAGAGGTCAGTTCCTAGAACTGACCTCTTCGAGTCATCGCTTTCCTTCCGGCCATCGTCCGCAGGCTGCCTTACGCGTTCCTCACAGACGTACCGGCTCTCCCAGTGCCCGGGCAGGATCCCAACGGCTCACAGGTGCCTTTCCCGCTGCAGCTGCTCGAACAGCGCCAGCGCGTCCGGGTGCTTGTGCTCCTGCCATCCGTAGACCCGGAACCGCTCCCGGGTGGGTGACATCAGCGCGCGGACCTCGACCTGTACGGACTCCACGATCTCGCGGCCCTGCAGCACGTCCAACGCGAGGCTTGCAACTCTCATCAGGGTGAAAGCGGCTTTAGCCTGTACCGCGTCCCCACGGATCGAGTCCCAGGACTCCAACGCGGCCACGGTCAGCCTGCCAAGCTCTCCCAACTCGGCCATGCTCGGCCCGGAACTGTCACCGTGCAGGATCTCGTTCCGGGCTTCCAGCACCCGCAACCTCCGCTCGACGTCGCTCATGGTTCGGCCCTCCGCTCAAGGTCGGCCAGCCGTGCCTCAATGTCGTCATCCCGGATCTTCAACCCGACTTCCAACAGTCTCGACGCGGCCCGGACCTGAGTTGCAGGGCTCTCCGCTGACAGACCCGCTCGGAGCACCCGCACGGCCTCTTTCTGCGCCATCCGCAGATCATCCAGCGCTTCACCGTTCAACTCGCGTGACTGCTGCCGGTAAGCCTCCCTGAACGGCTCGGAAGCGAACCATCGGCGCACGGTCGATTCAGCTACCCCTACACGCTCGGCGGCTTCCTTTGTGCTGCCGACGACGGCGAGCGCGGCCAGTGCGGCCTCCTGTTTTCGCGATAACCGCGCATTTCTGTCGTTTCCGCTCACGTTTGCCGCCATGTCCCGCCCTGACTTTTGTCCTGACTCCTGCGGAACGCTTCCCGTTCGCCCCGGTCGGCGGCTTCCTTATCCCGCGCGCTGGTCGGCGGGAGCGGCGCGGGTGCCAGCGGATCCGTTCCGGCTGCGAGTGCCTGCAAGTCCGGGACGCCGATACTTGACCGCATCCGGGACGCCTCCCCGTTCAGGAGACGAACACCCTTGACCCGTTCATCTGCCAGCCGTGCATCGGAGAGCAGACGGCGCCAGTCCCCTACCTCCACCGCGAGAGCTTCCAACGGTTTCAGCGCTTCCTCTGTCCTCCGCGTGAGGGTTTCCCTGGCTTCCTGCCATCGGCTCTCGATCATGAGCTTCTGGTGTCCCAGCATCTTCTCGGCGCGATCATGCGCTGCGGTTCGGGCCTCGTGCAGCCGGTGAAGTAGCTGCTGCAGCTGGGCGATGCTCTCCCGCTCCGGGCGCGGCGGTTCCGGCCGGTACTCGGCGCGAGCCTCCGCACAGTCGACCTGCCAACGGTCGAGCTTGACGTCATGCTCAGCGTCCAACCGGCTGATCTCCTCCCGGGTTTCCCGGTCAACCTCTGCCAGCCGCTCAAGCTCGGCCGTGACCTCCGCGACGATCTCAGCGCGTAGCTCCTCCGCTGTCGGCGGCTTCGGCTTCCTCGCGGTGCTCATCGCTCACCGTCCAAGAACCGCTGCCGTTCAAGCTTCCTGTCAGCAGCAGAATCCCGCGTCGATTCCCGCTCCTCCTGGACTCTCTTCCCGCCCAACGCTTCAAGCCGGTTCACTTCGACCTGACGTTCGGCTACCTCCTCGATCCTCCGCAACCGCTGTTTCTGTGCGGGTGTCCCGTTCAACTCGACCCGGATCCATGCGGCCCGATCCCGGCGCGGGTCATCGAGCCGTGCCACCGCGTGCAACATGTCCGTCAAGATCTCGTCACACTGCCGTTCTACCGTGCTGCTCATTTCGTCATTCCTTTCTGGTCTACCTTGAGAGCACCGAACTTGCTTTCCGCGCGGCACACAAGCTCCCCCACGGCGCGGATCTGATCGATGGAGCCATGGACCTCCACAGAGCGCCTCAACGCGTTCAGCGGCCCGGACTTACGGATGTCCCGGCCACGCTTCGACGCTGCTTGAAGCTCCCCGATCCGATCATCCATGGACATATCCCGGCTGTAGTCGCTCATGCTGCGCCTCCCTCGGGGGTAGTACCGAACCGGCGCTCAGCAACGCCGATAAGGGTGTTCAGGTCGGCCACCTGATCCGGGTGACCCTCAACGGCAACGGCGTCCATGGCGGCTTTCAAGCCCGGATTGACGCGGGGATCCCGCTGATTGAGGAACGCAGCCCGTACCCGGTCGAGAGTCTGCGCACTCCGGCGATGTTCCTCTAGTGATGTCCAGCTGATTTTCATGATGTGCCTCCTAAGGCGTTTGTTCCCCAGTCCGGGGAATCGGTGGTTTCGTGCTTGGTCAGTGCTCGGCATGGGACGCAGAAGTCCGGGCGGGGCGTCACCGGGTGCGAGTTACAGCCCGGACCCGGGAGAGGGATGAACCGGATCTCGTGGCACGTCTTGTAGTTCAGCCACGCCTCATCCCGCGAGCGCGAGTAACCCTCTGGGAACCCGTTCCGGTCATGGCAGGCATCACAAGTCGGACGACCATCAGCGGCCAGCCCCTCACACCCGTCAGTCACACAAGGGAACCCATCCATGAAAGCCATCAGGCAGCCCTCCAACCCGGGAACGCGGACCCCCACCACTTGACCGCCTCGGCTTCATCCATCCCGCGAGCCTCTGCAAGCTCAGCCGGTGACGTGATGCCGTTGCCCTCGATCCACTGCCGAACCTGCAACGCTTTCCCGTCCTCCGGATACGCGAAACTTTCAGGTTCAGCCTGTTGTCCTTGCAGCTTGCTCTTGCTCTTGCTCTTGCCTTTACCGTCCGACACGACTTCCGACCCGATGTCCGACTCGATGTCCGACCGGACATCCGACTCGATGTCCGACCGGACATCCGACCGACTGTCGGGCACGACATCCGGTCCCTTGCCCTGCGCCCTGACCTTCGCTTTGTACTCGCGGTCATTCCGGCGCTTCCGCTCCAACCGCTCAATCTCCGCGCTGCTGGTCTGTGTGCTGTCGAAGTCCTGGATAGTCCAACCGCTGCCTGATACCCGCCATAAGCCAGCGCTGACCAGTGCAGCCGCTTCCCTTGCCGTTGCGGACGGGATCAGCGGAAGGTCTGCGCCGTCGATGAGCCCGTCAGTTCTGTTGGTGACGCTCCATGCCGTCGCCATTACCCACATTCGAAATTGGTCGCCGCTCAATCTCAAAACTCGCCGGTCTGTCAGATATCGAACCGGGAATCTTGCGTCCATTCGAAGTGCTCCCTTTCCGCTGTTAGTCGTTGCTGATCGGCTGTGATTGATCGAGCCCGAGCACTCGCAGCAGACCCGGCTTAGGTACTCGGATCACCCGGCCCAGGCGGACCACTGGACAGGGAAACTCCCCAGCTTTTACGAGCCTGTACCCCGTGACCCGTGAGATCCCCAACGCCTTGCACGCCGCCTCCAGGTCCATCGACGGTGGCAGGGCCAGCACTTCCTCCGAAGTCATCGCTTCATCCCTCTCTTGGCTTGTCATGCCTCCATTGTGTACGTATTGATCTTTCAAGACGTACACTTAGAGGCGTACAAGTAATTCGGGAACCGGATATACGGCAGGGAGCAATGGAGACATTCACCATCACCACATCGTTCGGAGGCGCGAAAGGCGTAACCGGGCAACGGTTCCGGGGGATAGCGAAGCCTCCCGAGTGGTCAGACCCGGAAATGAGGAAGTGGCTGCTGCAAGGGGTGAAGTACGACATCCACGAGCCCGACCCCTGGCTTGCACAGATCACTTGGGAAGTCGGGGACGGGGAAGCGCGCCCCATTCGTTTCGAAGTGCGAGGGCGCAACGGTCAGTCAATAGATCCCGCGCAGACGTTCCGGGGGATGGCAACGGTTATCGCGAACTCCCGCCTCCAGTTGGGCTACCTGCATGACGCACTGGCAAACCTCTGGGAATCGCACGGGTACTCCAAGCCCGCCGCCTTCACGCGGAGACAGGTACCGAAGTCCACGCGCGGGAACGCAACCCTCCCGGAAGGCCACTTCCCTTTGGTTGCGGCGCTCTACACCGAGTATCGCGACGAGCCGGCTGTGCATAATCCGGTGCAAGCCGTCGCCGCGCAGCTGCTCAAGTTCAAGGATTACGAGAACGAAGCCAACGGCGATCAAAAGTCGTGGCTCAACCGCGTGAATACGTGGGTCAACAGAGCGAAGAAAATGGGGCTCGTCCCTCCGGCGAAAGGAAAGAACGATGGCTAAGCAACAAGGCGTTTATCAGCGGTGTGAGGCGGGTTGCCCTGCCCGGTGCAAGCGGCACAAGTGGGCGTTCCAGGTGGAGTTCCCACCCGGCCCGGACGGGAAGCGGCTGCGGGTTCGGGAGTCCGGGTTCCCCGACGCTGCGACCGCGAAGGATGCCCGGGACGCTGCGGTCAAGGCGTACAAGCTCGGGACTCTGGAAACGGACCGCAGGAAGGAAACCACGGGCGCTTACCTGACCCGCTGGCTGGAAGCGAAAGAAACCGCGCGGACGATCCGGCCCGCCACGATCAAAAGCTATCGCGGGCATCTGACTAACTACCTGCTCCCCAACATCGGACGGGTGCGGCTCACCGATCTGAAAGCGGCCGACATAGACGGGATGCTGGTCAGGATCCGGAAGGCCAACGCGGACAAGCCACCCAATCAGCAGGTCAGCGCCTCTACAGAGCGCAGGATCGTTGCCACGTTGCGTTCCGCAGTCCGCGATGCCCTCCGGACGGGTCAGCTACACCGAGACCCCACCATAGGCGCACACGTGGCAAAGGAAGCCGGGGAACGTAGGGACGTGTGGACGCCGGAACAGTTCGCCCGGTTCCGGTCATGGATGGAAGTCCAGGCTGAGGGCGGCACGGGTAACAGCCACGTCGAGCGGCTGGCTCCGCTGGTGCTGTTCGCGGTCGGGACGGGTATGCGGCTCGGGGAAGTATGCGGGCTCCGCTGGTCGGATGTTGACCTGGACGCCGGTCACCTAACCGTCCGACAACAGGCGCAGCTGCAGGGCCGGGAGATCCGGTTCCAGCCCGTAAAGACGAAAGCGGGCCAGGATCGTTGGGTGCCTGTCGCGGGATGGGTTCCGGATGTCCTCAAGGCATGGAAGGCGCAGCAGGGCCGGGAACGTCTCGTGGCTGGTGAGGCATGGAGCAACGGGCAAGGGCTGGTATTCACGGATGCTCTGGGATTCCCACTGAATCCGAACAACGTGTCCAAGACGTTCGGGAGGATGGCCGAACGTGCTGGACTCCCGAAAGTTGTGTTTCACAGCCTCCGGCACTTGGCCGCGACGATCATGCTGCAGAACGGTCTGCCGCTCCCCGTCGTGTCCCGGATCCTCGGCCACTCGACCATCACAGTTACCGCTGACCTGTATTTCGACGTGGTGAAGGACAAGCGCCTGAACGACGACGTGAGCGCCGCCTACGCGAGGGCTTTTAGCGCCTGATCCGGACGCATCCCCCACAATTTCCCCCACAAGAGGGCAAGAAAGAAGCCCGCCCGAACCTCCGAAGAGATTCGAACGGGCTTACTTCCCCGTGATACCGGCGAAGTGGCAGATGAGGGATTCGAACCCCCGTAGGCTGTGCCAGCTGATTTACAGTCAGCCCCCTTTGGCCGCTCGGGTAATCTGCCGAACGTCTCGTGAAGAAGAACTCTTCAGGAAGACCACCTGCGGATCGCCGTCCGCAGGCAAAATAACTTTACAGAACATCCCGCGCATTATCGAATCGTGGGCCGGCGCAGCCGAATTCAGCGACCGGACGCCACCCGACGCTCGATCTGCGCATAGAAACCCTTCGCCTGGTCCGCGGTCACCAGCCCCATACCGACAGCGTTCTCAAGATCCGAGCGGACGCCCTTCAACCGGTCGGCGGACGAGGATGCTGCCTCAGAATCCGGCTCCTGCGGCCGGGTAACTGTGGGCGATGCGGCGACCGACGGCGCCACTCCCACCCCTGTCAGTGAGGCTGCCATGATCAGCGACCCCGCAACAGCATGTCGGGCGTGGACAAAGTAGCGACGCGATTGCGCGGTCAAGAGTTCCTCCTGAGAACGACTGAGGTTCCCACCGTTTCACCCGCACATGAACGCCACCTGTCGCGAAGCTGTGAATTAGGGTAGGAGCAGGAAAAATACCAATCAGAAGGAGGCAACGGTGGCCAGCGAATCCACATTCGACGTTGTGAGCAAGGTAGACAAGCAGGAAGTCGCCAACGCGTTGAACCAGGCACAGAAGGAAATTGCCCAGCGCTACGACTTCAAGGGTGTCGGTGCCGAGGTCGATTTCAGCGGCGAGATGATCCTCATGAAGGCAAACTCGGAAGAGCGCGTCCTCGCTGTGCTCGACGTCCTGCAGTCCAAGATGATCAAGCGCGGCATCTCGCTGAAGTCCCTCGACACGGGCGAGCCCTACGCCTCAGGCAAGGAATTCCGCCTCGAGACCACCATTAAAGAGGGCATCGCACAGGACATCGCCAAGAAGATCAACAAGCTCATCCGCGACGAGGCCCCCAAGGGCGTCAAGTCCCAGATCCAGGGTGACGAGCTGCGCGTCAGCTCCAAGTCCCGCGATGACCTGCAGGCCACCATGACGCTGCTCAAGAACTTCGACGAGGCTGACCTCCAGTTCGTGAACATGCGGTAGGCATTCAAGGCAACCAACGACGACGGCGACGCACCCTTGAGAGGGGGCGTCGCCGTCGTCGTTTGGTTGCCTTTGTCGAACAAACCGTCCCAGTGGATCACGGGTTTCACTGGGAATGTCTAGACATTCCCAGTGAAACCGGCGATTCGGTGGGACGGTGCGGCGGGATACGACGGGGTACGACGGGATCCGGCGGGATACGACGGGATACGACGGGGTGCGGCGGGATCCGGCGGGATCGGCGGGATCCGGCGAAACAGGATATTTACTGCAGCGTGCGGCCGGCCATACCCTCGAGGCGGGTGATGCGCTCCGCCATCGGCGGGTGGGATGCGAACAGCTTCTTCACCCCGCCGCCGCGGAACGGATTCGCGATCATCAGGTGCGAGGTGTTGACCAGCTGCTGGCTCTGCGGCAGCGGCGCCTGCTGGGTACCGCGCTCGAGTTTGCGCAGGGCGGAGGCGAGTGCCAGGGGATCTTCGGTGAGGCGGGCGCCGTCTTCGTCGGCGTCGTACTCGCGGGTTCGGCCGATGGCCATCTGGATGAGCCCTGCAGCGACTGGCGCAAGGAAGGCGAGTAGCAGAGCGGCGATCGGGTTCCCGCCCGAGTTCCGATTGCCGCCCATGAGCCCGGTGAAGGCGAACATCTGTGCAACGGAGGTAATGACGCCGGCAACAGCGGCCGCAACTGACCCGGTCAGGATATCGCGGTTATAGACGTGCATCAGCTCATGCCCCAGCACACCGCGCAGCTCGCGCTCGCTGAGGATCTGCAGGATGCCCTGCGTGCAGCAGACCGCCGCGTTCTCCGGGTTGCGGCCGGTGGCAAACGCGTTGGGCGCCATGGTCGGCGAGACGTACAGCCGGGGCATTGGCTTGCCCGCCTTGGTGCTGAGCTCCCTCACGATGCGGTACATCGCGGGAGCCTGCTGCTCCGTCACCGGAACGGCTTTCATGCTGCGGATAGCGAGCTTGTCGCTGTTCCAGTAGCTGTACGCGATGGAGCCGACACCGATAAGCGCGAAGATCCAGAGGAACGCCGAGCTGCGCGTAGCCGAAGCGATCACCGCACCGAACAGCAGGAAGATCCCCATGAGGGATCCGAAAAGCAGGGCCGTTTTGGCCCCATTGAAGTGGTTGTGCACCTGGTCTCCTTGTTGACTTACCTACCGGTACAACGGCGCTGCGCCGCACACTGTTCCGCAGCCCGTCAGCGCTCCAGGACGGTGCAGACGCAGGCGCGGTTGCCCTCGCCGTCGGCCAGAACGGTGAAGGACGGCGCCTGCGCATCATCGACGACGGTGCCTCCTGCGGCGACGGCCGCTGCGATGCGTTCTTCAGCGACGTCGTGAGGCACCCACACGTCGAGGTGGAACCGCTGCCGCGGGGTCTCGTGCGCGTCTGTGCCCTGGAACCAGAGCAGCGGAACCCGGCCGGAAGGGTCGACGACGTCGTCCCCGTCCACATTGCCGGCGTCGCCAGTGAGCAGCGCGGCCCAAAATGGCCCGGCAGTTGCAAGCGCTGCAGTATCGAGCGCGAGTTCGATCTCGGCGAGCGCCCCGGGCTGCGGCGTCAGGCCCTGCTCGTGCGCGATGGAACTGATGGCCCGCGCGAGGTCCATATCGCGCTGTGTCAGTGCGCCGACGTCGTGACTGATCAGTTTCAGGTCCACGTGCGGGTAGGTGAGGGTGACATCCGGGTGGTGGTTGGCGGCTTCTGCGGCCTCGGTGACCGCGGTCACGAACCGCAGCCCGGCAGTGAAACTGCCGGTGCGGAAACGGGCGTGGATGCCCTGTGCGAGCTGGCGCCAGTCGGTGAGCCCGGCGTCGAGAATCTGCGTGCTGGTGAGCTTGTCCATGACCCCAGTATGTCGCGGTACGGGGCAGCTGTGACCCTGTAGAAGCGCTTTATTGCGCGAGGGTCATCGAGATCTGGTAGCGGTCGGAGCGGTAGGTGGAGATCGAATACTCGATCGGAGTGCCCGGTTCTTCCGGCCCGGTGAATGAGCGCCGATGGAAGAGGAGCACCGGAGCCCCCGGCAGGATATCGAGCAGCGGCGCAATCTCCGCTGACGCAGCACTTGCCTGGACGGTCTGTTCCACGCGCCGCACCGGATGCCCGGATGTCGACAGGACTCGGTAGAGGGAACCGGTCAGGTCTTCGGCAAGGAGATTGGGCAGCAGCGCCGTCGGGAGCCAGGACTCGTCAACGCTGACGGGTGCATTGTTGGCGAGCCTGAGGCGTCTCAGCCGGTATGCCGGTGCATCCTCGGTCAGGCGAAGGTGCGAGGCAGCGGCGTCCGGCGGTTCAGAGAGCTCGGCTGTGATCACGCGGGTGCTGGGTTGGAACCCGGCAGCGCGCATGTCGTCATTGAAGGAGGCCAGGTGCAGCACCGAACGGACCATGCCATGGGACACAAAGGTGCCCTTGCCATTTTCCCTTACCAGCTCGCCGTCCCGAACGAGGTCGGAAATGGCTCTGCGCACCGTGATGCGCGAAACCCCGAACATCTCCTCGAGCTGGCGTTCACCGGGCAGCGCTTCGCCCGGCTTCAATCCTTGCGCCAACTCCTGAAGCTGGCGCCGCAGCCGGAGATGTTTGAGCTCGCCTTTCTGGCCCTCCCCGTGGCTGTGTGTTTTCTCCATGTATCTGTAATATCAGAACAACTGGTTATAACCAGTAGTCGCGCCGAGAGTCCGTCCCACTCCATCGGAATCACCGGCCAGCATGAGTTCGCCCCTGAGAACCTAAGGACCCGCATGACGCCCAGTGGCAGGCAGCCCACCCAACGCCTTGAAATTTCGTGCAGCTTCGGCGACTCCGCCGGCGTCGATGTCACCGGAGCTGCGCAAAACTTCCACTCCCGGCCAGATGCCAGCTGACGCTGCGCCCGGCCAGGACCGGGTACTCCGCGGCCGGCTGGTGACCGGCCAGCCGGCCGCCAATATCATCGACGACGGCGCCGTCTGGCTCGCAGGGGACCGCATCGAATGGTGCGGCCCGGCCTCGGCCCTTCCGTCCGGTGCCCCAGACCGCGTTGAACAGGTCCCGGTGATCCTGCCGGGACTCGTCGACCTCCATTGTCACGGCGGGGCAGGGCACACGTTCTCCGCCGATCCGAATGGAGCCAGGGCGATCGCGGCCCACCACGCGGCCAACGGAACGACGTCGCTGCTCGCCTCGCTGGTCTCCGCACCAGCGAATGAGCTGCTGGCACAGATCGAGGCGCTGCGGGACCTGGTCGACGACGGAACGCTCGCCGGCCTGCACCTCGAAGGACCGTTCATCGCCGCCGACATGTGCGGGGCGCAGAATCCGGCGGCGATCATCGACGGCGATCCGGCCCTGCTTCGCCAGTGGCTGGAGGCCGGACGCGGGACCATACGGTCCCTCACACTGGCCCCCGAGACCGCTCACTTCGACGAGCTGGTAGCGCTCTGCCGGCAACACGGCGTCGTACCGTCGGTCGGGCATACGGCAGCGACTGCGGCGCAGATGCGTGCGGCCCTTGAGCACAATCCGGGCGGGACGTGGTCGGCCACGCACCTGTTCAACCGCATGCCTCCTCTGGACCATCGCCGCCCAGGACCGATCGCAGTGCTGCTCGAAACAGCCCGCCGCGCCCCGGACTCCATGGTCCTGGAACTGATTGCCGACGGCGCGCACCTGCACCCGGACACCGTCCGGATGGTCTTCGGCCTGGTCGGCGCGGACGGCATCGCTCTTATCACGGACGCCATGGCCGCCGCCGGCATGAGCGACGGTGACTACGCGCTCGGCACCCTGGACGTCGAGGTGCGCAATGGAACCGCGCGGCTCGCTTCCCCGGACGGGACCGCCGGCGCCATCGCCGGAGGCACCAGCCGCCTGCTGGAGAACGTGCGGCGCTGCCGCGACTGGGGCATAAACCTCGCCGATGCTGTTGCGGCCGCATCCTCCACTCCGGCACGGCTCATCGGGAACGACGACGTCGGAATGCTCAGCCCCGGACGGCGGGCAGATGTGGTGGTCGCCTCGGACGAGCTCGAAGTACTGCAGGTGTACCGCTCAGGTGCCCTGCAACAGCCAGCACCAAAGGAAAGGTCTTAACTGTGCAGGTCATCATCTGTGAGTCACCGGAGCAGGTCGGCTCGCGCGCCGCGGACATCATCGAGGCACGCGTGCGGCAAGGGCCGGCAGTGCTGGGCCTTGCGACGGGCAGTTCGCCGGCGGGAACCTACCGCGAGCTGATCCGTCGCCATCGGGAAGAACAGCTGAGTTTCAGCGACGCCACAGCGTTCACGCTCGATGAGTACGCGGGGCTCCCGCTGGATCACGACCAGTCCTACCACTCAACCATTCGCCGCGAGTTCGTGGATCACGTGGACCTCCCGCTATCCCGACTGCTGACACCTGCCGGGGACGCGGAAGACCTGCGGGCCGAAGCCGTCCGGTACGACGCGGCCATCCGCGAAGCCGGCGGCGTCGATGTCCAGATCCTCGGCATCGGTGCGAATGGGCACATCGGCTTCAATGAGCCGACGTCGTCCCTCAATTCCCGGACCAGGGTGAAGACCCTCGCCGGAGCCACCCGGTCTGACAACGCACGGTTCTTCCCCGGAGGTGAGGTTCCCCAGCTCTGCCTGACCCAGGGGCTTGGAACCATCCGCGAAGCCCACCAGGCGGTGCTGGTGGCGCTCGGCGCTAATAAGGCCGGCGCCGTCCGGGCAATGGTTGAGGGGCCGGTGAGTGCGTTCTGCCCGGCGTCAGTCCTGCAGCTGCACCCGCGCGCCGTCGTCGTTCTGGATCCGGAGGCAGCCTCCCAGTTGCAGCTCATCGACTACTACCGCAGGGCCCAGGAACTGAACGACAAGCTGCTGGGCCGGTAGCACTCGCCAAAAGTACAGAGGTTCAGGGCTCCGGATTCCGGGAATCGTACTGGCCGAAGCGCGGTTGGAGGCGGGCCAGCAGCAGGACCAGCAGGATGCACACGATCCCGCCCCACAGCGCCGTCCACCCCTCGCCGATCCACTCCGCGAACCCGCCGCCGACCAGCTCCCCCAGCCTTGGGCCGCCTGCCACGACGACGATGAACACTCCCTGCAAGCGTCCCCTCATGGCATCCGGAGTGGCTGACTGCAGGATGGTGCTGCGGAAGACGCCGCTGACCGAATCCGAAACGCCCGCCAGCAGGAGGCAGACGGCGGCGGGAATGATCCACGGCGTCATCCCGCCGTCAGGTGAGCGTCCGGCGAGGATGACCACCAGCCCGAAGGCGCTGATCGACGCGCCCCAGCCGGCCACGGACCACTGGACCGCCCGCCCCTGCCGGTGAATATGCCCCAGCGGACCCGAAAACAGTCCCGAGAGGACCGCCCCGAACGCGCTTGCTCCCAGCAGGATGCCGACAGTGAGCTCGCCGCCGCCGATGAACACCGCACCCACCGCGGGCAGGAGAACGCGCGGCTGCGCCATGACCATCGCGGCAAGGTCAATGAGGAAAGTCATCCGGATGTTGGGCCGCGTGCCGAGGTAGCGGAATCCTTCGATGACGGTGGCAAGGCCGGCGCGGCGCACCGGCCCTTCCGGCGGCATGGCGGGAAGGCGGAACAGCGCCCACAGCGCGGCGGTGAACGTAACGACGTCGATGGTGTAGGTCCAGCCGTAGCCCACCTGGGCGATGAGCACGCCCGCAAGCATGGGGCCGACAGTGAAGGCGAGCCCGAACGTGATCATGGAGAGCGCATTGGCGGCGGGCAGCAGCTCAGGGCGCACCAGTCGCGGGATGATGGCCGTTCGCGTGGGCTGGTTGATGCCTGCGAACCCGCTGTGCACAGCGATCAGGAGATACAGCAGCCAGATGTTGTTGGCACCGGTCCAGGCCTGCACTGCGATGCCGATGGTTGACGCCCACAGTCCCAGACCGGACAGCAGCGCCACCTTGCGGCGGTCATGCGCATCTGCGACGGCGCCGCCATAGAGGCCGGCGAAGATCAGCGGCACCAGTGCAAACAGCCCGATGAGGCCGACGTTCAGGCTGGACCCTGTGATGTCGTAGACCTGCAGGCTGACCGCGACGAGGGTGAGGTTGGTGCCGATCGCCGACAGCGCCGTGCCGAAGTACAGTCTGCGAAACGCCGGACTTTCCTTCAGCGGAGTGATATCTGCGAGGAGTCTGGGCACCGGGCAAGTCTACCGGCGAAGCGGTTACCTCTGGCAACGACTCACACTGCCAGTTGCTTTTCATCAGCCTGCTGACTTTCCTTCCAGCGATGGCTAGGGTTGCTTTCACAGAGCCCTGCCTCACCGATCGCCAAGCGGAGGAAAATCGCCATGCTCACCAGCGAGGTTGCTGAAGGAATCCACTGGCTCGAACACGCCCACGTGAACGTCTACTTCGTTGAGCAGGACGGTCGCGTCATGATTATCGACGCCGGCCTTCCCGGCATCTGGCCACGCATCCGCGCCGCGCTCCGCGAACTTGGATTCGAGGATTCAGTGGTGGCCCTGGTTCTCACGCACGGGCACTTTGACCATGTGGGCGCGGCCGCCAGACTGCGCACTCATTACCGCCTGCCCATTCTTGTCCACCCCGACGACGCCTACATTGCCGCGCACCCCTATCGCTACAAGCACGAGCTGAACCGGGTTGCGGTCGTACTTCGAAACCCTCGGAGCCTCCCGATTATCGGCCGGATGAAGATGGCTGGCGCGCTTACCGTCCGCGGTGTCACGGACACCCTGCCGCTTGTGCCCGGAATCGCAGGCAACCTTCCCGGCACCCCGGAGGTCATCCACGTTCCCGGCCATACCGCCGGCCACGTAGCCCTCCACTTCCCGGACAGGCAAACGCTGATCGTGGGCGACGCACTGGTCACCCTGAATCCCTATACCGGCACGAAGGGGCCACAGATCGTCTCGGGAGCCGCAACGGCCAACTCACCACAGGCGCTGGACTCCCTCGACCGGATAGCGGCGCTACCCGCCGACAAGGTGCTCACCGGTCACGGCGAGCCGTGGCTCTCAAGCCCGGCAGACGCCGTCGCGATCGCGAAGCTGAACGGACCGTCCTGACGGATCAGTCCGGAGCGTGTTCGGCGATGGCGGTGTCGATCGCCTCCAGCAATCGCTCGTTTCCGAGGATCCGGAAGTGCCCCATCACATCCAACTGCACGTTGGTGGCACTGACCAGCTCGCTTCCACCCGGGATATGCGGGTCGAACGTCCCGTAGATCGAAGTGATGCGGGAGTTCACCGCAAGGTTGGCGTGCAGCGCATTCAGGGTCCGGTTCCGTGGTGAGAAGGCCCGCAGGCTCGGCAGCAGCGCAAACATGGCGTAGACCGAGCCTGAGAACGGAGAGTTCACTGCAATGAGCTGGCGGACACGCGGCGCGGAATCCGGAAGGGTCATGACGTACTTTCCGATCAGCCCACCCTTGCTGTGGGCTACGAGGACGACGTCGGTGAGGTCCCGTTCCCGGAGGTACTGCGCCACCAGCTCAGCCATCGCGGGAACGGTTCCACGGTTGTAGCCAAGCGCAGTGACAGCGTGCACCGGATGCCCCGCTTTGTGCAGGTGGGACGCCACCGGGTGCATGAACTGCCATGGCTCATAGATACCCGGCAGCAGAATCACGGGGGCCTTGTCCCCGGACAGCTGTCGGGCGGCATCTCCGCGGAAGAGAAAGCCCCGCGCCTGCCAGAAGCCCACGTAGGCATAGTCGAGGATCCACGCCCGGCCGCGCCTAAGCAGCTGCATGCGGGTCTCGCGTCAGCATTCCGTGCGCGGTCTCCGCCGCATGGTGGTACATGAGAACGTGCGGGGCGCCCTCGACCTCGACGATCGCCGCGTGCCCGTTGGCCGAGGCGAGGCGACGCAGCCAGTCCACCGGAGCAATCGGGTCACGCCCTCCCCGCATGAGCACCACGGAACAGGTGACACCCGCTATTGCATCTTCGAGCCGATGATTCACCAGGGCCGGGAGCGTCCTGAGGTACGGCACGATGGAGCGCAGATAGTCAGTGAACACGACGAAGTTCACCACCGGCGATTCCCTCAGGGTGTCCTGCGCCAGGCGCAGCGCCTGCTTCCGAATGGAGCGCTCGTGGTCATTGGTGGTGGGACCGAGCAGCACGAGCCTGGATATCCGCTTGGGATCCCGCAGCGCCGTCTCGGTTGCCACCTGGCAGCCCATCGAGTGCCCAACAAGCACCACATCCCCGAGATCCAGACGCTGCAGAACCGTCAGCACAATCTCCCCCAGCTCAGGTACAGAAAGTGCCCGGCGCGGCCCCGGAGACGACCCGAACCCGGGAAGTTCCACCGCATAGACCGAAGTGTTCCGGGCGAGCTCCCGGGCAAGCGGCTCGAAGTAGCGTGCAGAGACTCCGATCCCATGAACAAGCACAACCGGCCGCCCCTCGGACCGAATCGACCGCACGGTAACCGTGCTGCAATCCACCCGCTCGAGGACTACGTCATCCCATGGCCCACGGCCCATTCTTCAACCCTTCATCGCCGGCATCCTCATCCAGCGTAGCCCGTTAGGTATGGCTTATTATGAATTGCTCAGAATAGATGTTTGACTGGTTTCATGACCGAACATGCCGCCCCCGCGAACACTTGGGCTGTGTCCTTGCGTTCAGTGGGACGCCGGGTCACGAAGCAGCGCCTCGCAGTGCTCGCCGCCGTCGAACGGTCGCCGCATTCAACCGCCGACGACGTCGTTACTGCGGTTCGCGCCGAACTCGCCGATATCACAGTCCAGTCGGTCTATGTAGTGCTCTCCGACCTCACCGTCAGCGGACTGCTGCGCAGGATCGAAACCCCGAACTCGCCCGCGCGGTACGAGACCCGGGTCAACGACAACCACCACCACGCCGTGTGCACAGGGTGCGGCCGGATCGAGGACGTGGACTGCGCCGTGGGACATGCGCCGTGCCTGACGCCCTCCTGGTCGCCCGGGTCCAGCCAGATGACCATCCAGATCGCCGACGTCGTCTATCAGGGCCTGTGCACCGACTGCCGTCAGAATTCCCGAGAACTTCCCGAACAAGTAGAAAACCACTGAAAGAAGGAGAATCCATGACTGCCAACTACAGCACCACCCAATCGGGTGCCCCCGTTGTCGACGACAGCAATTCCTCAGCATTGGGCCGCGACGGCGCCATCCCGCTGACTGACCATTACCTGATCGAGAAGCTCGCCCAGTTCAACCGCGAGCGTGTGCCCGAGCGCGTTGTGCACGCCAAGGGCGGCGGCGCATTCGGCGTATTCGAGGCCACCGAGGACGTCAGCAAGTACACCAAGGCAGCGCTCTTCCAGCAGGGCGCACAGACCGAGACGCTGCTGCGCTTCTCCTCCGTGGCAGGCGAGCAGGGTTCCCCTGATACCTGGCGCGACCCCCGCGGTTTCGCCCTGAAGTTCTACACCTCCGAGGGCAACTACGACCTCGTGGGCAACAACACCCCTGTGTTCTTCATCCGCGACGGCATCAAGTTCCCCGACTTCATCCACTCGCAGAAGCGCCTCCCCGGCTCCAACCTGCGTGATGCGGACATGCAGTGGGACTTCTGGACCCTCTCCCCCGAGTCCGCGCACCAGGTGACCTGGCTCATGGGCGACCGCGGCCTCCCGGCCTCGTGGCGCACCATGAACGGCTACGGCTCGCACACCTACCAGTGGATCAACGAAGCCGGAGAAAAGTTCTGGGTCAAGTACCACTTCAAGTCTGCACAGGGCCACGAGGCACTGACCGGCGACGAAGCCGAGGCACTCGCCGGCTCGGACGCCGACCATCACATCCGCGACCTCTACGAGAACATCGAGCAGGGCAACTTCCCCAGCTGGGACCTCAAGGTCCAGGTGATGCCGTATGAGGATGCGAAGAACTACCGGTTCAACCCGTTCGATCTCACCAAGGTGTGGCCGCACTCGGACTACCCGCTGATTCCGGTGGGCAAGCTGACTCTGAACCGCAACCCGGAGAACTACTTCGCGCAGATCGAACAGGCAACCTTCGCGCCGTCGAACTTCGTACCGGGCATCGCCGCGTCGCCGGACCGCATGCTGCAGGCACGCATCTTCTCCTACGCTGACGCACACCGCTACCGCGTGGGCACCAACCACGCGCAGCTGCCCGTCAACGCTCCCAAGAGCGAGGTGCGCAACTACTCCAAGGACGGCGGCTCACGCTTCTTCTTCAACTCGCCGCAGACTCCGGTCTACGCACCGAACTCCGTTGGCGGGCCTGCGGCAGATCCGTCACTGACCGGGCCTGAGGGCGGCTGGGAGAACGACGGCGCCCTGGTGCGTGCCGCGCACAGCCTCCACGCTGAGGACGACGACTTCGGCCAGGCAGGCACGCTGTACCGCGAGGTCTACGACGACGCCGAGAAGGCCCGCTTCCTGGAGACCATCACCGGTGCCGTGAGCGGAGTCACCATCGCCGACATCCGCGAGCGCGCCATCCAGTACTGGACCAACGTCGATGCCGATCTCGGTGCGAAGCTCCGCGCCAACCTCGGCAGCGCGACGGGTGCTGCACAGAACTCTGACGCCGAGGCCGCGACCAAGTTCTAGGCATCAGCGCTGCACGACGCACATGGTGAAGGGCAGGTCCGAAAGGGCCTGCCCTTCGTCGTTCTTTAGGGGTTCGTCCGGGAATTAGCCAGGTCAAGACCGGTGAAAAAGCGGTCCATCAGCAACTGCAGGGCCCGTTCGACGGAATCCCGATCCTGGTTCAGGACGTAGTCGTACTGCAGGCCGTACAGACTCGAAGTGAACAACCGCGCAGAGGACTCGGCCTCCGCACGCTGCATACCCTGGTTGACCAGCCAGTCTGCCGAGAAGGAATGCCAGTAGGCGAACTTCTTCAGGGCACTGCCGCGTGGATTGACGCTCACTGCGTCCTGGAGAGCGGCTTCAAATTCGAGCCGCTGCAACTGGCGGTTTCGCTCAATCAGAAGCCAGCTCCAGGCACCCAGGATCCACGTGCGGAAATCTTCCCGGGTGAATCCCTCGGGGTTCTCAGGCTTCAAAGCATCGTGACGCGCTTCAATATGGCGGACGATCTCATTGATGAGTTCCTCGCGGTTACCGAAGTGGTACACGAGTACGTAGCTGCTGATGCCCAGGCCGTCCGCAAGGGTACGGAAGCTCAGGCTCGCGAACGTCTTGTCGAGGAGATGATCGACGATCTGCTCGAGCAGCTCGTTCTTCCGTTCCGGTTTCGGGGGGCGCGCCATGGCTGAATAGTACAGCCCGTGAGGATCAGCGGCCTGTCGTCACAGGGTCCGACGCCGGAACCTGGCGCGCGCCGTCGTCGTTCGTTTGTTCCACCAGACGGGCGCCTTCGACGTCAACATCCGGCAGGATGCGGTCCAGCCACTTCGGCAGCCACCAGGCCGAACGGCCAAGCAGGTGCATTGCGGCCGGGATCAGCGTCATCCGGACAATGAACGCGTCAAGCAGCACGCCGAACGCCAGGCCGAAGCCGATGGGACGAACCATGGTCAGGTGGGAGAACACAAAGCCGGCGAACACAGACACCATGATGATGGCCGCAGCCGTCACCACCCTGGCGCCGTGGCTGAACCCCACCCGGACCGCTTCCTTGGCCGGCCGGCCGTGGACGAAGGACTCGCGCATGCCGGAGACGAGGAACATCTGGTAATCCATGGCCAGACCGAACAGCACGCCGATCAGGATGATGGGAAGGAAGCTCAGGATCGGGCCGGGATTGGTGACGCCGAAGAAGTCGCCCAGCCAGCCCCACTGGTAGATCGCGACGGTGGCGCCGAAGCTGGCCAGCAGCGAGAGGAGGAAGCCGGCAGTGGCGATGAGCGGCACCAGGATGGACCGGAACACGAGGAGCAACAGCACCAGGGACAGCCCGACGACGATGCCAAGGTAGAGCGGCATGGCTTCCATGAGTTTTGCGGAGACGTCGATGTTCGCGGCCGTCTGCCCGGTGAAGGACACGGTGACGCCCGTGGCGTCCTCAATGCTGGCGGCTTCGGCACGGAGGTCTCGCACCAGCTGCTCGGTGCTCTCGCTGGCCGGGCCCTCAGCGGGGATGACCTGGTAGATGGCGGTGCGTCCGTCATCACTGATTCCGGCAGGGACGGCGGTCACGACGTCGTCGATGGCGGCGAGGCGGTCGGCTACGTCGAGCTGGAGGTCAGTGCGTTCGCCTTCATCCGCGATCTGCGGCAATTCACCGACGGCGAGGAGAGGACCGTTGGTGCCCTCGCCGAACTTCTCCCCCACCAGTGTGTAGGCCTGGTAGGCGGTGGAATCGGTCGGCTCGGAGCCGCCGTCGGGCAGGCCGACACGTAGTTCCAGCGCCGGCAGGGCAAGGACACCGAGCGCAGCGACGCCTGCCAGCACCGTGAGGACCGGTTTGCGGGTGACGAAACCGCCCCAGCCGCGGCCGGCTGCATAGGAATCATCAACCGTGTGCTCGTCAGCCGCCGCTTCGCTGGCGGGGTGCGCGGTCTTCCAGCGGCGCTTCGAGATGACCTTGCGGCCCATGAAGCCTAGCAGCGCCGGCGTCAGGGTGAGCGCAACCAGCACGGAGACGGCGACTGTTCCGGCAGCGGATAGGCCGAGGATCGTGAGGAACGGCAGGCCGGGGACGGCGAGCGCAGCAAGGGCGATGATGACCGTGATACCCGCGAAAAGGACAGCGTTGCCTGCGGTCCCCGTGGCACGCGCAATGGATTCCTGCAGCGGCATACCGCGCAGCAGCTGCGTGCGGTGGCGGTTCACGATGAACAGTGAATAGTCGATTCCGACGGCGAGGCCCAGCATCAGCGCAAGCACCGGCGAGATGGAGCTCATCTGGATGACTCCGGTGAGGGCGAAGGTGATTCCGACGCCGACTCCCACTCCGACAATTGCCATGAGCAGCGGCAGGCCCGCTGCTACGAGTGTTCCGAGCATGACAATGAGGACAATGGCGGCGACCAGGAGTCCGATGACTTCGGCCGGGCCGAAGATCTCCGAGATGTCCTGGACGATTTCCTTGCTGTATTCGACGTTCAACCCGGCCTCAGTCGCCGCGTCAGCTGCTTCCTGAACCGCTTCACGGGTCTCGGGCGTGATGGCGTCGACTGCGGTGGTGAACTGGACGCTGGCAACCGCGGTGGTGTCGTCGTCGGACACGAACTGCACGCCTGAGGTGGCCTCGAGGAGGCGCTCACCGCGCTCGAGTTCCACGCGGGCGGCGTCCAGTTCGGCCTGGCCCTCGTCAAGCTGGGTGCGCTGGGCATCGATCCCGGCCTGGGCGGCGTCAAGCTGCGCCACAGTTGCGTCGATCTGTTCCGCGGGCAGGAACGTCTTTCCCGCTTCAAACTGCGCACGCTGGTCATCGAGCTGTGCCTGGGCGGCATCGAGCTGGGCGGCGCCGTCTACGAGCTCCTGGGCTCCCGCCTCGAGTTCCGCCCTGCCGTTCTCGATCTCCTCGCGGCTGTCGGCGAGCTGCTGGGCAGTCTCGAACGGGTCGATGACTGACTCAACGCCGTCGAGCCCTTCAACGTCGGTGAGGGCAGCGGTGGCTGTGTTCTGCTGCTCGGCGGTGAACTCGCCGTCGGTGCTCTGGAAAACAATGGTTCCCATGCCGCCGACGGCCTCGGGCATCTCCTCCTTGAGCTGATTCAGGACACGCTGGGACTCAGTGCCCGGGATGGTGAAGTTGTTGCTCAGGGTGCCGGAGAAAGCGACGGCTGAGCCACCGACAGCGACCATGATGGCCAGCCAGGCGGAGACCACCCACCAGCGGCGGCGGTAGGCGAAGGAACCGAGTCGGTACAGGAGGAATGCCATGGTGTTGTGCGTCCTGGATTGAGGGCTGAATTAGGAAGAAGGACGGGAAAAGCCGTCGCGAAGCATGCTCAGCGTCGCGACGATGGAGTCTTCAAGGGTTTGCGCCGCATTGTGGTCCGGGTTCTCGCCCGATGCCCACTCCCGCATTGCGGCCTTAGCGCAGGAGAGCAGCGATCCGACCAGCGCGTGGACATAGAGGGTCGAAGCCTGGCCGCGCAACCGGTCCTCGACCGCGCTGATGATGCGCGCTTCAGCCCGCTCCCAGGCGAGGAGGTGGGAACCGAGGAGATCGGGGTTGCCTGCAGCCATGCGGAAGAGGTCGCCGCAGTCCTTCAGGTTTTCCACCTTGGTAGTGGCGGCGAGGGCTGCGATCATGGCGTCGAGGATGGGCTCATCCCCGGGGCGGGCGGCAAGCTCTGCTTCCGCGCGGTCCAGGAAAGACTCCGTGGAGACGATCAGCGCCTCTTCCGGGCTGTGAAAGTAGTTGAAGAAGGTCCGGCGGGAAACGTTTGCCTGGTCGGCGATCTGCTCAGCCGTGAAACCGCCCATGCCGTGGGTGCGCGCGAGGTTGAGAGCCGCCTGGGCAATAGCGCGCCGTGTCTCGAGCTTGTTCTGCTCGCGGCGGCTGATCTGCTGTTCTGTCACAGAATTACACTACGTGCAACTTTGCACGCGGTGCAAGTTCACCTTTGGGGTCTTGGCGCGGGCCGGTCGTGACCATCTTGCTCAGGCACTGAGCGCTCAGGAGATGGGCACCGCTTTGCCCGCCAGTGAAGCGCCGATGAACCGGTTGATCACCGGCAGCCGGGACAGCTTCAGCATCACCCGACGCAGCAACAGTTCCGGGCCCGACGACGGCAGGAACCAGCGCGCTGCGCGGCGCCCGGCCTCCTGCTTTTCGCGGGCGACCGGCATCCAGTGCTCCTCATAAGCGACGAGTCCATCCGCAATCGATGCGGACTCCGCAAGGTGGTTCGACAGGATGCGGGCTCCGGCAACCGCCAGTGACGCCCCCTGGCCGGCGAGCAGCGAAACCGCCTGGCACGCATCACCCACCAGAACCACCCGGCCGGAATGCCACCGCTCCATGTGGATCTGGGCGACAACATCGTAGTACGGGTCCTCGGGCGCCTGGTCGAGAGCGCGTGGAGCGAGCCAACCTGCGCCCGAAAACTCCTTGCGCAGGGCCTCCCTTCGATTTACCGGCAGTGCGGGAGAAGCATCCCGGTGAATCAGGAACGCGGCGACCTTCGCATCCCTCAGCCCATAGAGTCCGATCTGCCTGTCCCTGGTGTCACTGAGGGCGAACCTGCCGCTGACTTGCTCACTCGTGACGGGATCCTCGAAGGTGAATGCAGCAGTATGGAATCCGAGGTAGTTGATGTACCGGGATTCCGGCCCGAAGACGGCTTCCCTCACCACCGAGTGAATGCCGTCCGCGCCGACCACGAGGTCAGCGTCAATAAGCCGTCCGTCCGAGGTATGGACGCACGCGCCGTCGTCGTAATTCTCGATCTGCTTGAAAGTTGCGCCGTAGCGAAGGCGGACTGACGCAGGAAGGCTTTCCCGCAGTGCATCCTCGAGATCCGGTCGCATGATGCTCATCAGCCGGCCGTCGACTGCCTTCGAGAAGCGTTCGTAGCTGAGGCGCCCGGTTGAGCGCCCCTTCGCATTGACGTACGACACTTCATGGACGGAGTACGCCCGGGCCTGCAGCGCCGGCAGCACGCCCATCTTTTCCGCGGCATCATATCTGGGACCGAAGAAGTCAACCATGTAGCCGCTTGCCCGAGGTCCCGGCGCTCTCTCCAGAATCTCCACCTGCCACCCGAATTCCGCAAGGTTCTTCGCCGTAGCCAGGCCCGCGATCCCCGCGCCGATGATGATGGCCTTCATGATCAGTCCTTTCCGACGATCCGCAGCAGCACCGGCGGCTGGACTTACTCCCCGCGGGAAATCGCGATCATGTCCTCGCGCGGAACCAGCTTCACGCGGTCCCGGACCAGCTCGGGGAGGCTGCCGTCGTCGTGCATGTAATTGGCGCCCAGCTTCATTTCGTGGGAATCGAGCTTCAGCCAGCCCTCCCAGGTGGTGTACCGGACGCCGCGCTCCTCCAGGAGGTTGATGATGGCGTCTTCCGACGGATGTTCGGCCGGCGGGAGGTTGAGTCGGTCCTCCAAAAGGTAGCCGATGGTCTCGAGGGCGTCGCCCTTGGTGTGGCCGATCAGCCCGACGGGCCCGCGCTTGATCCAGCCGGTGCAGTAGATGCCGGGCACGGCGTTGCCTGACTCATCCACCACACGTCCGCCCTCGTTGGGGATGACGCCGGCCTGCTCGTCGTAGCCGACCTCCGGCAGTTCCGAGCCGAAGTAGCCGATGGCCCGGTAAACGGCCTGGATCGGGTAGTCGAGGTACTCGCCAGTACCCTCCACCGAACCGCTGCCGTTGAGGCGCGTGCGCTCAAAACGGACCTTCGCCACCTTGCCCGGGGTGTCCGGCGAGTCAGTGATCTCCACGGGACTGTGCAGGAAGTGAAGGTGCAGGCGGCGCGAGGCCGTGAATTCCGCCGGATCCTCCGGCTGCTCAACCAGCCAGTTCGTCAGCGTCTTGACCATCGTCTTGGTCTGGTTGTTGCCGGCGATCTGCTGTTCGGAGGCTTCGTCGAAATCGAAATCCTCGGGGTACAGCACAATGTCGACGTCGCGAGAGTGCGAAAGCTCACGCAATTCCAACGGCGTGAACTTCACCTGCGCGGGCCCGCGGCGGCCGAAGACGTGCACGTCCGTCACCGGGGACTCCTTCAGCGCAGCGTAGACGTTGGATGGAATCTCCGTGACCAGGAGATCATCGGCGTGCTTCGAGAGAACGCGGGCGATGTCCAAGGCCACGTTGCCGTTGCCGATGACGGCGATCTCTTTGGCATCAAGCGGCCAGTCGCGGTCAACGTCAGGGTGCCCGTCATACCAGGAGACGAAGTCCGCTCCGCCGAAGGAACCCTGAAGGTCCACGCCGGGAATGTTCAGATCCGCGTCCTTCACCGCACCCGTGGCGAAGATGACGGCGTCGTAGAAGGTACGGAAGTCTTTCAAGGTGAGATCGCGGCCGTAGTTCACGTTGCCGAGGAAGCGGATGTCCCCGCGGTCCAGTACCTTGTGCAGGGCGGTCACGATGCCCTTGATACGCGGATGATCAGGGGCCACGCCGTAGCGGATCAGGCCGTAGGGCGCGGGGTACTGGTCAAAGAGGTCGATGGAAACCTCGAAGTCACCGCCCTTGACCTCCTGCGACTTCGTCAGGATGTCTGCGGCATAAACACCGGCCGGGCCTGCGCCGATGATGGCTACCCGAAGTGGACGGACCGACGTCGTGCTGGACACTGATGCCTTCTTCCTGGTGGATTACCCGGGGGCTTCCCTGAGGGGACAATTGAACGCACATTAGCGCACAGTTTCCTATTCTAAATCCCCCGTTCGATCCGCGTCGAAACCAGTGGCGCGGCTCACTCGCAACTCCCCTGAATGTTCCCCGTCCGTCCCCGGAATAGGAACGGTACGACGGCGGTTGGCACGCATGTGAGCCGCACCCGAACCAATCCCCGCCCTGCCCGTAGCGAAAACGCCACGGGCGTCCTCTTTGGTATCGGCGCCTACGGACTGTGGGGCATGCTCCCCCTGTACTTCATCATTCTGCTCCCGGCCACCGCCGTGGAAATTGTGGCGAACCGTGTGCTGTGGTCGCTCATCTTCTGCGCGCTGCTGCTGACCGTTCTGCGCTCCTGGACCACGGTCCGCACCGCCTTCGCCAACCCGAAGGTACTCGGAACCCTTACCGTGGCCGGGCTTCTCATTGCCGTGAACTGGCTTGTTTACACCTACGGCGTCACCAACGGTCACGCCATCGAGGCATCGCTGGGCTATTTCATCAACCCGATCGTGTCGGTCCTTCTCGGCGTCCTCGTACTGCGGGAGAAGCTCCGTCCACTGCAGTGGGTGGCCGTGGGAATGGGGCTGGTCGCCGTCGTCGTCCTGGCGGTTGGCTACGGGAACGTACCGTGGATCGCCCTGGCGCTGGCTTTTTCCTTCGGTTTCTACGGGTTTGTGAAAAAGCGGGTGGGACCGAGCGTCGACGCCGTGACCAGCCTCAGCATCGAAACGGCGGTGCTGACGCCGATCGCCGCCGTTGTCATGATCTGGCTTTCGCTCTCCGGCGGGGCAACGCTGACCACGGAGGGGCCCGGCCACTTCTGGATTATGGCGGCGTCGGGAGTCATCACCGCTGTTCCGCTGATTTTCTTCGGTGCAGCTGCCCGCCGGCTGCCCCTGACCACCATCGGGATGCTGCAGTACCTCGCGCCGGTTCTCCAGTTCATCCTGGCCCTCACGGTTTTCCGCGAGGAGATGCCGTTGGAGCGGTGGATCGGCTTCGGGCTGGTATGGGTGGGCCTCGCGCTCCTCACCGTGGACATGATCCGTACGGTCCGGAAGAACGCGAGGCCCCGCAAGAGCGGGCAACAGCTGCCCGCGGGCGTCTGACTACTCGGCCACCTCAAGCGCCGGAGTGTCACGGCGCAGCGTCTCGCCGCGGAAGAACCCCGGATGCGTGCGGCGGACGATGAACATCACCACGACGCCCAGCGCGATGATCCCCACGCCGATCACGAACACCAGCCCTACCCCGAAGACTTCCGAGCCGCTGCCGAAGGCCGGATCCCAGCTGTCGACGGCGGTCTGCAGGAACACGATCACGAGGCCGATTCCGCCGAGCAGCGGTGCCAGCAGCCGGAACACGAAGTTCCGCGCCGAGGTGAATGCCGTCCGGCGGAAGTACCAGACGCAGGCCAGGGCAGTCAGGCCGTAGTAGAAGCAGATCATCAGGCCGAGGGCCATGATGGTGTCGTTCAGGACGTTGTCGCTGATGATGCGCATGAGCGAGTAGAACCCTGCGGAGATCACGCCGGCGACGACGGTTGCGAAGACCGGCGACCGGTACGTGGGATGCACGGTCGCAAACTTCTGCGGCAGCGCCTTGTAGTAACCCATAGCCAGCAGGCTGCGGGCCGGGGAAAGGAAGGTCGACTGCAGCGACGCGGCGCAGCTGGACAGCACTGCGAGCGAGAGCAGGATGGCGAACGGCCCCATGACCGGAGCGGCAAGCGCCGCGAAGACGTTCTCGGAGATGTCCGAGTTGTTGAGGCCGAGACCTTCAGTACCGATGCCGGCGAACATGACCGTCGCAATGGCGCCGAGCAGGTAGATGCCCAGCACGACGACGGCGGTCCAGGTTGCTGCCTGGCCGGCGGTTCGCTTGCCGTTCCGGGATTCCTCGCTCACCGTGAGGCAGACATCCCACCCCCAGAACGCGAAGATGGACAGCGAAAGCCCGAGTGCGAAGGCGGAGAAGCTTTCGATCGCGAAGGGATTGAACCAGTCCCAGCTGAACGCGATGGTGTCAGCGGCTGAGCCCTGCTGGATGCGGCTGAACGCGGCAATCACGAACCACGCCAGCACACCGACCTGCAGTCCCACGAGCGCGTACTGCACGGCCTTGGTGGTCTTCACGCCGCGGCAGGAAACCCACACGGCAGCGCCGACGAACACCAGGCAGGTCAGGATGTTCAGCCACCGGATTCCCGTGAGGTCCGCAATGGCGTCCTGCCCGGTGAGCTGGGCGAGGAACAGGTAGAAGAAGTCGACGGCGACGCCGGCCAGATTGGAGAGCACGATGATGTTCGCCGCCAGCAGTCCCCAGCCGCCGATCCAGCCGATGTACGGGCCGAACGCCTTGGTCACCCAGGTGAAAGTGGTTCCGCTGTCCGGGCTGTCCGCGTTGAGCTCGCGGTACCCGAGCGCCACCAGGAACATCGGGATGAACCCGACCAGGAAGATCGCCGGAAGGTGCACGCCGATACTCTGCACCGTGGGGCCCAGTGTGCTGGTGAGGACGTAGGCCGGCGCGATGGTGGAAATACCGATGACGACGACGGCGAGCAGGCCGAGCTGGCCCGTCTTCAGTCCCTTGCCGGAGTACTTGGGCGTGCTGTTTGGAGCGCCGGTGCGCACTTTCATAGTGCTCATGGGTTCCTTACCTCTTTGTTAGGAATTGTGTGCCGAGCGGATTCTCCACTGTCACCTGGATCACATAAACGAATTGCGTTCGTTTAGTATGCAGGCTCCGGCGCCTGTGTGCAAGACGCAACCCGATGAGTTGGCAGGACACGCCCTTAATTGCCCGCCATCAGGGGAGTGTCCTGCCAAATCAACGCAGAAAGAACGACGGCGGTCGGCCGGGATATCCCAGCCGACCGCCGTCGTCGTCGTACGTGCGCTAGCGCTACTTCGCCGCGCGGATTGCTTTCTCCAGAACGTCGAGGCCGTCGTTCAGGAGCTCCTCCCCGATGACCAGCGGGGGCAGCAGCCGAATGATGTTGCCGTAAGTTCCGCAGGTGAGAATGATGACGCCTTCCTCCAGACATGCGGCCGCAATCGCCTTGGTCGCCACTGGATTGGGCTCCCTGGTACCCGGCATGACGAATTCGACGGCGAGCATGGCGCCACGGCCGCGGACCTCGCCGAGGATGCCGCTCTCCTCCTGCAGGGCGCGCAGACGCGGCACCACAATCTCCTCGATCCGCCGCGCACGCGCGGACAGGTCCAGGTCCGTCATGGTGTCGATCGCAGCGAGCGCCGCAGCACAGGCAACGGGGTTGCCGCCGTAGGTGCCGCCCAGACCACCGGGGTGAACGGCGTCGAGCAGGTCCGCACGGCCGGTGACAGCCGAAAGAGGCATACCCCCGGCAATGCCCTTGGCCATGGTGATCAGATCAGGAACCACTCCCTCATGATTCACCGCGAACCATTCGCCGGTGCGGCAGAATCCGGACTGCACCTCGTCCGCAATGAAGACGACGCCCTTCTCCTTCGCCCACGCGGCGAGGGTGGGCATGAAGCCGTCAGCGGGGACAATGAAGCCGCCCTCGCCCTGCACCGGCTCGATGATGATCGCGGCGAGTGACTCCGCGCCGATCTGCTTCTCCATCACGGAGATGGCCCGCTGTGCGGCTTCCTCGCCCGTGATCGACGGGTTTTCCTCCCTGAACGGGTAGCTCATGGGCAGGCGGTAGACCTCGGAGGCGAACGGACCGAAGGTACCGTCGGGGCCGGCCTTGTAGGGAAGCGACTTGGCGGTCAGCGCCATGGTCAGGTTGGTGCGGCCGTGGTAGGCGTGGTCAAACGCGGCTACCGCGGGGCGGCCGGTGGCCATCCGTGCAATCTTGACGGCGTTCTCCACCGCCTCAGCGCCGGAGTTGAATAGCACCGTCCGCTTCTCGAAATCGCCCGGGGTCAACTCGGCGAGCTTCTCCGCAACGGCGATGTAGCCCTCGTAGGGGGTCACCATGAAGCAGGTGTGCGTGAAGTGCTCCACCTGCTCCTTCACTGCACCGACGACGGCGGGATCGGACGCCCCGACGCTCGTCACCGCGATGCCGGAGCCGAAGTCGATGAACGAGTTACCGTCGACGTCGTGCAGGATCCCGCCATCAGCGTCCGCAACATACACGGGAACGCCGGAGGCAACACCCTTGGCGACGACGGCGGAGCGGCGTGCGTTGAGGGCGGTGGATTTGGGGCCGGGGAAATCGCCGATGATGCGGCGCTTCTGCTCGAGCCGGAAGTGCGGCTGGAGTGCCTGGGTGGTCATAGGAAGTCCTTTCTGGACAAAGAATCTGGAGAAAAATCCGGACAGAGAACCTGTCAGGCGTCCAGCGCGCTCATGACGTGCTTGATGCGGGTGTAGTCCTCGACGCCGTACATGGAGAGGTCCTTGCCGTAGCCGGAGCTCTTGAATCCGCCATGGGGCATTTCGGCGGTGAGGAGGATGTGGGTGTTGATCCACACGGCACCGAAATCCAGGTCACGGGAGACGCGCATGGCTGTTCCGTGGTCGGTGGTCCAGACGCTGGAGGCCAGGGCGTAGTCCACGTCATTGGCCATCCCGATCGCTTCCTCCTCGCTGGAGAACTTCTGCACGGTGATGACCGGTCCGAAGGTTTCCTTCTGCACGATGTCGTCGGTCTGTTCGGCGCCGGTGACGATGGTGGCTTCGTAGAAGTAGCCCTTGTCACCGGAGCGCTTGCCGCCGACTGCCACGGAGCAGTGCGAGGGCAGTGCATCCATGACCGCGTTGACGGCGTTGAAGTGGTTGATGTTGTTGAGCGGCCCGAAGTAGTTCTTCGAGTCGTCGGCATCACCCGTGGTGAGGGTTTTGGTGTGTTCAACCATGGCAGCCACGAGGTCATCGTGGGCTGAATCCTGCACCAGCACGCGGGTGACGGCGGTGCAGTCCTGCCCGGCGTTGAAGAAGGCCGCCTCGGCGATGGCCGCCGCGCTCTTCTTGACGTCAGCGTCGCCGAAGACGATGGCCGGAGCCTTGCCTCCGAGCTCGAGGTGGGCGCGCTTGAGCCCCTTCGCGGCTCCGGTGGCGACGGCGATGCCCGCACGCACCGAGCCGGTGATCGAGACCATGGCCGGGGTCTTGTGCTCAACCATGGCCGCGCCGGTGGCTCCTGTGCCCAGCACAACGTTCAGGACGCCGTCGGGCAGGATACCCTGCGTCAGTCGGGCGAGGACAAGCGTGGACTCCGGAGTGGTGTCACTGGGCTTGAGCACGATGGTGTTGCCGGCGGCAAGCGCCGGGCCGATCTTCCAGATGGCCATGAGGAAGGGGTAGTTCCACGGTGCAACCTGGGCGATGACCCCGACCGGTTCGCGGCGGACGTACGAGGTGTGGCCTTCGAAGTACTCTCCGGCGGACTTGCCCTCAAGGATGCGGGCGGCGCCGGCGAAGAAGCGCATCTGGTCCGCTCCGGCTGCGACTTCCTCCGAGGCGATCATTTCCCGGACCTGGCCGGTGTTGCGGTGCTGGGCCTCAACAAGTTCCTCGCTGTGGGACTCGATGGCGTCGGCGAGCTTGAGCAGCATGAGCTGGCGCTGCCCGGGAGTTTCCCGCTTCCAGGAGGCGAAGGCCGTCTTGGCGGCGCTCATCGCTGAGTCGACGTCAGCCTGGACGGATACGGGCGACTGCGCGACCACTTCACCGTTGGTCGGGTTGACGATGTCCAGCAGCTCGCTGCCGCTCGGCGTGACGAACTGGCCGTTGATGAAGTTCTGCAGGGTTGCGACCACGGCGTATTTCCTTTCGTTCCGGGACAGGAGTGCCCAAATTCACTGCCGACCATACGTGGTCCACGCCACGCCGCCTAGGTTTGACCGCACAGCGCTTTCGCAGAAGCGTGATGCATCCGCACAAGCCCGCCCGCCTATAGTGGACGTTATGGCGATCACACTGTCGGCCCTCCTGGCCACACCCGCACTGAAGCTGCAGCGGGTGGGCACCAGTGCTGTAGCGGACGTGCCGGTCCAGTGGGTTGCGGTGACCGAGCTGGAGGACCCGAAGCCCTTCCTCAGCGGCGGCGAAGTGGTGCTCACCACCGGCCTCCGGCAGAAATCAGCCACCTCGCAGCGCAACTTCGTCCGGCATGTCCAGGCGTCCGGCGCGCTGGCGATCGGCTTTGCGACGGGCCTGAGCCACGAGAAGGTGCCGGCCGCGTTCCTCGACCAGGCGGACGAGCTCGGCCTCCCGGTGTTCCGCGTTCCGTATGAAACACCGTTCATCGCGATCGGAAAGATCGTTGCCGACTCCCTGTCCGCTGAACACTACGCGCGGCTCGAAAACCTGCTGAAGGGCCACCAGGTGCTGGCCGCTGCCCTGCTCGGCGGTGGCGGCCTCCCCCAGCTCCTGCGTGAGCTTGCCTCGATGCTGCGCACCGACGTCGCGCTGTCCCAGTACGGAACGGTGCTGTTCGCGACCGGCGGCAGTGCGCCGGGTGTCGGGGCAGGTGAGCCGGCCGGCGTGCCGGACCGCGCATGGCATCGGGTGCCGGTGGCGACGGGTCTGAAGGACCGCTGCACCCTGGCCATTGCCGAGCCGTACCAGCGCGACGCCATTACGGACTACGCGCAGAGCCTGATCAGCGTCGAACTGAGCAACCAGGCCAGGCGCAGGGCGAGTGAGCGCGCCGTCGTCGGGCAGTTGCTGCAGGACGTGGTGCGCGGCACGCTCAGCGGCAGCGATGCTGCGGCGCGCCTGGGCAGCGCCGGCATAGACACTGCCCGAAGGCAGTGCGTTGTGCTTGCGGATGTGGCAACTGGCCAGCGCCGCGCCCTGCGGACGCTTCCGTTGCCGGGCACGTACGACGACGCCGTCACAGCCGTTGTGGACGACCGGCTGGTGATCGCGGTGCCGGAAAGCGACGGCGAATCCTTCAGCCAGGCGCTGAGCGCCTACCTCCACGGAGCGGGTTTCACAGCGAAAGTAGGCTTTGGGGGAGGCTATGCCCAGCCCAGCGGTCTGCGCTGGAGCTACTTCGAGGCGCGCGAGTCACTGACCCGGGGCCAGGCGGTCAACCAGCCGGACCGGCTCAGCCTGACCTCCCTCCTCATGGCAAGCGAAGACGTGCCGCTGGCAGATCTGGCCGCCGAAGCACTCGACCCGGTCGTTGCCTTTGATGAACGCCACGGCGCGGAACTGATGCTCACGCTTGAGAAGTATCTTGCACACAACGGGTCGGTGGCCGCCGTTGCAGACGTACTGCAGTTGCACCGCAACACCGTCCGATACCGCCTGCAGCAGATCGTGGACCTCACGGGCTACGATCCCGCCGTCACCGCGGACCGCGTGCACCTGTACCTCGCGCTGAACGTGCGCGGGCTCCGGTAAGTACCGGAAACAAGGAATCCTGCTTCCGAGGAGCACTCTCTCTGGCGCGCCGCCCCCAACGCTCCATAAGGTAATCGAATGGCTAATCAACTGCATACGAGTCTGCTCCACACCTGGCAGGGCATCGACGATCCGGGCCGCCTGGATTCCGCAACGATCAATCTGGAGCCGGGCAGGCTGAGCGCACACGGCACGTCCAGGACTGACTCGTATGCCATGAGCTGGGCGCTCACGACGGCGGAGGGCTGGGTAACCCGGCGCCTGACCGCGACGGTCCATAGCCATGGCTGGAGCCGGCACCTTGAGCTGGAGCGCGACGACGACGGCGTGTGGACCGGCACCGGCACCAGCGCCGGTGAGTGCGACCTTCCTGCGCCCGGCATTGAAGACCCTTCCCTGCTGACCGGTGCCCTCGACTGTGATCTGGGGCTGTGCCCGCTCACCAACACGATGCCCATCCTGAGGTTGAACCTGCACTCCGAGGAGTTGGCCCCGGCGGATGAAACTTCGATGATCATGGCGTGGGTGGAGGTTCCGAGCCTGCGCGTGATGCGCAGCAGCCAAATGTATAGCCAACTGCGCTCAGCGAACAGCGAGCGGAACGGCGTCGTTCTCTACAGCTCCGACAACCATGGGTTCACCGCGGAGTTGCAGATCGACAGGGAGGGCGTTGTGGTCGAATATCCCGGGCTGGCCACGCGAATCCGCTAAGTTTCGGTAACTTTTCTCACGATCCGACCCCTGATCGGCCATTGCACCTAACACACCGGCTAGACACCTGTACAGAGCGTACGGTGGAAATATGTCTGATTCCGCACACAATTCTGCCCAAATACAGTCGGGGCCGCCGGGAACGGCCTCTGCACAGGCACCCAGCAAGGGTGTCCTTGATCGTCCCGTCTTCTACACGTCCCTGGTGGTCGTGCTGGCGCTGGTCATCCTCGGTGTCGTTTTTCCCACCGGTTTTGCCGATGTCACCAGCAGCGTCCTCGATGGATTGGTATCCAACTTCTCCTGGGCCTTCGTCCTCACCGCCACCGGCTTCGTTGTCTTCGCGGCCTTCCTCGCGTTCAGCAAGTACGGGCGCATCCGCCTCGGTGCCGATGACGAAAAACCCGCCTTCTCCCGGGCCTCCTGGATCGCGATGATGTTCAGCGCCGGCATGGGTATCGGTCTGATGTTCTACGGCGTCACCGAACCCATCTCCCACTACCTCACGCCGCCGATGGAAGGCGTGGAACCGGGCACGGACGCCGCCGCCCGGCAGGCCATGAACTACACGCTGTTCCACTGGTCCCTGCATCCCTGGGCGATCTACGCCGTTGTGGGACTTGCCCTGGCCTACTCAGCGTTCCGCAAGGGACGGGGCATCGGCTTCAGCGCCGCGTTCGCTCCACTGTTCCGTGGACGCACCAATATCAAGGCGTTGCGCGCCATCGACGTCTTCGCTATTTTCGCCACGCTGTTCGGCTCCGCAACCTCGCTGGGCCTCGGGGTTGTCCAGATCAACGGCGGGCTCACGGAAGTCTTCGGCATTGAAAGCAACATCTGGGTCCAGGTGGGGCTGATCGGGCTACTGACGGTGTGCTTTGTCGTCTCCGCCGTCAGCGGCATCTCCCGCGGCATCAAGTGGCTCTCCAACGGCAACATGATTGCCGCCCTGGTGCTCCTTGCTTTCCTTTTCATCGTGGGCCCAACGGTCTTCATCCTCGAACTGATTCCCTCCGCGGCGGGCAACTACCTGTTCGCGATCCCCCAGATGGCAACGCGCACCGGCGCCTTCGGCGGCCAGGACTGGCTCTCGGCCTGGACCATTTTCTACTGGGCATGGTGGGTGTCCTGGACACCGTTCGTCGGTTCATTCCTTGCCAAGATCTCGCGCGGACGCACCATCCGGGAGTTCATCCTCGGCGTCGTCGCCGTGCCGAGCCTCGTCAGCCTCGTCTGGTTCAGTGTCTGGGGAGGCACCGCGATCACCGCGCAGAACAACGGAGTGGATATCGCCGCAGCCAACGCGGAGAGTCAGGAGTCAGCGATGTTCGCGCTGCTCGCTGAATACCCGCTGGCCTCGGTGACCGCGATCCTCGTGGTCCTGCTCGTTGCGGTGTTCTTCATCTCCGGTGCGGACGCCGCCTCGATCGTTCTGGGCTCCCTCTCCTCCTTTGGATCCGAGAACCCGAGGAAGTGGCTCACCATCCTGTGGGGCACCATGACCGGCGCGGTGGCCGCAGTCCTGCTGTTCATCGGCAGCCTGGGTGCGCTTCAAACGCTGACGATCATCGCCGCAGCACCCTTTGTCCTCATCATGGTGGGCCTCTGCGTCGCGCTGATGATGGATCTCTCAAAGGATCCGGCGATTGTCGGCGCGAAACGCCGTCGTACTCCGCCTGCACCGGCCGTTGAGCCGGAGCGGCAGGAGGAAGACCTCGGCACGGCTGAGGAAGCTGCTGTCCGGTAGCAGCCTCTTTCGATAACGACGACGACGCTCCCGCAGCCTCAGGCTGTGGGAGCGTCGTCGTCTGGATAGGCAGGCTACGGGTGAACTTCGCTCGCTGACACCCTGGCGTCGGATTCAGTGGTGTGCGGGTTGTCCGGCAGCTCGAACGTGAAAGTGGTGCCACTGCCCAGTTCGCTGCGGCAATGGATCCGGCCGCCGTGTTCCTCGACGATCGAGCGGACAATGGCCAGGCCCAGTCCCACACCGGGGATTGCCGCCTGCCGCACGGTCGAGGTCCGGAAGAACTTGGAGAACACCTCGCCGCTGTCTTCCGGGCTCATGCCCATGCCCTGATCCTCCACCTCGCAGACCACGGAGCCGGGCATCTTCTGCGCACGCACCGTGACCGTCCCGCCCGCCGGCGAATACTTGACCGCGTTGGATAAGAGGTTGTCCAGTACCTGGCCGATCCGGGCAGGATCACACCGGGCGATGGTTCCCGCCGGAACCTCATCAACAATGTCGACGCCGGCTTCCTTGCCGCGCGCAGTGATGGCATCCACTGATTCCCGCGCGATGTCGGCGAGGTCCGCGCTTACCGGGGAGACTTCCGGCGGCCCGGAGGCTGCGGTCAGTAGATCGTCCACGAGCCTGCGAAGACGCGTGACGTTGCGGCCGATGACATTGAGGCCGGTCACAATCTCCTTCGGTGGTTCGTCGTCGAGCATCATCTCCAGATAACCGACGATCACCGTCAGCGGAGTGCGCAGTTCGTGGGAGACCATCGCCACGAACTCCTCCTTTGCGTTCAGCGCATTGACGAGCTCGGTGACATCGTTGAAGGCGACGACGGCGCCCTCACGGTTCCCGCCCTCGTCCAGCATCACGCGGGCAGAGGCAGACAGGACGCGCTGGTCCTCGCCCTTGCCGATTCGGATGAGGTAATCGGAGAAGGTCTCCCCCGCAACCGCCCGGTGGGCGGGACGCTCCTCCGCCGGGATGGGCGTGACGCCGTCGGGCCGGAACAGCAGGAGGTCCCTCTCGGGTGCGTCATCGATGCCTTCGGGCAGCCCGATCCGGTGCACCTCGCGCTGGCGTCGGTTGAACAGGATGTCGTGTCCGTCCGCATCGATGGCGAGCAGGCCGACGTCGACAGTGTTCACCGTGGCATTGAGCAGCCGCTCCCGTTGGGCGCTCCGCTGGAGGAGTTGCTGCAGTGCGTGATCCTTTTCCTCCATGGCTTTTTGCTGGTCCATCATGCTGGCCGTCATGACCCGGATCGTTACGGCGATTCCGAAGATGATGGTCGGTGTCAGGGCCGACTGGGTGAGGTCGGATACGCTGACGCCGGCATCCGTGGCGAAAAGTGGAGCCCAGATCATCGCAAACGGGCCGATGAGGCTCAGGGCAAGGCACAGCCGCGGGTACAGGCCCGAGGCCGACAGCCACAGGACCGGGAACACCGCCATCAGCCCGATCCCGAGAACCTCCGTGCCTGAGCCGAAGCGCATGAGTGCGATCGGAACAAAATCGAGAACGGGGATGAGGAGGAACAGTCCGTAAGGCAGCCGGTCCCAGGGAAGGACCGCACACAGCACGAGGATGACGCCGCTGAGGACCATCCCCCACTGGAACGCGGCGCTCGTCCACACGATCGGGTGAAAGAAGATGCTGCCGGCGGCCAGCAGCGCCGTCGTAATGGAGAGCGGTGCCTGACTGAGGAGCACCCGCGAGCGCATCGACATCTCGTGGAACTGCCGGGTATTGAACGTCAGATAGGACAGAACGTTGTCCATGGTGGCTGGTGCTCCTAACGCTCGGTGCAGTTCCGACACTGCCAACTCTATAGAGCCGGACCCAACACCCTCATTCCGATGGCACGGAAGCCGCCGGTTGCGGCGCGGCTACGCGTCGGCCTCCGCATCAACAAGCACACCGCGGGAAACCGACACCATGTCTTCGCGGGGCACGACCTTGATGCGCTCACGGACCACGCCGTCGATCTCGGTTGCGGCGTCGCCGAGAGCACGTTCGTGCGCATCCAGGGCCAGCCAGCCCTCCCAGGTGGTGAACTGCACGCCGCGCCCGTTCAGAAGCTCGACGACGGCGTCATCCGCCGGAGCTGCGGCCGCCGGAAGGCTCTCAAGGTCCTCCAGCAGGTAGGTGACGGTCTCGAGGGCATCACCCTTGGTGTGTCCGATGAGGCCGACCGGCCCGCGCTTGATCCAACCGGTCGCGTACACGCCCGGCACATGGGCGCCTGAAGCATCCAGCACGCGGCCGCCGTCGTTCGGGATGACACCGCGGCGGTGATCGAATTCCACCTCCGGCAGCGCTGAGCCGAAGTAGCCCACAGCGCGGTAGACGGCCTGGACCGGGTAGTCGATAAATTCTCCGGTGCCCACGGCGTTGCCGGTTCCGTCGAGTGCGGTGCGTTCGAACTTGATGCCGGTGACCGAGCCGTCCTCACCCAGGATCTCCACGGGGTTGTGGAGGAAGTGCAGGTGGAGGCGCCGTGAGGCAGTGAAGCCGGCCGGATCGTCGGGCTGTTCGGCGATCCAGTTGGTCAGCGTGCCGACCATGGTCTTGATCTGGTTGTTGGTCTGGATCTGGCGGTCGGACTCGGCATCGAACTCGAAGTCCTCGGGATAGAGCACGATGTCCACATCGCGGGAGTGCGAGAGTTCCCGAAGCTCCAGCGGGGTGAACTTCACCTGCGCCGGGCCGCGGCGGCCGAACACGTGGACGTCCGTCACGGGAGAGTTCTTCAGACCCGCGTAGACATTGTCCGGGATCTCGGTGACCAGAAGGTCCTCGGCGTGCTTGGAGAGTACGCGCGCCACGTCGAGCGCCACGTTCCCGTTGCCGAGGACTGCGATCTCGGTGGCTTCGAGCGGCCACTCGCGGGGAACGTCCGGGTGGCCGTCGTACCAGGAGACGAAGTCCGCTCCGCCGAAGGAGCCCTCGAGCTCGATGCCGGGAATGTTGAGATCCGCGTCCTTGATCGCGCCGGTGGCGAAGATGACGGCGTCGTAATGGGTGCGCAGGTCCTCCAGCGTGAGGTCCGTGCCGTACTCGACGTTCCCGAAGAAGCGGATGTCACCGCGGTCCAGGACCTTGTGCAGGGCATTGACGATGCCCTTGATGCGCGGGTGGTCGGGCGCAACCCCGTAGCGGATCAGGCCGTACGGCGCCGGGTAGCGGTCGTAGAGGTCGATGCTGACCGTCAGCTCGCCTGAAGCGACCGGCGCTGACTTCGTGAGGATATCGGCAGCATAGACGCCGGCCGGACCGGATCCGATGACGGCGACGCGGAGCGGACGGGAGACACCGGAGGAGAAGGTTGCAGGTTGCGACACGGCTGTGTTCCTTTGCTGTGATGTGGTGTGTAGGTGTTGTGCAGGAGCGGCTAGGTGGGCTGCCAATGAGGTGAAAGCGCGACGACGTTCCCCACCACAATCACGGCGGGAGACTCCACGCCACGCGCTTCAGCGAGGTCTGCGATGGTCTCGAGGGTGCCGGTGGTCACGCGCTGCGACTCCATCCACCCGCTCTCGATGATCGCGACGGGCGTGGACGCCGCCCGGCCGCCGGTGATGAGCGATGAGGCGGAGGACCGCAGCAGCGAGACTCCCATCAGGAGGATCAGCGTGTGGTCGCTTCCCAGCGGGATGAGGCCCGTCTGCTGCCGGATGTCCTCATGGCCTGTGATGACGCTGAACCCCTTCGCCACTCCCCGATGCGTGACGGGAATGCCGGCGGCGGCGGGCACCGAGATGGCGGACGTGACACCTGGAACCACCTCGACGGGCACGCCGTGATCGCGGCAGTAAGCTTCCTCTTCCCCACCGCGTCCCAGGACATACGGGTCGCCGCCCTTCAGCCGCACAACGCGGTTGCCCAGCAGCGCCTGCTCCACGAGGATCCGGTTGATTTCATCCTGCGGCACGGGGTGATGGCCGGGAAGCTTGCCCACCTCGATCACCTGGACGTCCGCAGAAAGTCCGGTCAGCAGCGAGCGCGGTCCAAGCCGGTCGGCCACAACGACGTCGGCCTGCGCCAGGAGGCGCCTGCCGCGGGTGGTGATGAGGCCGGCATCGGCCGGTCCGCCTCCCACCAGCGCCACCGAACCCATCGCGTTTTCCGAAGCCCGGCGGTATCGCCGCAGCGGCAGCTCACCGGATTCGAGGGCGGCAGCAACGCCGTCGCGCAGGGCCGCCGCGCGCTTGGGGTCGCCGTCGGTATTGACGGCCACGGTTACGTCATCGATGCGTGCGACGGCGGGAACCCACGCTGCGGAAGCCGCGGAGTCGCCGCCCTTGACGCACCAGATGCGCAGCGCGTCGGCCTCGGCGGCAATCCGGTCCTGCGCCTCGGCGGAACCGGAGTGGGCGAGGACCAGCCACGCGCCGTCGAGGTCGGCGGTGCGGTATTCGCGCTGCTGCCAGTCCACCCGACCGGCGGCAGCCGCGTCGGTGATGTCTTCACAGGCGAAGGGGGCAACGACCGTGACCCGTGCGCCGTCGTCGAGCAGTGCCTGCAGGCGGCGGGCAGCCACAGGGCCGCCGCCCACCACGAGCACGCGGCGGCCGCGCAATTGCAGTCCGAGGGGATAGGTCATCGGGAACCTCCGGTCAGCAGGCCGCGGCGGCGCAGGAGACGGCGTTCGAGCGGACCGAAGACCAGCACCTCGATCACGACGCCCACCACGAGGATCAGGAGGATGGTTGCCATGACCCCGCCGACGTCGTCGAGCTCGCGTCCGCGCTGCAGCAGCGTGCCAAGGCCGAGACCCAGTTGCTGGCCGCCGGCAATGATTTCGGCGGCCATCAGGGCCCGCCAGGAAAAAGCCCAGCCCTGCCGGAGACCGGAAATGTAGGCAGGGAGGGCCGCAGGCAGCACGATGTGCAGTGCGGTGTCCCAGGTTCGCGCGCCGAGTACCCGCCCCACCTTTCGGTGCAGCGGCTGGATCTGATCCACGCCGGCGAGCAGTCCGTTGACGATGGCCGGAACCGCGCCGGTGAGCACCACGAAGTACACCGTGGCGTCGGTGACGCCGAAGAAGAGGATGGCCAGCGGAACCCAGGCCACGGTCGGCAGCGTGAGCAGGAAGGTCATGTAAGGCGCGACGGCGGCGCGAAGCCACGTCGAGGAGGACAGCACCAGTGCCAGCACAGTACCGACGAGCACGGACAGGAGGAACCCCGGTACGCCGCGGCTCAGGCTGGTGGCGACGCCCTGTATGACCTCACCGGATGCCCACAGCCTTCCCAGCGCGGCGAAGAGGTCAGCCGGTCCGGTTCCGCCGCTGATCGATGAGGCAGCAGCCCAGAGGCCGAGGACCACAACCAGGGTGGCGATGGGTGCCAGAACCAGCAGGAAACCACGCGGCCGTCGTGCTTTCGAAACGGTCGGAACGGACTGCGCGGACCGTCTGGATTCAGCTAACTGCGGCAAGACCGTGCACCTCCCGGTGGAGGACAGTCCTGATCGTCTCCGCCAGCGCCGCTCCGGCGACGGCGTCATGGCGCTGAGTGTCCGAGACCTGCCATTCCCCGGCGATGGAGCCTTGGTCCGAGGCCAGAAGAATGACGCGCTGGCCCAGCCTGATGGCTTCGCGCACGTTGTGGGTCACCAGGACGATGGTCCGTCCGGTGGCACGCCAGATGTCCTCCAACTCGTCGTGAAGGAAATCCCGCGTGATGGAGTCAAGCGCGCTGAACGGCTCGTCCATGAGGAGGAGACTGCGGTTCTGGGCGAGGGCGCGCGCCAGCGCAACCCGCTGCTGCATTCCGCCCGAGAGCTGGTGCACCAACCTTTTGCCGGCATCGGGTAGCCGGACGATGGTCAGGAGCTCCTGCGTCCGCTGCTGACGATCCTGCCGCGGCACACCCGCGAACTTCAGTGCGAGCGAGATATTGCCGGACGCGCTGAGCCACGGCAGCAGCGCGGACTCCTGGAACATGACTGCCGCGGGCGGCGCCAGGACGGTACCGCCGTCGGCAGAGTCGAGCCCGGCGACGATGTTCAGCAGAGTCGACTTGCCCGAACCTGATCCGCCGACCAGGCACACGAACTCGCCCTGGGAAATCGACAGGTTAAGCCCTTCGAAAACCGGGGTGCTCCCGAAATTCTTGGTCAGGTTGGCGATCTCCACAGTCGGTACGCCGTTCATGGCGAACCGGGCTTGCTAGATGTCATAACGCTCGTCCTCGCGGGCCGACAGTTCCAGGTGGTCGGATTCCACCAAACCTGCGGCCAGAGTGTTGCCGTCGGAGGGATCTATGACCAGGAAAGCTCCGGTACGGCGGAAGTTCACGTAGTTGTCCACCGGCAGCGCTGACGCGAGCCGGATGTGGACGGTCCCGATGTCATTGAGCTCAAGGCCCGACGCCGGTTGATCGGCAAACGTCGACAGGTCCAGTTTGTTGATGACCTGGCGAACCAGTCCCTGTACCGTTTTGCTGCCGTGCTTGATGAGGAGCCGTGAGCCCTCCTTCAGCGGCTTCGGCGACAGCCAACACAGGGCGGCGTAGAGGTCCTGGGTGGGTTGCGGGAGCTGGGCGTTTGAACCAGCCGGACCGGCTTCCGCGAGGAGGTCGCCGCGGGCGATGTCGATGTCGTCGGCGAGCCGCAGCACCACTGATTGTGGAGCGAACGCTTCCTCCAGTTCCTGACCGGCGAAGTCGATGCCGGTGACCGTCGTCGTACGCCCTGACGGCTGCACCGTAACGGTGTCACCCACGCGGATGGACCCGGCCGCGACCTGGCCGGCGTAGCCGCGGTAGTCCCGGTACGTGTCAGCGTCGAGCCCGGGAGCCACCGCACCCTGCGGCCGGATGACGGTCTGCACAGGGAAGCGGAAGGCTTCGAGGTCGGTCTCGAGGTCGGCGAGCGCCGGCAGCTGCTCAAGGGTCTCCAGCAGCGACGGGCCGCCGTACCAGGGGGTCTTCTCCGAGCGGTCCACCACATTGTCACCCTCGAGGGCGGATACCGGGATGATCGCCGGTTCATCGACCTTCAGTTCGCGGGCGGCCTGCTTGAGCTGGGACTCGACGTCGCGGAATACGGTCTCGCTGTAGTTCACGAGGTCGATCTTGTTCACCGCGACGATGATGTGCGCCACGCGCAGCAGCCGCGCCACCGCGAGGTGACGGCGGGTCTGTTCCAGCACGCCTTTGCGGGCGTCAATGAGTACGACGACGGCGTCGGCCGTGGAAGCGCCCGTCACCGTGTTCTTCGTGTACTGCACATGCCCCGGGGTGTCCGCGAGGATGAAGGTGCGATTGGCCGTGGCGAAGTAGCGGTAGGCGACGTCGATCGTAATGCCCTGCTCACGCTCGGCCCGCAGACCGTCTGTCAGGAGGGCAAGGTCCAGTCCCCCGCGCTCCCCACCGAAACCGCGTTCGGCGGAGGTGCGGGCAACGGCGTCGAGCTGGTCTGCAAGGACTGACTTGCTGTCATGCAGGAGGCGGCCCACCAGGGTGGATTTGCCGTCGTCGACGGAGCCTGCGGTGGCAAAACGGAACAGGGTGGAGTGTTCGAGTGCGGTTTCGACTGCTGTGCTCATCAGAAGTATCCGTCTTTCTTGCGGTCTTCCATGGCGGCTTCCGAGATCCGGTCGTCCGCGCGGGTGGCGCCGCGTTCGGTGAGTGTGCTGAGGGCGACTTCGCGGACTACTGCCGACACGTCCGCCGCATCTGATTCGACGGCGCCGGTGCAGGACATGTCACCGACCGTGCGGTAGCGGACCGTGCGCGTTTCCACCGTCTCCCGCTCGGTGGGCTGCGAGACCTCCCCCACTGCGCGCCACATGCCATCGCGGCTGAAGACCTCGCGCTCGTGGGCGTAGTACAGGCCCGGCAGCTCGATGTTCTCGCGCTCGATGTAGCGCCAGACATCAAGCTCGGTCCAGTTGCTGATGGGGAACGCCCGGACGTGCTGACCGACGGTGTGCCGCCCGTTGTACAGGTTCCACAACTCCGGCCGCTGGTTGCGCGGGTCCCATTGGCCGAACTCGTCACGCAGGCTCAGGATCCGCTCTTTGGCGCGGGCCTTGTCCTCATCGCGTCTTCCGCCGCCGAAGACGGCGTCGAACTTGTTCGCGTTGATGGTGTCGAGCAGCGGAACGGTCTGCAGCGGGTTGCGTGTCCCGTCGGCGCGGTCGCTCAGTTCGCCGCGGTCGATGTACTCCTGAACCGACCCAACAACCAGCCTTATTCCGAGCCGCTCCACCGTCCGGTCCCGGAACTCCAGAACCTCGGGAAAGTTGTGGCCGGTGTCGACGTGCAGCACCGGGAACGGAACCTTGCCGGGCCAGAACGCCTTCGTAGCGAGGTGCAGCATGACCACGGAGTCCTTGCCGCCGGAAAACAGCAAAGCGGGCCGCTCAAACTCGGCGACAACTTCCCGAATAATGTGGATCGCTTCGGACTCCAACGCATCCAATGAGCTCAAGCGGTGCGTGGCTCCACCGATGCGGTCTTGGGAAGACGATTCCGCGCTGAGGGGACTTGCCTGCTGAGCCGGAACCGCTGATGCCGCCCAGGGAGTGGCATCGGGCCTATCGGAGCCGCGTGCCGGGTCGATCGAAGATCGGCCGCGCGGCGAAGGGGTGGGGGCGGAGCCGGCACCGCTGGCGAGGAACGTGTTCGTTGATGAGCTCATTGGTGGATTCCGCACTCTGTCTTCGCTAGGCCGGCCCAGCGGCCGGCTCTCGGGTCTTCTCCTGGGGCTACCGGGCGTGTACACGGCTTGCAGCCGATTGAGGGGTAGCCATTGGACAGGAGCATGTTCACGGGAACCTGGTGTTCGCCCGCGTAGTCGAGGAGCTCGTCGAACGTCCAGGCGGCGAGCGGGTTGATCTTGACCAGGTTGTGGACGTGGTCCCAGGTGACCAGCGGCGTATTGGTCCGGGTGGGGGCCTCGTCGCGGCGGACGCCGGTGAACCACACCTCGTAGCCGGCGAGAGCCTTCTTGAGGGGGCCCATCTTCCGGAGCGCGCAGCACTGAGCGGGGTCCCGGTTGAACAGGTCCTTGCCATAGGCGGCGTCCTGCTCGGCAACGGTCTGCTCGGGCAGAACGTCGACGATCGTGACGTTGAGCTGGTCGGCGACTTCGTTCCGGGTGATGTGCGTTTCGGTGAAGTGGTAGCCGGTTTCAAGGAACAGCACGTCTACGCCGGGGAACTGCTGCGACACCAGGTGCGGAAGAACGGCGTCGGCCATGGAACAGGCGACAGCGGCCTGGGACAGGTCGAAGTTGCGTGCTACCCAGGCGATGACCTCGCCGGCGGAGGAGTCCCAGCCAAGCTCCTCGGCACCCGTGGCGGCGAGCGCCTTCAGCTCGGCTTCCGGGCGGCGGAACTGCGTAGCGGTTTCAACGGCAACGCTCTCAGATGACGGGGTCACTGCAGCACTCCTTCCTCAACACGGTGCGCCCACTGGGCGAAGGTCTCGTTCTCCTGGCGGCCATCGACATAGCGGCGGACCACGCGCTCGACGTAGTCGGGCAGGTTCTCGACGGTGACTTTCAGACCGCGGATGGTGCGGCCGAGGCCTGCCTCGCCACGGTCAACGGAGGCCAGCCCGCCGCCGAGGTGCACCTGGAAACCGGGCGTAGGGTCGCCGTCGGGCGTGGGTAGCATCATGCCCTTGAGGCCGATGTCCGCGGTCTGGATGCGGGCGCAGGAGTTGGGGCAGCCGTTGATGTTCAGCGCAATAGGCTGGGTGAGGGTTCCGCTGTCAACGAGGTCCGCGAGGCGGCGCTCGAGTTCCGCGATGGCTGTGGCGGCGGTGACCTTGGTTTCCACGATGGCGAGCTTGCAGAACTCAATGCCCGTGCACGCGATGGTGGAGCGGCGAAACAGGGACGGCCGGGCGGAGAGGCCCAGCGCGTCAAGTTTCGAGATGAGCGGCTCCACCCGGTCCTTCTCGACGTCGAGGATCACGAGCTTCTGATGCGGCGTGGTGCGCAGCCGGGTGGAGCCGTGTGCCTCGAGGGTGTCGGCAAGTGAGGTCAGGGTGGTTCCGGAGACCCGGCCAACTGTCGGCGAGACGCCGATGAAGAACTTGCCGTCCTTCTGCTCGTGGACGCCGATGTGGTCCCCCGGCGTATCAGGCTTGGGTGCTGCGGGACCGTCGGGGAGCTCGAAGCCGAGGTACTCGTCCTGGAGGACCTGGCGGAATTTCTCGGTGCCCCAGTCGTTGAGGAGGAATTTCAGGCGGGCTTTGGTGCGCATGCGGCGGTAGCCGTAGTCGCGGAAGATGCTGGTCACGCCAAGCCAGACCTCGGCGGCGACCTCGGGCGTGACGAAGACGCCTAGCCGCTCGGCAAGCCGCGGGTTGGTGGAGAGCCCGCCGCCCACCCAGAGGTCGTAGCCGGCGCCGAGCTCGGGGTGCACCACGCCGACCAGTGCGAAGTCGTTGATCTCATGCACCACGTCCTGGCTGGGGTGGCCGGTGATCGCGGTCTTGTACTTGCGCGGGAGGTTCGCCAGTTCGGGGTCTCCGATGAACCGTTCGCTCAGTTCGCGGATCAGCGGGGTGGGGTCGAGGATCTCGTCCTTCACGATGCCCGCCACGGGAGAACCGAGGATCACGCGGGGAACGTCGCCGCAGGCCTCGGTTGTGGAGAGACCGACGGTCTCAAGGCGGTTCCAGATCTCCGGGACGTCCTCGACGCGGATCCAGTGCAGCTGGATGTTCTGGCGGTCCGTGAGGTCTGCAGAGTCGCGGGCGAACTCGGTGGAGATGCCGCCGATCACCCGCAGCTGGTGGGTGGTGAGCGCGCCGCCGTCGATGCGCACGCGGAGCATGAAGTACTTGTCTTCGAGTTCGTGCGGTTCGAGCGTAGCTGTTTTGCCGCCGTCGATACCCTGCCTGCGCTGCGTGTAGAGGCCCCACCAGCGGAAGCGCCCATGCAGGTCCGTGCCATCGATTGAATCGAAGCCGTTTTTCGCGTAAATCTGCTCGATCCGCTCACGGACGTTGAGCCCGTTGTCCTCCTGCTTCCAGATTTCATTGGGATTCAGGGGCGTGGTGCCGTCAACCTTCCACTGGCCGTGCGGCTTGGCCGCCGGCCGGGGTGCGCGCGGCTTTCGCCCGGCGTCAGGGGCTGCATCGGTCGCGAGTGAACTCGTCATGTAAAGACAGTAGGACTGGCCTCGGAAGCCCTTCAAAGGTCCGGCAACACCCGTTCACGTGAGGACACAACGCGTCACAATGCCGACAGGGTCTTGACAGGACTGGCGCGCCGTCGGATTTTGCGCGGCTCAGGGTCTGGCGCACGCCTTGACGAGGGGTCTGCAGGCCCGGCCACAATCCCTGGCGGGGTCAGGAGCCTGAAGGCGGCTTGCGGCGTCGTCGTACCGGGCAAGCGCAATCTCAGCGAGCGCCCTCGACGGAAGCAGCGGCGCACTCACCACGGCGCCCTCGGCCTTGGCGAGCTGATCATGGAAGTAGCCGGGAGCCAGGAGATAGGACGCGACCGCCGGAGCGGCGCCGTCCTCCTGCGCCTCTGCAACCGCTTCCGGAACGGATGGGCTCGCGCTTGCCCCGTACCCGACCACGATCCGCCCGGGCCGCAGCTCACCGAGTTGCGCGGCCAGTTCCTCGACGTCCACAGCCGCGCAGGCGTCCGAAGAACCCGCCGCAGCAAGCACGACGGCGGCACCCGGCAGCACGCGCGCTTCCTCCAGCCGCTGCTGCAGCAGCTCCGCAAGCCGCGGGTCAGGGCCCAGCGGAGCGGCGGCGAACGTGTTGGGGCGGCTCCGCACCGCTTCGGCGATGTCCACCTTCACGTGATAGCCCACTGACAACAGCAGCGGCACGATGACGGCCGGGCCGTCCGGCAGCGACGCCACCACCTCGGGAAGGTCAGGTTCCTGGACGTCGACATAGGCTTCCCGGATGTCCAGCTCCGGGCGCAGGGCCCGCATCTCATCCCGCAGCTGATTGACGGCAGCCTGCCCCTCAGAGCTGCTGGTGCCGTGTGAACAGGCGATCAGGACGGGGTGTTTCGGCGTCTGCATGTTGGCCATTGAAGCACCCGCCTGCGACTATTGACAGTTGTGTCCCGTAACGCAGAGACCTCATGAACGCGCCGCTGATCCTTGACCTGTTCGGCGTTTTCTTCTTCGCCATGTCCGGATCACTGTTGGCGGCGCGCAAGGGGTTCGATCTGATCGGCTCGCTGCTGCTGGCATCCCTCGCCTCGCTGGGAGGAGGCGTGGCACGCGACCTGATCATCGACGTCGAGCCCGTTGCGTTTTCCAACCCCCTCTACCTGGTGCCGCCGCTGCTCGCTACTGTTCTGGTGTACTTCCTGTATTCCGGGATTGAGAAGGCGAGCCGACCGCTGGTGCTCTTCGATGCCGGAGGGCTGGCGCTGTTCTGCATTGTCGGTGCGCTCAAGGCAATCAACGAGGGCCTCAATCCCGTCGCGGCAGTGCTGTTGGGCGTGACAACCGCCGTCGGCGGAGGGCTGCTGCGCGACGTCGTCGCGAACGAGGTGCCGCAGCTGTTCACGGGTGACCTGTATGCACTTCCCGCCTTCCTCGGTGCAACGCTGACTGTTGCGCTGGCGGAGCTGGAGCTGTTCAACGTGGTGACGGGCATCGTCGTCGCTGTGCTGGTGTTCACGCTCCGGGTGATGGCCTGGCGATCGGGCTGGCATGCGCCCCTCGCGGCCCAGGACGCACGTCGCAACGACCCCCCGGCCACGGGATAGGATGAGGTCATCCCCCTGACACCACGTGGAGCCACTGTGACCGAGCTGTTCCTGGATAAATTCCGCGCCCTCGTACCCGCCTATTTCGAGGAACCGTGGGAGCCGGAAGACGGCCTCTCCGAAACTGAGCTGGCAGAGCTGCGCGAAGGTCAGGATTTTCCACTTCCAATGGCCGTGCACGAGTTCTACCTCGCGGTCGGTGCCTCCGAAGACCTCATGGAAGCGTTCCACTATGTGTGGGATCCGGATGAGCTGGAGATCGAGGACGGCTTCCTGCTCTTCATGGAGGACGTGGATGAGAAGTTTGTCTGGGGTATCAAGGCAGACCAGCTGACCGTTCCGGATCCGATCGTCTGGCGGCGCAACAACGCCCGTGCTTCCTGGAAAAATGAGGAAGGAACGTTCAGCGAGTTCATGCTCGACATGTTCGACTGGGTGTTCGACGACGAGGCAGAATGACCTGGACCACGCACGCTCCCGCGGGGTACGAGTGCCCGTTCTGCGATCTGGCGTCGGGTGAATTCCGGTTCCCGACCAATCTCTGCAGGCCCGGCGACCTGATCTACTCGGATGACCTGGTGCTGGCGTTCATCGCTTCCCACGGCTTCGAGCCGAATCCCGGGCACGTCCTGGTGACACCGCGCGCCCACTATGAGCTGCTGTATGAACTGCCCGACGACGTCGCCGGCCGCATCATGACTGTCACCCGCGACATGGCGATTGCCATCAAGCGCGCGTGGAACCCTGACGGCGTCTCGACCCGCCAGCATAATGAGCCGGCCGGGAGCCAGCACGTCTGGCACTATCACCAGCACGTGCTCCCCCGCTGGCACGACGACGGCTTCTACTTCACGCCGAAGCGCCCCATCGTGGACCCCGCCATCCGGGCCCGCAAGGCAGGCGAACTCCGGGCCGCGTTGGGCCTCTAGATCCTGCGCCTCCGCGCACAATCCGGCACTTTCCGGCGCGATCCGTGGGCTGCTACGCCGTTGCACCCCGAGAATCTGCGGATTTGGACGGGTCCAACTGAGAGAAGCTGCAGGATTGTGTTCGGTCACCATTCCTCCACATGCCCCCGGGTGCAGCTCATTCTGTCCACATAGGGGCACTCGGAAGCTCGACGGCCACTCAAGCGGTCTGAACTGACCGGATGGACCCAGTTGCACAATTGCGCCGAGTCGGCGGTGTCGCGCCGGTTCGAACGCTCCGCGAACGTGGTGTCAGCCGACGTGCTATCGATCACGCCGTCAGTTCAGGGGCGATCCTGAAGGTAAGACGGGGAGTATTGGCCGTGCCCGATGCGCCTTCGGATTTCCTGACGGCAGTAGGTCACAACGGGCGCCTCACCTGCGTTTCGGCGGCCGGCCACTTCGGCCTCTGGTGCCTGGATTCGACAGGGCCGCTGCATCTACGGTGTCCTGATGGAGCCAGCGGCGTCCATGTGAATCACAGATCACTTAGCGCGCCGCCTCATCCCAACCTTCCGTTGGCGGGTTTGGGTGACGTGCTTTTACACGCGCTCCGCTGCAGGCCGCTGCCAGAAGCCGTCGTGATGGTCGAAAGCGCCGTCAGACGAGGCGAGATTGCCCTGTCATTCCTCTTCAATCACCTGGCTGGAGACCGAAACGGAAGGGCACGTACTGCGCTTCAACAAGTGACCGGATGCGCAGAATCACCCATCGAAGTGGTCGCCAGACTGCTGTTCGTCGGGGCTGGGTTTCATGTGGAGACTCAGGCGCGCATCGAAGGGGTCGGACGAGTGGACTTCCTGCTTGATGGCTTCCTCGTCGTGGAGATCGACGGAGCAGCATTCCACTCAGACCGCAAGGCACTTCGACGAGACCACCGCCGCAACAACTCGACCCTCCTCAACGGCTACCTCATTCTCCGCTACGGCTATGAGGACGTCATGTTCGAGCAGCAAGCGATGCTGGACGAGATCCGGTTGGCATTGCGCCAACGTCGGCCGCACAGGGCGTGAACCATGTGCACAATTCTGCAGGTTCTTGTTGGCTGCTTCCCCGACGCTTCAGTGAACAGGCGGGCGCGCTCCGCTGTACTCGGAGAAAACGGCCAGAAGTTGCAGGATTGTGCTCCCGCGCCGGCAATACCCGCGAGTCAGACGTCGCGGCTGACGACCGCCTGCGCAAAGCTCGCCAGGGCGGTCTTGACCATGCTGTCAGGCAACGGGTCGAGCGCGGTCACGGCGTCTTCCGCCCACTGCTTCGCGACCGTCCAGGCCTGCTGGGTGGCGGAGTGCTCGCGAAGAGCGGACACAGCTTCAGCCAGGGCTTCATCGGACCTCAGATCGCCGTCGACCAGCTCTAGCACGCGCTGCGCGGAATCGTCACCGGACGCTGCCGCCTGCCGCAGCAGCAGCACGGGCAGCGTCGGCACGCCCTCGCGCAGATCAGTGCCCGGGGACTTGCCTGATTTGTCCTTCAGCCCAGTGACATCGATGACGTCGTCAGCCAGCTGGAACGCCACTCCGACCTTCTCGCCGTAGGACACCATGACGTCCACGGCGGACGCCGGCGCATCCGCGAAGATTGCGCCCAGCTGCCCGGACGCGGCGACCAGCGAACCGGTTTTGTCCGCAATGACCGACAGATAGTGTTCTACCGGATCCTCGCCGTCCCGTGGGCCGACCGTCTCATGCAGCTGGCCCAGGCACAGCCGCTCAAAGGTGCGCGCCTGAATACCCAGCGCACGGGATCCCAATTCCGAGACCAGGATCGACGCCCGCGCGAAAATCAGGTCCCCGGTCAGGATGGCCACGGAGTTGCCCCACACTTCGTGGGCCGTGGGGGCACCGCGGCGGTAGGGCGCGGAGTCCATGACGTCGTCGTGATAGAGCGTTGCCAGATGAGTCAGTTCGACGACGACGGCGGCAACCACCACCTCCGCCTTGCGTGCGTCCCCCAGATGGGAGGCGAGGATGGTCAGCAGCGGACGGATTCGCTTGCCGCCGGCTTCGACCAGGTGACGGGAGGTGGCATCGGCCAGCGGGTCGGAACTGGAGATCGCTTCGCGCAACTGCTTCTCGACCTTGGCCAGGCATGTCGACACCGCAGGACCAAGCTCCGGGTCCTCAGCGATCAGGGCGAAACCCGCCGGCAGGTGCATCCCGGTAGCGATCACACCGGTGCTCGGGTCCAGCTCGTCGATGAGCGGCCGCGGGTGGCCAGCGCGGGTCCAGCTGGTGTGGGGGGAATCCGTCATGGGTCTAAGCCTATCGGGCGAGGGACCCGATGCGAGCGCAGCGAGTTGGAGGACCCCAAACCGGGGAGTTTTGTACAGGTCTAGTGGATTCCAGGCGATGGAACCCACCGGAGGTGCGCAAAAGTTCCCAAGGGGTTTCGGGTTACCTACTGGTTGCTGGTCGCCGGCACCAGCTTCTCGAGCACATGGATCAGCCGATCCTCAAAGCCCTTCGGCGAGGAGTCGGTGAGATTGGCCAGCATGCGCACAACAAACCGCATCAGCACGGGGATGGGCATGCCCGTGCGCAGCGCAAGGCGAAGGATGGCCGGTTTACCGATGAGCCCCGCGAAGATCCGCCCCAGGGTGAAGTGGCTCCCCCACTGGTCCCGGACGTAGGGCGCGTAGCCGGCAAGCACGGTGTCCCGTCCGGACCCTGGCGAAGCGGTGAGCGACCGCTCGATGAACTCGGCCGCATACCGCGCCGACTCCATCGCATAGGAGATGCCCTCACCATTGAACGGCGACACCATGCCCCCGGCGTCCCCCAGCAGCAACAGTCCGGGTGAATAGTGCGGAGTGCGGTTGAAGCCCATCGGCAACGCCGCACCACGGATCTCACCGACCTGGTTCTCCTCGGTGAACCCCCACCCTGCGGGCATCCCGGCGGTCCAGTCACGCAATACCTGCTTGTAGTCAAGCTTCCCGAACGACGCCGAGGAGTTCAAAATCCCCAGACCCACGTTCGAGGTGCCGTCGCCCACACCGAATACCCAGCCGTAACCGGGCAGCGGCTTCCCGGAGGCGTCCGGCAGCTCCAGCCAGCCCTCCATCCACGGATCCTCATGCCGGGGACTCGTGAAGTAGGTACGCACTGCCACGCCCAGCGGCCGGTCATCCCGCTTGGCCATGCCAAGGCTCACCGCAGTCCGCGTCGAGTTACCGTCCGCAGCCAGCACAACGTCGGCGCTCAGTGTCTTCTGCTCGCCGGTCCGGCGACCGTTGGGCCCCAGAACATTGACGACGACGCCGGTCACCCGCCCGGATCCATCCCGCACCGCTTCGGTGACGGAATGGCCCTCAAGAATCTGCGCACCGGCGGACCGGGCGTGCGAGGCGAGCTGCTCATCGAAGCCGAGGCGTGTGCGTACCAGCCCATAGGAGGGGAAGTCGGACAGCTCGGGCCAGGGAAGCTCCACCGTACGGCCTCCGGCCAGCAGCCGCAGACCCTTGTTCCGCCGCCAACCGAGTTCCTCGCCATGCGGCAACCCAAGCAGCTGGATCTCCCGGACGGCGCGCGGCGTGAAACCGTCACCGCACACTTTCTCCCGGGGGAAGAACGTCTTCTCGACAACCGTCGTTTCGATCCCTGCGGCGGCCAGGTAATAGGCGGCTGTGGACCCGGCAGGCCCCGCACCGATGATGAGGACTGACACCTAGTTGGCAGCCCTGCTGCTGCGGCGCCGGCCGCGCGTCTGGGAGCCGGCCGCCGTCGTCGTGATGGTGTCTTCCGGTTTGGTGGCGCGGTGCACAGCGACGATGCCGCCGTTGAGATTGCGGTACGCGACCGATCCCCAGCCGCTCTGCGTGATCCAGCCCGCGAGCTCGTCCTGGTTGGGCCAGGCGCGGATGGACTCGGCGAGGTAGACATAGGCGGCGGGGTTGGAGCTGACCTTGGTGGCGATTGCCGGAAGCGCCCGCATCAGATACTCCGTGTACAGGGTGCGCCACAGTGGAATGACGGGCTGGGAGAACTCGGCAATGACCAGCCGTCCGCCAGGTTTGGTGACGCGGAGCATCTCCTCGAGCGCCCTGGTGGGCCGGTCTACATTGCGCAGGCCGAAGGAAATGGTGGAGGCGTCAAAGGAGTTGTCCGCGAAGGGAAGGTCGGTGGCGTCTCCGGCGATGAAGTCGATATCCGGCCGGCGGCGCTTGCCCACACGCAGCATTCCGAGTGAGAAATCACACGCGATGACGTTCACCCCGGCGTCCGCGTAGGGCTCGCTCGAGGTGCCCGTTCCGGCTGCGAGGTCCAGCACCCGGTCCCCGGCCTCCGCGTTCACGGCGTCAACGACAATCCGCCGCCAGCGGTGGGTTTGCCCCAGCGACAGCACGTCATTGACGACGTCATACTTGGGCGCCACGTCGTCAAACATGGCGGCAACTTCGTCGGGACGCTTATCCAGCGATGCTCGATTCACTCCCTCATTGTCTCAAACATTGCAGGGCACCCCCAATCCGCACCAGGGACGGGCGGGCTGCCGCTCGGGAGTACGCTAGATCATCATGAGCAATCCGTCCCCTGCCGCAGTGGCGACGCCGCTGAATCAGGCGCCGGCACTTCGCAGCATCACCTTTGAGCGGGGCGACCTTCAGCTCGATACCGGCCTCCTGGACTTCGTTGTGCGGAGCGATGTTCACACCTGGATCCGGCGCGGCGGCGGCATCGTGGCCTTTGGGGAGACGGCGCGCTTCACCACGCACGGTCCCGGCCGCTTCGCGGACGCACAGGCGTGGTGGCGCGAGGTTGTTGCGGCGGCTGATGTCGTGGACCCCCTCGCCCAGCCGGGCAGCGGGTTAGTGGCATTCGGCTCGTTTGCCTTTTCGAAGACGTCCCGTCATCTGTCGCGCCTGATAGTGCCGCGCATTCTTGTCGGCAGCCGCGAAGGCAAGAGCTGGATCACCTACATCACGGACGACGACGGCGCAGAGTTGAGTGCCTCCGCCGCCGAAGCGGAACTCGCCGCCTACCTCGACGAGGTGGAGCCCGAACGCGAGCCCTGTCCGGGCGACCGGCTTGCCCCGGGAATCCTCACCGAAGAGCAGTGGATGACGGCCGTCAGCCGCGGAGTCGCGCACATCAGGGAAGGTGAGCTGAGCAAGCTCGTGCTCGCCCGCGATGTCGTCGCAGAACTCGGATCGCCCATCTCGACGTCGCAGGTGCTCCGTGAACTCGCTGTCCGGTATTCCGATTGCTGGACGTACTCGGTGGACGGGCTCATCGGCTCCACGCCGGAAATGCTCATCAAGGTCGAGGACCAGACCGCCCGTGCCCGGGTACTGGCGGGAACCCTTGACCGCTCAACTGAGCCCGCCGGTGACAGCGGATACGCGAAGCGCGTCCTGGCGGGTTCCGAGAAGCAGCAGCACGAGCATGAGATCGCGATCGACTCCCTCACCCGGCAGCTGGAACCGTTCACCCGGACCATGACATCGCACAGCGAGCCGTTTGTCCTTGAACTTCCCAACGTGTGGCACCTGGCATCGGATGTCAGCGCAGAACTGGCCGTGGACACCGAGGGCAACGTGCCGTCGTCGTTGGCTCTGGTGGAGGCGCTCCATCCCACTGCCGCCGTGTGCGGGACACCGACCACGGTGGCCGGCGAGCTGATCCGCGAGCTGGAGCACCTTGAGCGTGGCCCCTACGCCGGCCCGGTGGGATGGATGGATGCGACAGGAAACGGTGAATGGGGTATCGCCCTGCGCGGTGCCGTCGTCGAGACTCCCACCCGAGTCCGGATGTACGCCGGGTGCGGAATCGTCGAGGCGTCCCAGCCGGTCGCGGAACTGGCGGAAACGTGGAGCAAGTTCCGGCCGATGATCGAGGCGCTGGGGCTGCGGGCACCACTACGATCCTGAATCAGATTCATTCTGACTGTTGGTTACCAATAGGCAATGCCTGTAGCCTGTGATGCACATCTCTATACAGCTAGAATCGTCCATGACGTTTCTTTACTCCCGTTCAAAGCTGAGGTACTGCATGTTCTCCAAGATTTCAAAGTCACTTGCTGTTATGGCAGTTGGCACGCTGGCACTGACCGCATGTGGCGGCGGAACCGAGTCCGGAGAGGGCGGCGAGGCAGCAGGCGGCTCCGAACTGAACCTCGTCTCCCCCGGCACCCTGACCGTCTGCTCCGACATTCCCTACGAGCCGTTCGAATACGAGGAGAACGGTGAGTATGTCGGGTTTGATATGGACCTGATGCGTGAAATCGCCACCGGGCTTGACCTTGAGTTCACTGTGCAGGATGTCGGCTTCGACGGCCTGCAGTCCGGTGCCGTGCTTGCCGCAGGGCAGTGCGATGTCGGCGCCAGCGCCGTGACCATCACTCCTGAACGGGAAGAGAACCTGACCTTCGCCGACCCGTACTACGACTCCCTGCAGTCGCTGCTGGTTCCAGCTGACTCTGACGTCGCCACTCTTGAAGACCTCGCCGGTGAATCCGTGGGCGTCCAGCAGGGCACAACGGGCGAACAGTACGCGCGCGACAATGTTCCCGCGGACACCGAGGTAGTAGCCTTCCCGAGTGACGCCGAGCTCTATGCGGCACTGCAGGCCGGCAACGTTGCCGCGATCCTCCAGGACTTGCCGGTCAACCTGAATCACACCCAGGAAGGCGAATACACAATCGCGGCGGAGTTCGAGACCGACGAGCAGTACGGGTTCGCGTTCCCCAAGGAGGGAAGCGAGGCACTTGTCGAAGCTGTGAACAGCCAGCTCGGCGAACTGCGTGACAGCGGCACGTATGACGAGATCTACAACACCTACTTCGAGGAGCAGTAACCTTTCCACGGATATGCGGCAGTTCCAGATTCTGGAACTGCCGCAGCCGTGTTCACCTCCGGACAGATAGGTCAAACACGTGAAACCCACCACCCGTAAGCGGCTCTTCCGGGGTGTCCTTTATGCCATCTTCGTCATCGCCGTCGCCGTCGTTGTTCTGCTGGCCGACTGGGAAGCGATCCGCACGAGCTTCTTCGATCTCGAGGTCGCCGCTGAGGCGTTCCCGGAGATCATCACCATCGCGGCGAAAAACACTATCCTCTACACAGCCATCGCCTTTGTCGGAGGCATGATCGGCGGGCTCATCCTGGCGCTGATGAAACTCTCCCCCGTCGGCCCCTACCGCTGGCTGGCGACCGCCTACATTGAACTGTTTCGCGGCCTGCCCGCGCTGCTGGTGATTTTCGGATTCGCCTTCGCCGTCCCGATCGCCTTCCAGTGGCGCCCGCCCGGCGGAAGCGCCGGCGCCGGCTTGATTGCGCTCATTCTGGTCGCCTCGGCCTACATCGCCGAGACCATCCGCGCCGGCATCGAAGCCGTACCCAAAGGCCAGGTGGAGGCCGCCCGCTCGCTGGGCATGCGTCCCTCGTGGACTATGGTGTCGGTGGTCCTTCCGCAGGCGTTCCGCATCATCACGCCGCCGCTGACCAACGAGCTGGTCATCCTGATCAAGGACACCTCGCTGCTGTTCATCGCGGGCATGGCCCTCGGTGACCGCGAGCTCACCACCTTTGCGCGTGACCTGACGTCCTCTCAGGCCAACCCCACGCCGCTCGTGCTCGCTGCGCTGATGTACCTGGTCATCACCCTTCCGCTGACGCAGCTGGTTGCCAAACTGGAACGCCATAACAAGAGAGGCCGGTAGTCATGGCCGCATCACCAAGGACCGATGTCCCCGCCATCGAGGTACGTCAGCTGTGCAAGTCTTTCGGGGACAACGAGGTACTCAAGGGCATCGACTTCCACGTTGATCAGGGCGAGGTGGTCTGCGTTATCGGCCCGTCCGGCTCGGGCAAGTCCACGCTGCTGCGCTGCGTCAACCGGTTGGAGGAGCCCACGTCGGGGACCATCATCGTCGAGGGTCTCGACATCACCGACGAGGACACCGACCTGGACAAGGTGCGTACCCGCATCGGCATGGTGTTCCAGCAGTTCAACCTGTTCCCCCACCTCACGGTTCTGCGAAACCTGACGCTCGCGCAGATCCGCGCGAAGAAGCGGGGCAAGGCGGAAGCCGAAGAAATCGCCCGCCGCAACCTGGACAAGGTGGGCCTGGCGGACAAGGTCGATGCCTTCCCGGCCCAGCTTTCCGGCGGCCAGCAGCAGCGCGTCGCCATTGCCCGTGCGCTGTCAATGGACCCGGACATGATGCTCTTCGACGAACCGACCAGCGCTCTTGACCCGGAGCTGGTCGGGGACGTTCTCGATGTCATGAAGCAGCTTGCGCGTGACGGCATGACCATGATGGTGGTCACCCACGAGATGGGCTTCGCCCGCGAAGTCGGCGACCGCGTTGTCTTCATGGACGGCGGGATCGTGGTTGAGCAGGGCAAGCCGGACGATGTCCTCGGAAACCCGCAGCACGAGCGCACGAAGAGCTTCCTCTCGAAGGTTCTCTGACCCTACGGTGAGGGCCATTTCCAAACGGGTTGGTGCGTGCAAAAATGAACGCACCAACCCGCCGAGGTCTCCCTACCGCAGGAATCCCATGTCCGAGCTTCTTCCCACCGGACGTCCGCGCCTGAAGGCACGGTTCGCCGCCGTCGTCGTTGTTTGTTTCGCCCTGCTCACCGGCCTGCTGGCCGCGCCGCCGGCCACCGCCGCACTCCCGGTCAGCGATCCCAACAATGCCCAGGTGCTGGTGACTAAGTCCCGACCGCTCAATCCCCTTCGGTACATTCCGCCGGACCTCGTGTTCTTCCCAGGAACCAACTACGTGCTCCGGCGCGAGGTGTCGGCGAACCTGCAGAACCTGTTCGCAGGCGCCCGGAGCGCCGGCGCCCCGCTTGCCGTGGTCAGCGCGTACCGCTCCTATGACCAGCAGGCCGCGCTGTACAACTCGTACGTGGCCCAGTACGGACAGGCCGTGGCGGACACCATTTCAGCCCGTCCCGGCCACAGCGAGCACCAGACCGGGCTGGCGGTCGACGTCGGCAACCTGAACGGCTCGTGCGGCCTCGGCGCCTGCTTCGCGACCACCGCCGGCGGCCGCTGGGTGGCGGCGAATGCGCACCGCTACGGGTTCATCATCCGCTACCCGGACGGATATCAGCCCACCACCGGCTACACCTTTGAGCCGTGGCACCTTCGCTATGTCGGCCGGTCCGTGGCCACCGAGATGAGGACCCGCGGCATCCCCACCATGGAGCACTACTACAACGGCTCCAACCCACCCATCCGCCATTCAGCTGACCTGGTTACCGTCGATTCGTTTGGCTTGCTCTGGCGGTATTCGCCCGACTACCTCGGCAAGCTTCGCCAGCGAGTTCGGATCGGTAGTGGCTGGAGCCCGGTCAAGGGTGGTTTCACCACCGACTGGAACGCGGATGGGATTCATGACGTCCTGGCACAGTGGAACGATGGAACCCTCACGCTCTACCGCGGTCGTTTCAGCGGTGGATTCCACGCACCTATCCGAATAGGAAGCGGATTCGGGTCTTCAGAAATCACCGTCGGACACTGGATTCGGGGCAGCCGTTATCCCTCCCTGGTGGCCAAGGACGCACAAGGTTCTCTCCTGCATTACGCAAATGGCTCCGGGGGTGCGCTCTCTTCCAGTCGCGTCACACGGATTGGCGCTGGCTGGCAGGGCCTCCGGATTGCCATGGCGGATTGGAATAAGGACGGCAATCAGGACATCCTTGCCACCCGTGCAAACGGGGAGTTGGCGCTCTACCGCTCCAATGGCCAGGGCCGGTTCATCAGCGAGAGCAGACCGGTTATCGGCACTGGGTGGGGTTCCTTGAACAGCCTGACGGCCGTTTCAGGATTCCAGGGGCCGAACTCCTACGGACTCCGCGCGCGGACTAGCGGCGGAGAGCTCCGCTACTATCCGATGTTGGGAAACAGGTGGGGAACAACTGCAATCGTCGGACATGGATGGCAAACAGCACGTCTTTTCCGGTAACGGCGCTGACTCATCGTCAGTGCCCGACGGCGTCCAGCACCGCCTGCTTTACCCTCGCGTGCATTTCGCGCAGTGTGGCGCGGTCGGTCCGCACCTCCAGGACCGACCGGCCGCTGATCGGTTCCTCCAGTGCCGAGTCCAGCTCCTCCACGGTGCTGACGGTCCGGTGCGGAACACCGTAGCCTTCGGCCAGCGCGGCGAGGTCCGCGGAGTGCGGCGTGCCGAACAAGCGTTCGACGGCGGGTCCATAGCGTTCCAGCGTTGCCGGGTTGCCGTGTTCGAGCAGCCCGAAAATACCGCCGCCTGAATCATTGAGCACAATCACCTGCAGGTCCGGTTCCTCTTCGCCGGTCCCGAGCAGGAGGCCGCCGGCGTCGTGGAGGAAGGTCAGGTCACCGACCAGGAGCCGGGTGGGGATGCCTGCGGCGAGCGCGATCCCGGCGGCGGTGGAAATGGTGCCGTCGATCCCGGCGAGACCCCGGTTGGCGTACACCTCAAGCGGGTGCCAGTCGCCCGTGGCCATCAGGTCCACGTCGCGAATGGGGTTCGAGGACCCGAGCACCAGATTGTCCGTCGTGTTCTCCCACACCGCGTCCGCCACGTGCAGGCCGGTCAGGACCGGCTCCTCGGCTAGATGCAGTTGAAGGCTGGCCTCGGCCCGGGCGCCGGCTTCACGCCACTCGCCGAGCCAACCGTCTGCGCCGCGACCGGCGAAGGCCAGGAGCTCATCGAGCGTGCTGATCAGCCGTTCGGGGCGCCTGCCCTCCTCGAACCAGGCCTGCGGTTCAGGCAGATACAGTGCACGTTCCACGTCCGTCCTGGCCAGCAGCGCCGCGACCGGCCTGGACAGGGTGGGCCGGCCAAAGACAACAACACGCTCGATTCGTGGGCCGAACCGCTCGAGAAGCAGCCGGTACGCGCCGATCACCGACGATCCGAACCGTGCATTCGATGAGGGCTCCGCCAGCAGTGGCAGGCCCAAGTGCTGCGCGAACACCGCCGCAAGCTCCCCCGCACCATGCCCGGCGACCACAACGGTGCGTGCGCCGTCGCTCGAGGGAGGAGCCGCCGTCGTCGTCTGTGTGGGTGCGGTTGCTGTTCCCCCGGACTCGCCCCCCGCGTCGATGGACGCCGCGCCGGCCGCGCCCGCGGCGTCGTCAAGACCCGGCACCAACGGGTCCCGGAACGCCAGGTTCACGTGCACGGGACCTGCCGGACCGTTGGCGCCGCGCGCTTCGGCGAGCGCCCGGCCGAGGAACGGCGCAGGATCGGTTCCGGCGGGGACATCCATGGCGGCACGGACGTGGATACCGAACAGGCCCGGCTGCCGGGTGGTCTGGTTGGCGCCGGTTCCGCGCAGCTCGTCCGGCCGGTCAGCGGAGAGGACCACGAGGGGAACAGCGGCGTGGTTGGCTTCCATGACCGCCGGAAGCAGCTCCCCCACGGCGGTACCGGAGGTGGTGACGACGGCGGCCGGCCGTTGTGCACCGAGCGCGAGGCCCAGCGCGGTGAAAGCACCCACCCGTTCATCGATGCGCACGTGGATGCGGATCTCCCCGCGTTCGGCTGCCTCGGCGAGCGCGTAGGCGAGGGGTGCGCTGCGCGACCCGGGAGCGAGAACGACGTCGGTGATTCCTGCGGCAGCGAGGGCTGCAGTCACGCGGCGGGCTGATTCGATGGAGTCCACTCCCCCATCCTCACATCCTTGTGCGCCACCTCAGGGAACTTTTGCGCAGATTCGGCGGGTTGACGACCGGTCGAACCCGCCGAATCTGCGCAAAAGTTCCCGCGAGAGTTCCTCTGGGACTCCGGAGTTACTTGGCGTCGCGGCCGCCGCGGTTGTCGTCTGTGCGCGGCTTACCCTTGCCGTGTCCGCGGCCGGGCTTGTTGTCACCCTTGCCTGCGCGCTCGGCCGGGAAGACCTGGATCACTGACGGGCGGGGCAGTGCGCCCTCGCCGCGCCTCGGCGCAGTGCCTGCCTCGACGTAGTCGGGGAACAGGGAGTTCTGCGCGCCCCAGGCGCCGTCCTCGCCTGGGTGCTGAACGGCGACGAAGACGTTGCGTTCGTCGTCGTGAATGATCGGTCCGCAGGTCTCGCCATCGCGCGGAACCGCGAGGAACTGGTCCACGCGGCCGCGCTCGCTGCCCTCGAGGCCCACCCGGAAGAGTCCGTCGCAGTAACCGATGGTGCCCGGCTGGCCGTCGGTGGAAATCCACAGGTTGCCGGCAGTGTCGAACGCCAGGTTGTCCGGGCAGGAGATCGGGGACACCTTGTCCGTCGGGTAGCCGCTGAAGTAGGTGCTCGAGTTGGTAGCGGGATCACCGCAGACCATCAGCAGGTTCCAGGTGAACCGAGTGGAGGTCTGGTCGCCGCCGTTCTCGGTGATCTCGACGATGTGCCCGTCGCGGTTGCGGGTGCGGGGGTTCGCCTCGTCCACCGGAGCGGAGCCCGGGACACCGCGATTGGTGTTGTTGGTGCACGCAACGTAGACCTTGCCGGTTGCCGGGTTGGGCTCAACGTCTTCGGCGCGGTCCATCTTCGTGGGTCCCACCGTGTCCGCCGCCAGCCGGGTGAAAACGGTGACCTCAGCGGCGCTCATGCCCGGAACCGCGGACTCGTTGTCGATGATCAGCGGCAGCCACTCGCCGACGCCGTCGAATGCGCCGTCGGAGGGAAGCGCACCCGTGCCGTCGATTTCCGGAACGGAGTTGCCCTGGAAGCGGGCCACGTACAGGGACCCCTCGGAGAGCAGGTCCATGTTCGCCCTGCGGTCCTCGGCGCTGTTACCCGTGCGGACGGTGTTCTTCGAGACGAACTTGTACAGGTAGTCGAAGCGCTCATCGTCGCCCGAATAGGCAACCACCCGGCCGTCGCCCGCGACGATGACGTTTGCCCCCTCGTGCTTGAAGCGCCCGAGCATGGAGTGCTTCTTCGGCGTGGAACTTGGGTCGAACGGATCGACCTCCACGATGTAGCCGAACCGGTTGGCTTCGTTGGCGTAACCCGCGTTGCGGGTGTCGAAGCGGGGCTCGTCGGTTTCCCAGGCGCGGCCGGTGGGGCGGGACGTGAGGCCGTAGCGACGGTCGGCGTCGGACGTGCCCGGAGTGACGAAGTAGCCGTTGAAGTTTTCCTCGCCGGAGAGGATGGTGCCCCACGGTGTGGTGCCGCCGGCGCAGTTGCCAAGCGTGCCGAGGATGGTGCGCCCCGCGGGGTCATCGATGGTCTTCACGAACTCGGAACCAGCGGCCGGGCCAGTCAGCTCGTACGGTGTGTCCAGCAAATAGCGGCGGTTGAGCCCCGCGCCGACGATGTAGCTCCAGGGAGCGTTCTTGTTCTTCCGCTCAAGCTCGACGACGGAGAGCCCGTGGGCTGCGCGTGCGATGGCGCGAACCTCCGAAGCGGCCAACTCAGGCGGGAACATGATGCTCTCGTTGGTGTACTCGTGGTTGGCGAAGAGGACGGCGCGGCGGCCCTTGCTGCCGGGAATCTCGACGATATCGGTGTAATCGCAGTTGTAGCCGAACTGTTGCTCCTGCGCGGCAGCGCTCTGGTTGTTGGCGTCGAACGCCGGAGCACCACGGAACAGCGGGTCCCCCCAGCGGATCACCGGACGCCAGGCGAATCCTTCCGGAACAGTGAAGTCGTCAACGAGCGCGTCCACCGGGTTGATCGGCGTGAACTTCAGCTTCCCTTTCCCACCGGGGCGCTTCATCGCTACAGCGGGTGCAATGCCCGTTCCGCCCGCTGCCAGCTGCTGTGCGTTGGCGCCGATGAGCATGGTGAGGGCGCCCACGGCTCCTGCACCCATGACGCTGCGGCGGGAGAGCTCGTTCGAGACGATGTCGCGGAAGTAGTTGTTGTTGCTGGTGTTGCAGACCGCAGAGGCGCAGGCGTTGTCGCACTTCAGTGCGCAGGTGACGGCACTGCGTTTGCCGTTGGTGTGGCCGAGCATGGGCAGGAGACGGCGCTTGGTGTCGCTCACTGAAGGAACCTTCCGATGTACAGATGTGGGGTCGGTCCCACCCTGACAAGCGAAGTGAACCTTTGGAGGTTCCTTCGGTGAACGCCAACCCAACGAGGGGCGAATACCGGCCGTCATGCGGCGAAGAACCGCTACAGTTTCCCGGCCACCCGCCCCAGCCGTTCGAGCCACCAGTTCGCACGGTCCCGTGGAGCCTGATGACGATCAAGAAACTCCTCCGTGACGGTGAGCGGCCGCACCGGCAACCAGCCGCCGTCGGGCAGTAGCGGTTCAGGCGACACGTCGCCGTCCATCAGCGACAGCGTCGCCAGCCCACACGCATACGGCAGCTCCGGCAGTGACGCAGCCAGTGCCACCCCCGCGCTGATTCCCACCGAGGTGTCCAGTGCAGAACTGACGACGGCGGGAAGTCCCGCCTGCGCCACAATGTCCAGTGCCCGCCGCACACCTCCGAGCGGCGCGACCTTCACAACGATCAGATCCGCCGCGTCCTCCCGGGCGACGCGCAGCGGGTCTTCGGCTTTGCGGACGCTTTCATCCGCGGCGATGAGCACCGGGAGTCCGCGCCGCTGCAGTTCCAGCCGCACGGCGCGCAGGTCTGCGGTGTCCAGGACGGGCTGCTCGGCGTACTCAAGCGAGTAGGGCGCAAGCGCCTCCAGCGCGGTCAGTGCCTCGGCGGTGCTCCAGCCGCCGTTGGCATCGATGCGCAGGTTCGCCTCCGGGAGGAGGCGGCGCACCTCCGCCACGCGCGCGACGTCGTCCTGAAGGGACTGCCCGCGTTCCGCCACTTTGATCTTGACCGCGCTCAACGCGCCGAAGCGCGCCAGGACGGGTTCGACGCCGGACGCCTGCACCGCGGGGACGGTCGCGTTCACCGGGACACGGCTGCGCACCGGCGCCGGGAATCCTTCCCATGCGGCTTCCACCGCAGCGCGGAGCCACGCAGCCGACTCGTCGTCGTCGTATTCGGGAAAGGGGGAGAATTCGCCCCAGCCGGCCGGTCCGTGCAGAATCAGCGCCTCGCGATGGGTCAGTCCGCGGAAGCGGACGCGCATCGGCACGGAGACGATGCGCGCCGACGTCAGCAGCTGGTCAGCAATCGGGTGCTCCATGTGCCCAGCGTACGCTCGCACCAGTCAGCTTCCCGCCACGAAACAGGTCACCACAGCCCTGCGATGCGTGCAACGGTTCAAGGATTCCCAAAGGTGTCTGCGCGACGCTGTGCAGGTAAACAGAGGTTGTGAGCGATCCCGACCTCACGCGCATCTCTTTGGGAGGAGATGGTCTTGGCTGCCGTATTACGCTCAATCTGTTCCCAGGCAGAACCCGGCGGGAAGAATCCCGTGCTGGTCGCACTGGTGGTGAACTACCGCGACCTTGACGTTGATGCAGCAGCGCGGCTACATACCGTATCAGCACCGCTGCTCTGGCAGCTTCTCACTGACGGGCCCGCCGTTTCGGGTGTGGTGGTTCTGTCCACCTGTAGTCGCTTCGAAATTTACTGTCAGGTATCTTCCGACGTCTGCATTGTGAGCACGCGCTCGACCGTTCTGAGCGCCCTCAGCCGCTGCTCGGGGTTGTCCCTCTCCCGGCTCTTCTCAATCTTCAGGCAGATTCAGGGCCAGCTCATGGTGAGACACCTTTTCACCGTTGCGTCCGGCCTTGATTCGGTCATTGCGGGCGAACATCAGATCGGAGGCCAGGTCCGTCGCGCCCTTTCCGAAGCCCAGGCTGCAGGTACCGCAACGGGCGCCCTGATCAGGCTGTTTCAGGCATCTTCCCGCACGGCCAAAACTGTGGCGACACGTACCACTGTCAATGCGTCCGGACGATCCATCGCAGCTCTTTCCCTGGATATCGCCCTTTCTGTGACAAAGCTCAAAACGCTGGCCGACGCCTCTGTTGTGATCTTCGGGACCGGAGCGTACGCCGCCCACATCATGGAGGTACTCAAAGGTCAAAAGTGTGCGGCCGTGTTCGTCTACTCCTGGACCGGTCGAGCCGAAGACTTCGTCGCCGTCAGGGGCGGAACCGCGCTGTCCCTACCGGAACTACCGGCCGCTATCGCCGCAGCAGACATCATCCTCGGTTGCAGCGGCAATGGAGCCCGCCTCGATGCCTCCGCGCTTGGTGCATGGAGACAGCACGCACCACGCCCTCTCGTTGCCATAGACCTCTCTCCTACCAATGATTTCGATCCTGCCATCGCCGACCTTCCGGGCCTCGAACTGCTGACCCTAAAATCAATCCGGCGTGCAGCCCCGGAAGCGGACATCGAGGCACTGCGCCAGGCTCATGGCCTGGTCGAGGACGCGGTGCACCGCTTTGAAGAACAGGAAAGCATCCGCCAGATGGATTCAGCCATCGTCGCTTTGCGCCAGCACGTGGAGAGCGTCCTTGCAACGGAGCTGGAGAAGGTCCATGAACAGGGCGGAGGCACCGCAGTTCCGGAGGCCGGCGCCGCCTTGCGCCGGATGGCGCAGCAGCTTCTGCACACACCGATGGTCAGAGCACGGGAAATGGCCACAGCCGGCGAGCATCACGCCTACATCGCAGCTCTGGATGCTCTTTTCGGTATCAGCGTTGCGCTCCCCGATCCGGATGGTTCTCCCGGGGCGCCCGAGCCCGGTGTCATCCCCCGGCCGCATCGCGGGCAGCCTTGTCATCCGCAGCCGCGCGGCGAATCACGAGCCCCGGGCTACTGGCCGGAAGCATGCCCAAGCCGAGAGGCAGCAGCGATCTAGCACCGCGGCTGTACCTTGTTCGTGCACTTCGAATCCATGCAGCGCCGATTCAGGAACCAACCCGGCGCTGTGTCAGTGTTAAACAGGTGAGCACCCAGCACCCGAGAACGGCACGCCGCTTTTCCACGGCCGCACGACACCCCGTGCTGTTTGTCCTCGGAGCGCTTGGATGCTTTGTCGCTGTGGGATGGACCTACTGGGCGTTTGTCCGCACCACCACGGGGCAGTTCGCGGATGAATCCGCGTGGGCGGAAGCGGGAATCGCCGCACCCGACACCCAGGGCCCCTTCCTTCGGTTCCTCGACAGCCTGCCCGTGATTTCGGTGTTCATCGCCGCAGCGGTGATCCTGTTTGTCACACTGGGACGACGGCGGTGGGCGGCTGCCGGAATAGCGCTCGGCACCATCATCGGAGCCAATCTCACAACGCAGATCCTCAAGAACCTCCTCTTCGACCGTCCGGACCGCGGCGTGCCCACGCTCGATTTCAACTCACTTCCCTCCGGGCATACGACGCTGGCTGCATCTGCCGCGGCGGCAATCTTCCTCGTTGTATCCCCCCGCTGGCGCCCGCTCGCCGCAGCGGCCGGCGGCACCTACTCCGTTCTGGCGGGGGCGGCGACGTTCATCAATCTGTGGCACCGGCCGGCCGACGTCGTGGCCGCGTACCTGGTGGTTGGAGCCTGGACGCTCATCGGCGGGCTCCTCATTCTGCGCACTGGAAACCGCTGGAACGTGTGGGAAGGGTTTGGAAGGTTCTGGGGTGCGTCCCGGGCCTGGCTGGCACTGTGCTGGATCCCGGGCCTGGTGGGCTTGGCGCTGTCCCTCGGCCTGTACGTGTATGTGCAGGCGATCGGCCCGGCTCCTGTCCCGGGCACGGCCGGCGTTCCGCTGTTTTTCTGGTCCGGCCTCTCGCTCATCGTCGGGGTCGGCTACACGCTGAGCGCGACGGCGTGCTGGCTGTTCGGCTCCCAGGCGCGGCTCGAGGGCGCTTCCAGCTGAGCCCTGGCTGGCCTGGACCGGAGGAACGTCTCCCCCTCGGCGGCACACTGCTTACCGCTGGCGCACCCACTGCTCTCTCGGCGGCACCCACAGCCACAGGACAACCGCCCCCACCAACCCCAAGGCGCCCGTTGTCCAGATTCCTCCCGCGAGCGTCGCTGCAGCCGTGACTGCAGACACGGTTCCCGGGCCGGCCATGGTTCCCACATCGGTCAGCAGGCGCCAGATTCCGAGGAATTGCGGACGTCCGGGCGACGGTGAAAAGTCTGCTCCCAGTGTCATGACGATCCCCGAGCCGATCCCGTTGCCGAACCCAATGAGCAACGCGACGGCAAGCAGGCTCAGCGCGTCCCGCGTGAGCGGCAGGAGGAGCAGCGACACTCCCATGATCAGCATGCAGGGCACCGCAACCCAGCGTCTGCCGTAGAGGTCCATCACCTTGCCCGCTGGGTAGAAAATCAGCATGTCGATGGCGCCGGAGAGGCCATAGATGAGCGACGTCGTCGCGGGATCGAGCCCGATTTCCTGCGCCCAGAGCGGCAGGACCGCCTGCCTCGTGGCCCGGACCGCCGCGATCAGCAGCACTCCCACGCCCACCGTGCCGAAGACCCGGGCGTGGCTCCGGAAGACGGCCCGCAGGGTGGGCGGAGCCGCGACGGCAGCCGCCGCGCCCTGGCCGGGGGACGCTCGCGGACCACCCAACTCGGGAACCTGGAAGCTGAGGACAGCGGCAGCGAAAGTAGCGACGGCACCCACCCAATAGGCGCCGTCGAGCCCCAGGAAGCTCATGGCGAGCGCACCGGCAAAGGGCCCGGCAAAGACACCGATCCGGGTCACTCCACCGAGGGTTGAGAGCGCGCGCGCCCGGAAGTGAACGGGCACCGCCTCGGTGAGATAGCTCTGGCGGGCGAGCCCGAACACCGCCCCGGCCATACCGACCATGAAGATCGCGGCGGCGAACACCGCTAGGTTGGGCGCCGACAGCGCAAGAATCATCGCCGCCGAGCACCAGAGCGACGCCGCTACAAGCGCCCACCGCTCCCCGAAACGGGAGGTGATCAGCGTGGCAGGTACGTTGGTGACCAGCGATCCGATACCGGTAAGCGTGAGGATGAGCGCCGCCGTCGCGACGTCGGCACCGAGTTCGGTGGCCGAGAGCACAATGACCGGGATGATGGACCCGGTCGCGGCCCCGTACAGAAGCGATGGGCCGTACGCACCAACGGCGATCTTTCGGAGGTTGAACGGTTCCTGGGGCACCGTTCAAACGCTAGCGCAGTGCAGCATCCTTCCGCGGAACCAGGAAGAAGCCGACGACGGCGAGAACTCCCGCTATACCTTCAGCAACGGCGCTGAGCGTCTTTTCGAAGAACCACAGGGGTTCATACATGGCCGGAATCGGGCCTACCTGTGGAAGTTGGACATAGGCGGACAGCACGACGGCGGCGAAGGCCGAGAGCGCAACCAGCGCGGCGATGGCGTAGGACAGGCGGCTCCCCCGGATCAGCACGTAAAGCCCAGCGAGGATGGCTGCCACCGCCTGGATGCGGAAGAGGGTCCCGCCGCCCATGCCGTCGGGATAGGCCAATTGGTACTGCGGAGCGAGGATGAAGTGCACGTAGGCGTCGACGGCCAGTCCCAGGGCAATGACGACGCGAATCACCATCAGCAGCGGAGCCGAGCGTCCGCGCCCACGGGAAACGCGCCCGCGCGTCGCCGCGCTAGCCATCGCTGCTCACCACCAGTGTTCCCGTCATGTTCGCGTGGTACGTGCAGACAAACGGGTACTCACCCGGTTCGGACGGCGCGGTGAAGGTGGTGGTCTCGCCGCCCTGAACGATGGCGTCAAAGTCTTCGGTGTCGGTTGTGGTCACCGTGTGGGGTGCGGTGTCCTCGTTGATTACGGTGATCTCGGCACCTGCAGGCACGGATTCGGGCATCTCATACTCGAAGTCGCGGATGGTGATGACGATTTCCTCAGCGGGAGCCTCTTCGGTGGGTTCCTCCGAAGCTGCCTCGCTAGGCGCCTCCGAGGCCGCTTCGCTGGGCTCCGCAGCTGCGGTTGTCTCTTCTGCTGTCGGCTCGGCCGCACTACTGGTCTCGGCCGACGGAGCCTCGCTGGTCGGCTCACCGCCTGAACCGCATCCGGCCACTCCAATGAGCGTTGCAGCAAGGACCAGACCAAGGGCACTACGCGTGATATTCATTGCTCTCCATTCCGGCGGGATTCACCACCGGCGTCCCCGGAAAGTATGCATCCCTCATCCAGTCTTCGCTGTGGGAAGCCGGATGGACTGCAGAGACGGAGCAATAATGGCGCTATCAGTCTTCGTCCAGTCGCCCTTGCGATGATTGTTCCCAGAGAGTACACCCGTGAAAGGCGAAAATGACCCCGTTCCCAAGGAATCCACAGGTTCTCCGTGTGGTCCTGCTTGGGATCGACGGAGCCGGTAAAACAACGGCTGCGCGGTCAGTTCTTCGGAAGCTGCGGGAGGACGGCGTCGAGGCGGAGCTGTTTCGCAACCCCGGGGGCCGGCGCACCCTTGACCGCTGGGCGTCACGGCACTCGCACACCGCTCAGACTGTGCTCGGCATCCACCTCCTGGATGCAGTCGAAAGTTTCCTCCGCGTGCTCGCGGTACTGCGCTCCACCCTGCAGGCACAACGACGGCGGGGTGTCGTTCTCTTCGACCGCCACCTGCAGTGCCAGCTGGCTTTGCGACGGGTGCGGGGCCTTCCCGCAGGCAAGCTGCTGCCGTGGATGCTGCGCGTTCTGCCGCAGCCGGATCTTGTTGTTTACCTCAGCGTTGACCCGAACACGGCGCAGGCACGTATCACTTCGCGGAACACCGACAAGGAAACCCTTGAGTTCCTCACCGCGTTGGACGCCTCCTACCGGCAACTGCCCGGCTTCGGGGCGTACACGGTCGTGGATGCAAACGGAACGGCGACAGAGATTGCCGAAGCCCTCTCAAAGCACCTCGAGGCGCGTCTGCTGCAGCCCGGTTCCCCGTCAGTTGCTGCTGCCTTGGCGCTCCAGCCACTTCCAGTGCGCGAGCGTACGCAGGCGGGTCAGTAGCGCCCGCGACTGCTCCGGGCCGTACGGGAGAATCGGGATCGCCTTGGTCATGTCCACCGAGGCTTCATCCATAGCTACCTTGGTGACCCGGACCGCACTGCGCATCTTGTTCAGCTGGGTGGCCACAAAGTCGACGTCCACCGGCGCACCGTGACCGGGAACAAAGACGTCATACAGGTCATCGAGCGCCGTGATCTTGCCCAACGTGCGGATCCACTCCGCCGGGAAGGAATCCTCAAAACCGGGGTCTGCGCCCTCCTCGACCAGATCGCCCGTGAAAAGCACGTTGCCGGCACCGACCAGGAGGTCATTATCCGTATGACCGAACCCCAGGTGGAACAGGGTGACCGAAATGCCGCCGAGATCCAGGTCCACCGGCGATCCGGAAACATGCCTGTTGGCCGGCTGGATGGCAGTGTGCTCTCCGCGGTTCTCGGCCATCGCCGGTTCCGTCTTGCCAACCTCCACACGCTGTTCCTCACCGCTCTCGCGAACGACGGCGGCGCACCGGTCGGTTGCCCAGAAGTCCTCAGCGCCGTGGGCCGCAAAATACGCGTTCCCGAACACGTGGTCGAAGTGCGAGTGGGTGTTGACCACGCACAACGGCAGGTCAGTCAGCCCCCGCACCGCATCGAGGATCCGGGCGGCTTGCTCCGGCCCGGCGCCGGTGTCAATTACGAGCGCCCGGTCCGTTCCCACAACCAGTCCGGTGTTCAGGCCGAAGGGATCGGTACGAAGCATCCACACGCGGTCTCCCAACTGGGTCCAGGGGTTGGACTGTTCGTCTTCTCGCTCGGACATGGGTTCCTCTCTGGTGGCGGCTGTCCGCTAAGCCTAATCGTCAGAGATCAGCGAGGACGCCGCCGGGGTTCTCTATAGCGTCGGCAACGTAGCGCAGGAAGCCTCCGGCAACACCGCCGTCGCACACCCGATGGTCAAAGGTCAGCGTCAGCTCGGTCACCTTCCGGACGGCGAGCTCGCCGTTGACGACCCACGGCCGGTCAATGATCCGTCCCAGCCCGAGGATCGCGGCCTCCGGGTGGTTGATGATGGCTGCACTGCCGTCCACGCCGAACACCCCGTAGTTGTTCAGCGTGAACGTGCCTGAGGTGAGTTCCGCGGGTGTCGCTTTGCCCTCGCGTGCGACGGCGGCAAGACGCCGGATCTCCGCGTCCAGTTCCCGTGCGCTCATCCGGTCGGCCCGCTGCACCGCGGGAACCAAAAGCCCGCGGTCGGTCTGCGCAGCGATGCCAAGGTTCACGCCGTCAAACTTCAGGATCTCCGAGCTGCCGTCCTCACGCTCGACGATGCGCGTATTCAGTTCCGGGTACCGGGCGATCCCGGCCAGCGCGAACCGTGCGACAAAGGCCAATAGACCAGGCGTTGCGTCCGGCTGCCTGCGCTTGAGGTCGGCGCGCAGGTCAAGCAGTGCAGTGGCATCGACGTCCACCCACACCGTTGCTTCCGGGATCTCCCGGCGACTGCGCGTCATGGCCTCGGCTACCGCCTTGCGCACGCCGCGGACGGGGATGCGCTCGGCGATCCGCAGCCCGCTGCGGCGGTCCTGGTCCACTTCCCCAGCGGTGCTTTGCCTGCTGCTGCTGGTGCTACTGCTGCTGTCGGGCAGGGTCTCCTGTTTCTCAGCGGACGTTCCGGCGGAAGCCTGCAGGGCCCGCTCGACGTCGCGGCGCAGGACCATGCCGTCCGCACCCGTGCCCTCGACCGAGGACAGATTGAGACCGGCGTCCCGCGCAAGCTTGCGGACCAGCGGCGAGATGCACAGCACTGCGCGCTGTTCGGACTCTGCCGCAGGCGCTTCCTGCCCGGTCAGCGTTTCCGGCACTTCCGCGGACTCGGATGCGGGTGCGGCTGCGGGTGCGGCGGCTGACCCGGCATCACCCCTGCGACGCCGGGTCCGGCCTCCGGTGCCTGTTCCCGGCGTGCCGTAGCCGATCAAAACATTGCCGGATCCCCCACCCGACTCTGAACTTGACTCTGCACCCGAGTCCGCGATGTCCGGCGCTGCGGCGACCTCCGCGTCCGTAGGCACGCTGACCCCGGCTCGTTCCTCCTCGCGGTACGCCTCAGCGTCAGGGTTGCCCGTTGAAGCAGCTGTCGCAGCCACCGTCTCGGGCGCAGCACCGTCGGGCCGCACCGAGATCAGGGGCGCGCCGACGTTGATGGTGGTCCCGGCCTCCCCGTGCAACTGGGCGACGACGCCGGCAAACGGCGAGGGAACCTCCACCATGGATTTCGCCGTCTCAACTTCGGCGACCGGCTGGTCGACTGACACGGTGTCCCCTTCAGCCACGAGCCAGTTCACCAGTTCGGCTTCGGTCAGACCCTCACCGAGGTCAGGTAGCAGGAACACCTTCACAGAAGGGCTCGTTGTCGTGGCGCTCATGCGTCCTCCCACTGAAGTTCGTCCACGGTGTCGAGGATCCGGTCAACGCTCGGCAGGAAGAAGTGCTCGAGCTTGGGTGCGGGATACGGAATGTCGAACCCGGTCACACGCCGCACGGGGGCGGCCAGCGAGTTGAAGCAGCGCTCCTGGACACGGGCAACGATCTCTGCGGCGACCGAGGCGAACCCCGGTGCTTCTGCAATAACGACGGCGCGTCCGGTCTTGCGCACGCTGGCGGTGACTGTCTCGTCATCGAACGGCACGAGGGAGCGCACATCGATCACTTCAAGGCTGCGCCCTTCGCTTGCCGCCGCTTCAGCGGCGGCCAAGGCCGTCGGCACGGAGGGGCCATAGGCAATAAGGGTGGCATCGGTTCCGGAGCGGGCAACCACGGCGCGGCCCACCGTGGAACCGGCGGTGGCGGCGTCGTCGGCTTCCTTGCGAAGCTCGTCCAGGTCCAGTGTCTCCTTGGTCCAGTAGAGCTTCTTCGGCTCGAGGAAGACCACGGGATCTGGGAAGCGGATGGCATCGCGGAGCATCAGGTAGGCATCGCGCACGGTGGCTGGGGCCAGAACCGTAAGCCCGGGTGTGTGCGCGTAGTAAGACTCCGAGGAGTCGCAATGGTGCTCCACTCCCCCGATGCCGCCTGCGTACGGAATGCGCATGACCAGCGGCAGCTTCACCTTGCCCTTGGTCCTGTTGGGCATTTTGGCGACGTGGCTGACCACCTGCTCGAAGGCGGGGTAGGCGAAGGCGTCAAACTGCATTTCGACGACGGGACGCATGCCGTTCATCGCCATGCCGACTGCCATGCCCATGATGCCCGCCTCCGCGAGGGGCGTGTCGAAGCAGCGTTCCTCGCCGAAGCGGGCGGTGAGCCCGTCCGTGATACGGAAGACGCCGCCGAGCGGGCCTACGTCCTCGCCGAAGATGATGACCGAGGGATCAGCCTCCATGGCATCGGCCAAGGCGGTATTCAAGGCTTTGGCGAAGGTGAGTGGCTGGAGCCCTGTCCTGGGGTTCCCGGCTGCCTTTTCGGCCGAGCCGGATCGAACTGCGGTGTCAGTCATGGCTAGGCACCTTCCCGTGAGAGCTCGTCGGCCAGAAGCGCGGCCTGTTCGCGCAGTTGGCTCGTCTTCTCGGTGTAGACGTACTCGAAGAGATCTGCCGGATTGATCTCCGGCTCGGAGTTGAGCCCGTCCCGCAGGGTGCTGGCCGTCTCCTCGGCCGCCCCGGCGATGCGCTGCTCCTCTTCTGCGGTGAGCAGGTTGAGGTTGCCCAGGTAGGTGCGCATGCGGGTGATCGGATCCTTCGGGACCCACTCGTCGACGTCGGACTGGGGCCGGTACCGCGACGGATCGTCCGCGTTGGTGTGCGCCTGCATGCGGTAGGTGTGTGCCTCGACGAGGGCCGGGCCGCCGCCGTCGCGCGCTCGGTCAACCGCCTTGCCCAGCACGGACAGCATGGCAGCGAGATCATTGCCGTCCACGCGTTCGCCGGGCATGCCGTAGCCGATCGCCTTGTGCGCCAGCGACGGCGCAACGGTCTGGTGCTTCAGCGGAACCGAGATTGCGTATTCGTTGTTCTGGACCAGGAAGACCACCGGTACGTGGAACACGGCTGCGAAGTTCAGGGCTTCGTGGAAGTCACCCTCGCTGGTGGCACCGTCACCGCACAGGGCAAGCACCACGGTGTTTTCACCGCGCAGCTTGGCCGCGTGGGCCACTCCGACGGCGTGTAGCAGCTGGGTAGCCAGCGGCGTTGCCTGGGTGGCGGTCTTGTACTCATAGGGGTCGTACCCGGAATGCCAGTCGCCCCTCAGGAGGGTCAGCACGCCAAGGGGATCAACGCCGCGGGTGATGACAGCGACGGTGTCCCGGTAGGTCGGGAAGAGCCAGTCATCCTTTTCAAGCACGACGGCGGCAGCCACCTGGCAGGCCTCCTGCCCGTGCGATGAGGGGTAGACAGCCATCCGGCCCTGCCGGACCAGCGCGTTGGCCTGATCGTTGATGCGGCGGCCGACGACCAACTTCTCGTAGGCACTGAGGAGCGCTTCGCCGTCGGGCAGGGGGTAGCGGTCATTGTGAATGTGCTCGCCGCTGGGGTCCACGAGCTGGACCGGTTGGGCGGACGGGAGCATGTATTCCTCCGCAGTGGGGCCCTGGTCGCTGCTGCGGCCGGTGGGCTTCATTGACTCGCCGTACTGGTTGTTGGCGGAGTTGCCGGTAGAAATGGTCATGCTGCCTCCCTCAGCCGTTCCAACCTGCGGGACGGCCTCACTGCCTGGCGTCCCCGGCGCGTGGCCGGGGAACTATATCTGTTGCTCAATTATGCGTTTGCTACCCGATTCGTATCCACATACGGGCAATATCGTGGAAGAATGGTGTTTCTACGTGGGATTCTGCAGACGTATTGACGGTGTGAGCTGGATAACTAACAAGGGTGTAGACAGATGGCGGAACAGCCCCTCGACGAAGTGGACCGGAAGATCCTCGCCGAACTTACCCGCGATGGCCGGCTCTCCGTCACGGCGGTCGCCGAGAACGTTCATATCTCCCGGGCGCACGCCTATTCGCGGATCGCTCGGCTGACGGAAAGCGGCGTGCTGACGAAGTTCACTGCGCTGATCGACCCGATCAAGGCGGGGCTCAGGTCTTCGGCCTATGTGACGCTGAAGGTGCGCCAGCATTCGTGGCGGGAGCTCAGGGAGCAGCTGCGTGCCATTCCCGAGGTGCATCACATTGCGCTGGTGGGGGGCGATTTCGACGTCATCCTGCTGGTTCGCGCTGAAGACAACGTGGATCTTCGACGTGTCATTTTCGATCAGCTGCAGTCCATGCCCGGCGTGCTGGACACCCAGACGTTCCTGGTGTTTGAGGACATGGATACGCGCTAGGTGTAGCGCCTTCGGAACCGGGAGTCGCTCATATGCAGCCCGGTTGGGGCTCCTTCACCGGGCATTTTTGCGGGCGGGTCTTACGGGATCGGTAGCTGCGCCGAACATGCGACCTGTCTGCAGGCGAAAAGCGTCCGGAGACGCGCGTTGAGCGTTCCCGAAAGGGTCAGCGAAGAGGCGCCATAGCGCTGCTCCGGCCGGGCGCGATGTGATTCCTGCAGGTTTCTACCGGCCGTGACGTCTGTCCTGCTTTTCCCTTGCGCTTTAGCTCTCGAAAGCGAGCGGCGCATTGCTATAGGCCAGCGCCCGGCTGCCCCTGAACGCCAGCGCCGGGCTGCTGATACGCATTGCGCGGGCGGTCGTCCTCGAGCGGCCGTCCGTCAAACTCTTCACCGTACGTACGAGGCCGGTTCAGGTCGCGTCGACGTGCTCGTGAGCCGACAACCGTGGCACCGACACCAGCAACGAGTTTCGTGGAAAAGTACGAGATATGGACGATGACATTGGCACACACCGTATGACGTCGCTGACTATGGACGGCGAAGCGGCTATGGGGCGCATTGCCGTCTGGGCTGCGTACCTCGAGCAGAACCTTGCTGACCTGGTTGGAGAGGTCATAGGCGATGCGGGGATGGGTCGGACGATCACCGAACGCATGCCAGCGAGTCAGACGATCGATCTGCTCAGCAAGCTCATTGCTGACGTATCTGGCATCTCATCAGCGGATCGGGGACACATCGTAGCCACCTTGCGCGACGCGAAGGCCGCTTTGCGAGAGCGCAACGCGGTCCTCCACTCACTGGTCGGCAGCACGCTTGATGGAGATGCAGCCAGCTTCTCCAGCTATCGTCGAAAAGAGGCTCACTTCCAAATAAGGACTGACGCGGAGCTGGACGCGATCGGGCAATATTTGCACAAAGTGGGTTGGGAGATCTTCGATCTCGCCCGGATCACATCCCGGATCGATCGACAGGCTCGATGAGCTACAGTCCGTCATTCGCAACCGGTCTTGCCCGTAGGGTGACTCGATACTTGGCTGCCCGTAGTCGGCCCGACACAGCGTCCGGCAGCCGAACCTGACCTTGCCGTGAGTCCATACTGAGCGTGGAAGAGTCATGTCGGCGCCTGCCGAGGGACTTTCCTAGTCTGGGAATTAGGGGGAGCTATATGGCTGCGATCGTGAAGCGCGACATCGGCGGCAACGAGCTGTGGTGGCTTAGCGAAGGCCTCGGCGCGCACCCACAAGAGCCGCTGGACGGCGAGGCGGTAATCGCATCACTGACTGGTCGGTTTCGGTTCGTCGAAGAGTCACAATCGAAGGCCGGGCTTCGGAAACCCCAGCTTGGGGCCTTACATGCGATCCTGGCCTACCGCTCCACTGAGGAACACGAGCCCATCACCGTTGTGATGCCGACCGGTACCGGCAAGACGGAAACGATGCTCGCGGCCTTCTGCCACTCACCGGCTGCGACACTGGTCGTGGTGCCATCCGATGCGCTCCGAACCCAAATCGCAGAGAAGTTCGTCACGCTCGGAGTGCTACCAATTGTCGAAGCAGTAGTCGCCGACTTCGTCTGCCCTGCCGTCATCGTCCTCAAGAGCGGATTACAAACGATCGACCAGGTCGAGCAACTACTAGCACGCTCGAACGTCGTGGTTTCGACCGCGCAGGCGTTGAACGCGTGCTCGGAGGAAGCGCGCTCACACCTTGCCGCATCGTGCCAGCGATTATTCGTGGATGAGGCGCACCATGTGGAGGCTCGAACCTGGAGGGAAGTAGTCAATCTGTTCCTGGGACGCGAAGTTGTCCAGTTCACCGCGACGCCCTACCGCGAGGATGGCCGGCACCTCGGAGGGCGCATCGCGTACGCATACCCGCTACGGCTTGCACAGTCTCATGGGTACTTCGCCCGGATAAATTACCACTCCGTAATCGACTTGGCTGATCCTGATCGTGCTGTAGCTATTGCAGCGATCGAACAACTCCGTGCCGATATCGAGGCCGGATTCGATCATCTCCTAATGGCACGCGTCAGTTCCGTGGAACGAGCCAAGAAGATTATCAAGCTCTACCAGGAGCTCGGTTCCGAATTCGCCCCCGTGCGCATCGACACTGGACTGGCAGGATCGACTCAACGCAAGCATCGAGACAAGCTGTTCAGCCGCGACAGCCGAATTGTCGTATGCGTCAACATGCTCGGCGAGGGCTTCGACCTCCCTTCGCTCAAGGTCGCAGCCATCCATGATCCTCAGAAAAGTCTGGCCGTTACCCTGCAGTTCGTCGGCCGCTTCACTCGGGTAGGAAGTGACTCGCTCGGAGAAGCCTCCGCATTCGTCCCGCTACAAGTGGCTGGGGTCGATGAGCGGCTACGGAAGCTCTACGGCGAGGACGCCGACTGGAACGAGGTCATTCGGGACCTCACCGAACATGGCGTCGGTCAGGAGAAGGACCGGACCGACTTCGAACAGGCATTTGGTTCCCTCCCACGCGAGGTCGCGATGCGCAGCATTCATCCGAAGATGAGCACAGTCACCTACCAATCCACGAAGCCGCTCTCCTGGAACCCGGAGAGCATTTTCGAATTGTTTGAGGACCGTCTGCTCACCACCCGTCCAGGAATAAACAACAAGGACAAGGTTGTGTGGTGGGTGTCCCGAGAGGCGACACCCGTCAGGTGGGGAGAGTTCGCGAGCTTCAACGAGCTCGTGCACCATCTCCATGTCGTCTACGTCGACGACGCCGCCGGCTTCTTGTACATCAACAGCACGAACAACGACTCGATGCATGAAGACGTCGCTAAAGCGGTGGGCGGTGACGACGTCACGTTAATCAAGGGAGAAACGCTGTACCGCATCCTCTCTAAGGTCAAGCGCAGAGTGCCAACCAACGTCGGTCTCCTCGACTCGGTCAGCCGAAATCGCCGCTTCTCGATGCACGTCGGCCAAGACGTTCTCCACGCTTGGCGCGGAGAAGGCGGTACGAAGATGAAGACGAACATCTTCGCGCACGGCTTTTCAAAGAGCCGCGCCGTAAGCTTCGGAGCATCGCGCAAGGGACGCATATGGAGCCATGAGCAGGCACGCGACATACACGACTGGGTGAGCTGGGCAAGCCAGGTCGGCCCCACCATCACGGATACATCCATCTCGCTTGAGTCCGTCATGTCGGGATTCCTATTGCCCGAACCTGTGCGCGAACGGCCTCCTCATGTGCCCCTGTCCATCGAATGGCCGTATCAGCTCGTCGCCACTTTCAGCGACCGCCGCAAGGTGAGATTTAACGAAGAGGCATTCTCACTGCTCGATACGGAGTTCTCTCTAACCAATCACACCGTGGATCAGCCGTTGCGATTTGAACTTCGGACTCCTTCGTGGGCACTGGAGTTCGAGTTCGAGTTCCATGAGGACGATCCGCCGACGATCCACCCAGTAGGCAGCGACGGCCAGATTGTCACCAATGCGGGGACAGGGAGCCTCGCGGCATTCCTCACCGCCCACGGACTGCTGGTGACCTTCGAGGATGAAGCAGTCATGGTCGAGCAAGGTTTCCTTCTCAGACCAGACCGAGAAAGGCGACTGTTCCCTGTCGAAGGCATCGAGACCATCGACTGGTCCGGAATCAACATCAAGCGAGAGTCACAGGGCGCCGAGCGTGACCCGACAACTGTTCAGCATCGAGCCATCCAAGCCCTGTCCGCAGAGGAGGAATGGGAAGCCATCCTAGACGACGACGGAACAGGAGAATTGGCAGACATCGTGTGCCTGCGACGAACGGGTGATGCGCTAGAGGTCCTGCTGGCTCACTGCAAGTACTCATCCGGTGATAAACCAGGTGCGCGGATCGACGATCTCTACGACGTCTGCGGCCAGGCAATGAAGATGAACAGAGCCAAATCAATGCCGGAGTTACTCATGAAGCGACTCCTCCGACGGGAGCAACAGCGCCAGGCCGACGGCAAGAGCGGTCTGATCTCAGGAGATATAGCCCGCCTTGCAGCCATCGTGGGCGAGGCCCGCTACCGCGCTCTCCACGTCACTGTCGCGATCATCCAGCCGGGCATGTCGAAATCTCGTGTCAGCGATGATATGCGCGCTCTCCTTGGAGCGACCGACCGCTTCCTTTCAGAAACGCACGGGATACGCCTACGCGTCATCGCGAGTACATGAAGTCGGCTGCTGTGACTTAAGGTACGACGCCTCGAATCGCACGCAGACGGTTCGGCTCACGACCGTCTATCGGGCGCTGCGCAGGAAGGGTCAGCCTGACTCTCCCGCTCGTGTCTGCTATTTAGTTGGCGATACTGTTGCGTCGTGACGAACAGCTATGACCGAAGCCATTTGAACATCTACGGTGCCGAGGATGACTTCGAGATGGACGCCATCCTCGATGCGCTGGACGAGGCGACTTCGTCGACAACGCTCGACTCCGCTGAGCCTGCGGGCAAGGATTGGAGTCGGCTCCTTGCGGCGCCGAGACGTGCTGCAAGTGGCCTGACCCGCGCGGATCTGCCGAATGAGCCGGGGGTTTACCTGTGGTCGCGTGGTGGGGTTCCGCAGTATGTCGGTACGGCGACGAGTCTGCAGAAGCGGCTCTCGACGCACCTGGGCGGAGGCGTGAGCCTTGCGGGATCTTCGTTGCGCCGGAATGTATGTCAGCTGCTGTTTCAGATCCCGCCCAATGTCACGGGCAATCCGAACCGGCAGAAGGTGACGACTGGGCAGGCGACAGCGATTCGGAGCTGGCTGCTGGGCTGTGATGTTTCCTGGCTCCGAGCGCGTACTGAGCGTGACGCTGCCGCGTTGGAGGCTCGGCTTCGGCATGTACTTCGGCCGCCGTTGAACCGGGTGTAGCCCTCAAGCTACGGACAGCGAGGCCACCGCGGCCATTCGCACCTATCGGGCGATACCGCATCGAATATGGGGTCAGTACCTTGAACTTCGGCCGCACTCGCCTCTCGCCTATGGTCGAGGAATGGGAACGATTGGGGCGCGAAAGTTTGGCCGTGACGCGGTGCTTGCTAAGATCGCCGGCGCTATAGGAATTCGACACGATGACTCCAGACGCGTCCTGGTAGGAATCGACGGTGTCGATGGATCTGGGAAGACAATGTTCGCTGATGCTTTAGCTGAGCATATGGGCGCCGCTGGGAAGCACGTCATACGAGTTGGTTTGGACAACTTTCACCAACCACGCGAGATCAGATACCAGCGCGGTCGTTCCTCCCCTGAAGGGTTCTGGCTTGATTCCTACGATTACAAACGTCTTCACGCTTTTGTGTTGGACCCACTGTTCAACCATGGCTTGGGATGGTTCCGGCCGGCTAGCCACGACCTTGAATCCGACCAGTTGATCGAACCGCCCGCGCAGCTCGCACCAGTCGGGAGCATCGTCATCGTCGACGGCATGTTTCTGAATCGCGACGAAACGCGAAACAGCTGGGACTATTCAGTTTTCCTTGACGTCCCTTTCCGGGTCACAGCTGAACGTATGTCCGAGCGAGATGGGTCTCCGGCGGACCCTTCCCATCCCGCGATGCGCCGGTATGTCGGCGGTCAGAAGCTTTACATGGCCGAGTGCGACCCGGCTGCCCGGGCGACGCTCGTTCTAGATAACACTGATCCCCAAAAACCAACAGTCATCTCACCGGGTGAGGCGTCTTACCGGCGGACGATACCTTCAAGGACCGAGCCCTGAAGCGAGCGGTGAGGATGTTAACCGGCGCCGGGTACGTTTGAGCGATGACTACTTTGTCTGATGTTTGGCCACTATTCGACCTGAGGATCCGTAGCCCCAGACTTGAGCTGCGGCCCGTCCGTGACGAAGACCTACCTGGTGTTATCGATGCTGCGCTGGCAGGCATCCACGATCCCAATGTGATGCCTTTCTCCGTGCCTTGGACTGACGCACCCAGAGAAGTTCTGATCCGGGAAACGGCCAAGCACCAGTGGCGTATCAGAACTAGCGTTGAGCCGGATAACTGGACCTTGAACTTCGTGGTCAGGCACAAAGGCATCCCGATCGGAATACAGGATATGACCAGCCGGCACTTCTCTATAACGAGATCGGTAACCACCGGTTCATGGCTTTCCCGCGACTACCAAGGCCAAGGTCTCGGCAAGGAGATGCGGGCAGCAGTGCTGCTGTTTGCCTTCGACCATCTTGGAGCCGAAGTCGCCGAATCCGATGCAGCAGTATGGAACCAAGCTTCATTAGGGGTATCCCGCAGCCTCGGCTATCAAAACTCCGGCATCAAACGCGTCGTAGCCAGACCCGGTGAACTCACTGAACAACAGGGGGTTCGTCTTGCACGAGAAGACTTCATACGCCCAGCCTGGAACGTGCGAGTTGAAGGGCTGGAAGCCGCCCGACGAGATCTCCTCTAGAAGCGGGAACATAACGTTCCAGGAGCGTCTGCAAACAACGCCTTCATCGATCCTGTGCGGTAAAGGATCGCTTTACTTACGGAGGCCAGTTAGTACTCCCTGTCCCACGGCATGGGACATTTTGCGCGGCAACCCGGCTGACCTTTGCCAGGCCAGTCCCGGCCAAATGAGCGATTGCACGGGCAGCGATGGGGAGTATTGGGGTTTCTGAGCACTCGGAATCGCGGCGGCTTGATCCGGGAACTGTAATCCAATGTCGCTCCAGCGAGAATCGTTTCTGCGATTTCACTGATGAACAGTTCTGCTTCTGGGCAACCGTACTTTGAATCCGTCGGTTCGCACGGATCTTGAGTGAACGTGTAAGTGGTGCCGCAACATCCCCCAGATTCAAGGTCGATCCGAGCATGACCGCCCAGATGGGCCAGTCGCGCAACCGCGGCTGCAGTCACCGTGAAAGGTGGGTATACCGGTTCCGACATGTCAGCACCATAAGACATGAACTGAGACTACGGGGCAGCTACGCGGACATCCGTTGTCCTAACAAGCACAAGAAGGTGCCTGTTCACTCCGAGCGGGGATGCATCGGCTGGTGTAGAGGCTGGCGCTCCACAACTCAATGTTGGGTCACATTAGTCTGATGAGCATGAGCCAAACAGTCGATTACGACGCCTATGCCAGCAAGATGCGGCGCCTCGCCCTGGCTGGAACGGATCTGGAAGTAGATGCACGATTCCTGGACATGCTCGCCCCACGTGGCAGCCGGATCCTCGACATTGGATGCGGGATCGGGTCGGCCGTGAATGCCCTGCGCCAGCGTGGGCATGAGGCTTACGGCGTTGATCCTACAAACGCTGTTCTAGACGTAGCTGGCGAACTCTTCGAAGAGAGCTGGTATAGGACTCTACCTGTGGAGGAAATATCCTCACCCGTCCTTCTAAGCGAGAGACTTCCCGCCCAATATGAGGCCATATTGATGTCGGGCAATGTCCCAGCGTTCCTCGCCAAAGACGCGCTGCGGGATGCTTTCCTCGAAGTGTCGCGATTGCTGGTTGCCGGCGGGCTGTTTGTGGTCGGCACGACTTCGGGCGTTAGAGGTGGACCTCATGATCAGGACTCTGCAGCAGCTTCGGCAAATCTTCCACTGATTCACAGATTCTCGGACTGGCATCTCGGGCCTTTCACGACTGGCTCATCCTGGTCAGTGAGCGTGTTCGCCAAACCGGGTGTCATGGAAACTGGGACCGGGCCCAATGGCATCTTCACCCTCAACGGCTAACAGGCACGGGACATAGGTTTCTCCTGCCCGTTGAACCGCCAGGAAAGCGCACGGTGGAGGATCCGGTTTTGGTCGGAGCGGGTCGATTGTGCGGAAAGTGTTTCGGTGACTTGCGTTGACCGTTCCCTATGGGATCACCAGACACCCATCCGGTTCTGCCGTCTCAGTCTCTCCCGTTCCGCTTTCGCATTGAGTGCTTCGCGAATTTTCATCTTGTTACTTGTCTGTCGAACAGATTCGGAGATGTCTCTCTTGGTCTCACCGTTCATGATGGCGTCGCAGAACGACGGCCCGCAGGTTTCACACCATCCTGCTTCGAGCACAACGGCGTCTTGTTCATCGGCAGGCAGAGTTGCTACAGACTTGTCCTTCCAGAGGTTGGCTGACGCGCCTCCGTGGCAGTCGCAACTGAACGCGATGTAATCATTCTGCTTAAATCTCTCCCATACCGACTGCGTAACTACCACCTGATGTCGGTCGGCTGACTGTGCGCACTTCGCAGAGTAGTTGACCGGTTTACCTGCCCACACCGCTTCCTGTTCCGAGACGACTTTTCGGGTGCCGATGCGTTTGACTAGGGTGCGACCGGCATGGATGCCTACTTTGTATCCGGTTTCCGGCGCCTCGGGCCAGCGTGCCTTCAGTCTTTTAACGAAGTGTTCTCCGCTGAAGGTGCGGATGGTGACGGCGGCACATAAGGCTCTCTCGTAGGCATGCTCGCCCCAAAAGAGGCCGAACCCACCATCACCTTGGATGTCGATGAAATCGGCTTCGAACTCATGCAATATTCGAACGGCGCCCTCGACGCCGCTCTTGTAAATGCGTGTGGTCGACTTGTCATGCTTACCGGTGCCGAGGTGCGTTGAACCCTTAAGGTCGCAGACCACAGATACGACATCGGGCAGTTTGATCCAGGTGTCGGACGACGACGAGGGTATGTCCTCGCTTTTGAAGTTGCCATCTTTCTCCACAACGTTCACCACGGAGTTGTTGAGGGCGATGTTTACTTCTTCGTCCAAAGATTCCAGCAGGGCGGTCAGAAACGGCTCGTCATCAGTCATGACAGCCAATGTAGGCGCTCCATCCGACAATCCGGATTCACCAGCACAGTAGAACTCCGATTGCAACGGCCAACGTGCCGATCAGAGCCGCGAATCCCATAAGGATTGCACGGTTTGCCCAGAGGTACTTTCGTTGGGCCACTTTCGCGTTTGCAAGCACCTGTTGCGCAAGGTGCTTCACAAGTAACTGGGGATCGTTCACGGTTGCACTGAGGTGCAGCAGGTAATCATCCTCTTTCCCGGTGTAGTGATGAGCGATGTCACTGTAATAGAGGGGGTTCAATTGGCCGGCACAGGGCTGGTGGCTGTATTGAGGAAGAAGACCTGCAGATGCACAGAACGCCGCCAGTAGAAGGAAAAGTCCCGCGACTCCCTCTAGAGAGAGCAGTAGGAAAGAAGGTCGTTCTGCTTCGAGCACCAGAACAATCAAACCTGCGGCGAGAACACCGAGGAAGGCGAAAATCACTCCGAGTTTTGCCTCAGCGTGCTTCACCCATTCGTTGACCAACGTGAGCAAGTTCCAAGATTCCTGGGCGGCAGCACGGTCCAACGAATCCGTCACTTGCGGAAGCTCTGTAACAGAAGCCTTCAAATTGGGGCCTAACCAGACATCGCGTAGCCACGTGAGCATCGGTAGTCCATTCAGTAGTCATTCGCATGCTTGATCACTTCTTCCACCAATCATCGCCAAGACAACGAGGGAGCGAGAAAGCGACGTCGTAATCCGGGTTGATCCAGGCCCGTCTCGCTAGGAGGCCGAACCTTCTGGATCCCTCACTGGACGGTGGGGGATCAGAACGGTCGTGCTTCATTGCATCGTTACGTTGAGGAGTGTTGTAGTTCGCAAGGGCCGTCCGTAGCGTCGGAGGGAAGATAACTCGGACGACTAAGTGAGCGGCTTTACTGTGCTGGATGCGTATTCGATTGTGGTGGGACGGGCTTCGGTGGTGAAGCGCGGCGAGCAGATACTTTCTGATCTTTCACTGGAGCTTTCTAGCGGTCTTACGGCTTTGTTGGGCCGGAACGGGGCAGGAAAGACCACCTTCATGCGCATGATTGCAGGGGTTCAACGGCCGACGGCGGGTACGGTCTCGACCAGCTCCGGCCAGCTATACCGATCAAAAGAAGAGACAGTCAAGCACTTAGCGGTGTTGGGATGGGTACCGCAAGGTCCCGGGTATCCGGGCGGTATGCGGGTGAACCGGTTCGTCGAGTACGCGGCATGGCTGAAGCGCGTGGAAGCACGGGACAGGCGATCAGCGGCGTTGCATGCACTCGAGGCGTGTAATGCTGCTGGGCTGCGAAAGAGGACACTGAAAGATCTGTCTGGTGGAGAACGACAGCGCGTTATCCTGGCGTCGGCAATTGTGGGTAGGCCACGGTTCCTGTTGCTCGATGAACCCACTGCGGGGCTTGATCCGGCTCAGCGTGAGAGCTATTTGGCTATGCTGCGAACGCTGAGCGAAACGACGACGGTCCTTTACTCCTCACACCTGGTCGATGATGTGGTGCGTACCGCTTCACGGGTCCTGGTCATGGACCGTGGCCGGATCTCGGCGGATCTGGCTGGTGCGGATCTTGCTGTGCCGGCGGACCAACTCGGTGACCGGTTGCGGGAAGCCGTCATCGCCAGCAACGACCGGAACGCTGCAGGGATGTCGTGACGGCAGCTCTGACTCGGCTGCGGTTACCGCTGCTGGTTCCTCGGCCTGCATTTGTTCTCTTGGCCTTCTTCGTTATTTTCCTGGCGTCCATGGTCTATCCGCTTGTCTTTCTTCAGCAGGATTGGCTGGGCTGGTTCCCGGCGACCATGAGTTCGTTCCTTCTGAGTACTGTGTTCGGGTCGCTGACGGTTTGTACTAGTGCAGCGTGGCTTGCCGGGAGCGTCCGACGCAGCGGGCTCAGCGAATGGACAGCCGCCTCCGCCCGAGGGGTCAGCGGTGTCTACAGCCGGCCCATCATCGTCTGTGCCCTCTTGGCGTGCGTTGCTTACACCACCGTCTTCGCCACCATGTTCCTAATGACGGCCGCCCGTGCGCCTGGCCAGGTGGCTCAGTATCCGGAGCTGGTCCTCGTGCTTCCCATTGCGTGTGCCTCGGCCGTCGCCTGGGCAGGAGTAGGGGCAGCCCTTGGCCGGTTCGTGCGCTCTGAAGCGGCGATCCCCCTGGCGCTGATCGTGAGCTATGCCTCCTACATCGTGCCTGCGTTCTACCTGTGGGACTCACCGTTCTTCGGTGTCATGCTCGCCGACGGACGCCCATGGGTCTACCTGCAGCCAGAAGACCTCCAACTTCCGGTGAAGCTGTTGTCCTGGTGCGGGCTGGCCGCCTTCTTCACCGCTATTGCGGTGAGCGGGAGACGGATGCTCGCCGTGGGCGCATCACTCGGAATCGCAGGACTGACCGCGGCAGCCATCCTCGGTTCAGCGCTCACTCCGATACCCGGCGCCGAAGCCCGGGCATGCCTCGGTGAGGCGCCGCGCGTGTGTACGGATCAGGCGCACGCCGCCGTCCTGCCCCAGTTCCACGCGATGACCGCTGAAGCGCTAGCAATCCTGCCAGCCTCCTTACGTCCGCGCGAGCTCGACAACGCAGCGCAACCCGAACCGGGGGTACTGCCACTCGCGCCGATGGACGGAAACACGAATCCGGCTATGACCATAGACCGCGACCTGATGATTGCCTCCCTCGGAGAGCAGATCTTCTACCAGTGCTCACCCAATGGGGGCCGGAACGGGCTTGTCCCCGCCAGCCTCTACGCGTGGTGGCGCATCGAGCACGGCATCAGCCTGCAGGAAATGGTGACCTTCACCGGTGCGCCATGGCTCCTCGATCCCGCGCTAACAGAAGCACCCAGTAAAGGGCAGGAACTGGCCGCCCTTCCGCCGGCCGAACGGGAAACCTGGTTTGAGGAGAACACCCCATACCTCACCGACTGCGCGCATGAGAAGGTGGTGTGGCCGTGAGACCCACACCAACACCGGCGCTCCTGCTTCACCATCGCGGCATCGACAAGGGCTGGGGACTGTGGTGGCTACTCGCCTGGGCGGCAGCGGTAGCCAGCTCCCTAGTCACCATCCCTCGCATAGATCCCGGCGTATCTTCGGCAAGTAGCGCCCTCGAACAACTCGGCGCCATCGGACTCTGCCTACCGTTGGTGCTGGTAGGTGTCCTCGTGCAGGACCGCACAGCATGGCTCACAACAACAGCCCCGCGCAGCCCAGTCCTCATGCGGCTGGGTAACCTCGGACTCATCACAGGTGTAAGCCTCATCTCCGCCATGACCGCAGCCGCGCTCTACCCGAACGACATCCGCTGGCTAAGGATCGTCAGTCTCTTCGCACTCCTCCTAGCCCTCACCCTGATCACCGGCGTCCTCATAGGTGGCGTGTGGGCTGCTTTTCTCGCCCCCGCATTCGTCATCCTGAACACGATTCCCGGTCTCATCCCTTGGGAATGGAACATCGTCTACAACCCTGCAACTGATCCAGTCCTTATACCCACGGCCGCAATCTCACTGGCAACAGCCTTCATAGTGGCCGCCACTTCGGCGGCAGTTCAGCGCAGCTTAGTACAGAGACCTGACCGAGAAGATGCGCGGTGACGGATCCCGTTGTCCCAGGTGTCACGGGTGGATCACAGTTCGACTGGTCGTGGCGAAATTCAGTACTAGCGCGAGTAGCCTTCGGAAATAGCCTGAAAAGGTCTGCTAAGCCTCAGGGGGACGGCTTATGAACTTGTTTGGTTTGCGCAGTGGCGAAGAACGCTTTGAGGAGTTCGGCGTTCCGCTGCTGAGCCTCATGCCCAACACCCGATTTGTGCTCGACAGGATCAACTGGCAGGGAACGGACACTGACCCGACCGACGTTTCGGAGGTGTCCTACATAGATTCCCTGCGGTCTGACCTCTCGGTCAGGACCTCAATTCGCACCTACAAGAACGGGGAAGTGGTTCGAAGTGTCGTCGACAACCGGACCGCCCTGCAAAGTCATCTGGTCACGGCTTGCGTGAAGCAGATCCTTCCCACCGGCCGGTCTTCTCGAGAATTACCGCATCGCTTGGAGGAATTTAGTCGGCGTACTGCGCGGATCAAGCTCCGCGACTCCACATTGCATATAGATGGGGAGGAAGTTGACACGCGAGTTGGCAGCTTCGACTTCCTCTCGGTGGCAGAGGTCGTCCTCGATGACAGGGTTGCGACACTAATCGGTCCAAATGGCTTCCTTGAAACCCCGATGGGATCCAAGTCATTGCCCAGACAATGACGAGATCAACACTCTGATCGTCAGCTGAACCAAGCAACCTCGTGATCCCTCCCCCCTGAACGCTGAGGGATCGCCTGCGACAGGCGAATGCAGGTTCAAGTTACAAAAGGACTATGACTAAGGCAGCGACGATCAAACCTAGAAGCATTGTGCTAAGGAGGTACATCCACCAGTTCTTGGAACCGACTGGACGAAGTCGCTGGCTCTCGACCGACTCGGTCAGGCCCAAGAAGTCCGTGGCTCGCCGAATCCGTCCGGGTTTAGAGCTCATATCCGGAGGCTACATCACTGATTGGTCGCGGCGCCCGCATTTCTTCGACCAGATTGGTGTTGATGCCTCCTACTCTCAAGGCAACGTCGCGCTTCAATCCGACAGCAGTGACCAGGAGTTGAGAGAGTCACTTCGGAGTTCGAAACAGGCCCGCGGTAGAAACAGCACGGTCAGGGATCCGCGCTGGGTGCAGCAGCATCGAAAGGGATCCGCTACTCCGAAACGTTGCCGAAGGTATCAAGTCCGCTCTGTCAACGCGGTTAAATTGTGTGGAAGTATGCGGGTATGCGGTGGACTGGGGATGCTGAACGCGGGGCGTGGATAGGGGAACTTCTCAAGGGACCTCTCGGTTCAGTGGCCAGTATCGTCCCCTCGGGTTTCAAAGCCTACGCTCGCATTCTGCACCCGGTGAGCGTCACCCGGCATAACCCTAAAGGCGAGAACAACCCGCGCGATGACTACCCGACAGAGGAGTGGTCGTGGGCACGGATCGCAGCCCACACAGGAACGATCATCCACCCGAAGGTCCAGTGGATCCGAGTAGCTGGCCATCAATACAGCTCACTGCCGCTGCCAGGGAACAGGAGCGCTGAGCCTCCGCCACTTGGATGGCTGAATCCCCGGCTCCTCGCTGAAATCATGCGCACCGCAACTGCACACACCAGCACCACCGACGACATCACCGCCGCTGTGTGGACTGGCTGGGGCTTCCAGTCCAACACCCTGGCCCGCGGCCCGTTCCTTGAACTGCCGGGCCGCCAGTACGTCTTACTGGCAACGAGCACGGAGGAGCTGGCGAATCCGCTCTGGCCTTGGGAGGCTGAAATCGGTTGGGGCGAGGGCTTCAGCGGACCTATGCCGCAACTCATTTGGCCGGAGGACCGCGCTTGGGCCATCACATCCGAGATCGATTTCGACTCCACGCTCATTGGTGGTTCGTTCGAGTTCATCAATCAAGTTATGGAGATTCCAGCCGTAGAAGCGGAGCGCGTAGAACCGACAACGGACCTCACCTGGGACGCAGACGACGTCAACCGGCCGACCTCCTGACCGCCACGTCGAATTGCCGAGTTCTCGGGAGTCGATCCCTCACCGCCGGAGATAGAGCGCGGTGAGGGATCCCGGCGGGAGACCATCGCCGGGTTCGGCGGGTTGGGCTATCGACGATTATTGGAAGCAAAGCTAGCGTGGCGGTATGGCGTCTTTAGTCTCTGCCCCTGCAGACCTCGTGATTGCATCTGTGGAAGGTATTTCAGTTCGCTTCGCAGGTATCACGATGCAACCGATAATCCCTGGATCAAGGGCACCGGGGCGTAGACAAGGCGGTATAAAAGTTTCCCTCGCAGGTGCCCGGGGTGAAGAGACGATCAAGAGAGGCATCCAGCGAGCTCAAGCGATGGAGGGTTGGTACGAGATCCTCAAAACCTAGGGCAGAGAAGCGGCCGGACATCCCCCGCCCATGCCGGCAGTACCTGTCTTCGAACAAATCACCACGCAGATCTCCGACGAGCTGGGAACCGAGTACAAGCAGGTCGGTGGCCAAGTAGCAGGCGACGGTACGGAGTGGTACGCAATCTGGACCTATCAGCCAGAACCGCCGGAAGATGCCCGCGAACTCACCATCCAATTCACCTCGGAGGGCACCGATGCCAGTACGGAATGCAGGATCTCGCTTCGCTAGCTCGAAGGCCGTAGCTGGCAGCCGTATTCCTTCTGCACGGTGGGCGATGGGTCCTGGCGTTGGTCCGGATGTGTTGTTAGTGCCGTTGTAGCATTGGCGCGTGTCTACGCCCCGGAACCCGCTCGTGCCTCTCGGCGCCGTCGTTATTGGTCGGACCGTGATCGTGCCCGATGCGGAAAGGCCCGTCGCGGCAATTATTGACGAGGATTCAACTGTCCGGTGGGTCACCTGGCCTGAGGCTCCCTTGCCCGACCGTGCGGTCGGTGAGGTGCAACTCTTGCCCACGTCCAAGGGGGCGTGGGTGATCTATCAGGCTGAGGATACAGAAGGCCCCGATTATCTGGTGCAGCGAACGGCTGTCTCCGTCACCCCGAACGGTGTCACCGCGGCATGCGATCTTGGGCAGGGCCGGCCGGTGGGTGTTGATGCCGACGGTCTGTGGGTCGGTGATCCACGGGACGCATCGGCATGGATGGAATCGCCTGATTCCGCAGAGACCGCGAAGGATCCGGTTGGGGCGGAAGAGCTCACTACTGAGGGGATGGAGTGGGTTCCGTCGGAACCGTTCTGGCCCGGCGAAGCAGGGAGCGAGGGCACGGCTCCGATCTCGACGCCCATCCTTGAACATGCCGGCGGCGCAAGCGATGCAGGACAGCGGACCGGGTACCTAACTCATATCCGCGCTGCTGGCGATGATGACACGTCGGTTGGTGAGCCGGGTCCTCCATTGCCGACTCCTGAAACTGAGCTCGTGCGGATCAGTACTGACGGTAAACGGACCGTGATTCAGGTTGATCACCTCGTGCACCGTGTAGATGTCTCCCGGGACACGTTGACGCTCCAGTACTTTCCTACCGGACCGCGGCAGGTCCCACTCGGCAATGATCTTGGCTGGGATGTCGTGTATGAACCCGAACAGGTCGCCATCGACATCGCAGACGGGCTACCCGAGAGAATCGAGACCGAGCAGCTCCCGTCGAAACCTGCACCACAGGATGAGGGTGAGTGGGGACAAGACTATGGGCGGCACCACGTTACCGCCGCTCAGTGGCAGGACCGCTTCGAGCTAGACGGCGTCCAGGGCGCTGCATGGCCCCTCCGTAACCTTCGTGAGGAAGCGCGCGCTGGCGCTATCTCCAAACTCCGGGAGCAGTTTGAAACCCTCGCGAGACCCAGCATCGTGTGGACGTATGACCATCCGTCACTCCGGCTCGGGCGCAGCGACTACCGGAACGTGAGTGTCACGGAAGAAGAAGCCTGGCCGGCTACCGAGATCGTCGTGTCATTCGAGCACATCACCGTGCCGAATCTTCGCTTGCGTAGACGTTACCGCGTATTCAACGATGCCGGGCGTCCTCGCGAATGGGCGTACGCCACCGTTCACCTCGACGAGGACCTCCACACCGGGAACATCCCACCCCGCTCCGCCGCAACCAACGGTGTCCTCGACTTCTAATACCAACTGAGAACCAGCACGGTGAGGGATCGGCTATCCCAACGCTTCTCGTGGATAGGCAGCATCCTGGATTTCCTCGACGATCACTGATGCGGCCTGACCGGGCGTGAGTTCAGTCGTATCGATGATTCGCGCTTCATTTCGCAGCCAGCCTTGGAAGGCCTTTTCGTAGGGAGCGAGGTATCTGAAACGAAATGAAGAGGGACCCATCTCGGAGTCATTCTGGATTCGCCCCCTGAGAGTGTCTTGATCGGCGTGGAGCACGAAGTGGTGCACCGGAATGCTGTAGGAGGCTAAGCCTTGGCTGATTTCTCGCCAGTAAGCCTCGACGAGCACAGTCATCGGCATCACAAGAGTGCCGCCGGTGTAGTCAAGGATGCGCTGAGCCGTCTCGACCACGAGCTGCCGCCACGGCCGCCAGTTCTGGAAGTTATCTGTCGCAGGTAGCCCTGGACGGACGTCCATTAGCGTTTCTCCGACCTTTTCCGCGTCGAACACACGTGAATCTGGAATCAACTGCTGCACGAGATCAGCCGTGGTCGTCTTCCCGACTCCATGCGTGCCATTCAGCCATACAATCATTTGCCCATGCTATTCGTACCGTCCCCGTGTGCCCGCTCAAGGATGGGATGCGTCCCGTGGTTTAGAGAGATGGAATAAGCGGGCCTGCATGGCCGGCAACAAGTTTCCAGGTTTTCTCGTATACCCACACTTGAGTCATGGGCATACGGTATTGGTTCCGTCCGTCGCTGTTCGACACATCGTCCTTCACAATGCAGGTAAGTACCGCCGCCGTGCCCAATATCGTGATCTCCGGCTCTTCGAGAGTCTGAGCGTGCCAATTGTTTTGGCCCTCAACTTTGGACTCAAGGTAGGCATCGCGGTCAAAATGATCTCCTTTGTGCGACGTCCATCGAAACTGCGGGTGTAATAGGCGGCGTAACTGCTTACCGTCGCGTCTTCTCAGAGCGTCGGCTCGCGCCAGGGCAGCGTCCAGTACTTCCTGATTGAGCATGCACTCAGTGTGTCAGCCATGAAGCACCTACGAAACGGGTAATGGTGCCCATTGGAAGATCCCTGCGTCCTGTCTATCTCCTAGAGTGTCTTTGATGACGAGATGGGATGGGACGCATCTGAGTGAGGACCAATCGGGGCTTGTAGTCCGTGAGCTCGGGGATCCCGTATTGCTGAGGGACTTGTCCTGGGACCTGGCGGCCACGAAGGTTCTTCATGTGCGTGCGCGCGGTGAAGATTTTGTCGTGAAAGCTGCACCGCCGGAGCACCATCACATCAACCGGGAAATTACAGCGCACGAGACCTTCACTGAAGCACTCGTTCGCAGCAACCGTACGTCTCAGCTGGTTGCTGCCCATCGAGCAGCGAATCTGTTGATAACCACCTACCAACCCGGAACACTGGTCGAGGGGACACCCTACGAGCTCGATTTGGGAGTCCACGCCCAGGCAGGTTCGGTTCTTCGTGCTTTCCATGAGCAAAGCGCACTGATCAGCGATGAGTACGAGTTGCGTGCCACGGATAAGACGGTCGCATGGCTGGACAAAGAACACCGCATCGCGTCGACGGTGGAGGCCGAGGTGCGGCAGATTCTCGCAGCGTACCGTCCAGCACCGATCATGATCGTCCCGACGCACGGTGACTGGCAGCCGCGCAACTGGCTGATGGAAGATGGCGATATACGGGTCATTGATTTCGGCCGCTTCGATCTCCGACCGCCGGCTACCGACTTATGCCGGCTCGCTGCCCAGCAGTGGAAGGAGGCCCCCGGGCTAGAGGCTGCATTCCTTGATGGGTATGGGAGCGACCCGCGTCGGGGCGTGATCTGGGTGATGGAATTGCTGCGAGAAGCTGTCGGCACCGCGGTTTGGGCGTATCAAATGGGCGATACCGACTTCGAAGCACAAGGCCATCGCATGTTGGAAGAAGCGATCACTCATTTCTAAAGGCAGGCAGCAGCTGCAGCCGAACCGCAAAGCCAAGACGACGCCGCCGTCCGTAGCCCCGAAAGGAGGTGCGGTGAGGGATCCCGCTCGCAAGTGTTGAAGGCGAATCTAGACTCGCCACATGGATCCCATCGAGCTCACGATTGATCAAGATCTTCCGCATCAGTGAGAGGAGGCAAGTTTCTGGTGCTGTGAGTTATGACTTCGAGTGGCTCAATGGTCCGAATGACGGCACCTACGGCTTCACGATTGGCAGTGTCGCCCCTGGAGCTGCGGTCGAGCCGAGTATGTCACATGACCAGCTCGCTCAGGAAGCGCGAGCATTCATTCAGGGGTTCTACGAGCCGGGAGGGGTCGGTGAGGCGGATTTCCGCGATCACATGCCAGCCAAGGGTTGCGACAACGGTGACCGCTGAGGGATCGCCACCGAATGAAGCTGGGAGATGAGGTCAACGCGTGAAGATCTGGAAGAAGGTGCTCATCGGCTTCGTCATGAGTATGGCCGCTGCCGCTGCTCTACTAATTCTCTTACCCAAGTCTCCGTACATCGCCTCGATTCCTGGAACTGCCTTCATCGCTTATGTCTGCCTTCTCACATATAAAGCCAGCAGAAACTAAGCCAGCTCAACGATGAGCCGCAGACGCGATGCGCAACTTACGGGGAACGTCAGCTAGGGATACCGCTGTCGCCTGCATGCGATTCCTCGCGTTTGAACTTCCGATACCTGAACAGCGTCATCACAACCACAACGGTCGCGAGTACCGGAGTTACGGGCAGGAACGGTCCGGAAGAATCCGCCGCATAAGAAGCAATTGCAATCACCCAGAGTCCAGCCGCAATCACTGTGACGACAACAGCAGCCCACCCGACCTGACGGGCAGTGACCCTAGGGCCATCGCTCTTTCGAGACTTGCCCATTCCTTCACTCATTTCCAGACCCCATAATCTTCTAACCTGCAGCACGCCTAGGAGGCACAGCCTACCGACGATGTCGGCAACAACCTGGAGCACCACCACGAAGGAACCTGTCAGCACATAGCCGGTCGAGAAGAGCGCGGTGAGGGATGGCGACTGGAATATATTGTCCGATGATGAACGGCTTCATCCAACTTTGTACTTGAACCCTCGATGCGATGCGACGAAGCCCAATTGCTCATAGAAACGGTGGGCGTCCTGGCGTGCCTCGTCAGAGGTGAGCTGTACGAGGGACGCCTCCACAGCGGGTGCTGCAGTTCCAGTCACCCAGCGCATCATGGTTGATCCAATACCACTTGACCGGTGATCGCTGCGGACGCGGACGGCTTCGATCAGAAGCCGAGTCGATCCGCGTCGGGCCATGCCGGGTATTCGTGTGAGCTGCATCGTTGCCAGAGGCTCGTCGGTCTCGCTCACCACCACGAGTAGGTCGTTGGAGGGGTCTGTGATGATCGCGGTCAGTGCAGAGAGGTAGGAGGCGGCGTCGGCTTCATTGGCTTTATCACCCCTCGTTGCGCTAATTGGGTCGTCCGCGAGAAGAAGCATCAGCGCACCCAGGTCGTGTTCTGTGGCTCGGCGCAGGGTGAACTCCTGTGCCTTGGCGCTGAGGCTGACGGGTAAGTTCAGAGTACGAATCACTCCCGCAGTCTCCCATCTATAGCCTGCGCGATGTTCGATGGAGGATCTAAGGAATCTTGCATAGGCGCGGCTGGCTACCACGGACACAAAGTCCGAACGTCACCCGTGTTCGAATAGCCGTTTATATCCGAAGAGGAGTCCAGCTGTGAGCGGGCGAGGAAGACTGTCCACCAAGTCAGCGCCCCAACCGTCGTACTCACCACCGTTTCGATCAACTGCGGCGAAGACAGTCTTGGTGAATTGCTCCACAGTGTCAGGATCGAGGGCCGTCGTTTTGTCTGCTTCCAGTAAGAATTGGTCGTTGACGGCCGATACTACGGTGCGATATCCCTCGGCCATCAATTCTTTGCCCGCTTCTAGAGCTGCCTCCTTCGTCGGGAAGACACCGTCATGCGCTACCTCGCGAGGTACGTCGAGATGGTCACCCTGTTTCCTGCGGTCCCTCAACTGTTCCACCGAGGATGAAAGATGGCTGGCTAGCCGGTCAGAAGCACTGGTCATGGGCACATGCTATTGGAAGAATCCGCGTTCCTGCTTCTGGAGCGTGTAGCGATGGCCGGGACGGCTCGAAGGCGCGATGAGGGGTCCGAGATGGCTGCGGAGCCGTCTCCGTTATCTCGACCCTGAAAGACTCTGATCATGACTCGGGACATCAAGACCATGCTCGATCGCGTCGTGGCCGAGGTATTCAACGCAGGCTTTGTCGTTGTTAACCGCAGCTCAGACGATTCTGCCTCCTCCACCAGTGTCCAAGTGAGCAGCAGTTCCCATCCGGAGCGTAGTGCAGTCATTCGAGTCGACCCGGTGTGGGTGGAGGGCTTTGTCCCAGAACTGAATGTTCAGACGGCCCTGCTAGTAGACGACTATGGAGAAGAAGACGACGACGAGTTGGGGGCATACAGGGAGGCCGAACTAACGAAGCTTTGTCGCGTCATGCGCGCATACCTTTTAGGAGGTGGGCAGGTAACAACGCGGCGTCGTCTGTTCGGTCGCGGTAGCACCTTCATCCTCAAAATCGAGGCGGACGGCTTCGAATGGCGCCTGGGTCAAAACCACTGGGCTGGTCCTAAACCGATTTGAGCACTCCGCTTGGCCCAAAGCACCGCGTTGGGTCGAAACCACTGCTTGAGTACGGTGCGCCCGGTGAGGGATCGTGTGTATGCGCCCGCACAGGAACGATGTTGCGTCATGGACTTCCTAGCCCTATCTGCCAACGCTGTACTAGGCAACACTGGAGTCCAACCGCTTAGTTGAACATAACGGCGGCGGCACAGCTGCGGCTCACACTCCTACAGGAGGTATTTTGCAACCGTTCAATGATCCGGCGAAACCGCCAGGTATCGTTCCGTCAACTTCAGACGCTGACAGTCACTCTCGTAACAGGGCTCCCGTAGTCCTCCTCGCCTTATTGGTGCCCGCTGTGCTGGTCGCCCTGTTCCGACTACTCAATGACCAGATCGGGCTTGGGGGCGCTGCGGCAATAACCGCAGTTGCTTCAATAACCGTCGGCGTCATCGTCGCTCTACTCATGAGGAGCAAGACAAAGAACGTGAATAAGGACTAGTGCATCATCCTCCTTGCCACTCATGCGGACGCTTTGCTTGCACTCCGGAAGGGTGCGGTGAGGGATCCAATTTGTTGAGAACTACCTCTCAATGTTGCTCTAACGCTTCGAATGTGAGGAAGCCTGCACTTTCTGCACTTCAGCTTTGAGCTTGCGGTAGTGCGCCAGATAGTTCTCATCCAGGCGATGACAGCCAGTACCGACAAGACTGAGAGTACGGCCAGGGCTCGGTCGCGGGTGTAGGGACGAACACCCGCATCAGGGTCAAACCGTGAAGGCAGCCAGAGGTACTCCGGTGCGTCGATCACACCGGCCAGCCAAAACACTGGGACGACCGCAATAGCGGTGAGCAGTAGCGAGATTGCAATGCGCCAATGAAGGCCTTCCTCTAGGCGGATCCGCCGTTTTCTGGCTTCCTTGGCTGCCCGTTGTTTCCGGATTCGGCCGGCATTTTTCCGGCCGATCCCTTTCCGTGAGTGTGCGGTCATTTGCGGCGCTGTTCGTTAGGGTTTCCGCGGCGCGCGCTTCGAGAGTCGCCCTGCAGAGCCCTTTTTGTTCTGGTTTCGCTTGGCGCGTCTTTCTCGCTGTTCAGCGAGCCTTCCCTCCGTAGAAGTCCTTTTGAAAGCGCGCACGGCACGGCGTGTCAGAGCGACGGTCACAACCGCAAATATCAGTCCAAAGACAAGGCTCACCAGAAGGATGAACCATCCCGTGTCAGCGGCGTACTCCAGAGTGTCCGGGCCACGGCGCCCTGGAAGAGTCACCTCGTCAGGCTCTGTGGTTGTGCCAGTAATCCAGCCGACGGCTGCAATGGCGGACCCAGCACAGACGACACACAGGACGGCACTCAAGAGCGCCTGAAGCACGGCTGTAAATCCGCGGCTGTCGAGGTCAGCCCGTGTAGGGGTAGGGTCCAGCAACTTCACGCTTCGACCTCCGAAAGTCCAGACTGCATCCGATCAGATTAGATCACTTCCGCGGCGGTGCCCGCCCAAGAAAGCGCACTGTGGAGGATCCGTCAGAAAATGAGCTCGGCCAAGCTTCTACAAGCTGCGCTCATGCCGAGTAGACGCGAAATGTGGTGTCTGTTCTGCAGGATTCAGGGAGTGATTCCGTGAGTTCGGAGTCTTGGCTGTATCCGCCACCGAGGGAGACTTCGTCCCCCAGTGTCACGGTGGCGAAGCCCATGTCGATGGCCCCTGCCTCGTTGAAATGCGTCCCGGCAGGGAACTCGATGTTCAATATCGTTCCGTCGGAAGCATGTCCCTGCAGGCAGTCATCCTCCCCAACTAGGAGAACGCCGCGAAATAGCGCCTCGGGCCCCGATTTACCGTCTCGCTTCGAGTCAGAGATGAGAAGAATCACGGCGTCCGATTCATTCGTTCCCGCCACGTGTTCTGAGGTGCACCCGCTAACGGTAAGGGCGCAGAGAATTGCGAGTGTGAGCGGCTGTCGACGAGCTTCCATGAGCGATCTACAACGATGCATTTGCAGTACTGCCAGTGCACCACAAGACAGCCCTGTCTCAAGCTGAATGCACGTAACAGTATGCGGAAGCTGCGAGAAGTGGCACGGTGGAGGATCGATCATACGGGCGTCGAATTCTCCTCATAGGAAAGTGTCGGCACGCGCCGGGGGCTGTGGTGCGGAAGTGTTAGTAGAGTCAGTCTCTAGCGTTCGTTGAATTTGGGGGAGTGCAATGAAACTAGTCCGAGTCCGTGCTGCTGGTGTGCTGATGACGTTTTTGTTCCTGGCCGGTTGTGCGGCGCCGTCCGCGTCTGAAGTGGAGACGGTTGTCGGCGCTTCCACAGCCGATGCCAATGAAATGATCGGTGCCGCTGAGATGCCCGAAGCGAGGCGACAGGCGATCGAACAGTTCCCCGAGGAGCTACCAGCTGGGTACGTCTGGCCCGCCGGGAATGCGGTGGCACCAGCTGCCGCAGGGCAAGACGTGGTTGCTGAAGTGGGTGTGGCAGATACGAGCATTGCTGAGTTCTGGTTGTGCGCATGGACAGCGGAGTACATCGAAGCTTCCGATACTGGCGATACCGCAGATGCACACTCAGCGTTGAGCGAGATTGAAAAGTACACATCCTTGCCCGCTGTCGTGGCTCACCATCAGAATCCCGAAGTCTTCGACTCCGCAGTGGTCGATACCGCATACGAGGGCGACTCCACGAATCTACGCAACTTCTTCAAATCATGTGGAGTTCTCAACCACTGACTGGAAAAGCCGCAGGACAGGGATAAGGGAGAAGCTTGAGAGAACAACCGAAACCACGGACAGGCCGCACTAGGATCCTTACCTCAGCCGCTCTTCTACTCGCACTTCTTGGACTCACCATCATTTGGGCTACTCAGCAGACAGCGAGCTCTGAACAAGGACCGGAACAGGCCGGATCAAGCTCTCCCGTATTGACGGAGATTGCGCAGGTTTTCGAGGAACAGCTCGCCGGCTTCCGGGCAGGCTCCACGTCCGGATTCGTTGATTACCTGGCGGCGGTCCGACCGGCCGCATTAGAAAGTGAAGGCTGGCCTGAGGCGGACTACGCCCTGTTCGGTGTGCCGCGCACGGCTGACTCCGATGCAAAAGCAGCCGGCATCGCGGTGTGGGCTGGGAATCGGGGACCGGCATCCGGAAACCCGGTGATCTGCGCCGAAATCAGCATCCATCGCGACGAGGCGCGGATTCACATCGAACAGACACGCTGCCCAGAAAAGATGCCCTCAAAAACAGGGCAGGTCGATGCACCTCAGAAAAGAGCTGAAGTGCTGGGCCTGGTACTGGAGACTCGGAACGACCTAGTAAGGGGTGATTCAGCGAACGAAGGAACACCGATGACGCAGGTCCTCCCGGCTGATCCTCAACGCGCCACCGGTCCGTGTTCCGCGAACGATCTGCGGGCAACCTTCGACTCAGGAAATGCGGCTGGAAATACTGACAACTTCGTCGTCCGCGTGCAAAACGTGGCTGAAAACCCATGTGAGCTCTCCGAAGCCACCGGCATCAACATCGACCTCGGCCGCAAAGCTCTTCAACCCTTGTGGGACCAAGCTAAATCCGCCGTGACACTGCAGCCTTGGGAGTCTGCGATGACTGCGATCTCTTACAGACCCCACCAAATCTTCCCTGCCCACCAGATTATTACCTTGCAATTGCAGGGCGGGGAGGTTCTTCTGAGACCGCCCGCTGGCCACTCCGGAGCGACCCTCGCAGTCGCGGAATCGAGCGAGATCAGTGCAACGTCCTGGGAAGTGCTGGGCTATGGAGTTGATCGAGCGCATTGGGAAAACGGTTCTGCCGCTGTCGACATCGCATCCGCGTGTCAGAATCAACAACTCGCCACAACGACGCCTCAGCCCTATCTTGCGTCAGGGCAAGACCAGCCAAGCGAGCTGCCATACCGCCTGCTGAACATCAGTACCAGTACCTGCCGCATAGATAAGGGCAGGGTCGACGGTCTCGACCAAGTGCCGCCCCTAACAATCGCATCCACTGCTGTACTGAAGCCGGGAACTGCCATCGATGTGCCTGCCGAAAGCGGCGCACCGGACTTATCCGGCACATTGATCATTGACGGAGCTCAGATACAGGAAGCCGATCCGAACAAGCGTCCTTGAGCTACACGCTGAAGCCCCGAACCTCATACGCATCGATCCCTCACCGAAACAGCGAACGGTAAGGGATCGGCTCAGCCCCGACGGTCCCTTCCATGCAATCACCCCGCCGGTTACAGATTGCGTGCATCCTTCAATAGCTTTAGGGCCTCTTTGGGTCGACTCCATGGATGTCCCTCAACTCATCAAGGTTGGCGGGCAGGTCCGGCAGCGAGTTGTAACCAGCGTCGATGAGGGCGCCGGTTGCTGGCCGACCGATTTTTATCCCGTCGAATGTCGGGCCTCGGTCATGGGAAGCACCGCTGTTGTCGGTCATACCGTCTCCTTCATTTGTGGTCGGGATGCAGGAGCGGAGCAATTTCGCGGTATGTCAATGGCCATTAGTTTCTGCCCACGGGCGGCCAGTAAAAGTGCCCGCTGGTGGCCAGTAAAACTGCCCTGTGATGGCCAACAGATCTGCCCACTGAGTGGTTCGGCGGGGTTGGCCATTTTTGGGGCGGTTAGTTCAGGGCTGTGACCCCCTTACCGGCGAGGGCTTGGGTGAGGCGGATCGAATCGCCGCTTGTTTGGCAGACGTGGGCGTGATGCAGGAGCCGGTCCACGGTGGCGGTGGCGAGGGTTTTGGGCATGAGCTCATCGAAACCGGCGGGGTGGAGGTTGGAGCTGATCGCAATGGAGCGCTTCTCGTAGGCTGCGTCCACGACCCGGTAGAGACCTTCGGCGGCGTCCGTGGCCACCGGCAACAGCCCGATGTCATCAATGACCACGAGCTCGGCGCGGAGGATCCGGGACACGGCCCTGGTGACGCTGTCATCGGTGCGGTGCGCCCGGATCAGGACGCCGAGGTCTTCGAGCCGGAACCAGGCCACGCGCATCCCGGCTTCCACGGCTTGCTGGCCGAGTGCTTCGAGGAAGAACGTTTTCCCGGTTCCGGAGGGCCCGCAGACGACCAGGTTTTCCCGCCGGGTGACCCATTCCAGGGTCCGTAGCGCGTGTTGGGTGGGGGCGGGGATGGAAGACGCGTCGGGGTCCCAGGCGTCGAAGGTTTTCCCGGTGGGGAATCCTGCTGCTTTGCGCCGGTTGGCGAGCATGGACCGTGCCCGTCCGGCGGTTTCCTCCGTGAAGAGGGCCTTGATGACCTCGACCGGCTCCCAACGCTGCGCTTTAGCGGTGGTGATCAGTTCCGGTGCCAGGGCGCGGGCGTGCGGCATCTTCAACTGACGCATCAGCGCTTCAAGGTCCGCAGGCAGGGGCGGTGCGGTGGTGTTGGTTGTGGTGACCGGGCTCATCGGGCGTCCTCCGCTGTGGTATCTGCGGTAATGGTGGTGTCGCTGGTAGGGGTGGTGGTGTGGTTCGGGGCGGGGTTGCCGATCGCCGCCCAGGCACTCGTTCCTTGAGTCAGCGAGGTGGTTTCATTCGCGGCGTGCGTGGTGGTGCGTTGGGTGGTGGCATTGAGGATCGAGGCCAGGTCACCGTGGGCGAACCGGCCATGCAGCGCGGCGGTCCCGAGAGCCCGGTCCACGGCTGCGGTGCCGGCGATCTTCGCCAGGGTGACGGCTTCGGCCATTTTCACGTTCATCCGCTGCGCGCCGGTGGCGGCTGCTTCGATGAGCCAGGTCCGGGCGCCTTCCCCGAGGGCCAGGAACTCGGCCTCGTCAGCGGTGCGGGCCTTGACCGTGTAATCGCCCGGGATGCGGGTCCTGGTGCCGGGGAAATGCTCATCACAGATGGCCGGGCTGCCCGGGCGGGTACGGCGGTGTCGGGCGACTTCGACCGGACCGGCTGGCCCGTGGTGGACGATGATGATCTGCTCGCCGGGCCCGGTGCCGTGGGCGCGGACGAACACGCGGGCGCCGAGCAGGTGCGCGGGCACCGAGTACTGCCCGTTTTCGAAGGTCACCATGGGGGTGTTCTCCGGGACGGTGCGGGCGAGCCCGAACGCGACCGTATGCGCAGCACCCGGGATCCGGTGCAACCGGGGTTGTTCCTCGGTGAGCATGGTCGCGGGTTTGCGCCGGGTAATCCGGTGTTCGCGCTGGTTCACATGATCCATGAACGCTTCGCACGCCTCCTCCAACTCGGTGAAAGTGCTGTAGTCGGTGCGGAGGTTGGTGTCTTTGGGTACGAGGTCGGCTTTGGCGAGTTTCACCGCGGCTTCGACCCCGCCCTTGCTTGCCGGGTCCGCGGGCTGGCAGGTCAGCACCGTTACGCCGTAATGCCGGGCGAAGTCCAGGGTCTGCTGGTTCCTCACCGGGACCCCGGCGACATGGGCGGTGGTCACGGATTTCTCGTTATCGGTGAGCACATACGTCGGTGCCCCGCCCAGGATCCGGAAGCACCGGTCCAGGGCGGCGAACACGCTCGGCGCGGTCCGGTCCTTGAGCGGAATCACGATCCGGAACCGGGACCAGGCCAGCCAGGCGACGAACAGGACGGTCTTCACCCCTCCGATGCGCGGGCCGTCGCCGAAGTCGTACTGCAACCACATCCCCGGCTCGGTGATCCACGGCCGGTGGACCCGGACGTGTCCGAGCCGCCACGCGGCTTTGACCTGAGCGATGGCCCGCCGGGTGGAGCGCTCAGAGCCTTCATAGCCGAGGGCTACGAGCTTGTCGTGGGCTTTATCGGCGCGGATCCGGCCGTTGGATGTTTGGACCCACTCCTCGATTTTGGGCAGGAACGGGTCGGTGACCCGGTCCCGGGCAGCGGGTTCGGCGATCGGGCGGCCGGCGTCGCGTGCCGCGACATGCTTGGCAACAGTGTGGTGCGAGCAGCCCGTGAGCTCCGCTGTTGCGCGCAGCGACCCGGTCAGGTCGTAGGCAGCAAGAATTTCCATGATTTCTCCGTCAGACTTCATACAAGGGGTCTCTTCCTCGGTCAGGTTTGATGCGATTCGACACCGTCATCAAACCCCGGGAAGAGGCCCCGTACCGCTTAAGACGCGGTAGGAACAGTAAGGAAGTGGGCAGATCTCATGGCCACCGGTGGGCAGTTTTACTGGCCGTCAGTGGGCACTTTCGTGGCCGCCTATGGGCAGTTTTTCATGGCCGCTAACAGCGGTAACCGTCCAGCGCCGGGGTCACTGCACCGGCGACGTTCGCACACAATGACAGAACAAGGCGTGCGCTGACTATTTCTTGGACCCTTGGTCGACGCCCTCGTGGGACGACCGCAAGCCGTGTTTCACGGCTAATCGAATGATCCAGTACAGGACAAAGGCAACAACTGCGATCAAAAGAATCCACAGAACGAGCATGACAATAACGAAATCGATCTCACCAACCTGCACTAGCTTCCCCCAAAGACGAGACTGAGATGATCGCTACAGACTACCCAAGCCCAGTGCTCGAACGGTGAGGGATCGGACACGGACTTACTCACGCGGGCTCTTCTTGTCATCGGAGTCTGAGGAAGGCGTTTCTTCGCCATCATCATCAAAGTAGTAGTACGTCGTCTCGGAGGCTTTCTTGCCCAACAGTTTCTCGCGATGTCTCTCGGTTTCTTCCGAGTACTTGGCACTCCATTCAAAGCCCAAGTCGCATACAAAGACAACGGCTAGCCCGAGCGAAACCCCGATGAGTACATCCCAGTTTTTCAGGAAGAAGCTGATTACCCCAGCCTCGAGGAGCAGACCAACGGCGGCGTATATGTACAGTTTCACTCGGCCTCGATCCGAAAGCTGCTTCTTCCCACAATGCAGTTTCTACAGCACCACTTTGGACCGTTGAGCCTCGAAGGATCTATGGATCACCTCGGTTCGGTGAGCGATCGGTTCTCGACTGCGGGTGGGGATGTAAGGATGAGCTGATGAACACTCCTTCACAGTTGCTTCTCGATGGGCCTCGCGGGAGACGTCTGTGTTTGGAGCTCGCGATGGAGCTAGACCCTGACATCAGGCAGAGCGCTTTCCGGCTGGCGCACAGCCTCGATCCGGCAAGCGGAACATCAAGGGTCCTGATAGCAGCCGATACTGGGCAACCCGCCGCACCGTTCCTCAACTGGTCCCCGGCCGAGCTGGCAGCAGCAATCGTTTCACTCGACTTGGCTCATATCGGTGCTGGTGCGCTCAACGCCGCTCTGCAACGGTCAGTAGAGGCGGCGCGGTACTGGCAGGAACCAGACGGAGAAGACATACTCGCTGGACTTCCTGAAGTACGCGAAGCCTTCGCACCTATCGCGGATAAGATCTTGGCCCTGCCGTCGATGCAATGGCTCCGCGAGCCACGCCACATCGAACAATGGGCCATCGACTGGCGATCAGCTGACGACCCGGCCCCGTTGCCGCGTGCACCCCGGCAAGCACTATCGAAATGGGCGCAGGACGAGCGTGCGGAAGAACTGCGTGCCTCTCGGGACCGCCCGCAAGATCCACACGCCAACTGGTCCGGAACCTGGTGGTCAGTACCGCGCGGCACCATCAGCACTGTGGGGCAGATCCCGGCAGGTTTGAGCCTCATCGAGGATTCTTTGGGATGGGAGCAGGCAACCGTTATCGCTGTCCGCGGGATTGGCGCAACGTATGAGATCCGCACCGCAGATGACTGGGTAGCACTGTGCCGGAAGTACCCGCTGGAAGGTACCGCCTCACGCCGACACGACTGGTACCGGACAACTGGTCGGAACGGCCGCTGGGTCCTCCCGGACTGGGAGCGAGTGGCCGATGAATGGGACGCCGTGCACCTGACAGGCTTGGGTTACCTCAGCAGCGCTGGCCGGGCCCTTCCCGTTGATTCCGACACGTCATCGGTTATCGCCGGCTGGGACCCAGACCGCACATTCTGGCTCACAGACGTGGCTCGAGAATGGGAGACACCACGGCAGGCATGGCACCGCCCCTCACCTCAAGAAGAGTCCTGGACGCAACTTCCGACATAACCGAGGCGCGACGGTATGCCCGCTGAGGGATCCGCTCGTCTCGGGTTGCCCGACTGTAACGGTGACGTTGCGTATCTCCGGTTTCCTCGGCGTTGAGAGGTCCGGTTGGTAGCGTGACGTCATGGGGATTCGCACTCGGTCGGCCAGCTCACTGGCTTGAAGCCTTGGTGATTGTGCCTTTTATATAGAGAGCGTCCCCTTTGTGATCGTAGGCGACTAGGAGAGTGCGATGGCTAGGTCAGTGCGAATCATTGGTTTGGTGGTGATGGTTGTATCTTTGGCCGTCCTAGCAGTTTGGCAGTGGCTTCCAGCCCTGTTCTTCTTTCCGGCAGGGGCCGCCATGCTGCTATGGAATGGTCACGAGTTCTCACTTCATCCGAACACGAGCGGTTCTTCTAACGAGTCACCGCGAAGTTGAACGCGGTAAGGCCAGTCATGTGGGACAGCACAATCGCCGTTTCGTCCGGATCGCCAGCTATCGGAGGGATCATCGGATTCGCGATACTCCTGATTATCATCGGGGGCATCCTCGTCAGGTTGGTCATCGCCATATTTCGCCGGGGAAAGAACGAAGTCAAGAAGGATGTACTCGGGCCGGTCTTCAAGTCCGGTGGAGTCCAGTCCGAACTCTATGGCTTCAAACCGACGGAAGCTCAAGACTTGCAGCCAAAAAAACGCCGCTCCGAATCTAACGACTCAGGCCGAAGGACGTAGCCTGCGGATGCTCGTGCCGGTTTCGCACTCTCCCGGCCGACGCAGGGTGAGTGGGGTGAGGGATCGACTCGTACGGGAAAAGGCCTCGGCGTTAATTGCGGATCTCTTCTCTGACCGGTTGGAGGTGTTCTGGGAACCCTCCCTCGATCAGTGTCGGGTAGGTGCACGTGAATTCGCCCTGGTATCCGAATAAGAACCCGAAGATGGGGTTCCATACCTGCATCTGAATAGTAAAAACTTCTCGGGCGTCGTCGTAGCCCTCGTAGAGGTCTGCGGTGCCGGTAAGGCTCGTCGGAATTCTGAAACCCAGGACTCCCTCGTAGAAGTGTTGAGCAGTGGACTGCAGATGCAGTGATCCGCCTGCTGTCACATCGAGCAGTAGGTCTGTGGCCAGATGCTGGTGGGTCCCCAGGTAGTCCACGATCAGCCCTGATTCCGGGTTGTAAATCATGGTCGCGTCGAATCGGCGCTGCTTAGACTCTGAGATTTTGAGCGTTCTCACGAATGTGACTGTCGGCCGGCCGAAACCGTCCACGTAGGGGTAGTTCTCGATCGTGAAGGAGATGTCGTTGCCCTGCTCCGGAAACAGGATGTTCCGGTATGCGCCCAGGCGTAGGAAGGGGCTCGTCCACCATGCCCGACGCATTCGGGAGAATGTTCCGGATCCCACGCATGCGAAGCCAGCTTCAGCGTCGACCCTGAATCGCTGCTGGAGCATGGGGTGTAGACGGTCGAATTCCTTCCCGAGCGCTAATTCAAAGATTGAACTCACAGCTTGCTCCTTCCGCGCACTGTGTTTGCCTTCGCTGGAGGCTCCAGGTCGGCAAGAGCCGCCGGCGCCAGAGCGGCACCCGCATCGGGTGCTTGGCGTAAGCATCGCCCCGCCCTTGGGACTGTCGTGTGTGCTGGTGTTAACCAGGCGGCCAGCGCTACCCCCACGCCCACTACTTTCGCCGCGACAGAAACTCGCCCTTCCAAAGGGTGAAGTGTGAGGATGCCGGCCGTAAGGAGGCCGCAGGCTCGGGCTGCTGCGTCGATGATCCAGCGTCTGCGGGACTTCTGAGGTTCCAGGCCTGATTCTGCCCATATCCGCAGACGGTCAAAGCTCAACGCTGTCGCCCAACCCAGCGCCGGACGGGTGAAAGGAGTGTCCAGAAGCCTCCCGAGGGCACCCACCCCCGGCTGATAGTTGTACCCCGTGATGAAGCGCAGTCCGTCATCGGTGGGAATGTACCGCCAGTAACCCGAGCCCTGCCCGATGGGTGAGAGCGCGTCCTCGGTGTCGAACTTCAACACCGAGGTTGCTTGGCCATCGGCGCGATACCTGTGCCCCAGCGACGTCCCGGTGCCATGAATCGTATGGAAGGGAAGGTGGAATTCGTAGCGGAAACGGTTGTCCCCAGGGCGCTGCGGTCGATCGGAACTATCCGCGAAAACCGCAGATCCCATCGCGGATGCGAATCGGAATCCTGACTTAGCTGCCATACCCGTTCCATTGATGACCGGATGGCGATTTCAACGTAAATCGGCTTGCCCTTTTCAGCTGCCGGAGCAGTCAACGTGTTCCCCACTCCAGAAGCATAAGTTGCGGACACAACATAGAGCAGCAGCACACCTGCACGCTCCCGTCCGCGAGGGTCCTTGACGGTGCTGCTAGCCTCCTTGCATGGGGAATGATGCGGCGAAGTTCGTCAGTAATTTCGGCGCCATGGTCAGGCTTGTGCAGTCGGCGCAACCTACCTCCGAGAATGGTCGGGAATTGGTCAATGCCTTGGCTGCCCACCTCGGCGTTCCACCGTCGTCCCTTCCTCTGGTCGTTGAGGAAGTGCCTGTTCACCGGTTGGTGGACGCGGATATCATCCTCGCCTCGCTCGTGGGTGAGAACAGCACGCTGACTGGCATCGGCGGCGGTGACCAGCGGCACCATATGTCCTTGAGCGACATGGTCCAGCAGTCCGACATGTATCCAAACTTTCCGCTCTCGCAGCCTGACTACGCTAATCTGCCAGTCGGTCCTGACGAGCAACGACAGACTGTTGCGCTCGGTCTGCGCCTCTTTCACCACAACGGCGAACCGATCGCACTCCTGCAGCGCAAGGCGGAACCCCGATATGGCCGGCAGTTCGCTTCACTGGAAGTGCTCTGTGCGGATGCGGCGGTCACAGCGGATTTTCTCGCCGTATTTCGGCGCCGCATGCAGAGCGAAAGCATCCTGAAAGGACAAATACTGTCCTTCACTGTCGAGGAGTTCGGTCCCAGTAGCGCGGGCGTAACATTCCACCGGCGGCCGGATCTGACGAGGGCCCAGATCGTGTTGCCTGACGGTCTCCTCGCCAGGATTAGCGAGCATGCCCTCGGAATTGCCGCTCATAAGAAGGAACTGGTCGCAGCCGGACAACATCTCAAGCGGGGGATCCTGCTGTACGGTCCGCCCGGTACCGGCAAGACACACACTGTCCGTTACTTATTGGGCGCCAGCCCGGGGACAACGGCCATCATCTTGTCCGGAGGCACGCTCGCCCATGTGGGTGAGGCAGCCCGGATGGCACGAGCTCTTCAACCGTCCATCGTGGTGCTTGAAGATTGTGACCTCATTGCGGAAGACCGCAGCTTCGGCCATGGCCCGCAACCCCTGCTCTTCGAAGTGCTGGATGCCATGGACGGCCTCGATGATGATGCGGACGTCACGTTCGTGCTCACGACCAATCGTGTGGTCATGCTCGAACGCGCTCTTGCGCAGCGTCCCGGCCGTGTGGACCTTGCTGTCGAGATTCCGCTTCCAGATGAGGGTGAACGCGCCGCCCTGTTGCAGCTTTACGCACCGCGGGAAACGTTCAGCCCGGAAGCGGTCCACGCGGCAGCAGTAGGAACTGAGGGAACGACGGCCTCTTTCACGAAAGAACTCGTTCGCCGTGCCGTGCTTGCTGCAGCGTCTGATGCGACCCCCTTGAGCGACGCTCACCTACTAGTCGCGGTGAATGAGTTGATGGCAGACAGTGCCGTCCTCACCCGCAGCCTGCTGGGTAGCAACTCTCAACTGGCCAAAGACGGACCGGGGCAAGATAGCAGTTCGTCCTTCGGGTATCGTCCTCATGCGGAGCACTATTCCGGGTCCTTTGCGCCGGCGTATAGCTCAACCATGTCTGTGACTTTTGACGACCATCAAGATGCAACGGAGGCTCATCACCCACAACCTGATGTCGTCGACCGCAAGAGCGAGGATTCGTGAAAGCCGACCTCTATGACAGTTTCGCCGAGAGCTACTCGATGGAAAACGAGTCCAGCCTCCTCAACGCCTACTACGAACGGCCGGCGATGATTGACCTCGCCGGCGACGTCGACGGCCACCGGATCCTTGATGCAGGGTGCGGCTCCGGGCCGCTGTCCGCGGAGCTGAGCGCGAAGGGCGCCATTCTGACCGGTTTCGATTCCAGCTCCGCGATGCTCGAACTGGCACGGCAGCGCTTGGGCAGGACAGCGGACCTGTGCCTGGCCGACCTTAGTAAGCCGCTTCCTTACGCCGATGATTCTTTCGACGATGTTGTCTCGTCCTTGGTTCTGCACTATCTGGAGGACTGGTCAGCACCGCTTGCCGAACTGCGACGAGTGCTGAAGCCCGGGGGTCGCCTGATCCTGTCGGTCAACCACCCCACGGTGAGCGTGGTCACCCACCCAACCGAGGACTACTTCGCCATCCGGGAGTACTCGGAGGACTATGAGTTCAATGGCGAGCCTGCGGTCCTGACCTTCTGGCACCGGCCACTCCACGCGATGATCAACGCCTTCACATCGGCGGGATACCGTATAGCCCGTGTGAGCGAACCAGAGCCGTCTCCCGACACTCCACGCGAACTCCTTCCGCCGCGCATCCTCAATGGCGAGAAGACGGCGTTCTTGTCTTTCATCTTCTTTGTCCTCGAAGCTGGCGACTGACCACATGCGAAACGTCCTGGTGCTCGGGGGAACTGCGTGGCTTGGGTTCGAAATTGCCGAGCAATTGCTGGCCAGCGGCGACGCGGTCACGTGCATTGCGCGCGGCGAGTCCGGCCGACCACCTGCCGGAGCCGCCTTCGTCCAGTCCGATCGACGATCACCGGATGCCTACGCGGCGGTAGCCAGTCAGTCCTGGGACGAAGTCATAGAGCTGTCCTACGAACCCGCCTTGGTGCAGGGGGCACTCGACGCCCTTGCCGACAGTGCGAAGCACTGGACCCTGGTCTCCTCGGTCTCCGTCTACGCCACGAACACCGACGCGGGTGCGGACGAGTCCGCACCTCTACTCAAGCCGGTGGACCTGAATGACTATGGTCAAGCGAAAGTCGCCGCTGAGCAAGCCTCTCAGAAAGCCCTGGGCAACCGGCTCCTCATTGTCAGGCCGGGATTGGTCGCCGGCCCTGGAGACGGCAGCGACAGATTCAGTTACTGGGCCGGACGCTTCGCTCTCGCAGGCGAAGGGCCGGTGCTCTCCCCCATCGCTGATGATCGAGTGGTGCAGGTGATTGATGTCGAGGACCTTGCCATTTTCATCGCACAGTCCGGCAAGGGCGGCATCGCCGGGGTCATCAACGCGACCGGCAATCAGCATGCTCTCGCAGATGTGCTTGCGCTTTGTGCGGATGTTGCCGGCTTCACCGGTGAGCTGGTGCGTGCTTCCGATGAATGGCTCATTGACCACGACGTCCGGTTCTGGGCCGGCCCCCGCTCGCTACCCCTATGGGTTCCCAAGGCCGACAGCGCATTCGCACAACGGGACAACACTGCCTTCCACGCTGCAGGCGGCGAGCTGAGGGCACTCCGTCAAACCGTGCAAAGCACACTGGATGCCGAGCGAAACCTCGGCCTTGCCCGTGAACGCAGGTCCGGATTGAGCCGATCGGAAGAACTCGAGCTGCTAGGGCAGCTTAGCGAGGCTAGCCCAGGCCGAAATCACAGATCTTGGGATCACAACGCCGAGGAAGAGTGATGGCCGGGCGTCTGCCGTACTGGAGGTGACATCCCGTTCTGAATGTCACCATCCCCCATAAGGCCCCCCGGCAGACTGCTCCGGCCACCTGTCCCAGTAAATGCCACGAAAGGACAAATGTCGGCTCTTCTGTGCGGATTACGCAGTATTGATTTCAAACCGTTGCATAACTAATTGCTTTTGCGTACTGATTTCGACTAGTCGCGGACCAGCACCAGTTCGTCCAGCGGCAAGCGCGTGCGCGGAGCCGTCTCACGTTCCGCAAGTGCTTCGACCAGTCGGTCAGCCTCGTCAACAACTCCCACGGCGGTCACGGTGACCGGCTTCAAATTCTCCGCCAGACCGAACGCAGCAGCGACCTGGTCCCAGTCGACCCCCGCCATCTGGTGGGTGTAAAGACCCTCATGATGTGCCTGAACCGAGAGGTGGGCCACTGACTGCCCCAAGTCATACTCTGCCCACTGCCGCGGCTCGCCTTCGACCGTGGAGGTCTCCGCGATGGCCACGATCAGCGCGGACGAGTTCCCTGCCCACGCGGCATTAAATCCCATCAAGGCGCTGACGATTGCATCAAACGTCTTGCTGCCGCGACGGCCCACAATGAAGCGGCGGGGCTGCGTGTTCGCGGCCGACGGCGCCCAGCGTGCTGCCTCAAGGAGAGCGGTAAGCTGCTCGTCCGTGAGAGTGGCGGCCGGGTCAAATGAGCGCGGGCTCCAGCGCTCGTCGAGCAGTGGAACCAGGGGGACACTGGTCTCTGCATTGCGGACGGTGGAATCGAGTGTTGTCGAGGTCATGCTTGCGACAACCAGTTGGGTTCCGGCGAGATTCCAGAATCTGCTGTGACGTGGGACTCCTGCCGCCCTCAGCCCTTGAAGATGGGCGCCCTCTTCTCCTGGAATGCCCGGAATCCTTCGGCGTAGTCCGGGCTGCTGCACAGCTCGCCCTGGACGGTGTTCTCGTCAGCGACCGACTCCCACAAGCCAAGCCGCCGGTCACGAATGGATGCGACCAGTTCCTTCGACGCGCGGAATGCGCCCGTAGCGCCCTGGGCAACCCGCTCCACCGTGGACCTTGTGGCCGGCAGCAGCTCCTCCGCGGGAAAGGCCCGACTGAAGAGCCCGGCTGCGACGGCATCAGCGCCGCTCATCAGGTCGGCTGTGTAGATGAGGTCCAGCGTGCGGTGTGCGCCAAGCCTCTCCGTGAACAGCCAGTGCCCGCCCGAATCCAGTGTTGCGCCCAGTTTGGCGAACGGGGATCCGATCTTCGCTGAGTTGGCAACGTACACCACGTCGGTTGCAATCAGCAATCCAAGACCAACTCCAAGGCAGGCGCCGTGTGCGGCTGCGAATGTAGGAGCGGGAAAAGCTGCCATCTTCTTGAGCAGCGGGGTGACCAGTCCGTCCAGGTAGGCAACGGCGTCGTCGGTTTCCGGGGCCACCTGCGAAATATCGCGCCCGGCGCAAAAAGCCCTTCCTTCGCCCCGCAGCAGCAGCGCGCGGACCCGGCCTTCCGCGGCAGCGGAGGCGGCGTCGTCGTACACTTTTGACAGCTCCGCGAGGCCCTCCTCGTTGAGGGAGTTCAGCTTCTCGGGCGCGTTCAAAACTATCTCGGCGACCTTGCCGTCGATGGACAGATCAATCATGGGGTACCTCCCTCTTCTTCAGAGTTTTTGTCGCCTAGTTGCCGCTAAAACCGTGCGAAGGCAGCAACTAGGCGACAAAAACTTCGTGGGTCAGGCGTCGTAGTCGACGGTGACTTCGGGACTGGTTGGCCGTGACTGGCACGTCAGCACGTAGCCGTTCGCCAGTTCATCCGGCTCCAGCGCGTAGTTCTCCTCCATGTCCACGGTTCCGCTGACCACCTTGGCCCGGCAGGTACCGCACACTCCCCCGGCGCACGCGAACGGTACATCGGGGCGGACGCGAAGCGCAGCGTTGAGGATGGATTCGCGTGCATGGGTGGGGCTGGAGACGGTGCCCTGCAGGCCATCAAGGTTGAAGTTGATGGAGTAGGAATCGGCATTCTCGTCGTCCTTCACCGGCCGGCCGATCTGGCCCTCGGGCTTGGTCGGCTCACCGGTAGTGAACAGCTCGAACCGTATCTTCTCCGGTGCGACCCCGCGCTCGGCGAGGGTGTCGCGGCACAGCTGGACGAGTTCGAAGGGACCGCACAGGAACCACTCGTCCACCTCTTCGGTGCGGATGACGCTGGTGAGCATGGTCTGCAGCTTTTCCGCGTCGATCCGCCCGCTCAGGAGCGGGGAGATGCGCTGTTCGCGGGAAAGCACATGGTGCAGCGCAAACCGTGCGGGGTACCGGTCCTTCAGGTCAGCGAGTTCCTCGAGGAACATCACATCCATCGCGGCCTTGTTGGCGTAGATGAGGTCGAACCGGGTTGCAGGGTTGGCGGCGAGTACCGACCGCGCAATGGCAATGACCGGCGTGATGCCCGAACCGGCGGCGACCGCAACGAAGGAGTGCTCGGTGGTGGTGTCGATGCTCTCGGGACTGTTGAGCCCGGTCATGGGATGCTTTGAGATGAACTGGCCCATGGGGCTCATGACGTCCAGCTTGTCGCCTGCCTTGAGGAACTCGTTGGCCCAGGTGGAGAAGGTGCCGCCGAGGTCCTTTTTGATGGCGACGCGGATCTCACCCGGTTGCGGCTCGGCGCAGATGGAGTAGCTGCGCCGCACCTCTTTCGGCTCACCGTCGATGTCCATGGTGGTTCGCAGCGCCACGTACTGGCCGGGCACGTAGTCGAACCGGCCGCTCAGCTCCTCCGGAACGGCGAAGGTCACCTCGATGGCGTCCTCGGTGAGCCGGCGCACCTCCGCAACCGTCAGTTCATGGAAAGCGGTGCGCCGCTTCGTGGACGGCGCTAGTTTCACTGCCATTAGTGGACCTTGAAGTAGTCGAAGGGCTCCCTGCAGTCCTGGCAAACATAGAGCGCCTTGCAGGACGTGGAACCGAAACGGGTGAGCTCGCGGGTGTTCAGTGATGAGCACTGCGGGCATTTGACGCTCAGGCCCACGCTGACTTTTCCTGCGGCGGCTTTCCCCGTGGGCGGCGCGATGCCGTACTCCTCGAGCTTCGCCTTGCCGGCTGCGCTCATCCAGTCGGTGGTCCAGGCCGGCGACAGCACCAGATTGACCTGCACGTTGGCGTGGCCCTGTAGCGCGAGGGCGGTGATGATGTCGTCGCGAATCGCGTCCATGGCCGGGCACCCCGAGTAGGTGGGGGTGATCGTGACGGTGATGGCGCCGTCGTCGTCGATGGTCACCGCGCGAAGGACACCGAGATCCTCAATGGTGAGTACAGGAATCTCAGGGTCCGCCACTGTTGCGGCGACCTCCCAGACAGTCTGTTCGAGGGTGAGCGTTGCGGTCACCATGTCGCTCCCGGATGTTCGCGGGCCAGGACCTGCATTTCGGCGAGGATGTACCCGAGGTGTTCGCTGTGGCGCCCGTGGCGTCCGCCGCCCACGGCGAACGGGACGGCAGGCACCTCAAGCTCGGCTTCGGCGAAGAGGGACTCGATGTCTGCATCGAAGGCCGGGCGGAGGTCGGAAGGACGCACGGCGACGCCGTCGAGGCCGGTCACAAGGTCATCATCCTCGAAGAGCTCGCCCACGTACGGCCACGTGAGGAGGATTCCCTCGATAATGCGGCGGCGCGACTCATCGGTTCCCAGCGCCAGCCGCAGCACCCACTGGCGGGCGTGATCCCGGTGGTAATCGACTTCCTTGACAGCCTTGGCCGCGATGGCAGCCAACGTCGCATCGGTGGAATTCATCAACCGGGCGTAGAGGGTGAACTGGTACTGCGAAATCACCAGCTGCCGCGCAATGGTCCGCGCGAAATCGCCGTTGGGCTGCTCCACGAGGTGGGAGGAACGGAACTCGTCCTCGCCGCGGAAGTACGCGAGATCATCCTCAGTCTTGCCCCACGCATGCCCGGCGTAGGCGAGGAATGAGCGCGCATGTCCCATCTGGTCCAGCGCGATATTGCCCAGAGCCACATCCTCCTCGAGCTCCGGCGCGCGCGAAATCCACCAGCCCAGGCGCTGCGCAAGAATCAGGGCGTCATCTCCAAGGCGCAGCGCATACTCTCCCACGGCTTCACTGGGCTTCGCATCCGACGCCGCGATGTCCTCCGGCCGGAGCGCGTTGCCCGGAGTGATGCGGGTGGCGCTCGCATTCGACTCGCTCACAGGTGCTTCACCCCTTCGCTCTTGGTGTAGTACGTGGCATGCCGGTAGTCCTTGCCCTGCGGCGACTCGAAGAACTGCCCCTTGGCATCCGGATCGCTGGAAATGATTGACGACGCCGGCACCACCCAGAGGCTCACACCCTCGTTGCGCCGGGTGTACAGATCGCGTGCGTTGCGGACAGCCATGTCCGCATCAGGCGCGTGCAGCGAGCCGGCATGCACGTGGCTGAGCCCGCGCGAGGACCGGACGAACACTTCCCACAGCGGCCACGGCTCGGCCGCCGGGTGACCGGGCTGCTCCGCGCTGGGAGCCTTGGAGCCGTCGTCGCCCGTTGTTGATCCGCCGACCATCTATGCCGCCTCTACTGTCAGATCGCGCTGGTCAGCGCGCTTCGCCGCCTGCTTCGCGGCATAGGCCGCTGCTGCTTCGCGGACCCAGGCGCCGTCGTCGTGCGCTTCACGACGCCGTTCCAAACGCTGGGCGTTGCATGGTCCGCGGCCGGCGAGGACTTCCTTGAATTCGTTCCAGTCCAGCGGGCCGTGCTCCCACTTGCCGGTGGCCTCGTTGTAACGGATCTGGTCATCCGGCAGCGTCAGGCCGAGGGTCTTGATCTGTTCAACGATCATGCCAACGAAGCGCGAGCGCAGCTCATCGTTGGAGAACCGCTTGATGTTCCATGCCATGGACTGCTGCGAGTTCGGTGAATCCTCATCCGGAGGACCGAACATCATGAGGCTCGGGGCATACCAGCGGTTCACTGCATCCTGGGCCATCTGCTTCTGCGCTTCGGTTCCATTGGCGAGCTCGAGCAGGATCTCGAATCCCTGGCGCTGGTGGAAGGACTCTTCCTTGCAGATCCGGACCATCGCGCGCCCGTACGGGCCGTAGGAAGCACGGCACAGCGGCACCTGGTTGGCGATAGCAGCGCCGTCGACCAGCCAGCCGATAGCACCCATGTCAGCCCAGGTGCGCGCGGGGTAATTGAAGATGCTTGAGTAGCGCGCCTTGCCGGCGATGAGGTCCGCCGTCATCGTGTCGCGGGACGTGCCGAGGGTTTCGGCGGCCGAGTACAGGTACAGGCCGTGCCCGGCTTCATCCTGCACCTTGGCCATGAGAATGGCCTTGCGCTTCAGGCTCGGGGCACGGGTGATCCAGTTGGCCTCCGGCTGCATGCCGATGATCTCGGAGTGCGCGTGCTGGGAGATCTGGCGGGTGAGGGTCTTGCGGTAAGCCTCGGGCATCCAGTCACGGGGCTCGATGCGGGAGTCATCGGCGATCAGCCGATCGAACTGTTCCTGCTCCGCTGTCAGATCCTGCGGAGTGTCAGTCGCGGTTGTCATGATGGTCACCTCACTGTGCGAGGCCGGCCCATGTGCCAGCCCGAAATAATTACCGACCGTTCGTTCAGGATATCGGCGAGGCGAGTTCAGAGTCAACACCGGCGCAGTCCCGGGACGCGCGAAGGGCCGGAACAGCACGCTCTGCTGTTCCGGCCCTTCGCTGCCTGGTTGTTGCTACTTTGCCTCGAACACCGCCACCGTGAGCGGCGGGACGGTGAAGCTGCCCGCTGAGGGGTCGAAGGACGCACCCTTCACCACATCATCCGAGCCGTCGCGCTGCACCGGATGCAGTCCGAAGGACTGCCCTTCCGCTGCGGGAACCGTTTGGGTAACGGTAGCGTCAGACGCATTGAAAACGACGACGACGCCGGTCCGCTCGCTATCCATGTCCGGTCCGGTGGTGTCGTCAATATGCATCACGATCACGCCCGGAACCTGGTCGGGACCGCCCGTGGGGAACGACACCTTCTGCTGGACCAGCTCGGCCGTGCCCAGGTGGAACAGCGGCGTGCTCTTGCGGATTTCCAGGAGGGACAGGGCCTGATCGCGAGCCGTTGCAATGTCCTCCGGCGCGGGCTTGAGCGCAGGGTCCGCCAGCAGCGGCTTCATGAACTCATACTTGTCCGCGTTATCCGCACGCGGCGGCAGTCCACGGGCAAAGCCGTTGTCGGTGCCGGTGTGGTCCAGGAGGTTGAACCAGTCGCCGGAGTCGTAGCTGTTGCGGTCCAGCGACTTGCTGCGCAGGGCCTCTCCCCCGGCATGCCAGAAGGAAATGCCCTGTCCGAAGGCCGTGGTGCTGAGTGAGAGCGTCTGGAACCGGATGCGGTCGGCCATGGACGTTCCGGGCGCCAGCTTGAACGCGAGGCTGTCGAACAGTGTCTCGTTGTCGTGTGCCTCGACGTAGGTGATGGCTTCCTGCGGATCGGCGGTGTAGCCGGCGGGGCTGCCGTTGTAGTCGACGTCGGCGCCGGTCACCTCCGCACCGGTGCGGTCAATGAACGTGTAGTCCCGCAGATTTCCGGTCAGCCCCACCTTGATCTGGTCCTGGTTGAGCAGCAGGCGGGCACGCTGCTCCTCGGGCGTGCCGTTGACCTCCGCGCCGTTGGGCTGGGTCCAGAGACCGGAGCCGAAACCCTGCACGCGGGGGTCCTCATCGAATGGTCCGCCGCCGCGCACGGCGTCGCGAAGCCTGTCGTTGAAGGTTCCGATGCCCGTGCCGGCCATGTTCAGCTGGGTGGCCTGCTCGAAGCGCGCATTGTTGGCCACCTCGCCGAAGTTCCAGCCCTCACCGTAAACATAGATGCTCTTGCCGTCGACGCCGTCTTTCTTCAGAGTCAGTTCATCGAGGGCGGCGCGAACATCGAGCATGTTCTGCTTGCTGTGATGGCCCATCAGGTCAAACCGGAAGCCGTCCAGCTTGTAGGTGCGCGCGAGAGTCACAATGGAGTCCACCATGAGCTTGCCCATCATGGCGTTCTCGGTTGCCGTATTGGGGCAGCAGGTCGAGGTCTCGACAGCACCGCTGGTGGGGTTCAACCGGTGGTAGTACCCGGGCACGATGCGGTCCAGATTGTTGGTCGAGGTCTGGCCCGCGCCTGCGGTGTGATTGTAGACGACGTCCTGAATCACCCTCAGGCCCGTACTGTTCAGGCCCGCCACCATGTCGCGGAATTCGCGGATGCGGGTGGCGTCCTCGGGGTTGGTGGAGTATGAGCCTTCCGGCGTGGTGTAGTGCAGCGGGTCATAGCCCCAGTTGAAGCCGTCCTTGCCCGCGACGGCGGAGACACAGGCCTGCTGTTCCTCGCTGTCAGGAGCGAAACTTTCCAGATCACACTTCGGCTCGGCCTGGACGTCGCGGCGCTCCTCAATGGTTCCGATGTCGTTCACCGGCAGGAGGTGCACGGCGTTCAGCCCGGCGTCCGCCAGGTCTGCCAGCCGCTTCATTCCATCGCTGTCCGGTTCCGCGAAGGCTGCGTACGTGCCGCGGCGCCCGGCCGGCACCGTGGCGTCGGAGATCGAGAAGTCCCGGACGTGCAGCTCATACAGTGAAAGGTCTTCGGGCTGCGCAAGGGCTGGCTTCTCGATCGACTTCCAGCCGGGCGGCGCCAGCGCCGGATCCGCCAGGTCCACAATCAGGCTGCGCTCGGAATTGGTGGAGAGGCCCACACTGTAGGGGTCGGTGACGAGGTTGCGCTCCACTGCCCCCGTTTCCGGCACATACACCTCCACTTCGTAGAGGTAGTAGGCGTTTTTCCAGTCCTTCTCGCCGAGAAGGGACCACACGCCGTCGTGCCCTTCTTTCAGGGGAACAGTGGCTATGGCCTCGCCGCCGGATCCCTCGCGGTACAGGTGAAGTGTGACCTGGCGGGCAGTCGGCGCCCACAGGTCGAAGCTCGGGCGCGGGCCCTTCCAGCTCAGACCGAGGGTGCGCTTGAGGGCCTTCGGGTACAGCGCATCCAGCACGCGCGGGATCTGCACGCCCGTGGCCTGCAGGACCGTTCCGTCGGCAGCGAGCTGCGCAACGAGCAGCTCGCCCTTGAGCAGGTCCTTCGCCTGGCGTGCGGCCTTCTTCGGAAGGGTCAGAGTGTCGAAGGATGCCAGGTGCGGAGACGTGGCTGCCAGCTCGGCGCCGAGTGAGTCGGAACTGCGTTCCAGGTCGATGTACTTTCCATTCGGAATGGCGCCGTCAACCACTTCCAAACCGCCGTTGGGTCCGTAATAAAGGCGGTAGGACGCGCCTTCCGGGGCATCCGTCAGATCCCACGCCAGAACATTCGGCGCCAGCCAGTGCGCTGCAGCGCCGGACACCAGCGAAGCCGGAACGTCGCTGGTCATCACATGGGTGCTGTGATCGTAAGTGAAGGTGATCTGCCCTCCCTGGGATGTCAGCGCGATATCGGCTCCACCCGCCGCGCCGCCGTCGCCGTAGTTCTCGGTCCAGGTGCCGTTGAGGGCTGCTTTGTAAGCGTAATCGCCGGCCGGAACATCGAACGTGCCGCTATAGGTGCCGGGCGAGCCTTCGACTTCGGTCAGGGCCGTGGCCGTGCACTCGGGCTGCCAGTCGCCGGGGCATCCGAGCTCGGACTGGAGCGAGCCCACGAGGGTGACGGACGCAGGCAGAGCGCTGTGGTCGGCGAGCGCCGGAACAGGCAGCAGACTGACGAGCAGCGGTACGGCAAGGACACCGGCGGCCAGCCCGGCGGCGCGCCGTCGGCCGTGGTGAACAGATGGTGGGGTGAGCATGGATCCTCCTCGACGTGCTTCAGTGCACGTGCGGTTTTGGTAGTAGGCGCTTCTCACCCTAGAAAGCAGTCGCCGACCGGTCAAGAGTTTGCTGAAAGTTTCATGAAAATTTTCATCGAGCCGTTCCGGCCGGATACGATGGAAAAGTGACTCTTCCTCCACCGACCGACAAGCCCCGGCTGGAGGATGTAGCGCGCCATGCCGGAGTGAGCGTGCCTACGGTTTCGCGAGTGCTCAATGGGCGGAGCGGGGCGTCGAGGGAAACGCGCCAGGCCGTACTGACCGCCATGGATGACCTCGGCTATGAACGGCCCGACCGCCTATCGGGCAGAGCCAAGGGGCAGATCGGCATTGTGGTGCCTGATTTGGTCAACCCGATCTTTCCCGCCTTCGCGGGCGCGATCAGCGCTCTGGTGGCTCCGAATGACTACATCCCCGCGCTCTGCACGCTGCCGGGCGGCGGGGTTCCCGAGGACGAGTACGTGTCCCTTCTCCTGGATCAGGGCGCCCGTGGCCTCATCTTCGTGTGCGCCGCCCACGCGGACGGCCGTGCAAGCGTTGAGCGGTATCAGCGGCTGCGTGCGCGCGGCATCCCCTTTGTGCTGATCAATGGAACACGGCCGGAGATTGATGCCCCGGCAATTGCCACTGACGATTCCATCGCCATCCAGACCGCCGTCCGCCACCTTGCCTCGCTGGGGCATCGGAACGTCGGCTTCGCCACCGGCCCGGAACACTTCATCCCCAGCCGCCGGAAGGCGGAAGGGTTCCGTGCCGGCGTGAAACAGCAACTCGGCCAGACCGATCCGTCGACACACACCGCCGTCACCATGTTCAGCATCGAGGGCGGCCACAGCGCCGCCGTCGAGCTGCTGGACTCCGGCCACACCGGCATTGTCTGCGCGTCCGACGTCATGGCCCTCGGCGCAATTCGCGCCGCACGCTCGAGGGGGTTGCGCGTACCGGAGGACGTGTCGATCGTCGGATTCGATGACTCACCCCTGATGGCCTTCACCGACCCACCGCTGACCACCCTCCGGCAGCCCGTCTCAGCCATGGCCGAGGCCGCCGTCCAGGCTCTGCTCACGGAACTCTCCGGCGAACGCAGCAGCCGCACCGAGGTCTTGTTCGAGTCGGACCTGATTGTCCGGGGATCCACCACGGCCGCTCCCGGCTGACATTTCGCCTGACCTTTACAACCCGTACGATTTCTCGCAGGTTTGCCTCGCGTCCTCCTCCAATCATCGGCGTGTTCCGCGGCGACACGCACCTGCTCGGTCGAAACCTGCACGGAATCGTCGAGCGCAGGCGGCCCCGCCGGCAGGCGCACAAGGTTCTGGCAGGATGGAGCCATGACTCTCACCCCTCCCGTTGCCAAGAAGGTCCCCACCGAGCGCACCCACCACGGCGAGACCGTGATTGACCCCTACGAGTGGATGCGCGCCAGGGACAGCGCCGAGGTCATCGGGCATCTCAAGGACGAGAACGCCTACACCGAGGCAGTCACCGCCGGGCAGGAACAGCTTCGCCAGGACATCTTCAGCGAAATCAAGAACCGCACGCAGGAAACGGATCTTTCCGTCCCCGCCCGCAAGAAGGACTGGTGGTACTACTCCCGCACCGAAGAGGGAAAGCAGTACAGCATCCACTGCCGGGTGAAGGCGGCAGATACCGGCAATGTTGCAAGGGACTGGACGCCGCCCGAGGTGGTGGCCGGCCGGCCCGTCGAAGGCGAACAGGTACTCATCGACAGCAACGCGGAGGCTGAAGGCAAGCCCTTCTTCTCACTGGGCGGCCTCACCGTCAGCGAGGACGGGAACCTGCTGGCCTTCAGCGTGGACAACGCCGGGGATGAACGTTTCACCCTGCGGATCAAGGACCTGTCCACCGGTCAGCTCCTGCCCGACGAGATCCCCAACGTCTTCTACGGCCTGGCGTTCTCACCGGACGGAACCCAGGTGTTCTACACCGTCGTCGATGACAGCTGGCGCCCCTACCAGGTGAAATCGCACCGGCTCGGCACCGCCGTCGGGCAGGACGAGCTGGTCTACCAGGAAGACGACGTCGCCATGTGGACCGGTTTCGACCTCTCCGCCGACCGCACGCAACTCCTCATCGGCATCGGGTGCTCGGAATACAGCGAGTACCGCGTGCTGGACCTCGAGAACCAGGAGGCCGGCCTCACCACGCTGATTCCGCGCTCGGACCGCGTCCTCTATGAGCCGGAACCGCTGCGGATCGAGGGCCGCCTGCACTACCTGCTCACCCACGACCGCGGCGCGAAGAACTCGATGGTCAGCCTCGTGGACGCGGAGCAGTTCCAGCGCCCGCTCACCGAGCAGGAGTGGTTGCCGGTGATCAGGCACGACGACGCCGTCCGCGTCCACGGTGCCACCGTCACCGCGACGCACGTCCTGGTTTCGGTCCGCAAGGACACCACCATGCGCGTGCAGATCCTGCCCCGGGAAGGCCTCGGCACGCCGGCACAGCCGGTGCCGCTCGAGCCGGCCTTCGACGAAGCCCTGTACACCTGCAACCTGGCCGGCGCCGAGTTTGAATCCCCCGTGATCCGGCTTTCCTACGCCTCCTACTTCACTCCGCCGCGGGTCTATGACTACCTGCTCGACGGCGGTGTACTCACCCTGCGCAAGGAGACTGAAGTGCGCGGCGGGTACCGCTCGGAGGACTACGTCGCCGAGCGCCAGTGGGCGACGGCGGCGGACGGCACGCAGATCCCGCTCTCCGTCCTTCGGCGCCGGGACCTGCAGCAGGACGGCAGCAACCCGGCCGTTGTCTACGCCTATGGCAGCTACGAAATCAGCATGGATCCGGCGTTCTCCATCTCGCGCCTGTCACTGCTTGACCGCGGAGTGATCTTCGTCGTCGCGCATATCCGCGGTGGCGGGGAGATGGGGCGCACCTGGTACGAGAAGGGGAAGAAGCTCGAGAAGAAGAACACCTTCACGGACTTCGTCGACGCAACCACTCATCTGGGCGAGTCAGGCTGGGTGGATTCGGGCAGGATTGCCGCTATCGGCGGTTCCGCCGGCGGGCTCCTGATGGGTGCCGTGGCCAACCTGGCTCCCGAGAAGTATCGCGCGATTGTGGCGCAGGTTCCGTTCGTGGATGCCCTGACCACCATTCTGGATCCCGAGCTTCCCCTGTCCGCACTGGAATGGGAGGAGTGGGGCAATCCCATCACGGACGCCGAAGTCTACCGGTACATGAAGGAATACACCCCATACGAGAACATCCGCGCGGCCGCGTACCCGCGAATCGCTGCGGTGACCAGCTTCAACGACACCCGGGTGCTCTACGTGGAGCCGGCCAAATGGGTGGCGAGGCTGCGCGAGGAATCGACCGGCAGTGAGCCGATTGTCCTCAAGACGGAGATGGACGGCGGCCACGGCGGCGCAAGCGGGCGGTACGAGCAGTGGAAGGACGTCGCCTGGGATTACGCGTTCGTGGCTGACGCATTGGGCGCCACCAGGGTGCTTTCGGGGGCGAGCAGTATCGCGGGGTGAATCGCCGGGATTTCCGGGTGCTGTTGCGATCCTTCAGCGCCAGGGCTCCGAACACCCCATATGGAAAATACAGACGTGGCAGGAGCTCTGGCCTGCGTCCCGCGGCGGACAACGGCAGCCCGGCGTCGGTATAGTTGACGGATGGACAGCAAGGGTGCCGGATCGGCACATGCTGCGACGACGGTGGGAGAACCCGACTCCCAACCCGACCTCGGCTTACCCCAGATCCTTGGCGGGCGGTACAGGCTTGACGCCCTCCTCGGTCAGGGAGGCATGGCCTCAGTGCACAAGGCGCGGGATGAAGTGCTTGACCGGGATGTGGCAGTCAAGGTGTTTCACACCGGGTCGATCAAACCCGAGGACGAGGCGCGCCAGCGGGCGGAAGCCCAGATTCTCGCGGGGCTGAACCACCGCAACCTCGTTACCGTTTTCGATATCGGCACTGACACCTCGGACCTCCACCACCGCACCTTCCTGGTCATGGAGTTGATCACGGGCCAGGATCTTCATCGGACACATTTCCATGCACCTCTCAGCGCCGAAGAGACGAAGGCCATGGGAAGGGGCGTGGCCCAGGCCCTGGCCTACATTCACAGCCAGCGGGTGATTCACCGCGATGTGAAACCGGCCAACATCCTCCTCGGCACCAGCGGCAATCCACACCGCGCAGAGAACCCCAAACTCACAGATTTCGGCATAGCCCGCCTCGTGGAGGAAGCCCACCTGACTGCGACGGGTCAATCCGTCGGCACCGCCGCGTACTTCAGCCCCGAGCAGGCCGAAGGCCTTGCGGCCACGGCTGCCAGCGACATCTACTCCCTCGGGCTGGTGCTGCTTGAGTGCCTCACAGGCGAGACGCCCTTCCCCGGTCCGGCGGCGGCGTCAGCAGCCGCGCGTCTTCATCGCGATCCGGTGATCCCCGCATCGCCGGACAGCGACTGGGGTCGGCTGCTCAGGGACATGACGCATCGGAATCCGGCAGCCCGCCCGTCGGCGGAGGATGTTGCCCGCGCACTTAGTGCACCATCCATGACAGCGGGCGGAACGGCCGGGATTAAGAAGGACTCGACGGCAGCATCGCAACCCCCTACGGAGCCACAGGAGCACATCCCGCACCGGCCGGACCCGCAGCCGACTACGGCGCAACAACCGCTGCAAAATTGGCGCGGAGCTGCGCTGCAAACACCCAACGACGACGGCGGCAAGGAGGGCGACGATGAGTGGCCGGTAAATGCCCACTCAACTGAGCCCGCAGCTCCGCAGAGGCGGAGAAAGCCCCGCGCGCTCCGATGGGCGCTGATCGCACTCGCAGCGGCCCTGACGCTCCTGATTGCAGTGGTCATCCTCGTACCCGTCCTGATGTCCGGAACTGACTCCGAGACCGTCAACTACCCTCCGGCACCAGGAGAACTCGGTGTCCTCCTCGAAGAATTACAGGAAAGCGTGACCCCGTGACCACGAAGAGAACTCGCCGGTACGCTGCAGCGGCAGCGCTGGCTGTGGCCCTGCTGAGCGGCTGCAGCCTCGCTCCGGACTACGGTGCTGCCGCCTCGCGGCAATTACAGGCCGACGTCCTGGAAGTTACGCAATTGTCTGTCGACGGCGATTTCACAGAGGCACAGGATGCGCTGGACAGTCTCAGCATGCGTCTGGCGACGCTTGGTTTCATCGGCGCGGTCGAGCCTGCACAACAGCAACAGATCGAAGAAGCGATAGCCAATCTCCGGGCGTACTTCGAACGCGCATTGCGCGACCGCACACCCTCTGCTCCAGCCACGCCTCCAGAACCAGCGACGCCGACACCGGACCAATCACAAAGAGAACTCCAACCGGCGCCGCCCGCACCGGGCCCGGTACCGCCGCCCGCACCGGCTCCGGCTCCCGTTCCGGTTCCGGTTCCCGACACATCAAGTGCGCCCGAGCCGGATCCCGCACCCGCGCCTGACCCTGTCCCCGACCCAGCGCCGAGCCAGGTTCCCGAACCCGACCCCGAACCCACTGAGCCTGCCCCCGTTGAACCCCCTCTCCCAACGACGCCGGTGCCCGCTCCGACCCCTCCCGGCCCGTCAGCGCCGGCCGTGCCGGAACCTCCGCTTCCGTCCGCACCGGCCATCGGACCACCGACAAGTCCCGCTCCACCGGCAAGCCCTGAACCACCAGCGTCATCTGTTCCGTCAGCGCCGCCGGATTCATCAGCCGCGTAGGGCACGGCGAACGTTGCGCGTCCCCGTTCCCGCTTCGCCGGAGACACCGCCCCGGCGCACGATCACTGGCCGAGGGGAAGGACGACGCCGCTGGCGGTCTCGTTGCGCGGTTCGGCTCCGATTCGGGCAACAGTGCCGTCCTCGGTGATCTCGAGGATGTTGGCGGTGCCGAAAATTCCCTGGCCTACTGCGATGTTGTGTCCGCGTGAGCGCAATTCAGCGATGGCGGCGGGCGCGAAGCTTGTCTCCACGTGCAGGATGTTGTCCGCCGGGTAGGGGAAGATCGATTGCGGGAATGACGTGCTGACGAAGCGGGGCTGTGCAACCGCTTCCTGCGGAGAAAGACCGAAAGCCACGACGTTCATGAACTGCTGGAGCTGCGCCTGCGGCTGGGTATCGACGCCGGTGTTCCCGCCCAGCAGGTACGGCCGGCCGTCGCGCATCACCATGTAGGGGTTGGACGTGTGCCGCACGGTCGCGCCCGGAGCGACCACATTCACGTTCTCCGGGTCCACTGACATGAACTTCATGCGCTCGTTGATGTGGATACCGGTCTCCCCCACCACGAGGAATTGCCCGCCGAGGCTGGTGGTGATGGCGGCGGCGTTGCCCTCGCTGTCCGTGACATGGAACGTGGTGGTGTCAGTTGATTGGCGGTCCAGACCCGCTGCAATCGGCCACTCCGCGGCCGTGTCCATATCGATTCGGGTGCGCTGGGCTACGGCGTAATCATCTGAGAGCAGTTCGTCCACCGGCACGTCGGTACGGTCAGGGTCGCCGACATACGCGAACCGGTCCGCATAGGCGAGCTTCACTGCTTCGACCTGCCGATGAATGACATCGGGATCGGAGGGCGACCTGCCCGACCAGTCCTCCGTCTTCAATATGTTCAGCGCCATCAGCATAGCGATGCCCTGGCTGTTGGGCGGGTTCTGCAGAACCTGCAGCCCACCGCCCCAGTCGATGGAAATCGGATCCACCTGCTCCGCCTCGTAGCCGGCGAAATCTTCCAGGGTGAAGTAGCCGCCGAACTCGTCGGAGTACTGCACGATCGCTTCGGCCAACGGTCCCCGGTAGAAATAGTCGCGGGCGGCCTGGATACCGGCCGCGTGGGATGCTGCCGCGTCGCCGGCGGTGGCGGCGCCGTCGTCGTAAGCGGTTGCAAGCGCTTCGAGGGTGTCGGCGAGGTCAGACTGGGTGACAGTCTGGCCTGTGGCAACGAGGCCGCCGCCGCGCAGGTACAGCTCGCTGAGCTTCGGAGAGTTCCGGATGTTCTGTTCCTGCAGGGTGAGCCAGAAGGTCATCTCGCTGCTGACGGGATAGCCGGCGCGCGCCGTTTCGATCGCAGGGGCCAGGACCTCCCGCAGCGGCAGGTTCCCGTGGTCCCGCAACCAGAGCATCCAGCCGTCCCAGGCACCGGGCAGGATGGCCTGGTGAATGCCATATTCACCGGCGCGGGGAGTGTAGTCCTCGAGCGTTGCCTTGCTGCCTACCGGCCCCACAGCGTTGAGGCTGGTGACGTCCTGAATGCCGGCGTCGTAATAGAGCGCCCAGGTGTCGCCGCCGAGCACGCTCGAATAGAAGGGTTCCACGACGCTCAGCACGGCGGCGACCGCGACTGCGGAGTCCGCTGCCGACCCGCCTGCGGTAAGGATCCTCGCGCCGGCGTCCGTAGCCAGCGAGTTCGACGAGACGACGGCTTCGACGTGCTGATCCTGCGGCGGCTCCGGGCTGGTGGAGGACGGTGAGGGGCTGAGGAGGGACGGTGAAGGCGACGGCGTTGGCGTCTCAGGCGCTGGTAGGGAGGCTGGTTGGGAGGCTGGCGCTTCGGCGGCGGGAGACGGTGCTTCCTGAGCTGTGCAGGCTGTCAACGCCATTCCGGCGCAGAGGAGGGCGGCGAGGGACCGGCGAATCGAGTGTCGCAAGCGCGTACCCCTTTCGATTCAGGGACGCTGTGCCGAAAGACTAGCACCGTGACTCCGTTTCTTCACCTGTTTTCCACCGGCATCATGAACGCCACAATGCCTTCATCTGCTTGACAGTTACGGCGGTTCCGGTATTACCTAATGAACGATCGGTAAATAATTCTGAGAGGCCTGTATGAAGGACACTGACGTCCGCCCTGCGCACCCTATCCTCGAACAGGATCACGCCTCCCACTGGCTGGGAATCGAAGTGCTCCGCCTCGCAGACGGGCATGCGACCATCACCATGCGTCTACGCGAGGAAATGCTCAACGGCTTTGGGATCGCGCACGGCGGCATGGTCTTTGCCTTCGCGGATTCCGCCTTCGCGCTGGCCTGCAATCCGCCCGGCGAGACGGAGACGATCACCGTTGCCTCCGGCGTCGACATCAACTTTCTTGCCCCCGCTTTCCCGGGCGATCTGCTGACCGCGGTCGCTGACCGAAAAGCCTCCGCCGGCCGGAGCGGCCTCTATGACATTTCCATCACTGCCGCGAACGACGACGGCGACACCCGCCTGATTGCCGAGTTCCGCGGCCGCTCGCGCACCGTTCCCAATAAGGCCGGCCGCGATGCTCCATCCACGAACCAGCCCGAGACGAGGACCTCATGAGCACTACGGCCATCAAGGCGACGGCAGCGGATGCAGCCACCTTGGACCCGGAGGAAAGCTATGACCGGGGGCGCATCGAGGAACTCCAGCTCGAGCGGCTGCAGTGGACGGTGAAGTACGCCTACGAGAATGTGGACCTTTACCGCCGCAAGTTCGACGACGCCGGCATCCACCCTGAGGACCTTCGCGAACTCTCCGACCTGGCCAAGTTCCCCTACACCACCAAGGAAGACCTCCGGCAGACGTACCCCTTCGGGATGTTCGCGGTTCCGCAGGAGCGCGTGGCCCGCATTCACGCGTCGTCGGGCACCACCGGGCGGCCCACGGTTGTTGGTTACACTTCCGGGGATCTCGACCGGTGGGCGTCGCTGGTTGCGCGGTGCCTGCGGGCCAGCGGTGTCAAGAAGGGCGACAAGGTGCACAACGCCTACGGCTACGGGCTCTTCACGGGCGGACTGGGCGCACACTTCGGAGCGGAGAAACTTGGCTGCACCGTCATCCCGATCTCCGGCGGGCAGACCGAGCGCCAGGTGCAGCTCATCCAGGACTTCGAGCCGGATGCCATCCTCAGCACCCCCACCTACCTGCTCACCATCCTTGACGCGATGGTGGCCGCCGGCGTTGATCCGAAGGCTACGTCCCTCAAGACTGCCGTACTGGGTGCGGAGCCCTGGACTGACCGGATGCGTATCGAGCTTGAGCAGCGCATGGGATTCGACGCGTGTGACATCTATGGACTGTCCGAGGTGATGGGCCCCGGCGTCGCGGGTGAATGCGTCGAGACGAAGGACGGCTCGCACATCTGGGAGGATCACTTCCGGCCAGAGATTATCGATCCTTTCACTGACGCAGTGCTCGACGACGGCCAGTCCGGTGAGCTTGTCTTCACCTCCCTCACCAAGGAGGCGCTGCCGATCATCCGGTACCGCACGCATGACCTGACCCGGCTGCTTCCCGGCACTGCCCGCCCCGGCATGCGCCGGATGGACCGGATCACCGGGCGCAGCGACGACATGATCATCCTGCGCGGTGTGAACCTCTTCCCCACGCAGATCGAGGAGATCGCGCTCCGCATCCCTGCGCTCAGCCCGCATTTCCAGCTGGAGCTCACTCGTCCCGAGGGACAGCGGATGGACCAGTTGACCATACGGATTGAGCCGCGGGAAGGCGTAAGCGCTGACGATGCTGCTGCGGCCGCGTCCGAGCTGAGCGCGCAGATCAAGATCCACATCGGTTCAAGCTGCGCGGTGTCCGTCGTCGAGAGCGGGTCCCTGGCGCGCTCGAGTGGGAAGCTGAAGCGGATCTACGACCTGCGGCCGAAGGTGTAGCGGCATGGTGCACAGCGTCCATTCTGACCGAACGTTCATGCGAAAATAGCCGGTATGCCCAGCTCACAGGCCGCTACCCGCCGCGGACGTCCCGGATACGATCAGCAGACTGTCCTCAACATCGCCGTCGATGTCTTCAACCGGCACGGCTACGAGGCCACGTCGATGGGCGTCCTTGCGGAGAACCTGGGCATCAGCAAATCGGCGATCTACCATCACGTGCCGTCGAAGGGCGATCTGCTGCGGCTCGCGCTGGACCATGCGCTCGGCGGCCTCGAAGCCGTACTGACGCACGCGAATGCAACGTCCGGCAAGGCGGACCAGCGGCTAGAGTACGTGCTGCGCGGCACCATTGCGGTGTTGACCGAGCGGCTTCCCTTCGTGACGCTCCTGCTGCGGCTGCGCGGCAATACGGAGGTTGAGCGCGAAGCCCTTGAGCGTCGTCGTGCGTTTGATCATCAGGTGGCGTCGCTGGTCGAGGCTGCGCGGTCCGAGGGCTCCATCCGCAAGGACATCGATCCGCGGACCACGACGAGGCTGCTGTTCGGCACAATCAACTCGGTGGTCGAGTGGTACAAGCCCGGGGGTCCGCTGACGCCCCAGAAGCTCGCCGACGACGTCATCGCCATGGTCTTTGAGGGGCTGCACCACCACGCCTGAGGCTCGTGCGGTAGGACCTTGACTGATCGCCGACCTAAGCGGACCCTGATGCTATGGTTGCGAAACTGTCCGGGGTAATGATGGGCCTCCTGTCAGAGCTGCGGTACGAACCCATTGCCAAGCGGATCCGCGGCCACGTCGATGGCACTGCCGTCGTCGATACTCACCGGGCACTGCTGGTCTGGGAACCGAAGCGGGTCACGCCGATCTTCGCCGTGCCCGAGGATGAGTTGAAAACCGAGTTGATCCCCGGCAACGCTGATCAAGCCGCCGCCAGGGAATATCCGATCGCCATCATGCTCGACGCTCCGCCGGCGCTTGACCCCCGCACCTCATTCAGTCGCCACACGACGCCCGGCACCCCCTTGACGTTGCGAACGGGCAGCACCATTTTGCCAGGGGCAGCGTTCCGCCCCGATGACGGCGCTTTGGCAGGCTATGTCCTTCTCGACTTTGATGCGTTCAGCTGGTACGAGGACGACGAAGAGATTATCGGGCACCCACGCGACCCATTCCACCGCATCGATGTCCGCCGATCTGCTGCACGGGTAAGCATCCAACTGGAGGGCATCACACTCGCGGAGACTGCTCAAGCCTGCCTGCTGTACGAAACGTTCCTACCACCGCGTTTCTACCTGCCGCCGGAGGACGTGCGGCTCGACCTGATGGAAGCAAGCACGACGACGACGGTCTGCCCGTACAAGGGCAAGGCGAGCTACTACTCCTACCCTGAATCACCCAAGGGTCAGGACATCGCGTGGCAGTACGACTCGCGCTTTCCGGACGCAACACAGATCCACGGACTGGTGTGCTTCTTCGACGAAAAAGTGGACGTGACAGTGGACGGGCAATTGCAGCGAAAGAGCATCACGCCCTGGTCCTAGCCTCCCTGATTCATCATCCCGATCGGTCTTTTATCTCTTGGGCTCTTGACTCCGGGCCCGGTCTCAACAAGGCTAGAGAAGCGGTCTCAAGAAAACGTTTTCTCGCGCGGAGGGAAGCTCTCCCCCGCTGATCCCGCATGCCCACCGCTCACCTCAGAAGAAGGAATCAATGACGATGCCTACCCAGATTCACGTTCGTCCCACGCCCAGGGTTGCCGCCCTCGGAGTGAGCATGCTCCTCGCTGGAACCTTGCTGACCACCGCCCCTTCTACCCCCGCCACCGCTGCAGATTCGCTCCTAGGAACAGAAGCCGCCACCCTCGGCTGGGCAACATCGAACGGTGGAACGAATGGAGGTGCAGGGGCGCCGGATGAAAGCACTTACGTGGTGTCCGACCGTGCGGAACTTATCGATGCGCTGGACAACAACGGATTCCCCGACGCACCGAAGATCATTTACGTCGACGGCACTATCCATGGGAACGAGGCAGCAAACGGTGAGTTGCTTGAGGCAGCGGACTACGCACCGGGTTACGACATACAGAAATATCTCAGCTGCTTCACCTCGGAGGGGTGGAGCGATTCAACTCACAATTATTGCGGTCCACAGCGCCGACTCCGTCAAACGGGCAGTAACAATCTGAAGAGACAGATCGAGACCAAGATACCGAGTAACACGACACTTCTGGGCGTTGGCGAGAACTCAGGATTCACTTCCACCAACATCATGCTTCACGTCGACACGAATATCGTGATCAGGAACCTGACCTTCGAGGCTCCCGTGGACCATTTCACCTCCTGGGACCCAAACGACGGCGAGGAAGGCTCCTGGAACGCACGGTTCGACGCAATGTCCTCAGTCACGGCCAGCAACATCTGGGTGGATCACGTAACCTTCACCGACGGACGCTTTCCTGACATCGCTGCCGCCGAAGGACCGAACGGAAAACCCATCAACTTCCATGACGGGCTCTTCGACATGAAGGACGGCACCGACTTCGTGTCGGTCACGAACAGCCGCTTCGAGAACCACGACAAATCCATGCTCCTAGGCTCGGGCGATGACAACGCAGATACCGACGCCGGCCGCTTGAGAATCACCATCGCCCACAACCACTTCGACGGAACAGCTCAGCGGTCACCACGTGTCCGATACGGAGCTGTGCATGTTCTCAACAACTACTACTCGGGCAAGGTGAATGATCCGGTTTCGCCCCTTCAGTCAAGCGCGAACGGGGGCCACAGTTACTTCATCGGCTTGGGCTATGAATCCCGAATCGTCTCCGAGGGAAATGCCTTCGACTACGTAGGGCCGGGTGCCGACGAGTCGATCATTGTCGCGAACTGGAATGCAACCCGATTCGTCGATAGCGGCTCCTGGTTCAAGGGACAGCCAACGGACGTGAACGCGCTGGCATCCGCCGGTTACGACAGCACTTCGGCTACGGCAGTGGCAGAAGCGGACTCGAAGGGCGCCGAAGCGCCGGCCTGGGCACTTGCCGGATTCAGCACCGACGTGGGCTGGTCACCTTCGGCTGAGTACAGCTACGAAGCTGTGTCGAGCTACGCGGCAGTGAAATGGCACGGCAAGCATGCCACGGGAGCAGGAATCATCGACATAGCAGCTCCCTGAGATGAGTGTGCGGCGTGCGCGCCCGGTCGCCGAGTGCACGACCAGGCGCCACGCCGCATCCCACAGGCGCGTGGATAGCGCCCGGCTACTTCTCCACGAGGGTCAGGACGTCGTACGTCGCCACGATCTCGTCGTTCTGGTTGGTCAGCACCGCGTCCCAGGACACTTCGCCGTACTCCTCGTCCTCGCGCGGCGTGATGCGCTTGGCGGTGAGGGTCACGCGAATCGAGTCACCGGCAGCGACGGGCGTGATGAACCGCAGGTTCTCCAGGCCATAGTTCGCCAGCACGGGCCCCGGAGCAGGCTCGACAAACAGCCCGGCTCCCCAGGACAGCAGCAGGTACCCGTGCGCCACGATGCCCGGGAAGAAGGGGTTCGCCGCCGCCGCTTCCTCGTTGGTGTGCGCGTAGAACTTATCGCCTGTCTCGTTCGCAAACGCGGTGATGTCTTCCAGGGTCACCTGGCGCAGGTCGGAGCGCACAGAGTCGCCGATCCGCAGCGTCGCGAGGTTCTTCCGGAACGGGTGCTCGTCGTCGAAGTTCCGGTCAGCTCCGGTGTGCCAGACGCCGGTCACCGCGGTCAGCATGTTCGGCGACCCCTGCAGTGCCGTGCGCTGCATGTGGTGCAGCACGGAACGGATGCCGCCGAGTTCCTCCCCGCCGCCCGCGCGGCCCGGTCCGCCATGCACCAGGTGCGGCACGGGCGAACCGTGTCCGGTGGAGGAACGCGCATCCTCACGGTTCAGCAGCAGCACACGGCCATGGTGAGCCGCGATACCCATCACCAACTCGCGCGCAATGGCTGGATCGTTGGTGCAGACCGTCGCCACAAGCGAACCTTCACCCATGGCGGCCAGCCGTACGGCGTGTGCAGTGTCGTCATACCCCACCACCGACGCCACGGGGCCGAAGGCCTCCACCGTATGAAGTTCAACCGCGTCGGAGTTCTCCCAGGTCAGGAGCACCGGAGCCATGAACGCGCCGTCCTCGGCGACGTCCACGGTGCCGTCAGCGTGGGTCACACGCGGAGAGTCGAGGGTTCCGTAGGCAAGCTCGCCGCCCGCTGCAAGCATGGTTTCGACGGCGGCGCGGACGTCCCGCATTTGCCCGACCGAAGCGAGCGCACCCATGGTGACGCCCTCGGCGCGCGGATCACCCAGCGTGATGCGCTGCTCGATGCGGTCGCGGGCGGCAGCAACGACGTCGTTCACGAGGGCCTTCGGGACCAGCGTGCGGCGGATGCTGGTGCACTTCTGCCCCGCCTTGACCGTGATTTCGGTGACGAGTGACTTGATGAACGCGTCAAACTCGGGAGTGCCGGGCACGGCATCCTCGCCAAGGATCGCGGCGTTGAGGGAGTCGGTCTCGGAGGAGAAACGCACGCCGCCCGTCGTCACGTTCTCGTGGGACTTCAGCTTGTTCGCCGTCGACGCGGAACCGGTGAACAGCACCAGATCGCGGTAATCAAGGTAATCGAGCACGTCCCGGGCAGGGCCGGAAATAAGCTGCAGCGACCCGGCGGGCAGGATGTTGGACTCGATGATGAGCTTCACGACCGCGGCCGTCAGGTAGCCGGTGGGCGTCGCCGGCTTCACAATCGTCGGCACACCGGCCAGGAACGCCGGCGCAAGCTTCTCCAGCAATCCCCATACCGGGAAATTGAAAGCATTGATCTGGACTGCCACGCCCGGAATGCGCGTGTAGATGTGTTCGCCAATGAAAGAGCCGTCCTTCGACAGCACCTCCACAGGACCGTCGATGACAACCTGCGAGTTGGGCAGCTCCCGCCGACCCTTGGAACCGAAGGTGAACAGGACGCCAATTCCGCCGTCGATATCGACCATTGAATCGACCTTCGTGGCGCCTGTCCGTGCCGATAGCTCATACAGGTGCTCCCGCTGCCCGTTCAGGAACTGGGCGAGCGCCTTGAGCTTCAGCGCGCGCTGATGAAACGTGAACTTTCCCAGCTCACCCTGGCCGGTGGTCCGGGCATAATCGACGACGTCGGCAACGTCCAGCCCGCTGGTGCTCACCATGGCAAGCAGTTCGCCGGTGCTGGCATCCCGTACTTCAGTAGCGTTGTCCTCGGACAACGTGTGCTGGTCAGGCGTCCACCAGGCGTCGCGGATGAAGCTGGGGACAATGTCCACGCTGAGGGCGGTCGAAGTCATCGTTGACCTTTCGCGTTTGGGAGCTCGAGGAATAGGGCAAACATTACTGAACGGACGTTCGGTAATATGTCCAGAGTACATGAACGCACCATCCCTCCACACCCCACAAGGAGCCTTCAGTGACCGGCGAACCCTGGCAGATTACCCTCGGCGAACTCGACGAGAAGATGGGCGTGAAGATCCTCGAACAGTCGGTCGAGCGGGTCGTCGCGACGATGCCCGTGGAGGGTAACCGGCAGTCCTTCGGCCTCCTGCACGGTGGGGCATCGCTTGCGGTCGGTGAAGCCGTCGGCTCCTGGGCAGCCGTGATCCACGCAAGCACGCTGGGCAAGACTGCCGTGGGCGTGGACGTCTCCGCGACCCATCACAAGTCCGCGCGCAACGGCACCATCACCATCACCGCCACGCCCATCCATCTGGGGCGCACCCTCACCACGCATGAAGTGCTGCTGACCAACGACGACGGCGGCCGCCTCTGCACCCTCCGCATCACCAACCTGCTGCTTGAGAAAAAATAGGCGTTACGAGGTCAACTTCGCCCGGACCGCCGCTATCTCCTCCCCTGACAAGCCGGCGTCCCTGAGATACGCCTCGGCGTCGAGGCTGTCCAGCAGCTCCAGCAGATGCGCCCGGGTGTGCATAACCCACTCGTGGAGTTGCTCAGGCGACTTCGGCGTCTCATGCGGCTTTTCGAGCCCAACGTTGTGCTCATTGATGCCATGCACGGCCAGCGCATAGTCGTTGGCGATGTCCTCGTGCGCAACGCCCGCGAGCGCCAGCAGCACTGCGGTCACCATGCCGGTGCGGTCGCGTCCCGCTGCACAGTGCACGACGACGGCGCCATCCGACTCCGCCACGGCCCGCACCACTGCGGCGATCTTCTCCGGCCACCGGCGCAGGTTTTCGCGGTAGTACTCGGGCGAGTTCAGATAGGGTCCGACCAGCTGCATGAACTCTTCATCTGACTGGTCCTCGGTGGGGCAGTTCACTACCCGGAACCGGTCCAGGACAGCGGTGTTCAGGACGGGATCCGCTTCCCGCCGTCCACGTTCGTCAGGGTTTCTGAGGTCAACCACGGTGCGAACGCCGTCGTCGTACGCCTGCTGCCAACCGGCGTCCGTGAGCCACTCATGGCGGCCCATCCGGTACAGCCGCCCAGCCCTGATGTCTGGGCTGACGCCGCCGAGGTCCCGTGCATTCACCGCCCCGTCCCAGGGCACGCTCCGGTGCTTGCCGTTTTGATGCAGGTGGTCCAGATCAATCGAAGCCATGCCTCAGCGTAACAAGCAGCAAGAATGCCGTCAGGGCACCAATTCGTAGAAGCGAAAGAACCCGAAGCCCTCGATGGGCAGGGTCCGGATATCGTGGAATCCGGCCTCCAGAGCGTACTTCCGCAGGGTTACTGGGCGCATGACCGTTCCCGTGCCGGCGCTCTTGGGGTGAGCCATGCCGTCGGGCAGGCAGATCAGCAGGCTGTAGCCGTACATCAGCCGCTCAACCTCGTCTCCCGGTGCCGCGAAGGCGTCAGCCACAGCTTCATCCATGACGACGACGCTCCCGCCTTCACGAAGCGACTGGCGCGCCGCGGTCAACACCTCAACCGGATAAGGGAGGTCGTGAATGCACTCGAAGGCGAACACCGCGTCGAACCGGTCTGAGGGCAGACCGGCTGCGTCGATGTGCTGAAACTCAACGGTGCTGCCTGATTCTGTTGCGTTGGCCCGTGCGAGGTCAATCGACTCTGCGTCGATGTCGAAGCCGGTAACCGCCGCTGCCGGATACATCCTGGCAAGAGCGATCGTCGACCAACCGGCACCACAACCGATGTCCCCGATCATTGTCCCTGCGCGTTCAAGCCGGGAGACGAGCTCTGGCGCCTGGTTCAGCGCGTTACCCAGTTCGCGCTCGAACCACGGGCGGTTCATGTCGGCCTGCGCCACGCGGGCGTCGTCACCGAACTCCGACCATCCCACTCCCGTTCCGGCACGGTACGCCTCCTGCAATGCGGGAAGCTGCACCGCGGCACCCGCCAGCATCCGGGCGAGCGGCGCGAGGTAATTGAGGCTCTCGGTGTCTGTCAGCACCTCCGCGGTTCCAGGAGGGAGGCTGAAGCGGCAGGTGCCGCCGCCGTCGTCGTCCTTGTCGTTGCCTTTGTCGTTGTCGTCGTCCAGAGCGGTCAAGAGGCCGGTGACGGCCTGCTGCTCCAGCCATTCCCTGGCGTAGCGCTCCGAGGTCCCGGTGCGCTGCGCCAGTTCAGCGGACGACGCCGGGCCCTCACTCGCCAGGCTTCGGTACCAGCCCAGCCTGTCGCCCAGGTGAATGGAAAGGATGTCTATGGTGCCGAGTGCTGCGTTGAAGATGCGCTCGGCGACGGCTTCGGCGTCCTGCTCAGGGGCCATCATTCCTCCACTTTTGGCATGCAGTGAGACCAAGAATGGACCCCTCGCTGATTGCTGGCAAGGTGTGGCTGAAACCCTATGTTCGGCGCGGTCGATCAGGAGTATCTTGAGCCAATGAAACTCTTTCGAATTGCAGGCACCGCTGTCATGACCGTTGGGCTGATGGTGCCGGTTTCGGCATCCGTCGCCGCTCCCCCATCACCGCTGAACTATGTCGCCGTGGGTGATTCCTATGCCGCGGGATTCGGGGCCGGCTCCTATGTCAACGAATGCGGGCAGTCCCCGCTTGGGCTTCCCGGCCTGCTTGATGAGCGCAAGCGGATCGAACTGACCGCTAACGCGACCTGTTCCGGCGCCGAGGCGGCGGGCGCTCTCGGCGGCGTTCCCGATCTTCCCGAGCAGGTCGGAGGACTTGCAGCGGTGGGTGCCCTCGGTTCACAGACGGACCTGATAACTGTTTCCGCGGGCGGCAATGATCTGGACTTCGGCGAAATAGTCCGGGTGTGTGCCACCCAGCCCCTCGCCGTGTGTGAAGGGCTTATCCAGACCCGCGTAATCGAAGCCAAGACAGTCGTGGCAGGCAATTTGGACACCCTCTACGAGCAGATCGCCGTCGCCGCACCCGAGGCGCAGGTCATCGTCACCGGCTATCCACACCTCTTCTCGCCCGAATTCGGGAATGAACCGCTTCTCTCCCTCGAGGCGCAGGAGCTCTTCAACGACGGCACTGACGAGCTGAACGAGATCATCGAGGATCGCGCAGAAGAGGCGGAGTTTGAATTTGTCGACGTAACCAAGCGGTTCGACAAGCACGGTATCGGTTCACCGCAGCCGTGGATCACGTTCACCGGGTTCACCGCCATCGACGATCTGCACCCCACCGCGAAGGGCTACAAGTCCGGTTACCTTCCGGAGGTTCGCAAGGCGATCGACTAATCCACAGTAATGATCGCCTGCACCGGCGTGTGGTCTGATGGCCACGCGCCGTTGTAGCGGGTGGTGTTGATTCCCGTTTCCACAACGGTGACCCCTGAGTTCACCATGACCCAGTCAATCCGCTTGCGCCCCTGCTTCGGCGCCCGGTAATGCGGGAACGTCCCCCACAGCTCAGTCAACCGATCCTTGGCCTCATCCCACGCGTCCGCCAGCACTTCACCGCTGGTCATCGCCTCGTAGGGCTGCGATGCTGCACCGGTATTGAAGTCGCCCATCACGACGACGGCCCCCTCCGTCCGAGCGACGAGCGACCGGATGGCCTCCGCCGACCGCTGACGCGACTTCCTGGACATGTGGTCGAGGTGCGTGTTGACGGCAGTCAGTTCCTTGCCTGTTTCCCGGTCCCGGAAGCGTCCTGTGACGACGATACGCGGGATGAGGTTGCCCCAACCATTCGAGCCGGGGGTATCCGGCGTGCTGGACAGCGCGTCCTGGTCCCACTCCAACAGTTCCAACCGGTCGGCGTCGTAAACAATGGGGCACTGTTCGCCGCCGCCGTCCGCGTTACGTCCGCGGCCGATACTGCTGTAGTGCTCGCCCAGACCCTCGCAGATCGCCGGCATCTGGTCCGGCAGGGCCTCCTGGACGCCGAGGATTGTGGGCTGCTCGGCGGCCAGAAGCCGGCGGACCAGCGGTTCGCGGCGGCCCCAGAAATCGTGGCTCCACGGGTTCACATGAGCGACCCGGCGCCGGATGTTGTAGGTCATGATGTGGAGTTGCGGCGGCTCAACAGGTCCGATCAGCGGCTTGTCTGCCAGCGTCGTCCGCTCACTCATGAAAAAACCTTAGCCCTTTTGTGTGCGGCGTGGGCTATTCGTCCCAAGCGAAGAACCCCTGACCGGACTTACGCCCGAGCTCCCCGCGCGCGACCTTGTCCCGGAGGACCTGCGGCGGCGCGAAACGCTCCCCCAGCGTCGACTCCAGATATTCGGCGATCCCGAGCCGCACATCAAGCCCGACAATGTCCGTTGTCCGCAGCGGACCGACCGGATGCTTGTACCCGAGCACCATCGCCGTATCGATGTCCTCAGCGGACGCCACGCCCTCCTCGACCATGCGCATCGCTTCCAGCGCAATAGCGACGCCAAGCCGCGAACTGGCGAAGCCGGGTGCATCCTTGACCACCACAGGAGTCTTGCCGAGGGCTTCGGCCCAGCCGCGGGCCTTGTCGGCCAGCTCGGTCGAGGTGGACGGCGCGAGCACAACCTCAATGAGCGTTGACGCCGGCACCGGGTTGAAGAAGTGCAGGCCGCAGAAGCGGTCCGGCCGCTGCAGGACGCCGGCCAGCTCGCCGACCGACAAGGAGGACGTATTCGTCGCGAGCCAGGCGCCGTCGTCGAGCTGTTCCTCCACACCACGCAGCGCGGCCGTTTTCAACGCAAGGTCCTCCGGCACGGCTTCAACAACCAGGCCGCAGGAGGCGAAAGCCTCGTAATCAGTGCTCACCCGCAGCCGCGCGGAGAGCGCATCCAGACTTTCCTGCGTGGTCCCCTTGGCAATGCTGCGGTCCAGCGCGGCAGTGATCCGTCCGCGGGCCGCCTCCGCCGCGTCGTCGTTCTGTTCAACGACGACGATGGCGGCACCCGCCACACAGAATGCGTGCGCGATTCCTGCGCCCATCCGCCCGCCGCCGAGGACGCCGACAGTCTCCGGAACGCGGTTGGTCCCCACTGTGCTCACTTTTTCTTCTCCCGGTCGGTTTCTTTCCTTGTCAGGAATGCCTGCATGCGCTCGAATTTTGCCTCGGACTCGAACAGGATTCCCTGTGCGAGCTGATCGATCACGGGGTGCGCCTCGGGTGGTGCGTGGAACACGCTCTTGGTGATGCGGGTAGCGAGCGGATCCTGCCGCGCAATGCGGTCAGCCAGACGGTGGGCTGCCTGAAGTAGCTCCTCAGCCGGGTGGATTTCAGTGATGAGCCGGGCGGCGAGGGCCTCGTCGGCGTTCAACACACGGCCTGCGAGCAGGATCTCCTTGGCGAGGGGCTCACCGACAAGCTCACGCAAACGCCACGTCGCGCCGGCAGCCGGCAGGATGCCCAGGCCCGTTTCCGGGTTGCCGATCTTCAGCGCAGGTGTCCCGATCCGGAAGTCGGCGGCGAAGGCGAGTTCCGCGCCGCCGCCGAGCGCGTAGCCGTCCAGCGCCGCGATCACCGGCATCGGAAGTTTCGCGATCCGGGAGAAGAGTGTCGAGTTGATTCCGGCAAGGGCGTCGTCGCGCCGTCGTTCCTTCAGCTGTGCAATGTCGGCGCCGGAGGCGAAGACGCCACCCGTTCCGGAAAGCACAAGGATCCGCGGGGTGCGCTCGAGGTCAGCGCACACCTCGTGAAGCTCGTCGACCATCTGCTGGTCGATTGCGTTGCGGACCTCGGGGCGGTTGAGTTGGACGCTGAGGCGGTTCCCGCCGTCGTCGATTGTCAGGGTTTGCACTACACACGCTCCAGGAGCAGGGCGGTTCCCTGACCGACACCGACGCACATGGTGGCGAGCCCCAGGCTTCCGCCTTCACGTTCCATCCGGCCCATGAGGGTGATGGCGATCCGCGATCCCGAGGAACCCAGCGGGTGTCCCAGGGCGATCGCTCCGCCGTCGCGGTTGACGATGTCCTCGTCGAGGCCGAGCCTGCGGATGGAGGCGAGGGACTGCGTGGCGAAGGCTTCGTTGAGTTCTACGGCGTCGAGGTCACCGATGGAGCGGCCGGCGAGCTTGAGGACCTTCTGTGTGGCCGGAACAGGTCCGATACCCATGATTTCCGGCGGCACTCCGGCGGACGCGCCCGTGACGATGCGGGCACGCGGGGTCAGGCCTAGCCTTGTAAGCGCGGCTTCGGATGCGATGATCACAGCGGACGCGCCGTCGTTCAGCGAGCTCGAATTGCCCGCTGTCACCACGCCGCCCTTCGCGACGACCGGCTTCAGCCCCGCGAGCACCTCAAGCGTGGTGTCCGGCCTGGGCCCTTCGTCCGTATCAACGGTGACGTTCTTCTTGCGGTGTGTGGTGTTCACGGGGACGATCTCATCCGTGAAGTGCCCTGCCTCGATCGCGGCGATGGCCCGCTGGTGGGAACGGAGCGCGAAGGCGTCGGCGTCATCCCGGGTGATTCCGTCTACCCGGGCGACCTCCTCCGCCGTCTCCGGCATCGAGAATGTGGTCTTCTCCTGGGCCGCGAAGGTGGGGTTGGTGAAGCGCCAGCCGATCGAGGTGTCGAAAACGGCACCCGGCTTGGCGAACGCCGTCGTCGGCTTCTCCATGACCCACGGGGCGCGGCTCATGGACTCGACTCCACCGGCGATAACGACGTCGGCAGCTCCGGCCTTGATCATGTGGGAGGCCATGATGATCGCGGACAGTCCGGATGCGCAGAGCCGATTCACGGTGATGCCCGGGATGCTGTTGGGCAGGCCTGCGAGCAGGGTGGCCATGCGGGCGACGTTCCGGTTTTCCTCACCGGCGCCGTTTGCGTTGCCGAGGATGACCTCGTCGATCGTCTCGGGGTCCACCCCGGTGCGGTGGACCAGTTCGCGGAGGGTCAGCGCCGCCAGGTCATCGGGCCGGACCGCTGAAAGCGCTCCGCCGTACCGTCCCACCGGGGTGCGAACCCCGCCCACCAGAAAAGCCTCGGCCATGCCAGCCTCCGTCATCGTCGTCGTCAGAGCGTTGCAGGAAGGGCGGCGTAATTACCGACCGTTCGTTCTATAAAGAATCGCACGGGGCGCCGGAGCGGTCAACCGGGGTTACGTGCGCCGGCCGTGCCGTTTCTCGCAGCTTTGCGGTGCAGAACCGCGTGTCGGCCGAGGAAACGCCACTGATTGTAGGAAGACGCGAGGCAAACCTGCGAGAAATTGCTCGGCTACCGGCCGAAGCGGTCACGCCGCACGCAGTTGGACCACCTGCCCGGCGTCCAGCCGCAGTTCCGACCCGCCAAGACCCGCGAACCAGCGGCGCAGCGCCCGATCGTGGCTGACAATCACGAGGGTGCCTGCGAAGCCGGCGAGCGCTTCTTCCAGCTCCCCCACCAGCACCGGCGACAAGTGATTGGTGGGTTCGTCGAAAAGCAGCACGTCGTAATGGCCGACGAGCAGCCGTGCAAGGGCCAGCCGGCGGTACTGGCCGGCAGACAGTCCTCCAACCGGCACCGTGAAATCGGCGGATCTGAACAGGCCAAGGTTCAGCAGCCTGTCGGCGAGCTCGTCAATGTCACCGCGGAGCCCAGCGGCGAAGGCGGGCAACAGCCGCTGGGACGGGTTCTCCGGCGGGTCCAGTTCCTGCGGAAGGTAGCCGAGCCGTCCGCGGCACCGCACGGCTCCGGCGTCGACCTGCCCGGTACCGGCAATGGCGTTCAACAGAGTCGTCTTTCCTGCTCCGTTCGGCCCGGTGATGAGCAGTCTCTCGCCCGCGGCCACCGTCAGTGAGTGGACGGCCAGACGGGCACCCACCCGCAGTCCGGACACTGTAATCACATCGCCGTGCAGGGACCGTCCGCCGAATCGGGCCGACAGCGCCAGGGGTTGCGGCGGCCGGTCAACCGGGTTCTCTTCAAGCCTCCGCAACCTCTCGAGGGCGTTCCGCTTTTGGCTTGTCACCGCTTCCTGGACGGTCCCCTGCTTGAAGTCATAACCCATTTTGTCGCCGTCGCGGACCCGTCCGTAGCCCATGCGCTGCTCAACCGCCGAGGCCTTGGAACGTTCTGCTTCCTGGGCATCCAGCCACTGCTGGTACTGCTGTTCCCAGCGGCGTCGCTCTGCTTCTTTCGCGTGCAGATAGCCCTCGTACCCGTTGCCATAACGCTGCAGCTTTCGCCGGTCAGCATCGAGCTCAACAATGTCGGTAGCGAAGGTGCGCAGGAAATCCCGGTCATGGGAAACAGCGATGACTGCACCAGGGTGCGAGGTGAGCCGTCGTTCGAGCCAGGCAACGGCGTCGTCGTCCAGGTGGTTGGTCGGTTCATCCAGCAGGAGGATCGCGGCCGGGTCAGCCAGCAGGCAGGCGAGCGCGAGCCGCTCCTGTTCCCCGCCCGAGAGAGAAGACAACGGCCGGGCACGGGTGATCTCCCCCAGCCCCAGGTGCGCCATGGCGGAGTCGACGCGGGCATCGACTTCGTAGCCGCCGTGAAGCGCGAACCGGGTCTGGAGGTCCCCGTAGCGGGCCAGTTCGGCAGGGTCAGCCGTGCCCAACTCCGCTTCACGGGACCGCAGCTCCGCCTCAAGAGCCCGGATGCAGGCGAGCGCCGTGTCGATGACCTGGCCAACCGTGTCCGACGCCGGGTGGTCCAGGGTCTGTGCCAGGTAGCCGATTGTTCCACTTGCTGTCATGGCTCCCGCATCAGGCTGTTCGCGCCCGGACAGCAGGCGCAGCATCGTCGATTTCCCGGAACCGTTCTCACCGACGAGTGCGACGCGCTCACCACGGGTAAGGGTGAGGCTCACGTCGTCGAGCAGGAGTTGGTCGCCGTAACCGTGGGACACGTTGGAAAGATGGACGTGGTCCGTCAATGGATACCTCGCAAAGTCGATGAAGCGCCGGCGGAGCCGCCCCGGGATGTGCGCATCGGGGCGGGCTCAACGCCGGCGAGAAGACAGGTGCGGGTTAGAACCACATAGTAGACAGCCTGCCCCTGCTGCGGGATTTCGTCAACGGTTTCTTTGGCGGCCGCCGTAAATTCCTCGAGCGTCAGCCGGCGGTGGGTTCTTGAGGGTCAGTCCTCGAGGCGGAAGCCCAGCTTGACGGTGACCTGCCAGTCGGCGACGGCGCCATCCACCAGATGACCGCGGATTTCCTTGACCTCGAACCAGTCGAGGTTGCGGAGCGTTTTGGCGGCCTGGGTCACGGCGTTGTTGACTGCCGCGTCCACCCCGTCCGGCGACGTCCCGACAACCTCGGAAATGCTGTAAGTATGGTTCGCCATGCTTCCTCCTGAAACGGGCGCCGGCGCGTCCGGCGGGTGGGTGCCACGCTAGTCCTCCCCACCGTCCCGGTCCAGCCCTTCAGGCGCGGGATGCCCTGGCCCTGATTTGCGGACCCAACCTGTCCGGAAAGCTCTGGATTGGTTCGGCTGGCGCCCCTACGCTCGTTCCATGACGTACAGCATCCAGATAGTGATTGACAGCGAAGATCCCCATACGCAGGCAGGCTGGTGGGCCGAGACCCTGGGCTGGAGCGTGGAGCCGACGGATCAGGACTTCATCGACAAAATGCTCGCCGAGGGTTATGCGCAGCAGAGCGACCTCATCGAGCACAACGGCATCCGGGTCTGGAGCACCGGCGAGGCTATCCACCGGCCGGATGAGGAAGGTCAGACGGGACGGCAGCGCATTCTTTTCGTGCAGGTACCTGAGCCCAAGACGGTCAAGAACCGCACGCACCTGGACATCCGTTTGGACGGTGATGACAAGGACGCCGTTCGCGCAGCACTGGAAAAGCGAGGCGCACGCTTCCTGCACCAGGGCAGCCAGGGTCCGCATGTCTGGTACACCATGGCGGATCCGGAGGGCAACGAGTTCTGCGTGAGCTAGCCTCCCAGCCACTTTGAAGTTCCCCCCGTCTCCAAAGCTAGACTCGATTGGTGACCACAGATCTCCCACCCCAGGTATCCGACGTCTTCGACCCTGCCCGCTGGCGGCTCGTGGAGGGGTTTGAGGATCTTCAGGACATCACGTATCACCGCCAGGTGGACCGCAGCCAGGTGGAGCACAGCCAGAACGACGACGCCCCGTTCCGCAATCTGCCCACCGTCCGGATCGCGTTCAACCGGCCGGAGGTCCGGAACGCCTTCCGCCCGGGCACGGTGGATGAGCTGTACCGCACGATGGACCACGCACGCATGACTCCGGACGTTGCAACGGTCCTCCTGACGGGCAACGGCCCTTCTCCCAAGGACGGCGGGCACTCCTTCTGCTCCGGCGGTGATCAACGGATCCGCGGGCGGGACGGCTACCGGTATGCGGAAGGTGAAACCAGGGAGACCATCGATCCCGCGAGGGCGGGCCGGCTCCACATCCTTGAAGTCCAGCGGCTGATGCGGACCATGCCCAAGGTGGTCATCGCCGTCGTCAATGGGTGGGCCGCAGGCGGCGGGCACAGCCTTCACGTGGTGTCGGACCTGACCATCGCCTCCCGCCAGCACGGCAGGTTCAAGCAGACCGACGCCACAGTAGGCAGCTTCGATGCCGGGTACGGATCGGCGCTCCTCGCCCGCCAGATCGGCCAGAAGAAAGCCCGCGAGATCTTCTTCCTCGCCAGGGAGTACTCGGCGGAAGACATGGTTGCCATGGGCGCGGTGAACGAAGCCGTTGACCATGAGCGGCTCGAAGAGGTGGCCCTTCAATACGCCGCAGACATCGCCAACCAGAGTCCGCAGGCACTCCGCATGCTCAAGTTCGCGTTCAACCTGGCCGATGACGGCCTGGCCGGCCAACAGGTCTTCGCCGGCGAGGCCACCCGCATGGCCTACATGACCGATGAGGCGGTCGAGGGCAAGGAAGCGTTCCTCGAGAAACGCAGCCCCGACTGGTCCAGCTTCCCCTACTACTTCTAGGCCCTCATGGAACTCTTTCCCGTTCACACTCCGCCCGGCTTCGACCCACACTCACTGCTTTCTCCTCTCGCGGCGGCCCTTGCCGGTGAGGGACCAGCAGTAGCACCGCACTCCGACGAGCATCAGAGCTTCAACGGCGAGCTGCCCAACGATGAGATCGCCGCCGTGCTCAGCACCTCCGGCTCCACGGGCACCCCGAAACAGACCATGCTCAGCGTCGATGCCCTCGCCGCCTCTGCCATGGGAACCGCCTACGCCCTGAAGTCCGAGGGCCAGTGGCTGCTCACCCTGCCCGTGCAGTATGTGGCCGGGTTCCAGGTGCTGGTGCGCTCGCTGTACGCGGGGACCCGGCCCTGGGCCATGGACCTGACGGAAGGCTTCAGCCCTGAGCGTTTCACCGAAGCTGCCGGCGAATTGACCGACAAAGTGCGCTTCACGTCCCTGGTGCCCACGCAGCTCCACCGCCTCCTTGAGGACCCGGCACCCGAAACCATCAAGGTGCTCCAGCGATTCAACGCAATCCTGCTCGGCGGCGCGGCCGTCACCGACGCCCTTCGGAACAAGGCCCGCGCACACGGGCTGAAGATCGTCCGCACCTACGGCATGAGTGAAACCTGCGGCGGGTGCGTGTACGACGGCGTTCCCCTCGAGGGCGTGCAGCTCACCAACGAGGACGGCCGGCTCTGGATCAGCGGCCCCGTTCTGGCCGACGGTTACCTGGGCCAGCCGGATCTCACCCGGGAGAAGTTTCCGTTCAACTCCGGCCGGCGCTGGTTCCGAACGGACGACGACGGCACCATCGACGGCGGCGTCCTCACCGTCCATGGGCGCGTGGACGACGTGATCATCACGGGCGGCCTCAAGGTGTCAGCCGTCGCGGTGTCCAGCGTCATCGAAGGCATGCCGGGCGTCAGCGAAGCACTGGTGCTGGGTGTTCCGCACCCGGAGTGGGGCGCTCAGGTGGCTGCCGCCGTCGTCGGCTCTGTCAATCCGGACGCAGTGCGCCGGCATGCGCAGGAGCATCTGGGGGCACACGCGGCCCCGAGGATCGTGCTGACGCTCGATAAACTTCCCATGCTGCCCAACGGCAAACCCGACCGGCTGGCCGTCCGCGCGCTGTTCGAGCAGTCCACGCTGTAGCGAATCCGCCCGGCACGTCCAGGGCATCCAGTCGAGAACCAAAGATCAAATAACCGGAGGAACATCGTGGCAACAGCTGCGCAGTGGGTGGAGGGGGCGCGTCCCCGCACGCTTCCCATGGCGGTGGCGCCCGTCATCATCGGGTGCGCCGCAGCGTTCGACCTCGGCGCGTTCAAACCCGTCAATGCGCTGCTCGCGGCTGTTGTCGCCATCCTGCTGCAGGTGGGCGTGAACTACGCCAACGATTACTCCGACGGCATCCGCGGCACAGACAATGACCGCGTCGGTCCGCTGAGGCTGACGGGTTTCGGGGTAGCGAAGCCGTGGCAGGTGAAGTGGGCGGCCTTCGGGTGCTTTGCGCTGGCGATGGTCGCCGGCATTGCGCTGATTGTGCTCTCCCAGGCGTGGTTCCTGCTGCTCGTGGGACTCGGCTGCGTTGCTGCTGCCTGGGGTTACACCGGCGGGCGCAATCCCTACGGGTACATGGGTCTGGGTGACCTGTTTGTGTTCGTCTTCTTCGGACTGGTAGCAACCCTCGGCACCACCTACACGCAGGCGGGGCAGCTGAGCGGCCCGGCGTGGGTCGGAGCGGTCTGCACGGGGATTATTGCCATGGCGCTGCTGATGGCCAACAATGTGCGGGACATTCCCACGGACCGGGAGGCGGGCAAGCTCACCCTCGCTGTCCGCCTCGGCGATACCGCTGCCCGTATCAGCTACGTGATGATGCTTGCGGTGGCGCTGCTCCTGCCGCTGCTCCTGGTGTACGACTACCCATGGGTGCTGCTGGTCCTGCTGCTGATCCCGCTGTGCCTGATGCCGAGCTGGCTGATGCTCAAGGGCAAGAAGCGCCGCAGCCTTATTCCGGTCCTGAAACAGACGAGCATCATCAACCTCGGCTTCAGCGCACTGTTCGGCGCCGGTGTGGTGCTCTCGGGGGTGCTGTCCTAGCTCTGCCCGGCTCAACTCTGCCCGGCGGGCCGGCCAGGTCCCGGGCCGGCCTGGTCCTGGCGGTGTGGGCCCTACGCCTGGCGGCGGTCCGAATTCACGGCGGTGTTGGGATCGAAACTGTCCTCGGCGTCCGCATCACGCAGTTCACTGGCTGAGCGAACCGGCGGCGCTCCGTCGCGGAAGCGGCGTTGCAGCGACGACGCCGCATCATTGCGCAGGTTGCGGAAAAACAGGTACGTGACGCACCACGCCAGGATTGCGCCGGCGATCACCGAGAAGATCGCGCCCAGGCCGAAGGAGTAGCAGATCACGGAGAACACCGCGACAAAGCCGAGGCGGAGAGCGGTGAATTTGAGGAAAGGCACGTCTCAAGTTTACTCGCCTACAATTGATGCATGCCCCGCCTGTTGCTGTTCCTCGTGATCCTGGGGATCGCCGTCATCGTTTACGCCCTGTTCGACTGCATCATGAGCCGGGCAGAATCGGTGCGCAGCATCTCCAAACCCGCATGGTTCTTCACGATCCTCCTGGTTCCCCTCCTGGGCGCCGGTCTCTGGTTCCTTTTCGGGCGGCCCGGCAGGGAAGACCGCCCGAGCCAGCGGCTGAAGCGAGGGCCCACCGCACCGGATGACGACCCCCAGTTCCTGCGCAACCTCGAAATCAGGCGACGCCAGGAAGCCCGCGACGCCGAACAGCGCAAGCGCGAGGCCGAGAAACGGGCACGCGAGGCGGAGAAGAAGAAAAACGACGAGGGTACGGCCAACGACGGCAAGACCGCCTAGCTACGTAGACGGTCCTGCGTGGCGCTGAGGTGATCCTTGTGGGACTCCTGACACGGTCAGCGGGTTGATGTTCCCTGACGATCGCGGCGCGTGCCGCCGGGATGGTCTCCCCTCAGCACTCTTATGTCACCCATTTGACGGCATGTGCAAAGATTTGCACAACAGCCCATCGTCGGAATAGTCGAAATGACTACCCCGGGGGATGTGGCTCCGACAATAGTGGTCAATCTGACCAGTCCCCGCCTGGAGAAGACGCCTACCCATGAACAAGGAACCCCGCCACCCCAGAGATGGAATTGACCGGGCCGTGCTCGAGGCACTCGATGCCGAGCCCCGGATGACCATCCTCGCCATCGCCCAGCGGACGGGTCTGGCCCGCGGCACCGTCCAGGCGCGCCTCGACCGATTCGAGCGCGAAGGGGTACTGAGGGCGCACAGCGTACGGATCGATCCGGAGGCACTCGGCATGGGCATTTCTGCGCATGTCGCTGCCGAGCTGGATCAGCACCGCATAGACCTGGCCGTTGAGGGTCTGCGCGCCATCCCGGAGGTCATCGAGTGCCTTGCGCCCGCCGGCGAAACCGACCTGCTGTGCCGCGTGGTGGCTCGGGATCCTGACGATCTGTACCGCGTGTCCGAGGAAATCCGCCTGTGTCCCGGGATCCTGCGGACCAGGACCAGCATGTTCCTGCGCCAACCCATCCCCTATCGGATGGCGCCTCTGCTGAGGGCCATCGCGGGCTGAATCGCCCCTACCCCGGCCGTTGAAGGGGCAGGACACACCCCTTATGGCTACCCATTCGGGGCGTGTCCTGCCGAATGAACGCCGGCGCTTAGGCGCGAACCGGAGCCAGGGAGTGCAGCACGCCGTCGGTCATGGTCACGACGGCATCGGTGAGCGGCACAAACTCCGTGTCGTGAGTGACCATCACGGTGGCCAGCTGCTGATCCCGGGTGACCTTGCACAGCAGCCGGACAATCGATTCGGAGCGTACCTTGTCCAGTGCTGCCGTCGGTTCATCCACCAGAAGGACGGTTGGCTCCCCCATCAGTGCCCGCGCGATATTCACCCGCTGGCGCTGTCCTCCGGAAAGCTGGTGCGGCCGCTGGTCGCCTGCGCCTGCGAGGCCGACGACGTCGAGCAGTTCCAGCGCCCGGAGCCGCGCCGCCTTCGGCGCCCCACCGCGAAGGTGCTGACCGATGAGCAGCTGCTCCACCGCGGTGAGCGACGGCAGCAGGTTGGGTTGCTGGAAGACGATGCCCACTTCGTCGCGGCGCAGCGCCGTCCGCTCTTTGTCACTCAACTCCGTTACGTCTACGCCACCGATTCGAATGTCGCCGCTGGTGGGACGCACGAGGGTGGCCGCGACGGCGAGCAGGCTGGACTTGCCCGAGCCGGACGGTCCAACCACGGAGGTGACCGATCCGGAGTCAACACTCAGGGTGACGCCATCAAGGGCAGTGATGGTGCCGGCGTCGCCGTCCGGATAGTGCAGTGAGACGTTGACGAGCTTCAAAGCGGGTACTGGGAACATGCTCATGGAGTGTCCTTTCATGGAGGTTTCGGGGTCTAGTTGCCGCCGAGAGCCAGCAGCGGATCAATCCTCGTGACTCCGCGGACGGCGAGCGCCGATCCCGCCAGTCCGAGGAGCACAATGCCTGCAAAAGGCCCGACGACGGTCGCTGCGGAAATGAGGAACGGAGCCACCGCTGCGGCGAGGTAGCCGCCGCCCAGACCGAGTGCCGCACCGGCTGCGGCTCCAATGACGAGCACGATCGCTGCCTGGCTGAGCGCGTCCCGCAGGATGTAGCCATTGGACCCTCCGAGGGCCTTGAGTACGGCGATGTCCCGGGTCCGCTGGATGGTCCACACGGTGAGGAAGGCAACGATCACCAGCGCAGAAATTCCGTAGAGGAAACCCTGCATCATGGTGAGTGAACCGTTCTCGGACCCGAAGGACGCCAGGGCGCCGTAGCTGCCGGTCCGGGTTGTGCTGACGGTTCCGGCCCCGGCGTCGATCTGTTCGCGGCTCTGCACCTCCGGCGCTTCGTCGGTGGAAGTTACCGCGAGCACCGTACCGACGACGTCCGGATCCGCCACGTGCGCGGTTGTCCGCCAGTCGGCCAGCGTCATCCACACCACAGGAGTGTGGCTGTACCACTGGTCGTCGATAACGCCCGCAACGCGGAGCGCCGTCCCGCTGATGCTCGCGGTGTCACCCACAGAAAGCGACAGGTCCTCGGCCACCGTGCGGCTCACCACTACCGTGCTCTCCGTCAGGCCGTCCGGGGCAAGCGCGCCGTCTGCGCCTGCCCCGAACACCGCGACCGTGGCGGTGCCTCCCGCTTCCAGACGGGTCTGGCTGATCCCCAGCGGTTCGGCCCGGGAGACTCCCCCGGCCTGCCGCCACACCTGGAGCTGCTCCCCGCCCACCTGGGATTCAGGATAGGAAGCAGCCGGCTCATTGCCGGCAGGTGCTCCGAAGACGATCGTGTCGGCGTTCAACCCGGCGATTGCCGACGTCGACTGGTTGGCCAGGCCTGCGGTCAGACCGGAGAGCATCACCAGCAGGAAAGTGATCAACCCGACGACGGTACCCATCAGGGCGAACCGCCCCTTGGCGAACCTGAGATCCCGTAAAGCTAAGTACATCGTTTGTCATCCTCCGCATGCCTTGTGGTGAGCCGACGCCTGCCGCTCACCTTCAACTCTCCATCCCTGCTTGCCTCGCTACATCGGGGCTCCGGTTGATCTGCTTAGCTCTTACCGGTTGACCCGGCGGTCAACCGTTCGGTTGATGTCACGTCCACCGGGCGCAGCTAGGGTGGCTGTATGCGAGACCCCGCGAGCCCGGCTGGATACATGGCTGCGCCAGCCGTTCTGCGGATGCTCCGGATCACCCTGCACGCCGGTTTCCTGGCACTGCTCCTGGTGGGAGTGGCGGCGACACTGGTTTCAGAACCCGGCCCCGCCGTGGTGTATCCGGCTCTTCTGATCTCCCTGTGTCTCGGCGGTTTGTACCTGGCGGGGACCGTCAGGGAGAGGCGGGCTGCGAAGCAGCAGCCGGGGACGCCGTCGTCGTCGCGTGTACCGCGTTACGCACGGTTCTGGCTGGCCGGAGTCACCGGACTCTGGGTTGTCCTGATGATGCTCAGCGCCGACTTTTCCTGGCTGGCCTTCGCCCTGTTCTTCCTTCACCTGCACCTGCTCAGCACCAGGCATGCCGTGGTCGCGATCGTCCTCCTGACCGGCGTGGTCATTGCCGCCCAATGGGAACGCCAGGGGGAACTGCAGGTGCCGATGATCCTCGGCCCGATGTTCGGAGCGGTCTTCGCCGTGGTCATGACGGTCGTCTACCAGAGCCTCTATCTCGAGGGCGTCAACCAGCGGCAGGCGCTCGAGGAACTCCGGCGGACGCGTTCCGAGCTTGCACGCACACAGCACCAGGCCGGAGTGCTCACCGAGCGGGAGCGTCTGGCCCGCGAAATCCATGACACGCTGGCGCAGGGCCTGTCCAGCATCGTCCTCATCTCGCGGGCAGCCGAAGCTTCGTTGGACGCCGGAGCAACGAATACGGCACGGGAACGCATCCGCACGGTGCAGCAGGCGGCGTCTGACAATCTCACTGACGCGCGCCGCTTTGTCCGCGGGTTGAGTGCGGCGGAGGGTGATCCCGAGTTCCTCGTCGGCAGCCTGCGCAGAACCTGCGCCAGCGTCGAGCAGCAGGCGGCGGCCCAGGGCATCGGCCTGCGCTGCCGGTTCGAGCTCGACGGCGCGCCCATCCGGATGCCGGCTCCCTACGAGGTTGCCCTGCTGCGTGCGGCGCAGTCAGCCCTGTCGAACTCCCTGCGGCACTCCAGTGCCGGAACCGCCGTCGTCACACTCACCTTCGTGGGCTCAGAGGTGGCGCTCGATATCTACGACAACGGCAGGGGGTTTGACGTAGATACGGCGCTGGCGTCTGCGGTAGAGAGGACAGACGGCACCGGGTTTGGGCTGAGGGCCCTTCGGGAGCGGATCACAGCGTTGGGCGGAGCTATCGAGATCGAATCCGAGGCGGGCGAGGGCACCGTCGTCGGCATCCGTTTGCCCCTGCTGCCGTTCGACGACGGGACGGCGGATGACTGAGATCCGGGTTCTTCTGGTGGATGACCATCCGGTTGTCCGCGCCGGCCTGCGGGCAATGCTCAACGACTTCGACGGCGTCTTCGTGGCCGGGGACGTCGCTGATGGCGCCGCCGCCGTGGCAGAGGTGCGGAAACGGGCTGCCCTCGACCAGCCGGTGGACGTTGTGCTCATGGACCTGCAGATGGGCGAAGGCATGGACGGCGTCACCGCCACCCGGAGCATCCGCGCGCTGGAGGACCCACCGCAGGTACTGATCCTGACCACCTACGACACCGACGCGGACATCATCGCTGCCGTGGAGGCCGGTGCGGGCGGCTACCTCCTGAAGGACGCTCCGCCGGAAGAGATCCGTCGGGCAGTGCAGTCAGCCGCCCGGGGACAGACAGCGCTCGCGCCGGAGGTGGCCGCGCGTTTGATGGGCCGGATCTCGAGCCCGACGACGTCTCTGAGCAAACGTGAGATTCAACTGCTGGAACTCCTTGCAACCGGCATGCCGAACCGGGGTATCGCGAAGGAGCTGTTCATCAGTGAGGCAACCGTGAAGACGCATTTGGTCCACATCTACGACAAGCTCGGTGTGGACAACCGCACCGCCGCCATCTCAACGGCGAGGCAGCAGCGCATCATCCGGAGCTGACCGCTTAACTTCGCGATTAGACGCCGGCGTAGCTGTGCAGTCCCGAGAAGTAGATGTTCACGATCGTGAAGTTGAAGACGATGCACAGATAGCCCACGATCGAGAGCCACGCGGCCCTCGTCCCGGTCCATCCGCGGGTTGCGCGGGCGTGGAGGTAGCCGGCGTAGACCACCCAGATCACGAAGGTCCACACTTCCTTGGTGTCCCAGCCCCAATACCGGCCCCAGGCCTTCTCCGCCCAGATGGCACCGGCCATGAGGGTGAAGGTCCAGAGCACGAAAGCGATTGCGTTGATCCGGTAGGAGAGGTTCTCCAGGCTCAGCGCCGAGGGAACCAGCCGCATGAACGGCAGCCGGTCATCATCGCCGGCGGCGAGCCGTGCCACCCGGCTCGCCTGGATCAGCTGCAGCACCGACATCGCGAAGGTCAGGGTGAAGAGGGCTGACGCTGCGACTGCCACGGACACGTGGATGATGAGCCAGTAGCTCTGCAGCGCGGGCACCAGGTTGGCCACCGGCGTCGGGAATCCGATCGTGGCTGCGCACAGCATGACCACCACGAGACCAATCACGAAGGTTCCGAGGAAGCGCAGGTCCTTACGTGTGAGCACCAACAGGAAGACGACGGCGACCACCAGACCGCCGGTGGTGCAGAACTCGTACATGTTGCCCCACGGCACGCGCCCGGCGGCAACACCTCGGGTGACAACAGCCACTGCATGGATCGCTGAAGCCACGATGGTAAGGGCAACGGCGATGCGCGCGGCAGAGCGTCGCTCGCCCTGATAGTCCATGGCGTCGTCGGCGGTTGAACCCGCTGGAGCACCGTCAGCGGCTGCCTTTCCGCGCTTGCCCCCGGCCACAGCGCCGGCGAGCACCAACTCCCGGTCATTCGCGGATTCGGCGAGGCCGGCTTCGATCTCGCGAATGCGACGGCTGCTCTTGACGAGGTCCCAGGTGAAAGCGAGGAACCCGACTGTGTATGCCAGGGCAGCGAGCAGCATGAACAGCTCGCTGTACTGTCCCAGGGTCTGGTTTATGTTCTGCATCAGTTGTCCTTACCGGTTCCGTGCGTTGGCGCCCCCACGTGCGCTGTCTCATTCTCGTCGTCTTCGGTGCTGCCTGCCAGCCAGCGTTCCCGGAGCAGTTTCTCGATCGCTGCCCCCTCGCCGGCCAGACGGTGATCTTCACCGCGGGCCAGCAGACCGTACTCCACCGTGATGCTGCCGTCCGTGCGCGTGCCCGTCGCTATCCAGACCCGGCGGCGCCCGATGAACAGGGACGCGCTCAGTCCTGCCAGGGCGAGGGAGGAAAACACCAGGGCGCCGAGCTCGGCCGGGTCATGCGTGATGTCCAGGGCCGCATAACGGCGCAGCCCGTCGAAGGTGATGGAACCCTTGCCCTCGGGTAGCTCGAAGGTTTCGCCGGCGTCGAGCACAATGCCGCCGGCTTCGCTGTTCCGACTGTTCAACTCGGTCAGTGGGTCAGTGTCCAGAACATAGACATTCTGCGGGTCGCCCTCATCCAGCCCGAGGTCGCCGTAGTAGGAGTTGAGGTTCAGCTGCGGCAGGAACGGGTCCGGGTCACGGGAGAAGGACACACCGTTCTCGTCTACTGCCGCCGTGGGCAGGAAGAACCCGACAAAACCGAGCTGGTCCGGTTGTGCGTCCGGAACCTTCAGCACAATGAGGGACGTGAACAGTCCGTCCTGCGGAATCGACACAACGGGGCCCTGGTGCGCGATGTTCCCCTCGCCGTCGCGCACCGTGATGACGGGAGCGTAGCCATTTCCGACCAGGTACACGCTGGTGCCGCCGATAGTCAGCGGCTCGTTGACCTTCAGGATCCGCTCTTCCGGTTCAACCCCGGGAGCGGTTCTGGTGGTCATGGTGGCGGTGAAGTCGATTGGCTGACCGTAGTGCGTGAGCTGCCGGTCGAACTGCACGTCGAAGTTCTCGAGCGTGATCGAGTACGGATCCAGATTGTTCTCGGAGAAGTTGGTGCCCGGTGTGAAGGAATCGTAGCCCACCAACGTGTTCACGAAGGTCTCACCCTCGATCAGGATCTTCTGCCCCCGGTACCCGAACAGCCCGCCCACGGCAACGGAAACGAGCACGCCGATCAGCGACACGTGGAACACCAGGTTCCCGAATTCCTTCAGGAAGCCCCGCTCCGCACCGACGGAGGGCCGGGCGCTGTTCTCGTCGCGCACGTCCACGCGGTAGCCGCGCTTCTTCAGCACGACTGAAGCGTCGACGACGGCGGCACCGGCCGAGGTGGGCCGCCCGCCTTCCTGCCCGCTGGGCTGGGACTCTTGCGCGACCGGCAGGACGAACGTCCCGTGAGCCGGCATCCGCGAGAGCCTGCTGGGGGTCCGGGGCGGCTTCGACCGCCAGGCACGGCCGTGGACCATTGCCCGCGGGATCACGCATCCGATCAGCGAGATGAACAGGAGCAGGTAGATCGCTGAGAACCAAACGGACGAGTAGACATCGAACAGCTGGAACCAGTCCAGGATCGGCCCGGTCTCCGGGTTGTTCTGAATGTACTGGGTCACGACGGCCGGATTTGCCGGGCGCTGCGGGAAGAGCGAACCGGGTACAGCGGCGACCGCGAGCAGGAGCAGCAGGAAGAGGGCCGTACGCATGCTGGTCAGCTGGGTCCACATCCAGCGCACGGTGCCGAGGAACCCAAGAGCGGGCAGCGCGACGCCGTCTTCTCGGTCCTTCGTTGCCATTGAATCTTCCTTTGATTTAGCCATCAGTCGTTCAGATCGGAAGGGTGACGCCGCCGAGCCACTGCTGAAGGTCGTTGATCCACACGTTCCAGACACCGGAGGCCATGAGCACGCCGACCAGTATCAGCATTCCGCCACCAGTTCGCTGCAGCAGCAGCCGGTGGCGCCGGAAGAACTTCATGGCTCCCATTCCACGCCGCAGTCCGAGGGCGATCAGCAGGAACGGCAGTCCGAGGCCGAGGCAGTACACAAAGGTGAGGAGTGCACCTTTGGCAGCGCTGGCGCCGTCGTTGGAGAAAGCAAGCAGCTGCACCGCGGACAGGGTCGGTCCGATGCAGGGGGCCCAGCCCAGACCGAACGTGAGACCCAGCAGCGGCGCTCCCCAGAGGCCGCTCGGTACGCGGGCATGGAGCTTCCGGTCCTGCTGGAACCAGGAGAATCCGCCCATGAAGACGATGCCGAGCACAATCACCACGAGCCCGAAGATCCGGATCAGCCACTCCTGGGAGCCTGCCATCCACGCTCCGAGCTGTCCGAAGAGCGCACCGTACGCCATGAACACGGCGGAGAACCCGACGACGAACAGCCCGATACCGACCACCATCCGTCCGCGCCTCTGCTGCTCCAGGTCCACCCCGGTGAGGCCGCTGACGTAGCCCAGATATCCGGGCACCAGCGGCAACACGCACGGCGACACAAAGGAGACGAGGCCTGCGAGGAGCGCCACGGGCAACGCAAGGAGCATCGAACCGTTCAGCACGGTGTCGGCGAAGGCATTCCCGGCTGGTGCCAGGGCCATGGCGGCACCGAGTGGGAGAGAGGCGGTCACAGCCACTACTCGGCCAGCGCGGAGTCAATGAGCGCGCTGAGGGTTCCCTTGTCGACCAGGCCCAGAATGCGGGCCGACACGCGACCCTCTTTGTCGAGCACGAGAGTGGTCGGCACAGCCTGCGGCGGTACGTAACTGGTCATCGCCAGGAGGACGCCGCCGTCGGAGTCGTTGAAGCTGGGGTAGGGAATGCCGAAGTTGCGCTCGAAAGCCTCGGCATTCTTCTGGCCGTCCCGGATATTGACGCCGTAGAACTGCACGTCCTCCGACTGGTACTCCTCATGCAGGGCAACGAGGTCCGGAGCCTCTTCCCGGCAGGGCGCGCAGGCTGCATACCAGAAATTCAGGACCGTCACGCCGCCCGGCCATGCGGAGGAGGAAACCGTCTCACCGTTGTAGAGCGTGCCCTCGATTGCAACCGGCTCACCGCGCTCTGCGACGGCGTACTCCGTGACGGAGCCGTCGCCGGCAATGTAATTCTTGTTGCTGCCTTCCGCCGCCTGTTGGGCCAGCGGGTCTTGTGCAGCACAGCCCGACAGCACGACGACGGCGGCAATTGCCGACGCGGCAAGGCGCATCAGCGTGCGGCCGGGACGGCGGCGCGGGGCAGCTTTAGTTTGAGTCACAACGGCTTCCACGAGTTCTACAACGTGTAGTAATTGTATTACGCTCCCGGGATGTTCTTCGCGCGGGGCAGAAGATCTGCACAGGGCTCCTCATACCGCACGCCGGTGAGCTGGTCGCCGTCGAAGTAGAGGGAGGTCACGGAGCTCAGCGTGCATTTACGCTGGCGCGGATCATGCCACAGGCGCCTGTTCTCCGCGGCGAGCCGGGCAACCCAGATGGGCAACTGGTGGCTGACCATGATCGCTTCGGCGTCCGTGCCGCCTGTAGCTTCCAGCGCCGCAGTGCGTGCGTCATGGACCGCGGACATCACGCGTTCAACCTGGGCACTGTACGGTTCACCCCAGGATGGTGTGAACGGGTTCCGCAGGGACTTCCAGTGCCTCGGGTGCCTGATCTGCTGGGCGACCTGCGCCATGCCTTCGAACCGGTTCTCCGCTTCGATGATGCGCTCATCGGTCACAACAGTCAGGCCCAGCTCGCGAGCTGTCGGCTCAGCGGTTTCCTGTGCGCGGGTGAGAGGTGAGGCGACCAGATGCACGATGTCGGCGCCGTCGTTCCTGCGCTCTGCGAAGTAGCCTGCAACCCGCTCGGCCATCTCCCGACCGAGCTCTGACAGGTGGAACTCGGGCAGGCGTCCGTAGAGGATCCCGTCCGGGTTGTGGACTTCGCCGTGGCGCACGAGGTGAACGGTGGCTGAGGGCATGTCATCAAGTTTCGCATCCCTCACGTCAGAGGGCTAAATCGGTCTCAAGAGCCCCGCCGGAAGCGGACGGTGGAGAAAATATTTGAACATTGAAGCAATCTCTGGAATAAAAGATGCAAATGCATGTTTATAGAGGTACACGCCCGTTCGGCCACCTCGGCCGCACACCAATCCAAAGCACGGCAGATCAGGAGAAACATCATGGCTATTCCCACCGGACTCACTCAGGGCACCTGGAACTTCGACGCCTCGCACAGCGAAGTCGGTTTCAGCGTTCGCCACGCCGGAATCAGCAAGGTACGCGGAAACTTCGACACCGTCGACGCCACCCTGCAGGTTGGATCCTCACTCGAGGATTCCAAGATCACCGCGACCATCAAGACCGAATCCTTCAACTCGAACGATGAGAACCGCGATGCCCATGTGCGTGGCGGCGACTTCTTCGACGCTGAGCAGTTCCCCGAGATGACCTTCGTGTCCAGGCGCGTCGAAGGCGCGGGCGAGACCTACAAGCTCATCGGCGACCTCACCATCCGTGGGATCACCAAGGAAGTTGCCATCGACACCGAGTTCAACGGCGTTGCTGTTGACCCCTTCGGAGCCACCCGCGCCGGATTCTCCGGCCAGACGGTTATCTCCCGCAAGGAGTTCGGCCTGACTTGGAATGCAGCTCTTGAGACCGGCGGTGTTCTGGTCGGCGACAAGGTGACCATCAACCTCGACGCTGCTTTCGTGGCACCCTCAGCAAACTAGAGACTCGTTTCAGCGATTCCCTTGGAGGGGGCGTGCCGGGCTTTCCGGTACGCCCCCTCGTTTTTTCTGTCCTTAAACCCCGGGGGTGGAAGCATCACGGCGGTACGCTGAGCGCATGAGTACGCCATCACACGACCCGTCAGAACGCGATCCGCATCAGCTCTCCGGAACTGACCCACTGAATCCCGCTGAGCCCGGACCCACCCAGAACTCAGGATCGGGTTTGTCCCCCGAACCGCAGAAGCCTGCATCTCCGTATTCCTATCAATCGGCCCAGCCCGCAGGGTATGCCTACCCCAGTGCAGCCCGCATGCCGGAGGAGGCGCGGCCACCGCTTCCCAGGGAAGTCAATCTGGCTTTCTGGCTGATCATCGCCGCCGGGGTGCTGAACTTCATCACCACCCTCATGGGATCAGGCACCACCGGCGGGCCGGCGGGAGCGGCTGCAATCGGCGTCGGCATAGGAATAGTCGTCGGCATCCTCACCACCGGCGTCTATGTACTGCTGGCCGTCTTCATCCGCAAGGGACACAACTGGGCGCGCATCACCGCCACCGTTCTTGCAGGAATTTCCGTTCTGCTCATGATCATGAGCTGGGTGACGCTCGCCGCACTGCAGGGCAACTCAGAAGTCCAGGAGCAGCTGGGTGGACAAAGCTTGCAGCCAAGCGGATTCTCGATCGCGCTGAACGTCCTCGTGGTACTGCTTGGAGTCGCCGGAGTAGTGCTGTGCTGGCTCAAGCCGTCTAACGCCTACTTCAAGCGGCAGCAAATCACGCACTAGTGCGCTGACGCTTATTGGGCCGGCCACAGGCAGTGGCTGGGCTTGCTTCGCCTACTGGGCCGCGCGGGCGCTGGAACCGGCATCAAGATCCGGTTCCTGCGCCCGCTGCGCGTGGTAGGCGAGGATCTGCAGTTCCGTAGCCATGTCCACCTTGCGCAGCTGCACCTGGCCAGGAACCTGCAGCACTACGGGCGCGAAACTCAGGATGCTCGTAATACCGGCTTCAACCAGTTCGTCGCACAGCTGTTGGGCGACGCCCGCAGGCACAGCAAGAACAGCCATGTTGGCACGCGTTCTGTGGAGAACGGTTGCCAGATCCTGCACCGGACTGACACGCAGCCAGCCGACTTCGGTGCCGACGATCATCTGATCGGCGTCAAACAGCGCGACCACCTCGAAGCCCCGCGACTGGAACCCTGAGTATCCGGCGAGCGCCCGACCCAAATTGCCGGCGCCCACGATGGCCACCCGCCAGTCCTGGGTCAGCCCAAGAGCGGTGGAGATCTGGCTGTTCAGGTACTGGACGTCATAGCCGACGCCCCGCGTTCCGTAGGAACCAAGGTAAGAGAGGTCCTTGCGAAGCATCGGTGAGTTCACGCCCGCCGCGTCAGCAAGTTCCTCCGAAGACACTCGTTCAATCCCCTCCGCCAAGAGGGAATTCAGGGCGCGCAGATAAATGGTCAGACGGGCGAGCGATGCAGGCGGAATCTGCCTGCCCTGCTGATCGCCCGCGGCGGACCGTAATCCGGGAAGCTCCGACATGGTCACTGGTTCATCTCTCCGTCATTGTTCGCCGGCGGCCGGGACTGCTCCGCCCGCCCGCCGGAGGATGACGGCGGGATATTCCCACTTTAGGTCCCGGCGCGAAGCCCTCAAAGTCCGGATGCAACGGTGGACGGTGAGCACACCCTGAATGCTGGGCACAGCCGGCTGCTAGGTGAGGAGCCTGCGCAGGCGCACTTCGTCGATAGTCCAGAAGTCCCGCTGGACGCCGTCGAGGAGCAGGACGGGCACCTCTTCCCAAAACCGTTCAAGCAACTCGGCGTGGTCGGCTATCGACTCTTCCCGCCAAACGACGCCCAATTCAGATGCCACCCGGCCTAACGTCTCCCGGGCAGCTTGGCACAGATGGCAGTCCGGTCTGGTCACCAGCACGAGGCCGGAGTTCCAGTTCGCGGCAGGCGGCTGGGTCTGCTGAGTCATGGTCTATTAGCTTACCGGCCGGCGGTCCCGCACCGAATGCCAGGCCCTGGGCACCCATTTGCCCCGGTTCAAGACGCCACAGGGGGTGTGAGAGATCGACGCGCGACAGTCAGCGTCCTCAAACACTCCGAAGGCCAACCAGTGATTAGACTCGTGCTATGTCCGCAGCCAGCCTCCGACCCGCAGTCGAGCCCGGGTCCTCCACGGAGACTGTGCCTGCCGAAGCTTCTCCGCTGGGCGGCCCGGCAGGAGAGGCAGCCTTTTTCGACGTCGACAACACCATGATGCGGGGCGCCAGTCTCTTCCATGTGGCGCGCAAGATGTACCAGCGGCGGGCTTTCACACTCCGTTTCGCTGCCGGGCTGGCCTGGAAACAGCTGCGCTTCGTGATGCGTGGCGAGAACATGACGGACATTCATGCCGTCCGGGACGCCGCCCTTGCCTTCGCCATCGGCATTGCGCACGAAGATGTGCTGGCCCTTGGCGAAGAGGTCTACGACGAGATGATCGCGTCGAAGATCTGGCCGGGAGCTCGTGCCCTCGCGGAACAGCATCTCCGAAACGGGCGCCGCGTCTGGCTGGTTACGGGTACCCCTGTCGAAGTGGCCAGTGTGATCGCCAACCGGCTGGGGCTCACAGGTGCGCTCGGCACTGTGGGAGAGGTGTCTGACGGCTTCTACACCGGCAAGCTGGTGGGCGAGTTCCTCCACGGCCCTGCAAAGGCCACGGCTGTCCACGAACTTGCCGGACAAGAGGGTTTGGACCTGTCCAGGTGCTGGGCGTACAGCGATTCCTACAACGATGTTCCGCTGCTCAGCATTGTTGGCCACCCTGTCGCCATCAATCCGGACCACCGCCTTCGCAAGCACGCCCGGGACTCCAACTGGCCGATTTACGATTTCCGGAGCGGCCGCCGTGCGGCAACCCTGGGGCTTAAGGCAGCAACGGGCGCGGGTGCCATTTACGGCCTGTGGCGCGGCTTCTCACGAATGAGGGGCTAGCGCTTAAATGCAAAACCGGTCCGCCTCAGTGGCGGACCGGATGCGATGCTACTTCTTGTTGCGGCGCTGGTGGCGGGTCTTGCGAAGCAGTTTGCGGTGCTTCTTCTTCGCCATCCGCTTGCGGCGCTTCTTGATTACTGAACCCATAGAGTCCTCACAAACTATTCATTCCGGTTCCGGACAACCACTACCGCATCAATTGCGGAAGGGACGCTCGAATCTGACAAAAGACGCACATCGCGGTGACGTACATCATGCGGCCGCACATGCGACCGTCTACGCAAAACGCTTCTTAACAGAGTACCCGCTCAAACCGGCCTTTCCGACCGGCGCCAACCGCGCCTTCAGCCCGTACCCGACTCACCCTCCACAGATGCGGAACGCAGATACTGCTGCACGGCGGATTCAGGCACGCGGTAGGAACGCCCGAACTGGACGGCCGGCATATCCCCGGAGTGGACCAGCCGGTACACGGTCATCTTTGATACCCGCATCACTTCGGCAACTTCCGCAACCGTCAGGAAGCGCACGTCGGAGAAGTTGCTGCCGCTCACCATCTCACCACTGTCCTTCTCTCTGGAGCTAACCCTGAGATGGGCGCCCACCGCACTTGATGGAACGCCGGACGGCGTGTCGCCTTGAGACCTGAGGATTATCCGTCTGGAGAAATACTCTAGTGGTTCATGTGGCCAAAGTGAAAGCACGCCAAGGTCACGAAGCGCCACCATGACGACGACGGCGCGATCCCCTCGCAAGATCGCCCAGTACCGATGCGGTAGCACCCCAGCCCATGCATGCGTCGGTCACGCTTTGGCCGTAGGTAAGCTCACCCCGAGCTGTCACATCGAGCTTCTGCGCACCTTCCATCAGGAAACTTTCCAGCATCACGCCGGCGATCAGATTCGAGTCGGACACTGCGTCCGCGAGTTCCCGCGCGACGTCGGCCTGCCGCCGGTGATCCTTGCCGCTGTTCGCATGGCTCGCGTCGACAATCAGCCGCCCGTTCTGACCTGCCGCAGCAAGCCTGGCAGACGCATTCGCGATGTGGGCAGCGCTGTAATTCGGGCCGTCCGATCCGCCGCGAAGGATCAAATGGGTGTCCGGGTTTCCAGTGGTCGAGACGAGGGCCGCCCGTCCCTCCTCATCGACGCCCAGGAACGCCTGTGGTGCGCCGGCCGCAGCGCAGGCGTCGAGCGCCACACTGATGCCGCCGTCCGTTCCGTTTTTGAAACCCACAGGCATGGAGAGGCCGGAGGACAACTGGCGGTGGATCTGACTCTCAGTGGTGCGGGCGCCGATTGCACCCCAGCTGATCAGGTCCGCAATGTACTGGGGGCTGATCGGCTCAAGGAATTCGGTGCCGAGCGGAAGCCCCAGGGCGGCAACGTCCTGGAGGAACTTACGGGCCGTTCGCAGGCCGGCGGCAATGTCGTGGCTCCCGTCCAGGTGCGGGTCATTAATCAGCCCCTTCCAACCCACCGTGGTGCGGGGTTTTTCGAAGTAGGCGCGCATGACCACCAGCAGGTCCTCGGCGTGCATCTGCGCGGCATCCGCCAGCAGCCGCGCGTACTCGAGGCCGGCGTCGGGATCATGGATCGAGCAGGGACCCACGATCACGAGCAGGCGATCATCCACTCCATCAAGGACTGCCCTGATCTCTTCGCGTGAACGTCGGATCGAATCTGCCACCTCGACGGTTCCCGGAAGTTCCGCGAGCACGGTGGCGGGCGTGGGCAGCGGCTCGATGCTCCGGACATTGAGATTGGACGAGGCTGAAGTGAGGGTTTTCATGGTCCCGGCTTTCGAAGATGGTTCTTCGGCGGGACTGTCCTGCAGAACCCGCCGTGGAAACGACGAAGGGCAGGAAGCGTGTCCTGCCCTGTTGGCTCTGAAGGTGTTGGTCAGCGTGTCAGGCCGCAGGCTCCTCCAGAGCCAACGCAAAATACGCATACCAACGGGTTGTCATGGAAAGAGACTAGACGGCGCGGTCCGAATTGCAAACTTCGAAAATGGTATGTGACACCGGCACGCTGAAAGTTCTCCACAACCCCTTTCTTTCGAATGTGTCTTCTAATAGAATGAGGTATGAGCCTGACAGCCGCACTCGACGCCCTTCCCGGCGGCGGACTGCGCGCTCTCCCATCCTTCGAATTCGATGATCCGGCCGGTTCGTCCACGCCTTCGATCGGGGACCTGTTGCAGATCCTGGCCGCCTACGCCTCGCGTTTCGTGGCCGCGTTTCCGGGAATGGGACAGGAGCAACTCGCCGAGCAGGCAACCGGAATCGAAGACCTCTCCCGGACGGTGGAGTACCTTCAGGTCGTCGCGGCCACCGCAGTGGATCGCAGCAGCGCCGCAGCCGGCGGCACGCCAACCCACACCAACAAAACCACCACCGACGACGCCGGCGGTTCCCCCACCGGCAGTAACGGCGGTTGCGCTCCCGGCGGTGTCGGCTCCGCCAGTTCGGCTACCGACAATGGTGCCGGTTCCGCTGCCGGTGGTGTCGGTTTCGCGTTCGGTCTGTCCGGTCCGGCCGGTGGGCGCTCGGCGTACCGGTGCACCGCCGAATACCTGCGGGACCGGCTGCGCATCAGCCGAGGCGAAGCCAACCGCCGGCTCCGCCTCGGCGCGAAACTGATCCCCTGCATCAGCCTCACCGGAGAACCGTTGCCCGCCACCTGTGAGCAACTCGCAGCCGAAGTCTCGGCCGGGGTAGTGTCCGGCAAAGCCGCCACCATGATCAACAGCGCCCTGGACCGGGCACAGTTCACCACCGACCCGGCCATGCTCGACACGATGGAAGCCCAACTCACCGCCAGCGCCACCCGGTTCGACCCCGACTTCCTCGCCAAACTCATCCACCGCTTCGAAGCCCATCTGGACCCCGACGGGCCCGAACCCACCGACAAGGAACTCACCAATCGCCAAGGCGTGTTCCTCCGCGGCAAAAAACGCGGCCTCCACCTGCTCGACATCGCCGCCACCGACGAACAATACGAATACCTCACAACCATCATGAACACCGCCACCAACCCCCGCACCACCGGCACCGGCGGCGACGGAGGCCAGAGCGGCAGCGAAGGGAGCGACGGCGGAGGGACCGGCGGTGGCGGAGCAGGACCTGATGACGCGCCCGGACTCAACGGCCACGACGCGCCCGTCGAGACCAGGACCCGGGCACAACTGCTCCTGGACGGACTCGTCGGAGCCTGCCAGATAGCCCTGGCCACCGACAAGCTCCCCGCCACCGGCGGACAACGGCCCCAGGTCCTCGTCACAATCGACTACCAGACACTGCTCGGCGACATCGAAACCCGCACCGGCACGTTCTTGCCAGCCCCCGGCACGTCCACCGGCACTTCCAATACCGGCGCCTCCTTCTCACCCGCCGCCGGGGCATCGCTCGCATACACCGGCCCCATCAACGCACGCACAGCCCGTCAAATCGCCTGCGACGCCGACATCATCCCCGTCGTCCTCGGCGGAAACAACGAAATCCTCGACCTCGGGCGAGCACAACGGCTCTTCACAGCGAAACAACGCAAAGCCCTCATAGCCCGAGACAAGGGCTGCGCCTTCCCTGCCTGCACCATGCCGGCACACTGGACCGAAGCCCACCACATCCAACCCTGGTCACACGAAGGCCCCACCAGCACAGACAACGGAGTACTTCTCTGCGCCCATCACCACCATCTGATCCACCAAAACGAATGGACCATCCACACCAGGGACCGGCTCCCCTGGTTCATCCCACCCCCACACATCGACCCCGGCCAGCAACCACGACGAAACCACTACTGGACACTCTGCTGAACAACCCACGAGGCTGAACAATCACGCGCGGCCAAACAACTGCGGACCAGGCTGAATAATCGCAGCCGAACAACTGCGGACCAGGCCGAGGAGGAATGTCCGGTAACGCCGAGCGCGCCGGCGCCTACTCCTTGCGGCGACGCAGTTTCGGAAACTGGGACAGAAGGTCGGCAGCACGTTCAGCAGCTCTGCCGACGGTCCGCCCGAACGGCTGAGCACCATCGATTGGCGCAACGCCCGGTCCAACTGAGACCAGTGCATCGAGTTCGGGTTCGACGACGGCAGGCGCAAGGGACGAGTTGACCTTCTGGGCCGGCAACTGGAACTCCGCTAACCAGGAGGCAACGCCCATCAATGGCTCCGGATCGAGTGAGTAGAAGCGCTTCTGGCCCTGCGCCCGCATGGTGACCAGCCCTGCCTCCCGCAGAACTTTGAGGTGCTTCGAAACCGTGGGTTGGCTTACTTCTAGCTCCAGTACCAACTCGCCTACCGCTTTATCCCCGTCCCGCAGCGAGCCCAGAATCTGGCGGCGGGTGGCTTCGGCGATGACCCCGAACACATCATCCATGACCATCCCATTACCATAACCGTATATGTCGAAAGCGGCATCCCTTTGTTTCCGATAGGGATCGCTCGAAGTAGCCGCAGGCTCAGTCGAACCAGGGGTCCAGTCCGTGAAGCGGAAAAATGGCTTTGCGGGTTGCCATGATCGACCGGTCCAGGTTCTCGTTGGGGTCGAACCCGGCCTCCCACGACTGCCACCAGGTATCAGAGCCGTCGCCCATCACGGAAGGCGCTTCGCGACCGAAGCGCTCGGCGACATACGCGCGCCACGGGGCGGGCACCGGCGTCGTCAGTGTGATGTCGGCACCGGCAGCCACCGCTGTGAGGAGCGTCCACGAACGTGGCACCACCGAGGTGATGTTGTACCCGCCGCCACCGGTCGCGATCCAGCGGCCGCCGCAGTGCTGTGAGGCGAGATCGCGAACCGCAACTGCTGCAGCATGCTGGGCATCGACGGTGATGCGCAGGTTGGTAAGGGGATCGTCCACATGACCGTCGCAACCGTGCTGGCTGACGATCACCTCAGGCCCGAACGCAGCGGTCAACTGCGGCACAACGGCATGGAACGCCCGTAGGAAACCGGAGTCACCGGTGGTGGTCGGCAACGCGACGTTGACCGCGTAGCCGGAAGCCGACGCACCACCGATCTCGTTCGGGAACCCAGTTCCCGGAAAGAGGCTCATCCCGGTCTCGTGCAGGGAGATGGTCATGACACGCTTGTCATCCCAGAAGATTTCCTGAGTACCGTCTCCGTGGTGGGCGTCGACGTCGATATACAGCACGCGCTTCACACCGGCATCGAGCAGCCTTTGGACCGCTGCAGCTGCATCGTTATAGATGCAGAACCCGCTAGCCCGGGCTCGGCCGGCATGGTGCATCCCCCCGCCGAAGTTCACCGCATGCTGAACCGTACCGGACAGGACCGCATCGGCTGCGGCAAGGGAACCACCAACCAACCGGGCACTGGCCGAATGCATTCCGGTGAAGGCCGGCGTGTCCTCAGTTCCAAACCCCGATGCGACGTCGGCGGCCGCCGGGTCAGCATCGGCCGCTTTGACGGCCCGAACGTAGGAGGCATCATGCACCGTCCGTAGACTGGCGTCATCGGCCACGTCCGGAGCCTCAACGGATACCTGCGGAAGGTCCAACAAACCCAGTTCGCTGATCAACCGTGCTGTCAGCTCGAGCCGCTGCGGATTCATCGGGTGATGGGCACCGAAGTTGTACGCGAGCATGGATTTGTCCCACATCACCCTCGTTGCAAAGGCGGGAACGGAGGTACTGGCCACTCAAGCAGGCTACGCGATCGCAGCCCGTCCTGCCCACGGCACAGCAGCGGAAGTGGTTTACTACTCGAAGGACGCAGCAGGAGAAACGGAGCGGATCAGCAAGCATGGCACGAACACACCCCTCCTGGTTGGGAGGGGAAGACCAGGTTCATCTGCATCTGCTTGGCCGGGCGCGCGACTTCATCGACAGCGTAGTAAACAGTTCACCGGCGCGCGTTGCACTGCTGATCTTTGCCCTTGTTGTCCTGATTTTCACCGGATTACTCAGCCTGCCATTCGCCAGCAGCTCCGGCGAGGTCACTCCCCTGCACGACGCCATGTTCACAGCGGTCTCCGCCGTATGCGTAGTGGGGCTGACAGTGGTGTCCACGGCAGCGCACTGGTCGTTCTTCGGGCAACTGATCATCCTCATCGGCATCTTCGTCGGCGGCCTCGGAACCCTGACCCTGGCCTCACTCCTGGCACTGGTGGTCAGCAAGCGGCTCGGCGTCCGCGGCAAGCTGCTGGCGCAGTCCGCACTCAACAACGCGAGCCGCCTCGGTGAAGTGGGCACACTGCTGCGCATTGTCATCACCACGTCCGTCATGGTGGAACTGGTACTTGCGCTGGCCCTGATCCCGCGCTTCATGATCCTCGGCGAACCGTTCTGGCTCGCGGTCTGGCACGGTTTCTTCTACTCCATCTCGGCCTTCAACAACGCAGGATTTACTCCGCACTCGGACGGCCTGGTCCCCTACGAGACCGACCTGTGGATCCTGACGCCGATCATGGTCGGCGTCTTTGTCGGCAGCCTCGGCTTCCCTGCCATCCTCATACTTGTCCAGTACCGCCACCACGTGAACAAGTGGAGCCTGCACACCAAGCTCACCATCAATGTGTCCCTCATCCTGCTGTTCGCCGGAATGGTGCTCTGGGGATTGATGGAATGGTCCAACAGCCGGACAATCGGCGGGTTGAGCGGTAGCGACAAGGTCATCCACGCGCTCTTCGCCTCGGTCAACACACGCTCAGGCGGTTTCAACCTCGTGGACCAGGGCCAGATGGAGCCGACGACGATGCTCCTCACTGACGCGCTCATGTTCGCCGGAGGCGGATCTGCTTCCACTGCCGGCGGCATCAAGGTCACCACTATTGCCGTGATGTTCCTGGCCATCCTCGCCGAAGCCCGCGGTGATTCCGACGTCAGCGTGTACGGTCGGAAGATTCCCCAGGGCGCCATGCGGGTAGCCATCTCCGTGATCTTCATGGGCGCCACCATGGTGCTCATCGGAACCGGCCTGATCCTGTGGATCTCAGGGGTGGAACTGAACCGGGTACTCTTCGAGGTCATCTCGGCCTTCGCCACCTGCGGTCTCAGCACCAACCTCAGTGCGGAACTTCCACCCGAAGGCAAGTACGTCCTCTCAGCCTTGATGTTCGCCGGCCGCCTCGGAACGATTACGCTTGCTTCGGCGCTGGCCCTGCGTCAGCGCAGCACGCTCTACCACTATCCGGAAGAGAGGCCGATCATTGGCTGACAGACCAGCACACAACGCGCCCGTGCTTGTGATCGGGCTCGGACGTTTCGGCTCAGCTACGGCGGAACAACTGGTCAAGCAGGGCCGCGAGGTCCTTGCGATCGAGAAGGACCAGCAGCTGGTCCAGAAATGGTCCGGCACGCTGACCCATGTGGTGGAGGCTGACGCGACCAACATCGACGCGCTCCGCCAGCTCGGCGCACAGGAGTTCCCCGCAGCCGTCGTCGGTGTGGGTACCTCCATCGAGGCAAGCGTCCTCATCACCGCCAACCTGGTGGACCTCAATATCGACAACCTCTGGGTCAAGGCCATCACGCCGTCACACGGCAAGATCCTGAAGCGGATCGGCGCGAACCATGTGATCTACCCCGAGGCCGACGCCGGGCAGCGGGCCGCTCACCTCGTGGGCGGGCGGATGCTCGACTTCATCGAGTTCGACGACGGATTCGCCATCGTAAAGATGTTCCCGCCGAAGGAGACGCAAGGGTTCACCCTGGGCGAGTCGGCGGTGCGCTCAAAATACGGCGTCACCGTGGTCGGGGTGAAGTCCCCCGGAGAGGACTTCACCTACGCACGGCCGGAAACGAAGGTTACGAGCCGCGACATGCTGATCGTCTCGGGACACGTGGACCTCCTCGAGCGCTTCGCTGCCCGTCCCTGAGTCCCTCCAAACTGCCTGTCTGCTGCGTCTGAACGCTCAACCGCCCAGTTCACGGGTGATGGCAGCGGCGCGCTCAGCTGCCGCACGCGCTCCCGCAGCCACGATGTCCGGCAGGCCCTGCTCATCGAAGGTGGCAATCGCACGCTCGGTCGTCCCGTTCGGGCTGGTCACAGCCGTGCGGAGTGCCGTTGCGTCAGCGCCTTCCTCCGCAAGCATGAATCCGGCTCCGGACACGGTCTCGGTGGCGAGCAGTTTCGCGAGCTCCTCATCGAGGCCGAGCTTCACGCCGGCGGCGGCCATCGCCTCTGCAAGGTAGAACGCGTAGGCCGGCCCGGAGCCGCTCACGGCGGAAAGCGCGTCAACCTGCCCTTCCGGGATTTCGACGACGGTGCCCGCGGCTCCCAGAATGGTGCGCGCCTGATCCATCAGCTCGGACGTCGCGCTGGTTCCAGCCGAAATGGACAGCACACCGCGGCCGAGGCTCGACGGCGTATTGGGCATGCTCCTGATGACAGGCTGGCCTGCCGGCAGTGCCGCCTCAAGCATGGCGAGGGAGATGGCGGCGGCAACACTGATGACTACTGTTCCCGGCTTCAGCGCCGGCGAGATTTCCCTCGCCAGATCCAGAATGCCGACTGGCTTCACTCCCAGCAGTACGACGTCGGCCTTGGCCGCCGCTGTACGGTTGGCCTCCGGGTCCTCCACCGAGGACAAAACAGACACGCCGTTTCTTTTGGAGAGATCGGCCGCCTTTTCAGGACTCCGTACGGTGGCGGTCACCTGCGCCGGAGGAAGCCCGGCAGCCAGCAGACCGGTCAGGATTGCGCCGTTCATGGAGCCGCACCCGAGGAAGGAAATGTGCTGTGGAATGTTGATAGCCATCGGCCCATCGTGTCATGAGGAACTGATTCCCAGCATCCTCACAGCCTGTATGGGGCTCAGTACCCAGAAATAGCAGTACAGTCGTTATCACCTCATAAAGGTGCGAGTGATGAGACCGGGCTCTCCCTGGCTCGGTCAGTGCCGGTGAGCCGCAGCAGTGTTTCCCCCAATCACGCTGCGGCTCACCGGCACACTTTTTTGCCCGGTTGCCGGACTCCCGGTACCAGGCTCATGCTCAGCGTGTTCCCAAACGCACATGGCCGACCCCCACAGAGGGCATCGGTTCATCCGCTTCAAACATGAGCGTGTCGAAACGGCGGAGGATCAGCCCCTCGCGCAGCGCCCAGGGGCAGATGTCCATCTCGGACACATCGAAGATTTCAAACGCCGCCTCGGCCACGAGGGCACCGGCCAGAACCTGACGGGCCCGCAGCTCGGACACCCCGTCCAGGTTGGTCCGGTCCGCCGCTGACATAGCTTCCAGCCGCTTTGCCCACAGAGCCAGATCCTGCAGACGCAGGGTCCGACGGACAAACGGACCGGCCGCCGAGGGCGCAGCGCCGGCCATGCGGGCCAAGGACCGGAAGGTCTTCGACGTTCCGGCAACCAGATGTGGTGTACCGAGGCGGGCGAAGCTGACTGCCGGTTCCCTGAGGATCTGCCGGATGTGGCGGCGCAGCTTCTTGACATCGAGGGGCGCAGGCGGGTCCCCGGGCAGCCACTCCCGCGTGAGGCGGCCCGCACCGAGCGGGACCGAGTGTGCAATCTCAGGGAGTTCGTCGTGGCCCATTGCCATTTCGAATGAGCCACCGCCGATGTCCAGGTTGAGGATGGACCCGGCACTCCAGCCGTACCAGCGCCGTACCGCCTGGAAGGTCATGGCCGCTTCCTGGTCACCGGAGAGCTCCTGAAGGACCACCGAGGTTTCAGCCTCAACGCGACGCAGCACGTCCTCGCCGTTCCCCGCCTCGCGGATGGCCGAGGTGCAGAATGCGAGGAAATCCTCCGCCCGATGATCGGTTGCGAACGCACGGGCCTCTCGGATGAAACCGACCAGTTCCTCCTGGCCCTCATCACTGATCCGGCCTTCTGCGTCGAGGTAACTCACCAGCTGCAGCGGACGTTTATGGGACGCATAGGGCACAGGGCGCGCCCCCGGGTGAGCATCCACCAGGAGTAGGTGCACTGTATTGGATCCGATATCGAGGACGCCTAGCCGCATATCCCCATTATGTCGTGCACCGGTTCGGCCGGCTCAACCGACAGCCGGGCCGGCGCAGGCGCAACCCCATCTATTTCCGGGCGGTGGCCTTGCGCTTCGCCGGTGCACGACCGCCGGACTTGCGCGGAGCCGGCCCCTTGGCCCGCTTCTCAGCAAGGAGCGCCACCGCGGTTTCCCGGGTCAGCTCCTCTATCGCGGTGGATCTCGGCACGGTGATGTTCGTGACGCCGTCCGTGATGTACGGACCGAACCGGCCTTCCTTGACGACGATCGGCTTCTCCGACACAGGATCATCGCCGAACTCGGCCAGCGGCGGGGTTGCGGTGCGTCCGCCACGCTGTTTGGGCTGGGAGTAGATCTCGAGCGCCTGTTCCAGCGTGATGGTGAAAATTTCCTCTTCTGAGCCGATCGACCGGGAATCGGAGCCCTTCTTCAGGTAGGGCCCGAAGCGGCCGTTCTGCACGGTGATCTCATTCTCTTCAGCATCCTTGCCCAGAACGCGGGGAAGGTTCATCAGCTTCAGTGCTTCCTCAAGGGTGACCGTTTCGACGGTCATCGACTTGAACAGCGATCCGGTGCGCGGTTTGACCTTGACCGGCTTCTTGGGCGGCTTGGGCTTGCCGTTCTTGTAGTACTCCACAGGCTGGTTGGCCAGGTCTTCGGCGGTGGGCTCCGGAATGAGTTCGATGACGTAGGGGCCGTAGCGCCCGTCACGGGCCACGATGGTCCGCCCGGTCTCCGGATCCGTTCCAAGGACCTGTTCCTCGGTCGCCGGGGTGTTCATCAGCTCAACGGCTTTTTCCGCGGTCAACTCATCCGGCGCGAGATCCTCGGGCACGTTGGCGCGCCGGGGCTCGGTGCCTTCGGGCGCATCCGCAGGCAGCGGGGTCTCCAGGTAGGGGCCGAACTTGCCCACGCGCAGGACAATTCCCTCGGCGATTTCCACCGAGTTGATTCGGCGCGCGTCGATTTCTCCCAGGTCGTTCACGATAGTGCTCAGCCCGGTGTCCTTGCGGTCCCCGTAGTAGAAGGAGTTGAGCCACTGGACGCGGCTCTGCTCGCCGCGTGCGATGCGGTCCAGATCTTCCTCGAGTTCGGCGGTGAAGTCGTAATCCACATAATCGTGGAAGTGTTCCTCGAGCAGCCGTACCACGGAGAATGCGATCCAGCTCGGCACCAGCGCCTGGCCACGGGTACGGACGTATCCGCGGTCCATGATGGTGGAGATGGTTGCCGCGTAGGTGGACGGCCTGCCGATGCCGCGTTCTTCCATCAACTTCACCAGCGACGCTTCTGTATAGCGTGGCGGCGGCGAAGTTTCGTGGCCGATAGGCTGGATAGTTTCGGCGCCGAGCGCATCCCCCGTGGCGAGGTTCGGCAGCCGGCCGCCCTGTCCGGACTGATCGGTTCCGCCTGCAGCGTCATCCTCGTCGCGCGAAGCGTCCCTGCCCTCCTCATAGGCGGCCATGAAGCCGCGGAAGGTGATGACGGTACCGGACGCCGAGAATTCCGCGTCCTTGCCATCGGGCGTGTGCGCACCGAGGCGCACCGACGCCGTCGAACCCTTGGCATCCGCCATCTGGGATGCAACTGTGCGCTTCCAGATCAGTTCGTAGAGCCTGAACTCGTCGCCATGCAGTTCCTTGGCCACCTGGGCGGGTGTGCGGAAGGAGTCGCCTGCGGGGCGGATGGCCTCGTGCGCCTCCTGCGCGCTCTTCGACTTCCCCTTGTAGACGCGGCGTGCCTCAGGCACGTACTCAGGACCGTAAAGCTCCGACGCCTGCCGGCGGGCGGCGTTGATCGCCTCGTCGCTCAGCGCCGGCGAGTCGGTACGCATGTACGTGATGTAGCCGTTCTCGTACAGCCGCTGGGCAACCTGCATGGTAACGCGTGAAGAATAGCGGAGCTTACGTGCAGCTTCCTGCTGAAGCGTCGAGGTGGTGAATGGCGCTGCAGGGCGGCGCGTGTACGGCTTGGTATCAACCGAACGGACCTCGAACGCAGCCTGCTCAAGCCCTTCGGCAAGGGCGGTAGCGGCTTCCTCGTTCAGCACCGCAACGTTCTGCGACTTCAGCTGACCGAGGTCGCTGAAGTCCTTCCCTGAGGCAACCCGGGTTCCATCGACGGAAACCAGCTTTGCGCTGAAGGACTCCCCCTTGGTCGCATCAGCAGGCGAGAACGTACCCGTCAGGTCCCAGTACGACGCCGCGCGGAACGCCATACGCTCACGCTCACGCTCGACCACCAGACGGGTGACGACCGATTGCACGCGCCCGGCAGACAGGCCACGCGCAACCTTGCGCCACAACACAGGGGAAATTTCATAGCCATAGAGCCGGTCAAGAATTCGGCGCGTCTCCTGGGCGTCCACCATGGGAATGTCGAGGTCACGCAACTCCGCCATGGCACGTTGAATGGCCTCACGCGTGATTTCAGGGAAGGTGAGCCGGTAGACGGGGACCTTCGGCTTCAACACCTCGAGCAGGTGCCACGCGATGGCCTCACCCTCCCTGTCACCGTCAGTTGCGAGGTACAGTTCGGTGGCGTCCTTGAGCGCAGCCTTCAACTCCGCGACGCGCTTCTTCTTGTCCGCCGAGACGACGTAGTACGGCTCGAAGTCATTGTCGAGGTCCACCGCGAACTTGCCGAGCGAGCTCTTCTTGAGCTCCGCGGGCAAATCCGATGGTTGGGGCAGATCGCGGATGTGTCCCATCGATGCCGCGACTTCAAAGCCCTCACCGAGGTAGCCGGCAATCGTCTTGACCTTGGTCGGAGACTCGACGATGACGAGTTTCTTACCGGGCTTCTTGTCCGTTGCCTTAGCTGGCACTTCACTCCTCGATACAGGTGCTTTTAAACAGCAGAACAGCCGCTCATTCTGAGCTAAATATTCGAATTGGTGGGCGTCCTGCCCTTCTCAGTATGCGGTACGCCTACCTGCACTAGGGTAACGGCTTGGCCGGAGACACCGGTTCGGGGACGAGGAAGCCGTCTGCAACGAGGTTACGCACTTCCTCCAGCAGGGCCGCAGCGAAGGCGTCGTCGTCGCGGTCCAGCAGCGCCGCAAGGGCACCGATGATCTGGCCGGCGGTGAGGTCGCCGTCGCACGCTGACACGAATCCGGCCAGCTCCGTGCTGAGCAGGGTGGTGCGTCGGAATCCTGCGCCCTGCCGGAGCAGGATCACGCCGGGATGCTCAGCTCCCGGGCGCTGGTGCCGCTCTTCGGTGACGTCGTCGGCGACGAGCAGGTGTTCGCCGGTCAGGTCAGGGCAGCCGCCAAGCCAGTCGTGTCGTTCAACGGCTGACACGAGATGCGGTCCGATGGGCTGTTCAAGTTCGTAGGTGACTTCCTCGAACCGGCGGAGCGTCGCCGGACCGCCTGCGTTCCGCAGCCACACCATACCGAATCCGATGTGTTCGACGGAACGGGAGGCGAAGTCGGCGAGGTAGTCCCTGAACCGTTCGGCGAACCGGGCGGGGTTCCGGTTCTCCGCAGCATCGCGCAGCCAGGTCTCGGCGTAATGGGTGGGCGTGAGCTGCTCCCGCTGGACGATCCAGGCGTCCGTGGTTTCCGGCAGCCAGCCCGCAATCCGGCTCTGCCAGGTGGAACCGTTCGGGATCTCCCAGTTTCCCAGGAGCTGCGCTGATCCGCCCGGAGCGAGAACGGATGGAATGTCCTGCAGCAGTGAGGAGACGATGTCGTCGCCGGCAAGGCCGCCGTCCCGGTAGGTGAACTGCTCGTCCGTTGTTTCGCTGGAGCGCCGGGGCGTGATGACGAATGGCGGGTTGGATACCACCTGATCGTACGTCCCGCCGCTCACCGGCTCCAGCAGACTACCCAGCCGAAGTGAGACCCGGGCCTCGAGGTTGGCCGGATCGATCCCCAGTGCCGGGGCGTTGAGCAGCAGGTTGAACCGCGTGACCGCGAGCGCACGTTCCGAGACGTCGGTCGCTGTGACGTGCTGCGCATGCGCGAGGAGGTGGAAGGTCTGGATTCCGCAGCCGGTGCCAAGGTCCAGAGCGCGGCCCACCGGTGTTCGCGCGGCGAACTGTGCGAGGGTCAGCGACGCCCTGCCGATCCCCAGCACATGGTCTGTCCGCAGGACACCCGGCCGCACATGGGATCCGAGGTCCGACGCAACCCAGATTTCGCCTCCGGTGTCGGATGAGTAGGGGCGGAGGTCCATCAGGGCGCGGAGACCGCCGTCGTACTCTTCCACCAGTCCCAACGCGTGCAGCCCGTCGGCGCCGACCGACGGAAGCGCGCCGTCCATCAAGGCGGTGGGCAGCGCCTCACCGAGCAGGAAAACCAGTACGACGGCGGCAAGCCGGCTTCCTGCGCTGTCCTGTTCTGCGCTGTCCTGTTCTGCGCTGTCCTGCCTTTCGGTGCGCTGTTCTTCGGTGCGCTGGGCGGCGCGCGCAGCCAGGAGAGCCGGCACCGTCTGGTCCCGCTCCAGCGCTGCGTAGGCATCAGTGCCCACGAGGGCAGCCACGCCGTCGACCGTGTAGCACGCCGCCGTCAGGTCCGCGGCGAGACGGTTGAGCAGATCCTGGTCATCGCTGCGCGGGGTGTGGGGTACTGCGGCGAAAGTGGACACGGAGCAAGCCTATTGGGCGGGAACCTTCCGTGCTGTTTACTGAGCGCATGGGAATTCAAACGCAGCGGGTCGTGCTCGCAGTCTCCGGCCTTCTTGTTGCCTTGATGACCAGCGCCTGCACACCTTCCGCCGTGGACCCCGCCGAGGTTGACCCGGCGTCGATGGACGTCGAATCCTGGTCGCAGTCAGTGTTGGGGATGGAACGCGGCATGTCTTTCGCCGGCAGGCATCAGGGGGCCGCGGCGAGCGGTGGGTCGTTCTACGACGTCGAACCGGGGTGGTATGAGGTCACCATGGCGTGTGCGGGCGGAGACGCCATGGCCTTGGAGCTACTTGCAGACGGAACGACTCTCAGCAACGGCACCACCAGCTGCGACAGCCCCGCGGTGACAGCACATATAGAGCTTCGTGCGGCAGCGGACGAGCTCACCCTGCGGGCCAGCAACTCCGGTGCGGAAATGCTGTGGACCGTGGGGCTGGTTCCCGGCGGAAAGCCGGGCGGCGCACCGTAGCGTTCCGCTCCAAGATGTCCTCGCGTACCATGGACCCATGCACGCGCATCAGCGATTTACCAGCCCCCGGCCGCCTGTCGGCCGTGAGGGCTCTACGCTGCGCGTCTAACTACAGCTAGGTCCACACGGTGTCCGCGGCCGGGGGTTTCCACCACCTCCCCGCCAGACACTTTCCGAAGGACCAGCCATGTACCTTTCCATTCCCCAACTCACCTCTGCCCTGTCCATCCGCGACCTCACCGATCCGGAACAGGGACCTCACGCGCTGCAGGACCTGCTCGACGGCGTCATCACCTCGTTGACGCAGGCCTGGGACATTCCCGCCGAAGTGCATCGGACAACTGGCCTCGTCGCCACGGCCGACAATTACGACCGGTTGGGCTACGCGCCGGACGACGTCACCAGGGACGCCCGGTACTCGCGCCACGCCAGCCCCACGGTGATGCTCCGAAGCCACACGTCGGCCGGGATCCCCGCCGTTCTTGATTCCCTCGCAGACATCGAGCAACCGTACGACCGGCTCCATGTCCTTCCCGGCTTGGTCTACCGCCGCGATGCGGTGGATCGCACGCACGTCGGCACACCGCACCAGGTTGACCTGTGGCGCCTGAAGGCGCGTGGGCTGCTGGCTGAGGCTGACCTGCGCAGTATGGCCTCCGCCGTGGTCGAGGCGGTCCTGCCCGGTGCTCGCTGGCGGGCCGTACCCGCTGACCATTCCTATACGTCGCACGGCATGCAGATCGACGTCGAGACACCCGCCGGGTGGCTGGAACTGGCTGAGTGCGGCCTGGTGCGCGCGCGGATCCTCCGCAATTCGGGGTTGGACCCGCGTCGCTGGACCGGCCTCGCGCTCGGGATGGGGCTGGACCGGGCGCTGATGCTGCGGAAGGGTGTGGACGACATCCGGCTGCTGCGATCGCCCGACCCCCGCATTTGCGCGCAGATGCGGGACCTGGAGCCGTGGCGTCCCGTCTCCCTCATGCCCGCCGTCCGGCGGGATCTTTCGATCCTTTGCCGTCCCGACGCAGATGAGGAAACGCTGGGTGATGCGGCTCGCGAAGCACTCGGCCCGGAGGCGGATGTCCTGCAGTCGCTGGTGATCCGCGCCCGCACGCCGGTGGAACAGCTGCCGACTGCCGCCGTCGTCCGTCTTGACGCCCAGCCGGGGCAGGTGAACCTGCTGGTACGCCTGACGCTGCAGGCACTCGACCGGACGCTGACCGATGCCGAAGCGAACGCGTTGCGGGACCGCGTGTACCTTGCGCTCCACGAGGGACAGGTGCTTGAGCTGGCGGCCGGGTGAGAGCCGGCGCCTGAGGGTGACCGACGGAGAACCCGGCGAAGCCCAACCGGGAAGTGCCGCTGAGCTCAGGCGGCGCCGACCGCGGTGGCTTCCGCCTCATCCGTCTCGCACCCCTGGGGGCAGCGAAGCGTGGCGGGGTCGGAGGCACACTGGGCGCAGTACAGCGTCAGGTTCCGGCAGGTCAGGTTCGAGCAGTTCTCAAACTTGTTGGTGGGCGCGGAGCAGCGGACGCACTTGCCGATCGTCTTGGCGTCCTTGCTGAACTCAACATGCATGCGCTTGTCGAAGACGTACAGTGAGCCTTCCCAGAGGCCTGCATCCCCATACGTTTCCCCATAGCGCACAATGCCGCCCTGCAGCTGGTACACCTCGTTGAATCCACGGTTGACCATGAGGCTGGAGAGCACCTCGCAGCGGATGCCGCCGGTGCAGTATGTGACTACCGGTTTGTCCTTGAGGTGGTCGTACTTCCCCGAATCGAGTTCGCGCACGAAGTCGTGGGTGGTGTCCACTTGCGGGACGATCGCGTTCCGGAATTTGCCGATCTGCGCTTCGAGGGCATTGCGGCCGTCGAAGAAGACGACGTCGTCGCCACGTTCGCTGACCAGCTGATGCACCTGTTCGGGCTTGAGATGGGTACCGCCGCCCACCACGCCGTTCTCATCCACCTTCAGCTCCCCCGGTGCGCCGAAGGACACGATCTCCTCGCGGACCTTGATACTGAGCCGCGGAAAGTCTTCTGCCCCGCCGTCGGACCATTTGATGTCCATCTTCTTGAAAGCGGGGTACTCCCGGGTTGCTTTCACGTATTGCTTGACCGCGTTCAGTTCCCCGCCGACGGTGCCGTTGATGCCGTCCTTCGAGATGAGGATGCGGCCGCGGAGCCCCCATTTTTCACACAGGGCGCGCTGCCAGAGCCGCACCGCTTCGGGATCGGGCAGCGGGGTGAACGCGTAATACAGGACAATCCGGTTCATTGACACGCATTCAAGGGTACCGGCGGGCGCCCGCGAGGTCTCAAATCGGCAACCTCTTCCCCGGGCTATGTCTTTACGGCCTGGTCCCCACTATCGTTCAGGCATGGGAGCCGCTCTTTCCGAACAACTTGTCCGCACGTGGGTTTCCGGCTGGGCAAAATGTCGCGGTTACACGCCGCAGGACAACGGGAGCAGCCTGTCCGTTCTACTCACGGACCAGCAGAACCACCTCGAAACCATCGTCTACGAGCCCACGATCAGCGAATTGCTCGAGCTCGCCGGGGAGACTCGTGAAGATCCCTTCCGTGTGCTGACCGTCGTCACCAACCGCTCGCAGGACCTCATTGATGCCGCGGCTCCCCTCGGCATGCGGGTCACTGACCGCCAGCAGGCTCTGATGTGTGCAGATATGGACGGCCAGGACGTCGAAGACCCCCGCCCTCCCGACGACGAGTTCAAACTCGAGCACATCCGCGAGGATGGCTGCAGGCGTGTTTCCGTGACCGTGGACGGTGAGGAGGCTGCCCGGGGTTCGGTGGCCAAACAGGATGAACACGCTGTCTATGACCGCATCATCACTTCTCAGCAATACCGGCGGCGGGGCCTTGGCAGCTTTGTCATGCGCGCGCTGACCGCCGACATTCTGGAAGACGATGTCGAAACCGGACTGCTGATGGCCTCAGAGGAGGGACGCCAGCTGTACCAGTACCTGGGCTGGACCCACCTGGCTGATGCTTTTGTGATCCGCCGCTGATTTGTGCCGGGGTGACAAAATGGCCGGGTGGCTGCCCATGATTCCCTGATTCCGCTGCTCGGCGGTGGAGATCCCGAGCAGCTTGTTCATGTGAGGGAGCTTCCCGCCCGCGATGCGGTGCACAGTCCATGGCCGGCGTGGGTCCATCCCGAGGTGGTGGAGGCCTATCAGGCCCGGGGAATCGTAGAGCCGTGGAAGCACCAAAGTGCTGCGGCGGATGCCGCTCACGCAGGGTCTCACGTGGTCATCGCCACGGGTACTGCCTCGGGCAAGTCGCTCAGCTACCAGCTGCCGGTCCTTGACGCCATCCACCGGTCGGCGCTTGAGGAGAAGGTGTCGCTTGAGCCGGCCGGCACCGTCGCACTGTATCTCTCGCCGACCAAAGCGCTGGCCGCTGACCAGCTGTCTGCCATCACTTCCCTTGGATTGGCCACGGTCCGCGCAGACACGTACGACGGCGACACCGACTCTGGCGCCCGCCGCTGGATCCGTGACCACGCCAACCTGGTTCTGGCGAACCCGGACATGCTTCACTACGGAATCCTGCCGAATCACGCGTGGTGGGCGCGGTTCTTCCGGCGTCTTACCTATGTGATCGTGGACGAAGCACACAGCTACCGCGGTGTCTTCGGATCCCACGTCGCCAACCTGTTGCGGAGGCTTCGACGCGTCTGTGCCTACTACGGTGCGGAACCCGTCTTCATCGGAGCGTCAGCGACATCCGCCGCTCCCGCGGAGTCCTTCGGGAAGCTGATCGGCGCTCCGGTTCAAGCCTTCACCGAGGACACGTCGCCGCACGGGGCGACGACGGTGGCTTTCTGGGAGCCGCAGTTGACCGATCTTCGGGGCGAGAACGGCGCCCGACAGCGCCGGACGGTCATTGCCGAGACCTCCGATCTACTGGCCAACCTGGTCTCGGCGCACGTTCGGACCATCGCCTTCATCAAGTCGCGCCGGGGAGCCGAGAGCATCGCGGCGAACACCAAGCGGCTGCTCAGCGAAGTGGATCCCACGCTGCCGGGGCGCGTCGCGGCCTATCGGTCGGGGTACCTGCCCGAGGAGCGCCGCCAGTTGGAGGGTGCGCTGCGGTCCGGCCGGTTGCTGGGTGTGGCGAGTACATCCGCACTGGAGCTGGGAATCGACATTTCGGGTCTGGATGCCGTCCTTGTGGCCGGCTGGCCGGGCACCCGTGCATCCCTGCTGCAGCAGATCGGCCGGGCCGGACGATCGGGTCAGGACGCACTCGCCGCCTTCGTGGCCAGTGACGATCCGCTGGACACCTATCTGGTGCACCACCCCGAGGCGGTGTTCGACGTGGGCGTTGAGGCAACGGTGTTTGATCCCGCCAACCCCTACGTTCTGGGGCCGCACCTCTGTGCGGCAGCGGCGGAGCTGCCGCTGACGATTGAGGACCTTCCCCTCTTCGGGGATACCGCACCGGCGCTAATGGACAAGCTGGTGGACCAGGGGCTGCTGCGCAACCGCCCGGCAGGGTGGTTCTGGACACACCCGCAGAGTGCCGCAGGCATGGTGAACCTGCGGGCGGACGGCGGCGGTCCGATCAATATTATCGAGAGTGAAACCGGCACCGTTCTTGGAACCATGGATTCACCGCAGAGCCACTATCAGGCTCACACGGGCGCGGTCTATGTGCATCAGGGCCAGAGCTACGTGGTGGAGGAACTGAACGAGCAGGAGCACTGCGCCATCGTCAGTCGGTCCAATCCCGACTACTACACGCAGGCTCGCGACGTCACGCAGATTGAGGTGATTTCCGAGCTGCGCAACGTGCCGTGGGGCCCCATCCGGGTGTGTTTCGGGGAGGTCAAGGTGACCACCCAGGTGATCTCCTTCCAGCGCAAGGCATTTGTCTCGAACGAGATCCTCGGGGAGGAACCGCTGGAGCTTGGTGCGCGGGATCTCTTCACGAAGAGCGTCTGGTTCGAGTGCGATAACCGCTTGCTTGAGAGCAGCGGGATCAGCGTGGCTGATCTGCCCGGCGCTCTTCATGCCGCTGAGCATGCCGCGATTGGGCTGCTGCCGCTGGTCGCGTCGAGCGACCGATGGGACATCGGCGGAGTGTCGACGGCGCTCCATGCGGATACCGGGCTCCCCACCATCTTCGTTTACGACGGCCACCCCGGCGGCGCGGGCTTCGCTGAGCGGGGTTTTGAGGCGGCGAAGACGTGGCTCAGTGCCACAGCGGAGGCGATCCGCTCGTGTGAGTGCAACACAGGCTGCCCCTCCTGCGTTCAGTCGCCCAAGTGTGGCAACCGCAACAACCCGCTGAGCAAGAACGGCGCGCTTACCCTGCTCACCATGCTGCTGGCGCAGGCTCCGGACGGGGAGCCTGCGCCAGGCAAAAACATGTCGGACGGGTAATCCTCCTTCCGCTAGGGGTCTGGTGACGGTGGACCGGCTCGGGCCTGTCCCGTTGCCGGGGGAAGCGCAGGAATGGAATCGACCTCGGTGGAAACCTGAACGATGTGTCCTGATTCTCCCTCGATCGAGCACCCTGTCAGCCGGGCGTCCTGAAGGGAAGCGACCTCGGAGGCTACCGCGCAGGGGCTTCCGTCGCGGAGCCCTCGTGCAGCGTCAGCCCCCGCGAGTGCGGAAAGGTCCGCGGCCGTTGCTGCCCTCAAGGCTGCCACGGACGCCTGCGCGAACAGGACAACAACTGAGAGCAGCAGCAGGGCGGCCAGGGCGACGCCGGTCATCAAAGCGGTGCCGGCTCCTGATTCCTTGTCCGGTTCGATGCCCTTCATTCCTGCTCCGGCAGGGCGACCGCGCGGGCTGAGAGGTTGACGTCGAGCAACTCCAGCACGGGCACATCCACCGTGGTCTCGACGGTGACGGCACTATAGGAGCCGTTGGACTGGATCGCGATAGTCGCCTGCTCGCCTGCAATCCGCCGAACTGTGCCCTCGACGACGGCCGACGACTCGCCCCGCATGATCTCGCGTGCCCCTGCCCTCGCCGCTTCCTCGATCCGCAGCTGAGACAAGCCGAGTGCAGCAGCAGCGAGAACTACGGCCAGGACCACCACTACTGCCGGGAGTGCTACTGCCACCTCCGCCGTCACAGCTCCTGCGTCCCTGCGCTGCGCTACCCGCGGTCCAGTCCGTTCCACCCCCGTCAGCCGAAGCTGAGGGCGTTGGTGATCAGCGACATGAGCATTCCGCGGATCTCCCCACTGGAAAGGACTGCGACCAGAAGTGCCGCGAACCCCACAGCGGCCAGTGTGGCGATCGCGTACTCGGCGGTGGCCAGCCCTGCCTCGGACCGCATCAGCGCACGCCTTGTCCGGCGGTTGGTCCTGACGGGCTCGGGCCGCAGGGGCGTCACGGTGGCAAGTGGCCTCGCTTCCCCGGAGCATTCCTGCGGGTCCCCGGACCGGGCTGTTGCCGCGGTGTGAGTTGTTGCTGCGGTGTGGGCTGTTGCTGCGGTGGTGGAACCTGTCATGACGACTCCTTGGTTGATGGTTCTTCCGGTTGATCCTGACTGACGATTCAGCGGGTGCTGAACCGTTCGGACCGCTTCAGCGGCTGATTCGAGTCTTTCGCGCTGCCCGTCGGCCGGCCCATGAAGATGCCGGTAAGTGGAAAAGTGCAGCACTACCCTTCCGTTGTGGAGCACGAGACGAGCGGCGTGCGAGCGGTGGCCATGGCGATGGCGGTGAGCACACTGCTACGTGAAGGCCGGAAAGAGGCCCACCAGAATGGGAATGACGCCGAGGCAGACGAACGCCGGGAGGGAGCAGAGTCCGAGTGGCACAACGAGCCGCACGCCGAGAGCAGCGGCTCGCTGCTCTGCTTCCCGGTTTCTCCTCCGTCTGAACTGTGCAGCGTGCGCGGTGACCACAGCGGCCGACGGCGCCCCTGTTGTTCCGGCGAACCGTAGGGCATCTCCCAGTTCCTGGGCTGCCTTCACATCTTTCGTATGCGGGACTGCTGCCCACGCAACGTCCCAGGAGGCACCCAGATCCAGCGCAGTCTTGACGGCACTGAGGGAAGCGCCCACGGGGGCTGATGCCGACCGCGCAAGGACGTCGAGACCGCGGTCCAGCGATGAGCCGGCAGCAAGCATGGACGCCATCAGGTCCATCATCAGTGCTGGATCTTCCAGCCCGTCATCCTGAAGCCCGGCCACGTCTCCCTGTGCCACGCCCGGTGGAAGGGCACTCAGAGGCGGCGATCGATGGAGAACCCAGCAAGCAGCAAAGAGAAGCGCAGCGATCAGTGCACCGGTCATGTGCGATCGCCCGCCGCCGCCCGCACCAGCCTGCTCGACCAGATCCTGCCGATAACCATGAGTACAAAACCTGCACACAGTGCGGCGATGCCCGGCGCCGAACCGAGAAGGACAGCGAGGGGATCCACTCCTATCAGATAGCCCACCGCCAATCCGAACAGCGGAAGCCAGGAAAGCAGGCGGACCGTAGCCCTGGGTCCGGCGAGTGCCGTATCGCGGGCAGCATCAGAGTCGAGCCACGATTCGCGCTGCACCGCATAGCGGGCAAGGACGGCGGCGAGGGGTGCACCACTGCGCTCGGCGACCTCAAAGCAGGCAGCCAGGTCCTGCCAGAGTGGCCGCAACGCCGGATCCCTGGTGCGGGTTGCTGCCTCCCGCAAAACCTCCGGAACGCTGAGTCCGAGCTGTGCAGCCTGATGGGCGGAACTCAGCGCGGGCCTTGCTGCTGACGAGAACGCGGTTCCGGTACTGCCGCCATGCACGCTGAGCGCGTCTCCCCACAGCTGGGATGGCGTCCGTCCTGCCTGGAGCAGGCCGGTCAATTGATGGACGAACAGTGGGATTTCGTGTGGGTCAGTCTTCATTGGGCGCCTCGGGAAGAGGGCCGGAAGGGCAATGGGAAGGTTCCGGTGCAGCCGATCCGCGCTGCGCGGCGAGCGGCGGGGAAACGCCAGGACCCAGCACGCGGCAAAGAGCAGGCAGGCAACGAGCGCTCCGCTCATCTCAACGGCCCCGCTCGAGCTTCAGAGCCAGCGCCTCCCACGCCGGCCCGCGCTCCGATGCAGCTCCGTTTCGCGCGAGGGCAGTCCTCACCACCAGCTCACCATTCGCCGTCCTCTCAAGGACACCGATCTCGGAGACCGTGCGGCCGCTGCCTGCACGGATGACGTGGACGACGACGTCGAGAGCATTGGCCGCCTGTTGCGCCAGTGGTTGCGCTTCCATCCCGGCGAGGGCTGCGAGCGCGGAAAGCCGGGCAGGGACGCTTGCCGCGGAATTCGCGTGGATTGTTCCACCGGCGCCATCGTGCCCCGTGTTCATCGCCGCCAGGAGTTCGCGCACTTCGGCGCCGCGGCACTCCCCGACGATCAGCCTGTCCGGGCGCATTCGCAGCGCTTGACGAACCAGCTCGGCCAGGTCCACCGATCCGCTGCCTTCAAGGTTTCCGTGCCTGCTCTGAAGTCCGACGGCATGGGGATGCGCAGGGCTGAGCTCAGCGGAATCCTCGACCGTGACCAGCCGTTCGTGGGACCCGCTGAGCGACAATAGGGCAGCGAGCAGGGTGGTCTTCCCCGTGCCGGTAGCGCCGCTGATCAAAAAGTTCAGACGCTTGCTCACGATCCCGCGCAGTGCTGCGGACATCTGCGCGTCCAGCGCGCCGGAGGACACCAGTTCATCGAAGGAAAAGTGCCGTTGCCGCTGGATACGGATGGAGAGCAACGTCCCCGTTGTGGAGAGCGGCGGGAGGACCGCGTGCACCCGGAACCGGTCCAGCCGCACGTCCACGCAGGGGTTGCCGTCGTCCAGCCTGCGCCCGCCGGCCGCGATCAGCCGTGTGGCGAGTGCCCGCACGTCAGCATCACTGGAGAAGGTGAGGTCGGTGCGTTGCAAATTACCGCCGCTGTCCACCCAGACTGCGCCCGGCCCGTTGACGAGAATGTCGGTCACCGCCGGATCTTCCGCCAACCGTTGCAACGGACCGAGCCCCTGCAACTCCGCGCGGACGCGGTCGAGGGTACGGAAGGCACCCTCCGACCCCAGCAGCCGTCCGGTCGACTGAACTGCGGCGGCGAGCCTGGCTCCGGTGACGGGCTCTGCTTCGTTGAGCACGACGTCCCGTACCTGCGCGACCATGGCGGCGTCCGCCGGCAGGGCATCCGGACGGGCACGGCGGGCTCTGATGTGCTGGTTCATGCGACCGCCTTCAGCGGTCCGGGAAGCACAGCGCCGAGGACCGAGCGGCCGAACGAGCGAACGGCACGGTGGCGTGCCAGATCCAGAACCCTTCCCTGGTTTTCGCTGCCCACGGCGGCGCGAAGGTAGGGCAGATAGCCCGCGTTCGGCACGCCAACGGCATCTGCCACCCGATCCGGGTCGAGGTCCGGGCCCAGCGGCCCCCGGACGAGAGCCCGCACGGGCAACGGCTGCAGCTGCGCCACCAGCGCGCGGGCAGCCGAAATAGCCCGGACACGACCGGGTACAACAATGAGGACACTGTCACAGTAGGGAAGCAGTGATCCGTCAGCCGACCATCCTCGCGCCACATCGACCACCGTCAGCTTGAACGCTCCCCGCGCCGCCTCCATGATGGGCGGCACCGCCGCTGATGCCAGGATGCCCGGCGCAGGTGGTTCGGTGCCCATGGACAGTAGCGAGAAGCCGCCGAGTGACGGCAGAGCATGAATCAGCTGCTCCGGGTTCAAGGTCCCGCGTACTTCCCCAAGGTCCGGCCACCGTACGCCGGGCACCGACTCGCCGCCGAGGGAGAGCTCGAGCCCACCACCGAACGGATCACCGTCCACGAGTAGCGGGTTCAGGTCCCGTGACACCGCGGAAGCAGCAAGCAAGGCGCTAATGGTGCTCACGCCTGTTCCTCCGACGGCACCCAGAACACCGACGACCGTCCCCTCATCACGGACACGCTGCAGCATACCCAGGTGCTCAGCGAGCCACCCGGCAGCATGAGGAAGGATGGCCACCCGATCGGCATTGCACCGCGAAGCTGCCGTCCACGCTGCGGCCTCATCACTGTCAAGACCGACGATGATCACGGCGCAACCGGAGACAGTGTGCCGCGCATTGTCGCTGTCCAGCAGCGCGACGGCGGGACGTAACGCCAGCGCCTCGCTCACCGTGGAAGCGCTCGCGAGGGCGAGACCCGCAGCAACCGCCACCCGCGCCACTTCATCGCGGATGCGTTGTGAGGAGGTGACCAGCACGACGGCGGCCGATTCAGCGGCCGGGATCCAGGAAGACATACGGCCAGCCTGCTCCCAAGAGTCCACCGAATGCGGCCCGTGGCGGCGTATGTGGATATCTTCAGCAGAAGTGCAGGAGTTGTGCGACCTGCCGCCGTCTTTCGGTGGACAACACAAGCAGTGGCGAGCGAAGCAGTAGAGACCGAAGCAGTGGGCAACAATAGGAGACGTGTATATCGTCCTTGCACCGCCGTCGAGCGGGCAGCGCATGAGCGGAGTGGACGATGCCCAGGCAGCGTTTGTGCCGGTGGACTCAGCGGGAGCACCCACGGCAGACGCCGTCGTTGTTCCGCTAGCGCAGCTCGGTGAGACTGTACGGGAACTGGAGCGGCCAGGGGTCCGCTGGGTGTGGGACGGCACCCGCGCCTGGTACCCGCGCCTGCTCGCTGCCGGCGTCACCGTTGAGCGTTGCCACGACGTCGCGCTCAGCCGGGAGATCCTTCGCCACTCCCCCTCCTGCGCAGGAACGGAATACGGGAGCCACCTGCAGTTCCGCCCCGATGAGGCCGAGGATGCCAACCCCGCCCGGGCTCTACCGCCGGTGGCAGCGTCGCCGCTTCAGGGCAGCCTGTTCGAGGCGGCACAGCCTGCCAGCGGCGCTGATGCACTTCAGGTAGTGGCAGAATTCGCTGCGCAACAGCAGGCGCTCAAAAACAGCGACCGCCCAGCGCAGTTGGCCCTGCTGGTCGCAGCGGAGTCCGCCGGTGCCCTGGTCGCCGCCGAGATGGAGTTCCACGGCATTCCGTGGCGCGCCGACCTGCACGATGAGCTGCTCACCTCCCAGCTCGGGCCCCGACCGCGGGAAGGCCACCGCCCTGCGGAGCTTGAGCGCCTGGCGGGTGAGCTGCGCGCGGCTCTCGACAACCCCCGGTTCAACCCGGATTCCCCGCAGGAGCTGCTGCGTGCGTTGCACCGGGCGGGCATCGAGGTGTCCTCGACGAGGTCCTGGGAACTCCAGCGCCACTCTCATCCCGCCATTGCGCCGCTGCTGAAGTACAAGAAGCTCTCCCGCCTCCTCACCGCCAATGGCTGGACCTGGCTGGATACCTGGGTACATGGCGGCAGGTTCCGTCCCGAGTACATTGTGGGTGGCAGCATGTCCGGACGCTGGGCGTCCAACGGCGGCGGCGCCCTGCAGATCCCGCATCAGGTGCGTGATGCCGTCCGGCCGGACCCAGGCCACGTACTGATTGTTGCTGATGCCGCACAACTTGAACCACGGGTCCTTGCTGCGCTGGGCAGGGATTCCGCGCTGGCGACGGCCGGCCGCGGGCTGGACCTGTATCAGGGCATTGCGGACCAGGGCTTCGGCGGCGACCGCGCCAAGGCCAAGGTCGCAATGCTCGGAGCCATGTACGGCGCCACCACCGGCGAATCCGGCCGTCTGATGCCCCAGCTGACCCGCACCTATCCGCAGGCGATCTCCGTGGTCGAGGCGGCGGCACGCACCGGTGAGGCGGGCGGCGTCGTCGCAAGTTTCCTCGGCCGGGGCTGCCCTCCGCCGTCGGAACGGTGGCTCGCAGCGCAGCGCACCAGCAGCGCCGCCGAGCAGCAACGTGCCGATTCCCTTGCCCGCTCACGCGGCCGCTTCACACGCAACTTCGTGGTCCAGGCCACTGCCGCGGAATGGGCGCTGTGCTGGCTGGCAGAATTACGACGCCGGTTGCGCGCCGACACTCCCGACTACGCCGGTGCGCACATCGTCTTCTTCCTGCATGACGAGGTGATGCTCCATGTCCCGGCCGAGCTGACCGATCAGGTAGCTGCCATGGTCACCGAGGCCGCACGGTCCGCCGCACACCTGATGTTCGGCCAGATCCCAGTGGAGTTCCCCGTGAATGTTGTGGTGGTGGACTCCTACGCCGACGCGAAGTAACTAAATCGGCGCGTCCCGCTCCCGGGCCTCGTCCCAGGGCTGGGTCCACCCCAGTCCGTCGAAGAGCCGTGACAGCAGGAGGCCGGTGAAACCCCAGATGGTGATGCCGTCGATGGTGAAGGCAGGCGTGCTGTGCGTGCGACCGTTCCGCCTGACCACCGCCGTGAACCGCACCTCATCCGAGAGCAGGTCGGCCACCGGCGCACGGAACACATGGGAAGACTCGGCGTGGTCCACCACGCGCACCGGGGTGGGGGACGCCCACCATCCGAGCACCGGCGTCACCAGGTAGTTGCTGACGGGCAGGCCGACCACCGGCAGCGCGCCCAGGATCTCGACACCCGCCGGATCCAGTCCCGTCTCTTCCTCTGCCTCACGAAGGGCAGCAGCGGCAGGGCTGGCGTCGTCGTCGTCGATCTTTCCGCCGGGAAACGCCACCTGGCCGGGATGGTTGCGCAACGTTCCCGCGCGGGTCACAAACAAAACGTCCAGATCGTCCGGAACGGCAGCGGAGTGGGTTCTGGCGGGTCTGTCGTCGAGGTGTCCGAAGAGGATCAGCACGGCGGCTGGTCGCGCGGTTTCGAGATCGATTCCGCCCAGCTGCCAGGACTCGGTGGTGTCCGCACCAGGGCCGATGGGAGCTGCCCCGTCCGCGAACGCTTTGAGCTGGGTGTAAGCGCTCATGCGCTCAACGTGTGGCCGGCAGCCAGCAGCTCGGCGCGGGACGCGCCTTCCAGCATGCGTCGGTGAAGATCCTCTCGCCCGGGAGCGAGCTCGTACTTGAGCAGCTTCCGTGCCTTCTCCGGATCCACCTCGCCCTCGCCGTAGGAGGGACAGAGCGAGGCCACCGGGCAGGCACCGCACGCCGGCTTCTTGGCATGGCAGATGCGGCGTCCGTGGAAGATGACCCGGTGCGAGAGCATGGTCCAGTCTTTCCGCTCGAAGAGAGCGGCGACGTCGGACTCCACCTTCACCGGGTCCTCCTCGGTGGTCCAGCCGAAACGGCGGGACAGCCGCCCAACATGGGTATCGACTGAGACGCCGGGAATCCCGAAGGCGTTCGCGAGAACCACGTTGGCGGTCTTGCGCCCGACGCCCGGGAGCGTGACGAGGTCTTGCAGACGGCCGGGCACGTCCCCGTCGAATTCATCAACGATCTTGGTGGCGAGCGCGAGAAGGCTCCTCGACTTGGCCCGGAAGAACCCCGTGGGACGAATCATGTCCTGGAGTTCATCTTCCGCGGCTTCGGCGAGGCTGCGCGCGTCGGGGTAACGCGCAAACAGGGCAGGAGTGGTCAGGTTGACGCGGACATCGGTGGTCTGCGCGGACAGGACCGTTGCAACCAGCAGCTCGAACGGGTTGCGGAAGTCCAGTTCCGCAACGGCGTAGGGGTAGGTTTCGGCCAGGATCCGGTGGATCTTCCGCGCGCGGCGCTTCAGGGCAATGGGCGATACGTCCACGCTGGCCCGTCCTTCCTCGTAGTTCCAGCCGGCCCCGTTGCTAGCTCTCGGTAGGCGCGCGCTCGATGTTCCGCAGGTCCCGCATGACGCCGGTACGGCCAGTGCGCTTGTCCTGGACCAGGAATTCGTGTCCGCGGTCCTCGATGCCCACTTCCCAGTCGCCGGGCTGGAGCACGAAGAGCGGCGCACCGGTCTGCTCGTCAACCACTGAGCGGGGTGTACCGACGGCGAACCAGAAAGCCTCAAGCATGGGCTCGTCATCGTCCGCGTCGCGGGTAGCCGAGATGGACTCCGTACGCGGGTGCGAGGAATGCTCATCCGCAGTGTCCTTGTGACGCTGGACGACAGGGTGCGCCGCCGTTCTATCCGGCGCGGTTTCCTCGACTCTGGGCTGCGCGGCGGTGGCAGCGGGGCCCGCGGATTCTGCGGGCGCGGCGGGGTCGGTGTGCGTCTGGGACCCGGTGTGCGTCTGGGGATCAGCAGGCGCGGCCTGTGTCTCGGAAGCGCGCGTCTCGGAGCTAGCGGAAGCGGCAGGCGCAGCGGACTCCGCGGGAGCCTCGGAGCCGGCATGCTCCTTCGAAGCTGCGGGCGCGGCGGACTTTGCCGAAGCATCAGCGCTACTGTCCGCCTGCACACCCGAGGCATGATCGGCGCTCGGCTGCGCGGCCGTTGCCTGGGCTTCAGCAGGGGCCGTTGCAGACGCTTCAGCGCGCGCAGAAGAGCTCGCGGGCTGATGGCCTGAATCCTGCGCTGAGAATTCTCGCGCTGAACGATTCTGCACGGAAAGATCCGGTGAGGCACCCGCACCCTGGCCTGCTGCAAAACCCGCGACGGCGTAGCCGGCGCTGTATCCGGCGCTGCTCGGACCACTCGCGGTTGATTCCCCTGAAGAGGATGGGCTGCTCCAGCCGCTGACCTTCTCCGCCGGCACCGGCTTGGGCGGGCGCTGCTTCGCGGGCAGTGCTTCCCTGGCAATGGGATGCGCGGACGACGACGGACGGCCGGCGAAGTCGGGCTTGAACACGCCGATATGCGGACCACCGACTGTGGCCACCAGGAATCCGACGGATCCGAGTAGCGCAATCAGCGCACCGATCTCGAACGTCGTGACCGTCTGGAGGAAGAAGAAGGCGGCAGCAAAGGCCGCCGCAACCGAAGCGAACTGGTCCACGGAGAGAGAACCGACACGCAGCCGCTTGCTGCCCTGGCGGCGGGCCACCAGCAGCGCCAGCGCGGCGACCGGCAGCAGAATGCCGATGCCCAGGAAGAAGAGGGAGAACGTGCGCCACAGGTTGACGCCGTCCACAAACGGCAGAATGGTTCCGACAAACATCACCAGCACGGAGACACCGATGACGGTCTCACGCAGGGTGAAGGGACCGGCCACTGCCTCTGGTCCGGTGTGTCCGGTGTGTCCGGCGGACGGGGAGGCATCAGCAGGGGTTTCGGACCGGCCGGATTGCTGCACCGGCGAGCTATGCGCGGTGTCTGCGCCGCCGTCGTACTGGCGCTGTTCGGTCATGTCTGGATTCTCCGTTTCATAACGGCGGTGGGTGCCGCAGTCGAAGGTGCCGAGGGCGTTGAGCCGGATTCGGATTTCTTTGACAACCCTAGTCAACGCCCACTTCCTTTCCTACCAATGATGGGACATGTCTGGGCCGCGCGCCCACCGCTCATCGCAGAATCCGTGCCTTTCGCATCTGCCGTGTGACCGGGCGCACACGGTTTGGGGGAGGTCCCCACTACTGTGGAACACAGCACATTCGCGGGCTGACTGAGTCTGTTCAAGCCCGTCTCCGTACTGATTGGCCGAAGGGGTTCACAATGTCTGAAGACACCCAGATTTCCACTGGTGACGCGTTCGAAAATTTGCTCCACGAGGAACGGCGCTTCCCGCCGAGCGAAGATTTCGTTGCCAATGCCATTGCCACGGCCGACCTGTATGAGCAGGGTAAGGAGGGGCCGGAATTCTGGGCTCGCCAGGCTAGGGAACTGCTGACCTGGCATGAGGATTTCTCGCAGGCTCTGGACTGGTCCGAGGCTCCCTTCGCCAAGTGGTTTGTCGGTGGGAAGGTCAACGCCGCGTACAACGCGCTTGACCGCCACGTTGAGCAGGGCCGCGGGGACCGCGTCGCCATCCATTTCGAAGGCGAGCCGGGCGACACCCGCACGTACACGTATGCCGAGCTCACCACAGCGGTGAAGAAGGCCGCCAATGCCTTCGAATCCCTCGGTGTCGCCAAGGGTGACCGCGTGGCGGTCTACCTGCCCATGATCCCCGAGGCAGTCATCACCATGCTTGCCTGCGCCCGCATCGGCGCCGTCCACTCAGTGGTCTTCGGCGGATTTTCGGCCGACGCCCTCCGCAGCCGGATCGACGACGCCGAAGCCAAACTGGTGGTCACCTCTGACGGAACCTACCGCCGCGGCAAACCCAGCGCCCTCAAGCCCGCCGTCGATGGCGCCCTGGAACGTCCCGGGCACACCGTGGAGAACGTTGTTGTGGTCAAGCGCAACGGGGAACCCGTGGAATGGACCGAGGGTCGGGACATCTGGTGGGACGACGTCGTCGGGCCGGCCTCCGGGGAGCACACCGCAGAGGGCCACGATTCAGAGCATCCGCTCTTCATCCTCTACACCTCCGGCACCACCGGAAAGCCGAAGGGCATCCTGCACACCACGGGCGGGTTCCTCACGCAGACCGCGTTCACCCAGAAGAACACTTTCGACCTGCACCCTGAAACCGATGTCTTCTGGTGCACCGCGGACATCGGCTGGGTCACCGGCCACAGCTACGTCGCGTATTCACCGCTGGTGAACGGCGCTACCCAGCTGATGTATGAGGGCACACCCGATACCCCTCACCAGGGCCGCTGGTGGGAGCTGATCGAGAAGTACAAGGTCTCCATCCTCTACACCGCGCCCACAGCCATACGCACCTTCATGAAGTGGGGACGGGACATCCCAGCCAAGTTTGATCTTTCCTCCATCCGGGTCCTTGGCTCGGTCGGTGAACCCATCAACCCCGAAGCGTGGATGTGGTACCGGGAGATCATCGGTGGCAACGGCGGACGCTCGGAAACCCGCGCTCCGATCGTGGACACGTGGTGGCAGACCGAGACCGGCGCACACATGGTGTCCCCGCTGCCCGGCGTCACGGCGTGCAAGCCCGGGTCTGCTCAGGTGGCAATGCCCGGAATCGCCGTCGATGTGGTGGATGAGATGGGCAAGTCGGTGCCCAACGGATCCGGTGGTTACCTCGTGATCCGCGAACCGTGGCCGGCGATGCTGCGTGGAATCTGGGGAGACCCGGAACGGTTCAAGGAAACCTACTGGTCCCGCTTCGACAACATGTACTTCGCCGGCGACGGCGCCAAACGCGACGAGGACGGCGACATCTGGCTGCTCGGCCGGGTGGATGACGTCATGAACGTCTCCGGACACCGGCTGTCGACAACAGAGATTGAGTCCGCTCTGGTGAGCCATCCGTCGGTGGCGGAGGCCGCCGTCGTCGGTGCCTCGGATGAGACCACCGGTGAGGCGGTGGTGGCCTTCGTGATTCTGCGCGGCTCAGCGGTTCACGACGACGACGTCGTCACCACTCTGCGCAATCACGTCGCCAAGGAGATCGGGCCGATTGCCAAACCCCGCAATATCCTCGTGGTGCCGGAGCTGCCCAAGACCCGCTCGGGCAAAATCATGCGCCGCCTGCTCAAGGACGTTGCGGAAGGCCGCGAGGTGGGCGATGCCACGACGCTGTCGGATCCAACGATCATGCAGCAGATCGCCGCGTCGTTGCGGAAGTAGCGCTTCCGACCCAGGTTGACGAGCGCCAGAGCTTGACCAACGCCAGACCGCCGCCTTACCCGGGGCGGCGGTCCGGCGCCCGCAATGTGAGGTGCGTCAACCGGCACTGTGACCTTGCCCGGGAAAGCTGGCCTCCTCCGGGTCGCAGCGAGGACAATTCTGAAGCGTGTCCACCTCTACCGCACCCCGCCCGACGCCGGTCACCCGCCCCGGAATGGCCCGGAAGACCGCCGCTGCATCCTTCGTTGGAACCGCCCTTGAGTCCTACGACTTCTACGTGTTCGGCACTGCCGCCGCACTCGTGTTCAATGAGGTCTTCTTCGCCGCCCAGGATCCCCTCGCGGGCACGCTGTCGGCATTCCTGATCTTCGCGATGGGCTTCGTCGCCCGCCCGCTGGGCGCCATCCTCTTCGGTCACCTTGGTGACCGGATCGGCCGTAAGAAGACCCTCATCTGGACCATCCTGCTGATGGGGCTCGCTACGGGGTCCGTGGGGCTCCTCCCTGACTACAGCGTCATCGGCGTGTGGGCCCCCATCATCCTCACCGTGCTGCGCCTGCTCCAGGGGTTGTCGCTGGGCGGCGAGTGGGGCGGATCCATCCTGATCGCCACTGAGCATGCCAGCCCGCGGAAGCGCGCCCTGTACGCGGCCATCCCCCAACTCGGCTCGCCCGTGGGCACCATGCTGATCTCGCTGATCTTCCTCGTCCTCGCAGTGACCGTGCCGGACGTCATGACCACATGGGGCTGGCGCATCCCGTTCCTGCTTGCGTTCCCGTTCCTCGCCGTCGCGCTCTACCTGCGCCTGGCAATCGACGAGACACCGGTCTTCCAGACCACCAAAAAGGTGCGCGTACCACTGGTGAGCGTGCTGCGCACACAGCCGGTCGCCGTCGTCGTCGCCACGGCGTCCGCCGTCCTCGGGATCGGCTCCTACTTCCTCATGGTGTCCTACACCCAGGCCTACGGAACCGAGCGGCTGGGCCTGGCGCAGGAAACAGTCCTGAACGCGGCGCTCATCGGCTCACTGCTGCAGCTCGCAACCATCCCGGCATTCGGCTGGCTGGCCATGAAAGTCGGCTCAGCGAAAGTCGTGGCCGGCGGTGCGATCGGCACCGCACTGATCGCCTTCCCGCTGTACTGGGTCATCAGCATCGCGGACGCGCCGCTCTACATAGCCGCCATCCTGCTCGGCGGGATCCTGCCCACTGCGAGCTGGGCAGCGCTCGGCGGCCTGATGGCGGACCTCTTCGAACCGAGCACCAGCTTCACGGCACTGTCCTTCTCCTACAGCATCGCCGCGATCGTGGCCGGTTTCGCGCCGTCGATCACGCAGGCCTTCGGCACGGCGACGGACGGTGCATGGTGGCATCCCGGCGTCGTACTGGCTCTCATGAGCCTTGTGACTGTCGCCGGCGCGACGGCAGCAGCACGCATGCGCCGGCCAGTTCCCACCCTCGACTGACGCCTGTGAGCCGGCGGGTCCGCCCCTGACAGATCAGGCATAGTTAAGCCATGGCGACCACTACCCTGCTGATCCTCAACGGCCCGAACCTGAACCTGCTCGGTACCCGTGAGCCGGAGGTCTACGGCTCACACACGCTCGACGACGTTGAGAACCTCTGTGCCTCGGCTGCCGGTGCCCACGGTTGGGCTGTCAACTGCAGGCAGTCGAACCATGAGGGCGATCTGGTCGACGCTGTCCAGGGCGCTGCCGGAACGGCCGACGGAATCGTTGTCAATGCCGGTGCCTACACCCACACCTCGGTTGCCCTGAGGGATGCAGTCAGCGCCGTTGGCCTGCCGACCGTCGAGGTGCACATCAGCAACGTGCACCGGCGTGACGAATTCCGACACCACTCATACCTCTCTCCCGTGGTGGATGCGGTGATCGTCGGGGCCGGCGTGGACGGCTATCGGCTGGCCATCGACCACCTTGTGCACAAACTGACGCGCCATGACCTGATGCAGGGCGGTTATGAGGGACGATAGAGCTATGACGGAAATCACCTCTATCGACAACGGTGTCGATGACGCCGAGAACGCCCCCATGCTTCAGGTGAAGAACCTGGCAGTCAGCTTCAGCACCACGTACGGCGAGGTACACGCCGTCGAAGACGCCAGCTTCACCCTGCACCGTGGAAAGACCCTGGCCATCGTGGGTGAGTCGGGTTCGGGTAAATCGACGACGGCGATGGCCTGCATCGGCCTGCTGCCCGGTAACGGGCGGGTTACCCGTGGCAGCATCCTGTTCGAGGGCAGGGACCTGGTTCCCCTCCCGGAGTCAGCCATGCGCACCATCCGCGGCCGGGCAATCGGCCTGGTGCCCCAGGACCCCATGTCCAACCTCAACCCGGTTGCGAAAATCGGCACCCAGGTGGCGGAAACCCTCCTGGTGCACGGGCTCGCGGACAAGAAGAACGTGAAGGAACGCGTCGTCGAGGTGCTGTCGGCTGCCGGCCTGCCGGACGCCGCGGACCGCGCCAAGCAGTACCCGCATGAGTTTTCCGGCGGCATGCGCCAGCGCGCGCTGATCGCCATCGGGCTTGCGTGCCGTCCGCGGCTGCTGATCGCCGATGAGCCCACCAGCGCGCTTGACGTCACCGTGCAGCGCACCATCCTCGACCAGATCGACACCATGACCGAGCAGCTCGGCACCTCGGTGCTGCTCATCACGCATGACCTGGGCCTGGCAGCGGAACGTGCCTCGGAACTGGTGGTGATGCACCGCGGCCGTGTGGTTGAAACCGGTCCGGCTGCCCAGCTCCTCAACGACCCCAAACACCCCTACACGCAGTCACTGGTCCGGGCCGCGCCGAGCGTAGCGGCGGTCCGCCTGCGTCCTGGCGCGTACCACGAGGATGCCGCGAAGCGCGCAGCAGTAGCGGCGGCAGCTTTTGAGGAGCACCAGGCAGACGCCGACTCCGTTGACGAGGCCGCTCCGACCAACAACATCGTCGAGATACGCGACCTGACGAAGATCTACAAGCGCCGCGGCAGCTCCGAGGACTTCTACGCCGCGAAAAACGTCACGCTGGACATCCCACGGGGCCAGACCGTCGCCATCGTGGGCGAATCAGGCTCGGGCAAGACGACGACGGCGCGCATGCTCCTGAAGCTCATCGAACCGACCTCGGGCACCATGAAGTTCGACGGCATGGACGTGGCGACCCTGGATAAGGCGCAGCTCGCCGATTTCCGGCAGCGTGTGCAGCCCGTGTTCCAGGACCCCTACTCATCGCTCAACCCGATGTTCACCATCGAGCGCATCGTCGAGGAACCCCTCAATGCCTACAAGCGCGGCTCGAAGAAGGAGCGCGCTGCCCGGGTACGCGAACTCATGGACCAGGTGTCCCTGCCGCACAACGCGCTGCGCCGCTATCCTTCGGAGCTCTCCGGCGGGCAGCGGCAGCGCGTCGCCATCGCCCGCGCCCTGGCGTTGAAGCCCGAACTGATCGTCTGCGACGAGCCCGTCTCTGCCCTCGATGTCCTGGTGCAGGCACAGATCCTCAAGCTCCTGGGCGACCTCCAGTCCGAGCTGGGCCTGAGCTACCTGTTCATCTCCCATGACCTCGCTGTGGTCCGGCTTATCTCCGACTACGTCTGCGTCATGAAGGACGGCGAACTGGTTGAGGCGGCGAGCTCCGAGGAAGTCTTCCAGAACCCGCGCCACCCGTACACCCGGAAGCTTCTGGCTTCCATCCCGGGTAACGAACTCAACATCGCCTGACCCCTCCGCCAAGCCCCCCTCTGTGGGAACTATGTACGACGACGGCCGGTCACCTTCGCTTCGAAAGGTGACCGGCCGTCGTCGTACTGTTCTTTTCCCTGGAAGATCTACTTCTGGCGGGTCTTCGGGTCCAGCGCCTCGCGCAGGGATTCGCCCAGCAGGGTGAATCCGAGCGCGGTGATGGCGATACACGCGCCGGGCAGGAACGCCAGGTACGGGTCCGAGGCGAGCTCCCGCTGAGCGTAGGTCAGCATGCGTCCCCACTCGGCCGTCTGCGGAACCCCGCCGCCGAGCCCCAGGAAGGACAGGGCAGCGGCGTCGATCACTGCTGTCGCGAGGGACAGCGTCGCCTGCACGATCACCGGCCCGACACTGTTGGGCAGCAGATGGCTCATGGTGATCGTGCGCTTGCTGAGGCCGAGCGTCTGCGCAGCGAGAATGTAGTCCGATCCACGCTGCGACAGCATGGAGGAACGCAGCAGGCGCGCGAAGATCGGGAGCTGCGAGGCGCCGATTGCGATCATCACCGCGTAGGGCCCCTGTCCCAGGATGGCCGCGATACTGACGGCGAGGAGCAGGTTCGGGACGGACAGCAGGATGTCCACGAAGCGCATGATGACACTGTCCACCCAGCCGCCCAGGCCGCCGGCAAGCAGCCCGAGCAGCATTCCGCCGGCCAGGCCGATCGCTGTCGAGATGACACCGATCAGCAGCGACGCCTGCGCACCCCAGATCAGTTTGCTGAGCACATCACCGCCGAAGCGGTCGAGGCCCAGCGGGTATTCTGCGAGCTCGCCCGGTCCGGGGATGTTGGTCGGGGTGATTTCCGTGCGTCCGGGCAGCGCTTCCCCGCCGTAGGGCGCAAGGATCGGCGCCAACGCGGCAACCAGGAGGAACAGCCCGATGATGACCGCCCCGGCGATGGCCTGCGGGTTCCGGCGCAGACGGCGGAACGCGTCCTTCCAGAGGCCGGTGCCGCCACCCTCAGCGAGGCTTGGGTCGGTGGTCGGAGAAGTTGGCCCGCCGGCGGCGGGAGGCAAGACAGTGCTCATTGCACACGCACCCTTGGATCGATGACGGAGTACGAGACGTCAACCAGGAGATTGATCAGCGCGTATAGGATCGCAATGAAGATAACGAAGCCCTGCAGCACCGGGTAGTCCAGTTCGAAGATGGCGTCGCGAAGGAAACTGCCGATGCCGTTGAAGGCAAAGACCGTCTCCGTAAGGACCGCGCCCGAGATGAGCAGGCCGGTCTGCAGGCCGATGGTCGTCACCACGGGAAGCATCGCGTTGCGAAGGATGAACCGGCTCCGGATCGTCTTCTCCATGAGTCCCTTGGCGCGGGCCGTCCGTACGTAGTCGGCGTTCTGCACTTCCAGCACCGAAGCGCGCGTGATGCGCACAATAATGGCCAGCGGGATGGTTCCCAGTGCCAGTCCTGGAAGGATCAGGTGCTGGAAGGCGTCCCACGCGGCGTCGTACTCGCCTGTCAGGAGTCCGTCCAGCACATAAAAATCAGTGACATGCGTAGCGTTGATTCGCGGATTCTGGCGGCCGTCCGGCGGCAGGATAGGCCACTGGATGGCAAACAGGTACTTGAAGATGAAGGCCAGGAAGAACACCGGAATGGTGATCCCGATCAGGCTGAGGACCACTGAACCGTGGTCCAGCACCTTGCCGTAATGGCGCGCGGCCATATAGCCCAGCGGGATACCGACACCGATCGCGAAGATCAGCGCTACCACGCTCAGTTCGATCGTGGCCGGGAAGCGTGTTGCAAACTCTTCGAGTACGGGACGGCCAGTGATGATCGAGGTACCGAAATCGCCCTGCAGCAGCTTGCCCATGTAGGTGAAGTACTGAAGGAGGATCGGTTCGTCGAAACCGTACAGCTCGTTGACGCGGGCTACCGCTTCCGGGGTTGCCCGCTCGCCCAGCAGGGCTGTTGCAGGCCCGCCCGGCAGGCCCCGAACCCAGAGAAAAAGCAGGACCGAAAGTCCAAACAGGGTAGGAACGAGCAGGGCGAGGCGTTTACCAATGACGCGAAGCACGATGTCCTTTCAACAGTGTGGCATCGAGTGGACGAGAGCAAACAAAAGCGGAGGGACCAATGTTTCGGTCCCTCCGCCAGAGTTTTTACTCGTTCAGTTCGATCATGCTGAATACTTCGTCATTCACGGGGCTCGCCGGGTAGGAATCCACCCGCGGAGCGAAGGCCAGCGACGGCGCGGGATGCGCCAGCGGGATCGCCGGGTTGAACTGGGCGATCTGCTCGTTGATCTCCTCGTAGGTGGTGGTCTGCTCTTCGCGGTCTGTCATGCCGCGAGCCTCGCTGAGTGCCTCGAACAGTTCCGGGTTGTCGAAGCCGAACTCCGGCTTCTCCTGGCCGAAGAAGACGCCGATGAAGTTGTCGGTGTCGTTGTAGTCGCCGGTCCAGCCGAGGAGGTGGATGCCGTGGTTCTCGGTGCCCTGAATGCGGTCGAGGTAGTCAGGCGTCCAGACGTCGGGCGCCGGGGTAACGGTGATGCCGACCTCGCTCAGCTGGTCACTGAGGTTCGTGAACACCTGCTCCGGGGTAGGCATGTACGGGCGGGAGACGTCCGTCGGGTAGTTGAACTGGACCTCGAAGCCGTCCGGGTAGCCGGCCTCGGCCAGCAGTTCCATCGCGCGCTCCGGATCGTATTCGTACGTGGTGACGTCCTCGTTGTAGCCGTCGACGACATCGGGAATGAACTGCGTGGCCAGCTGGGTTCCCTCAGGCAGCGTCTGGTCGATCAGCGCCTGCTTGTCGATGGCGTGGTGGATGGCCTCGCGGACCAGCGGATCGCTCAGCTCTTCGACGGTGTGGTTGATGCCGAGGTAGAGGATGGTGAACGGATCGCGCGGAACGATCATGAACCCTTCCTCCTCAAGAAGCGGAATGTCAGCCGGGGACACGAGGTCGAAGCCGTCGACGGTCCCCGCCTGCAGCGCCTGCGTGCGCGCCTGCGGGTCATCGATGATCCGGAAGATGACCGTCTGGACGTCGCCCTGCTCGCCCCAGTACTCCTCGTACGCGGAGACGGTGAGGTCTGCGCCGACGTTCCAGGAATCGAACTTGAACGGTCCGGTTCCTACCGGGTTGCCTTCCGCGTATTCGCTCAGCTGGGGAGCTTCGGAGGAGCCTCCGATGTCATCAGCGTTGAACTCCTGCAGCGCGGTGGGGCTCTGCATGGCGAATGCAGGCAGCGACAGCGCGGGGATGAATCCGGCGAACGGCTTGGCAAGCGTGACGGTGGCCTCAAGGTCGCCGTTCACTTCGCAGGACTCATAGACTGCGGCGTCCGGAGAATCCGCGAAGCCGCGGAACAGGTTGTTGTAGTAGTAGGACACCGACGGCGCCTGGGCCAGCCCGGTGAAGTTGTACCAGCGGTCGAAGTTGAAGCAAACGGCCTCGGCGTTGAACTCGGTGCCGTCGTGGAAGGTCACGCCTTCCTTCAGCGCGAACGTGGTGGACAGTCCGTCCTCGGATGTTTCCCAGGACTCGGCCAGCAACGGCGCCGGGTCTGCTGTGCCTGGCTCCACGCCGACAAGTCCCTCGAAAATCTGCCGGCTGACACGGAAGGACTCGCCGTCGCTCGCGAATGCCGGGTCAAGCGATGCAGGGTCGGACGAGGCTGCGAACACGAAGGTCGAATCGACCTCGCCCTCCGCAGCTGCGCCGCCGTCTTCTTCCCGCTGGCTCTGGACGCAGCCGCTGAGCAGCAACGCGCTGATTGCGGCGCCGGCAGTGATGGCGGCAGCGCGCTTCTTTGTGGGATGCGTCCCCCGCGCCGATGTGCTTGTGAACATTAAGGGCTCCTGATGATCTGTTACCTGGCGGACACGTCACTGTGTCCGAGCGGCGCACGGGCAGGCCGTGTTGCCTAATGTGACGAGCCTAACTCCCAGCGCGGGCGTGTGCAGTATTTCCCGCCAGCAAGCGATCACGATTTGATTAAGCGCTTACTCTTGCTAGCGTTCCGTGCACTGTCCGGCGGACACTGTTTCGCTCAGCGTTGCTGCCTGTTCGACGACGGGGCGAAGCTCGTTCAGCGTCAGTGCGTAGCCCACCGGCACGTCAGCGGTGGACTTCGCGAAGATCACGCCGGCAACCCGGCCCTCCATGTCCAGGAGCGGCCCGCCCGAGTTCCCCTGCTGCACATTTGCGGCCAGTGTGTAGACGTCGATTGCCGTCGGGTCAGCTCCGTAGATGTTCTCGACGAGTACGTCGGACCGGTTCTGGATGCTTGCCGGCTGGATCTGGAACGGCCCGCCCGCAGGGTATCCAGCGAAGGCCGCGGTGTCTCCCGTCTCCTGGTCCTCCCCGAGCGCAAGCGGCGCCCGGTCCAGGCCGTCCACGGCGATTACCGCGATGTCCCGCACCGGATCGAAATAGACGACGCTTCCCGGCACTGCACCTGCACCGGGAACCTCGACGACCGGCTGGTTCACCCCTGCCACCACGTGGGCGTTGGTGACCACCCGGCCCGGCGCGACGATGAATCCCGACCCGGTCTGGTTCTGGCCACACTGATAGGCGGTGCCTGCGATGCGCAGGACGGACTGTGAGGCGGCCGCGAGCGCCGGTGTGTCCACTGATGCATCCGGCACGGGAGCCGGGCTGGCCGGCGCCACTCCCTCAAGGAGTGTGGGAATACCATCAGCGACGGCGATGGAACGGATCTGCGCCATCCAGGCACGAACGGGCGACGGCGTCAGGGTGTCGATGCTGCCCAGCACCTTCGATGAGGCGATCGACTGGGAGAGGAAAGGCACGCCCATGGTGCTGATACTGAATGCCAGCATGGCGAGCACCAGCGCCGCTACGACGACGTTGGTCGCCCCTCCCAGAAGGCGGTCGATGACGCGCACCGGAGCTGATCCGGCCCTGTTGCTGAGCGCGCGGCCCAGCCCCGCGCCGAGCGCCTGCCCGATAATGACCAGGAGCAGGGCAGTTGCGATCACCGCTGCGAGCCGCCAGGCGTCGTCGGATACCCACGCACTGACCAGCGGGATGGCGAAGAACGCGGCCACTGCGCCGGCCGCGAACCCGATGATGCCGCCGAGGGTGACCAGGAAGCCGTTTTTCAGCCCGGCAATGAGGTAGCCGATCAGCACCAGGACCAGAATGATGTCCAGGAGTGTAAAACCGAACACGCCACTCCCCTTCCAGGAAGCGCCGCACTTCCCCTGCTGAGCTTTGATTCTACGGTCTCGGGCTGACAGTCAGCCGGGAACGCGAGGAGTGTTTTCCCCTATCCCGTGGGCGAACACGCGTGTAGCAGGTGTCACAACGTCCCTGCGTACGGCAAGATGGGAAAAGACGGGAAACTGGCTGGTTTTGCATCATACGGAGGAGATTTCATGGATATCGAGGTATTGCGCAGGGCGCCCCTGTTCGCTTCACTGAGCGATGAGGTGTTTGCGGCACTCACTGACGAGCTGACTGAAGTGGACCTGTCGCGCGGCGCGTCGGTCTTCCGGGAGGGCGATCAGGGCGACCAGCTCTACTTCATCGTCTCCGGCAAGATCAAGCTTGGCCGCACTGCCCAGGACGGCCGCGAGAACCTGCTGGCAATCCTCGGCCCTGGTGAACTCTTCGGCGAAATGGCCCTGTTCGATCCCAGCCCCCGCACCGCCACGGCAACAGCTGTGTCCGAGACCCGCCTCGCCGGCCTCAAGAACGAAAACCTTCGTGCCCTGCTGGAGACCCGCCCCGAGGTGTCCGCCCAGCTGCTGCAGGCCCTGGCCCGCCGGTTGCGCCGCACCAACGAATCCCTCGCGGATTTGGTCTTCTCCGACGTGCCGGGCCGTGTGGCCAAGGCCTTGCTGGACCTCGCGGACCGCTTCGGCCGCCCCGCGACCGACGGCATCCTGGTGGCCCACGAACTGACGCAGGAAGAGCTTGCGCAGCTTGTCGGCGCTTCCCGTGAAACCGTGAACAAGGCGCTCGCCGAGTTCGTCCAGCGCGGCTGGCTGCGCCTGGAGGCGCGCGCCGTCGTCATCCTGGATATTCAGCGGCTGCGTCAGCGGAGCCGCTGAGCCGCCACCAACGCAACTAGCGCAACTAGCGCAACTAACGCGTGGCCGGATAGCATTCCGGCCACGCGTTAGCGGTTAAGCCTCGCGTTAGCGCCCAATCGGTATCTTGAGGCGCAAGTGCTATCCCGAAGGAGCCGAACGCTGTCGAAGTGCGGCGACTGAAGGACGACGACGACGACGGCTACCGGCCGCGCTGCTCGGAGCCTTCCGTGGCGGTTGAGCATTCGACTTCGATCTTCGTCTCACCCTCGGACTCAATGAGCCGGGGCGAGAAGACCTTCATCGGCCGCTTGTGCGACAGGTACGCGATGCAGCCGCGCGAGGAGCCGATCTTCTCGAGGATGAGCTCAACGGCGGGAACCGTGAGCTCACCCAGTGTCCGGCCGGTAGTGTTCGGCTGATTGACTTCATCGCCGAGGGAGGTGGCATTCCGGTGCATGATTTCCTCGGCAGACCACCGCCACTGTCCCCACACGCCCTTGCTCGCGAGCAGGGTGGGTTCCTGGTTGACCGGCTGGGCTGCCGCAAAATACCGCGTATCGAAACGGCGGTGGGCAAAATCCGGGCTGAGCCAGGCGGACAACGGCTTGATGAGGTCGGTGCGCAGACCGAGCCCTCGCTTGGCGAGGATCTCCGCAAAGGTCCTGTCACCGGCGGCCATCGCTTTACGGGCTTCCATCCACTGCGGGTGGCGGGTCCCTTCGACAAGGCTCGACGCATCCGGCCCTGCCAGCAGCACGCCTGTCTCCTCGAAGAGCTCGCGGATCGCGGCGATCACAAACCGCCGCGCGACATGGTGGTCGTCGGCGGCAAGGGCTGCGGACCATTGGGCAGGCGACGGACCAAACCAGGTGACGGGATCGTCGTCGTTCTCCTCCACGCTGCCGCCGGGGAAGGCCACCACGCCAAGCGGTGACTCCCCGCGCCGGTACGAGAGGTAGACCTCGGTACCGGCCGGAGCGTCACGGATCAGCACGACCGACGACGCCGGACGCGGCTTCATGGGGGTGCGCTCGCCGTGATCAATCCAACTGCGGGCGGCACCCTGCTGCTCTTCCGGGACTGGGAAGAGCCTGGTACTTGAACGATTCACGGTGACTAGATGAACTCCGCGATAATCTCGACTTCTACTGACGCATCCAATGGTAGTACTGCAACCCCGACGGCGGAACGCGCGTGGGCGCCCGCCTCACCGAAGACCTGCCCGAGCAGCTCGGACGCCCCGTTGATCACTCCCGGCTGGCCCGTGAACGTGGGATCCGATGCAACGAATCCCACCACCTTCACGATCCGGCTGATGCGGTCGAGGTCGCCGATCTGCGACTTCACAGCTGCGAGTGCGTTCACGGCGCAGATGGCCGCAAACTCCTTGGCCTGGTCCACGTCTATATCACTCCCGACCTTGCCTTTAGCTGGGAGTTCACCATTAATAAACGGAAGCTGTCCTGACGTGTAGACATAGTTGCCGGAGACCACTGCGGGGATGTACGCGGCCACCGGTGCCGCTACCTCGGGAAGGGTGATCCCAAGGTCCTTCAGCCTGCTCTCCACCGCGGACACTGCTTCATTGGCGCTGGTCACGACGCGTTTTTCTCCCGCTTGAGGTATGCAACGAGACCGTTGCCGTCCGGCCCCGGAACCACCTGCACGAGCTCCCAGCCGTCCTCACCCCACTGGTCGAGAATCTGCTTGGTTGCGTGGATGATGAGCGGAATTGTGGAGTACTCCCATTTGGTCATGACTCACAGGTTAGCGCGTGCTAGTAAACTGGAGTACATGGCTGCTCGTAAATCTCCTTTCTTTGACACGGCAACCACCCTGGGGAAGATCATTGCATTTCTTGGAATCAGTGGCTTGAGCGGGGTGCTTGCCGCTGGCCTTCTGGTGCCAGTGGCTGCTGCCGCCGGTACCGGCGCCTCCGCGTCCATCCAGTTCTTCGAGAACCTCCCGGCTGAGCTCGAGCGCGGCGCGCTCGCCCAGCCGTCCAAGATTGTTGCCTCCGACGACTCGCTGATCGCCACCCTGTATGAGGAGAACCGCCAGCCTGTCACGCTGGATCAGGTCTCCGAGAACATGACGGATGCGCTGATCGCGATCGAAGATGATCAGTTTTACGACCACGGCGGCGTTGACCTCCAGGGCATCATCAGCGCGGCCATCAGCAATATCAGCAGCGACACCACCCGCGGCGCCTCCACCATCACGCAGCAGTACGTCAACAACGTACTCATCGACGCCAGCATGCAGAGCGGCGGCGACATCACCTTCAGCGGTCAGAAGACCCTGGGCGACAAACTTCGCGAAGCAAAGCTGGCTATCGCAGTGGAGAAGGAGCTGAGCAAGGAGGAGATCCTCGCCGGCTATCTGAACATCGTGCCGTTCACCGGCAACACCTACGGCGTCCAGGCCGCCTCCAAATATTTCTTCAACGTTGAGGCGAAAGACCTGAACATCCAGCAGGCCGCGTTGCTTGCCGGAGTGGTCAATGGGCCCACCTTCTACAGCCCCGAGCTCTACCCGGAGCGGTCGCTGGAGCGCCGCAACCTGGTGATCGGCCGAATGCTGGAGACCGGCAAGATCACGCAGGAAGAGTATGACGCCGCGGTTGCCTCCGACCTGGGGCTGACCATTACGCCGGTCCTTAACGGCTGCGTCGGTGCCGAACAGGCACCCTACTTCTGCGACTACGTGACACACCTGGTCCTCAACGATCCTGCCTACGGCGAAACCCGCGAGGACCGGGAGAATCTGCTGTACCGCGGTGGTTTGACCATCAAGACCACTCTTGATCCGCGCGCACAGGCAGCTGCCCAGACCGCAGTCAACGAGACAGCGAACCGCGAGACCACTGACCCAGCAGTGGGTCACTCGATGGTGAGCCTCGAGCCCGGCACCGGAGACATCCTGGTCATGGCGCAGAACACCCGGTTCATGCCCGGTGAAACTCCGGGCGACTCGGTGCAGAACTTCAACGTCGATGCGTATTACATGGGAGATCCCAACAAGCCGGTCGGCGGGCTCGGCGGTTTCCAGCCGGGCTCGACGTTCAAGCCGTTCGTCGTGGCGGCGTGGCTGGAGGACGGCCGGGCGCTCAACACTGTGGTGGACGGCAGCAAGAAGGCCTATCCTGCAGGCGACCGCTGGGAGGCCAGCTGCCTGCCGCGGGGCTTCTACGAGATCCTCAGCGACGACCCGGATTACGAGTACGAGCCCCAGAACTACGGCGACATCAACTACGGCGACTACACCGTCCTCGAAGGTCTCGCGCAGTCCTACAACACCGTGACCTTCGAAACCGCCGAGCAGCTCGACCTGTGCAAGATCCGCGACATGGCCTTCGAGATGGGCGTCCATAACGGCAAGAGCTCGGAAGGTGAGCCGCTTCCGGTCGATGTGAATGTGCCGATGCTCATCGGTGGTTCGAGCGACGTCGCCCCGATGTCGATGGCAACGGCGTATGCCACCCTCGCAGCTGAAGGCCTGCAGTGTGATCCGCGCGCTCTGGTCGAGGTAACTGCGGTCAACGGCGATACGTACCCCGTCCCAGCACCCGCATGTGAGCAGGTGATCTCCAAGGAAATAGCCCGCGGGGTGAACTACGCCACGCAGGAAGTGATGGAGCGTGGGTCGGGTCAGCTGCTTGAGTTTGGCGACATCCCCATGGCCGGCAAGACCGGCACCAATGACGCCCGCTCGCAGACCTGGTTCATGGGTTACAACTCCGCCATGGCAACTGCCTCCTGGATCGGTAACTGGAAGGAAGGCAATACGGGTCTCAGCGGAATGCAGATCGGTGGACGGACTTACCCCGAAATTGACGGTTCACTGATCGCCGCACCGTCTTGGGCCCGCTACATGCAGCAAATCCAGGGTGCCTACCAGCCCGAGCCGTTCGCTGACCCGCCGTCGAACATGATCAATTCGAGGCGCCCCACCGAGCCGGACAGGTCACCGGATACAAACGCCGATGATGAGCCGGCCACCAACACCGGTCAGCTGATTCTTCCGCCGGCGCCAGGCGGCAACACCCTGCCTGTTACGCCCCCGGACAATTCAGGCAACAATGGGAACGGTAATGGCAATGGGAACGGCAACGGCGGAGGTAACGGCTGATCGTGGGGACAACCACAGAGGGTTCGCATAACGGCGTTGCGATTGCGCTGGGCATGACGGCAGCAGCCGGCGTCGCCACCCTGGGGTACGCAGCGTTCGTCGAGCGGAACCTTTTCGGCCTTCGCAAGGAGAACCTTGCAATCCTTCCCCCCGGCAGCAGGCCACTGCAGGTCCTGCACCTCTCGGATATCCACATGGTTCCCCGTCAGGCCGCCAAGACCAAGTGGCTGCAGGGCCTGGCCGAGCTGAAACCGGACCTCGTGGTCAACACCGGCGACAACCTCAGCCACCCCAAGGCGCTTGCGCCCCTCTTGGACGCGCTGGAACCCCTCCTGGAGTTTCCCGGCGTCTTCGTGCCCGGTTCCAACGATTACTACGCGCCGCGCCTGCAGAATCCGTTCAAGTACTTCAGCGGGCCCTCCTCGAGTAAGGGAGACAAGCCGCTGAAGGAACTTCCCTGGCAGCAGATGTTCGCCCGGTTCGGATCCGCGGGGTGGGTCGATCTCACCAACCGGTCGCAGTCCATGGGAGTGAGGGGTGTCCGTCTCGACTTCAGCGGCGTCGACGATCCTCATCTCAAGAGGGACAAGTTCGTTGGCTTCCCGTCGGGGAGTAGCACGGCTCATGAAGCCCCTTACCTCCGAGTCGGCGTAGCGCACGCCCCCTACCAGCGTGTCCTCGACACCTTCACCGACGGCGGAGCGAACCTCATCCTCGCTGGTCACACCCACGGCGGCCAGGTCTGCATTCCCGGTTACGGCGCCCTCGTCAGCAATTGCGATCTGCCCACGTGGCGCGCCCGCGGCCTCACCCAGTGGGAGCACAACGGCCGGACTGTTCCACTGAATGTTTCCGCAGGCATCGGAACCTCGCGGTTTGCCCCAGTCCGTTTCGCTTGCCGCCCCGAAGCAGTATTGCTGACGCTCACCCCACGCTGAGTAGTGGGTCCGGTACCTGTTCCGTGACGAGCGCGGCGCGCACGGTCTGACATAGGATTGTTGCTGGGGGACACGAAAATTTCGGCTCCCTCGTATCTTCAACATTCGAGAGAAGTACATGCCGACGCAAACAACGCTGTGGGAGTCTCTCAGGCGCCTGTACCCGCATCTGAAGCCGATCATTCCACGGCTGGTTCTCGGGCTTTTCGCCGCGCTCGGTGCGAGCGTCATGGTGCTGGCCATCCCGCAGGTATTCCGGGTCCTCGTCAACGATGCCCTGGCGGAAGGCCAGGCCACGTCCACCGTCTGGATAGCGTCCGGGATCGTCCTGGTGCTGGGAGTGCTCGAAGCTGTCTTCGTTGCCCTGCGGCGGTTCTTCGTCATCAATCCAGCAACCACCGTCGAGACCAACCTGCGCACGTCGTTCTACCGCCATCTGCAGAACCTCGCGGTGGCCTTCCATGACCGGTGGGGCAGCGGCCAGCTGCTGTCGCGTGCAATGACGGACCTCAATCTCATGCGGCGCTGGATGGCATTCGGCGCCATCATGCTCGTAGTGGACGCGATCACGCTGACCGCGGGTGTGGCCATCATGTTCTTCATGAGCTGGCCCCTGGCCCTAATCTTCCTCACAGCGGCGGTCCCTGTGATGATCTACGGGTTCCGCTTCCGGACGTCCTACAGCAGGGTTTCGCGCAAGAGCCAGGACCAAGCCGGTGATCTCGCCACCACTGTGGAGGAATCCGTCCACGGCATCCGCGTCCTGAAGGCCTTCGGGCGGAGCCGGGAAGCTCTCGACGCCTTCAGCGACCAGGCCGAGGAACTGCGCGAAACGGAGATTCATAAGGCCAAGAGCCTGGCCACGTTCTCACTGATCGTGACGCTGCTCCCCGAACTCGCCCTCGGCGCGTCGCTGGTCACCGGCATCCTCCTCGCTGTCAACGGCGACGTCACCATCGGCGGCCTGGTCGCGTTCTTCGCAACGGCCGGCGTCGTGGCGGGACGCGTCGAGTTCATCGGCCCGCTGCTCGCCATGACGTTCACCGCAAAAACCGCGATTGACCGCCACTACGAGGTCATGGAGTCCGAGAACACCATCACCGGACCACCGAATCCCAGCACGCTCACCGACCCGCACGGCGAAGTAACGTTCGACGACGTCTCCTTCCGCTATCCCGATGCGAAGGACACGTCCATCTCCGTGATAGACGGAGCCAATCTCACGCTCAGGGCCGGCGAGACCATGGCGCTGGTGGGAGTGACAGGCTGTGGCAAGAGCACCCTGCTCCAGCTGGTCCCCCGCCTCTACGATGTCACCGGCGGAGCCATCCGCATCGACGGGATCGATCTCCGCGAGTTCTCGTTGGAGGAGCTGCGCCGGCATGTCGCCGTTGCCTTCGAAGACACCACCCTGTTTTCCAACTCGGTCCGCGAGAACGTCCTGATGGGTGTTGATGCCCACGACGACGACGACGCCATCCTCACCGAGGCGCTGGACGTTGCGCAGGCGCACTTCGTGTACTCGCTTCCCGAGGGCGTGGACACGCTCATCGGTGAAGAGGGGCTGAGCCTCTCCGGCGGGCAGCGCCAGCGGCTGGCGCTTGCCCGGGCCATCGCGGCCAAGCCAAGAGTCCTGGTTCTCGATGACCCGCTGTCCGCACTCGATGTGCGCACGGAGGAGCTTGTGGAGGAGCGGCTGCGCCAGGTCCTCGCGGATACCACCACGCTGATCGTGGCCCACCGCCCGTCCACCGTGGCGTTGGCTGACCGCGTCGCGCTCATGGAGGACGGGCGCATTTCCGATGTCGGAACCCACACCGAGCTGCTTGCCCGCAGCGACCACTACCGCTACGTCATTGCGAGCCTGACCGAGGAACCCGTGGACCTCGACAGCGAGCTGGAAGAGCTGGACCACAACGGCCAGGAGGCCCGCGCATGAGCACCTCAGCGAAGCAGGAGAAGCGGAACAGGCGCGCGCAGGCGAGCCAGCCGTCGTCGTCGTCGGTCATTTCCTCCGGAGTCTCCAACGAGGACGATGTGATGCTGGACCGGGCACAGAACAAGTCGGTGCGCACACGGTCCTTCAAACTGCTCGGCTCCCTGATCCGACCCAACCGCCGGCAGTTCATCTGGACCGCGTTCCTCGTGGTCTTCTCCCAAATCGCACGGGTGGCCGGGCCGGCGATCATCGCTTTCGGTATCGACCACGCGCTCCCCTCGCTGCTGCAGGGCGACTCCGCACTGCTCTGGGGTGCAGGCATCACCTACCTCATCGCAGCCGTACTCGCAGCGACCCTTACAGCCGGTTACGTCCTCGCTGCGGCGAGGCTGAGCCAGGAAATGTTGCTGGACCTCCGCCTGCGCGTCTTCCGGCACACGCAGCGGCTCAGCCTCGAATTCCATGAGAAGTACACCTCGGGGCGCATCATCTCGCGCCAGACATCGGACCTGGAGGCTCTGCGCGAGCTGCTTGACTCCGGCGTGAGCTCCCTGGCATCCGGTCTGATGTACATGATCTTCACCGCCGTCACCATCCTTGTCCTGGACTGGCCCACCGGGCTGCTGATTCTCGTCGCTGCCATCCCGATGACGTTCCTGGCGCGCTGGTACCAGAAGCACTCGCAAATCGCGTACCGGTCATCGCGGGTGGTTTCGGCGAAGCTGATCGTGCACTTCATCGAGACCATGACCGGCATCCGCGCCGTCAAGGCCTTCCGCCGCGAGAAAGTCAACGCCGACCGCTACGACGAACTCGCCGAGGACTACCGCAAGGTGACGGTGCGCTCGATCAACCTCAACGGCGTCTTTCAGCCCGGCCTGGTGCTGATCGGCAACGTGACCGTGGCCGCTGTCCTGCTGTTCGGTGGTTTCCGGGTGCTTGGCGGATCGCTGGAGGTCGGTGCGCTGCTGGCGCTGCTGCTGTACAGCAAGCGGTTCTTCCAGCCCGTGGACCAGATGGCCATGTTCTACAACTCGTTCCAGTCAGCGGCCGCTGCCCTCGAGAAGGTATCCGGGCTCCTGCAGGAAGTACCGACGGTGCGCCCGCCGAAGAACCCGGTGCCGTTGAAGGACGCGCAGGGCCGGATAGAGTTCGACGGCGTCGAGTTCCGTTACGGGGACGGGCCCGTCATCCTTCCACGCATGGACCTCACCATTCCCGCGGGGCAGACGATCGCCCTTGTCGGCCAGACCGGCGCCGGCAAGTCCACTCTCGCCAAGGTCATCGCCCGGTTCTACGACGTCTCCGAAGGCAGCATCACCCTCGACGGGGTGGACCTGCGCCAATTGTCGCCGCGCGACCTGCGCCGCGCCGTCGTCATGGTGACGCAGGAGGCGTTCCTGTTCAGCGGGAGCGTGGCTGACAACATCGCCCTGGGCAAGCCGGAGGCAAGCCCGGAGGAGATCGAGCAGGCCGCCAGGGCTGTCGGAGCACATGAGTTCATCACGTCCCTGCCCGAGGGCTACGACACCGATGTCAATAAACGCGGTGGCCGGGTCTCCTCGGGGCAACGGCAACTCATCAGCTTTGCCCGGGCGTTCCTTGCGGACCCGGCGGTCCTGATCCTGGACGAGGCCACGTCATCGCTGGACATCCCGAGCGAGCGGCTGGTGCAGCAGGGCCTGCAGAAGCTGCTCGGCAACCGGACCGCGCTGATCATCGCGCACCGGCTCTCCACGGTCGAGATTGCGGACCGTGTGCTGGTGGTGCACGACGGCGCGATCGTTGAGGACGGCACGCCGGCTGACCTGATCAGCGGAAACGGCCGGTTCGCCACGCTGCACGCAGCCTGGCAGGACTCGCTCGTCTAGTTCCGCTCCGACACAAGCTAGTTCGTCAGGGACGCCGTTGTCCGTTATCCTTGAGAGGTTGCTTTCGGGGCTCCTCGGAACAGCTCAATCGGGGTGTGGCGCAGCTTGGTAGCGCGCGTCGTTCGGGACGACGAGGTCGCAGGTTCAAATCCTGTCACCCCGACCACACAGAAGGTGCCCGCAGTTCAGACTGCGGGCACCTTTTCGTTTGTGCATATAGGCGAAGCGTGCTGTCAGGCGAACGTCCGGCCCGTCAGCCGCTCGTAGGCTTCGATGTACCGGGCGCGCGTCTTCTCGATGACCTCGGCCGGGAGCGCGGGCGGCTCAGACACTCGGTCCCAGCCGGCGTCGTCGGACGTGAGCCAGTCGCGCACAAACTGCTTGTCGAAGGAGGGCTGAGCCTTCCCCGGCGCATACAGCTCCGCGTCCCAGAACCGTGACGAATCCGGTGTCAGCACCTCGTCGCCGAGGGTCACCTCACCGAAGCGCGACATGCCGAATTCAACCTTGGTATCGGCGAGGATGATCCCGCGATCCAGTGCAATCGACTCCGCCCGGGAGTAGATGTCGAGCGTCAGGGAGCGCAGCTTCGCGGCGAGATCATCCCCCACCATCATGACGACGGCGTCATAGGTGATGTTCTCGTCGTGCTCGCCCACCTCAGCCTTGGCCGACGGCGTGAACAGCGGCTCCTGCAAACGGGAGCCGTCCACCAGACCCTCCGGAAGCGGCAGCTCACACACCGTCCGCGACTCGTTGTATTCCAGCAGCCCGGAACCGGTCAGGTATCCACGGGCGATGCACTCGACACCGAACATGTCCAGCCGTTGACAGATCATCGCCCGGCCTTCCACTTCGGCGGGAACGTCGGTGGACAGGACGTGGTTCGGGATGCCGGACAGCTGCTCGAACCACCACAGGCTCAGCTGGGTCAGCACGCGCCCCTTGTCCGGGATCTCGGAGGACAGCACAAAATCGTAGGCGCTGATCCGGTTACTGGCGACCACCAGCACGCGATCATCCTCTCCCGTCACGGGTTCATACAGGTCCCGGACCTTCCCGGAGTAGATGTGCCGCCAACCCGCAAGTTCCTGTGCCATGCCTATGCCCCGCCCGTCGCTGAACCCGCCGCTGAACCCGCCGCTGAACCGAGCTGCGAAGCCGGCTGTGAAACCACAACTTCTCCGCGCGCGGCCTTCGCGGCAATATCAGTGCGGTACTGGCCGCCTTCGAGTTCAAGGCGGCTCACGCCGTCGTACGCTTTGTTGCGCGCTTCTGCGAGGTCCTTGCCCAGCCCGACGACGGCAAGCACCCGCCCGCCGGCTGACACCACCCTGCCGTCCCCGTCCAGCGCAGTCCCGGCGTGCAGCACTGACACGCCGTCCAGGACAGCCGCGTCCTCCAGACCACGGATTTCATCGCCGGTGCGCGGTGAGTCGGGATAGTTCGCCGAAGCGAGAACGACGGCGACCGCGGCCTCCGATGACCAGTTCAGGTTGTCGACGGTCGCCAGTTCCCCCTTAGCGGCAGCGAGCAGGACGCCGCCCAGCGGAGTCTTGAGCCGGGCCAGCACGGCCTGCGTCTCCGGGTCCCCGAAGCGCGCGTTGAACTCGATCACGCGCAGCCCGCGCGAGGTCAGCGCGAGACCGCAATAAAGGACCCCGGTGAACGGGGTGCCGCGGCGTGCCATCTCCTCGATGGTCGGCAGCGCAACGCGCTCGATCACCTCGTCCACGAGGCCGGGTGGCACCCATTCCAGCGGTGAGTAGGCACCCATCCCGCCGGTGTTCGGCCCTTCGTCATGGTCGAAGATGCGCTTGAAATCCTGCGCCGGCGCCAACGGCACCACGCTGATGCCGTCCGAGAGGACAAAGAGGGAGACCTCGGGCCCGTCAAGGTATTCCTCGATGACCACGGAGCCGTCTACGTCGAAGCACGCCTGGGCATGCTCAAGGGCGGCCGCGCGGTCCGAGGTGACCACCACTCCCTTGCCCGCAGCCAGGCCGTCATCCTTGACGACGTACGGTGCGCCGAACGAGTCCAGCGCCGCTTCGGCTTCGGCGGCGGTGGACGCGACCTTCGCCATTGCCGTCGGAACACCGGCGGCGGCCATGACCTGCTTGGCAAACGCTTTCGACGCCTCAAGCTGCGCCGCAGCCTTGGTGGGTCCGAAAACCGGGATGCCTGCTTCGATCAGCGCGTCGGCAACACCGGCAGCAAGCGGCGCTTCCGGCCCCACCACCACCAGGTCAGAGCCCAACCGCGCGGCCAGCTCCGTCACGGCGGCGGGGTTGTTGGCCTCGATCCTGTGGACGGGGACATCCTGCGCCATTCCGGCGTTCCCGGGAGCGGCATGCACCTCGCTCACGAAGGGATCGGACAGGAGCGCTCGGACAATGGCGTGTTCGCGGCCTCCAGGGCCAATCACAAGAACCTTCACAGTAGTTCAGGGTACTGGCTCGTTCCTATGCCCAACTACTGCGCGGGGCTAGTGTGAAGTCCCACAGCACCCGCTGATTACCAATACACACCGTCCGTCTCTCCGAACACTCAGTATGAAAGCCGTTCGCAAGTTCAGTCGTAACGCCTCATCCCTAGCTGCCCTCCCGGCGCTTGCCGGCATTCTCGCAGCGGGTCTGGTCCTTGGCGTTGCCGAACTGGTCGGTGCGTTCTTCTCCACCCGATCGGCACCGCTGATTGCACTCGGCTCCACGTTTATCGACTTCACGCCGGCCTGGCTGAAGGACTTCGCGATCGACACCTTCGGCACCAACGACAAGCTCGCGCTCTTTGTCGGCATGGCCGTCACCATCATCATCCTCGCCGCGATCCTCGGCTACCTGGCCTGGCGGCGCTGGGTGTTCGGTGTGGCCGGTGTGCTTTTCATGGGCGCCGTCATGGTTGCCGCCGTCGTCTCCCGTGCCGGCGCATCCCTTGTTGACGCCGTCCCCTCAGTGATCGGCACGCTGGCCGGCCTCGCCGCGCTCCGCTGGATGATCCGGAAGCTGCATGCGGCGCAACCGCAGACCGAGCCTCAAACCAACGACGACGACGGCGCGTTCAGCGCCGGCGGTTCCCACCGCGCGCGGTCCGGAACTTCCGTCAGCAGGCGCGGGTTCTTCGCTGCGGCGGGGGTGACCGCCGTCGTCGCGGCGGCTACTGCAGCGGGAGGCGCCGTCGTCAGTGGAATCCGCAACACCGTCAATGTGGCCCGTGAGCGCCTGAGCTTCCCGGCACCCGCCAGCCCTGCGATGCCGGTCCCTGCCGGTGTTGATGTGGACGTCGACGGGGTTGAGCCGTGGCTGACGCCCAATCCGGACTTCTACCGGATCGACACGGCCCTGCAGGTTCCCACCATCGATGTGGATACCTGGGAGCTGCGCATCCACGGCATGGTGGAGGAAGAGATCCGCATCAACTTCCAGGACCTACTGGATTCGGAGCTGATCGAACGGCACATCACGCTGACCTGTGTCTCCAACCCGGTGGGCGGAGATCTGATCGGCAACGCCAAGTGGCTGGGCTACCCGATCCGCGAACTCCTTGCACGGGCCCGTCCCACCGAGGGCGCCGACATGGTCCTGTCCACCAGCACCGACGGTTTCAGCGCCTCCACTCCCCTGCCCATCCTGCAGGACGAGCGGGACGCCATTCTCGCCGTCGCCATGAATGACGAGCCGCTGCCCCTCGAACACGGTTACCCGGTGCGCATGGTGGTCCCGGGGCTGTACGGGTATGTTTCGGCCACCAAGTGGGTGGTTGACCTTGAGGTGACCCGATTCGCGGACGCCACCGCCTACTGGACCGACCGCGGCTGGGATGAAAAGGGCCCCATCAAGACGCAGTCGCGGGTCGAGGTGCCGAGGCCCTTCGGCAACGTCGCAGCCGGCGCGTTCAGGGTGGGCGGCACCGCCTGGGCGCAGTACCGCGGCATCGACAGGGTGGAAGTCCAGGTGGACGACGGCCCCTGGGAGGAAGCGACCCTCGCCGCCGAATACACCGTGGACACGTGGCGGCAGTGGACCCACGAGGTACAGCTCGAGGCCGGATCCCATCGGATCCGCTCACGGGCCTACGATCCCGACGGCGTCCAGACCGAAGAGCGCGCCGACACCGTTCCGGACGGCGCATCGGGCTGGCACACCGTCCAGTTCTCAGCGGAGTAGTTCCGCCCCTACTTGTGCCCATCGGATGACCCGTTCCCTCCGGTGGGCACAAGCTACATCCCCCGGCGATGCGCAATACTTGAACAATGCCCTCCACTTTTTCATCCTCCAGCGCCGTTGACCTCGCGGTCCTGGAGCGCAACGGCTTCATCGAGTCCCGTCACGTCGGCTCCGCCGTGGTCCTCGCAGCGGACGGCTCCACCGTCACGGAACTGGGCGACGTCAACGCGCCGATCTTTCCCCGCTCCACCCTGAAGCCGTTCCAGGCGCTGGCTGCCATGCAGGCCGGTGTTCCGTTGCGGGGGGCCCAGGTGGCCCTCGCTGCGGCCAGTCATATCGGTAGTTTCGAGCACATGGACGTGGCGAGGTCCATGCTGAGCGCCGCGGGCGTCACCGAGGAAGACCTGCAGTGTCCGGCGGACTGGCCGCAGGACGAGGAAGCCCGGAACTCGCTTATCCGCAGCGACAAGGGCCGCCAGCGGGTAGCGTTCAACTGCTCCGGCAAGCACGCCGCCTTCCTGTGGGCGTGCACGGAAAACTCGTGGGACCACAAGACCTACCTCGACCGGGGCCACCCGCTGCAGCAGCGCATCGCGGCCATCATCGAGGAATACACCGAGGAAAAGGTGGAGCACTGGGCAGTGGACGGCTGCGGCGCTCCGCTGGGCGCCGTCTCACTCACCGGGCTCGCGCGGGGAATCGGCAAGATCGCCAAAGCTCCCGGTGACAAGAACGCCGACGCCCGCGCAGCCACCATTGCAACGGCCATGCTCGACTACCCGTGGGCAGTCCACGGCCACGGCCGCGAGAACTCGGTGGTGATGGAAGACCTCGGAATTCTGGCCAAGAACGGGGCTGAGGGCGTCCTCGTCATGGCGACGCCCACCGGCGTTTCGATGGCCCTCAAGATCCTGGACGGCAACATCCGCGCCACCACCCTGGTGGGGCTCACCCTCCTTGCCGCCTCAGGCGCCCTCGACGCGGAGGCCGTAGCGCCGGTGCTGGAGAAGGTCGTGCAGCCCGTGCTGGGCGGCGGCGAGCCCGTCGGCCAACTGCGCCTCGCCGCTCCCGTCATGGCCCTGCTGGACTGACCATGGCACGACGGCGCATTCCCACCGCGGACGGCAACGCTGCGGTCCGCGCTGTGGCTGCCGGCAGTTCCGACCGTACAGAACGTACGACGGCGGTTCGCTTTTCCCTGGAGGAGCTCGCCTTCCGCGCACCAGGCAACAGCGTGGAGGTGCGCGTTCCGCCGCTGGGCGTCACCCAGTGCGTCGAGGGTCCCCGCCACACCCGGGGAACTCCGCCGAACGTCATCGAGACCGATGCCGACACGTGGCTCGCCCTCGTTCTGGGGACCCTGGGTTGGGACGCGGCCGTCACCTCCGGCGTGGTGGCGGCATCCGGCCGGCGGGCGGACCTCTCGGCGCTCCTGCCGCTCTTCCCGCAGGCATCGCCCACCCCGGTGACGGGCTCGGCATGATCCTCGAGCGCGAACACGCTTCCCGCCCCAACCTCCTGGTCCGGGGCCTGAACGGCGCCCTGGCTGCCCTTCGCCGGCAGCCGGTGGAAGCCTGGGTTGTTGCCGGCGTTGTCACCGCGCTCTACACGATCTTCTCCGTCGCCCAATGGAACCGGTTCGACACCCCGTCCTGGGACCTCGGCATCTTCACCCAACTCGCCAAAGCGTATGCGGGGTTCGATGCGCCGATCGTTCCCATCAAGGGCGACGGGTTCAACCTCCTCGGCGACCACTTCCACCCGCTGCTCATCATCCTCGGGCCCGCCTACGCGCTCTTCCCGTCCGGGATGACCCTGCTGATCCTGCAGAACCTGCTGGTGGGCTGGTCGGTGCTGATCCTCACCCGCCTGGCGGTGCGGCACGTTGGACGCGTCCCGGGGCTCTTTCTCGGGACCGCCTACGGCCTGTCCTGGGGCATCCAGGCCGCCGTCGCCGTCCAGTTCCACGAAGTGGCGCTGGCGCTGCCCCTGCTGGCGCTGGCATTGGAGGCGTACATCGGGGGCCGGCTGCGCACCGCCGTCGTCGCCGGCGCACTGCTGGTGTTCGTGAAGGAGGACATGGGCCTGACGGTCTTCGCGTTCGGGCTGGCCCTGGCATGGCGGTTCCGCAGCCGCTACCGGGCGGGCCTGGGGCTGGCGGTCTGGGGGCTCGCCTGGGTGGTCCTGTCGGTGGGCGTCATCCTGCCGGCACTGAACACCGGCGGCACGTACGACTACTCTGACCGCATCGACGTGGCCGCGCTCCTGGCCAACCCCGTGGACACGGTGATCACCATGGTGACCGTCGCGGAGAAGTACCAGACGCTGTGGCTGCTGCTTCTTGCCGGCGGGTTCCTGTTCCTCCGCTCGCCGCTGGCTGCAGTGTTGCTTCCCACCCTGTTGTGGCGCTTCGCTGCGGGGAACGAGTCCTACTGGGGCCCGGACTGGCACTACAACGCCGTCCTCATGCCCATCCTGTTCGCCGCGCTCATTGATTCGATTCTTCGTGCCCGCACGAGCAGGCGCGGCTGGCTGCGCTCCTATAGCGCCGCCGTCGTGCCGGTAGTCACCGTGGTGGCGCTCATGCTCCTACCCGGGCAGCCGCTGGCTGCGCTCGCGAAGCCGGAGACCTTCCAGCAGTCGCCGCGCTGGGACGCGGCGCACCGGATGATGGAGCACATTCCGGCCGGCGCGACGGTGGAGTCCGGGGTGGTGCTGATGCCTTACCTGGTGCCGGAGACCGAGGTGTACTGGATCGGCAATGAGAACCCGGCGCCGGAATACCTCGTGGTCGACGCCGAGGACTGGAGTTGGGGGCCCACCCGCCCGACCAGCGCAGAACAGCATGCCGAGGAGACCTATCCGGGCGAAAATTACACACTGGTCTTCGACGAGGCCGGGTACCAACTGGTCAAGCGCGGGACCTGATCCCGGTAGCCTTGAACCATGAGTTCGCAGCAGCCTCCAGAGCGCCGGCAGGTCACCATCCGACGGGCGCCGAAATTCGGTCCGTTCATGGGGCTCGGTGCGTTGATCGGCTTTCTTGCCGCGCTGATCGTGGCCTATACCGGGCCCGCTGATCCCACGCTGACCCGCGAATCCGTGCTCGGCTTCTTCACGGTGGTTTTCGCGATCCCCGGGCTGCTGATCGGTGCTCTCCTGACGCTGCTGCTCGACCGGATCAGCGTACGCCGGATGAAGCAGGCGACGGCGGAGCGCACCGAGGACGAATAGCCCGGAAATCCAGCCTCATTACGCCGTGAGAGAATGGAGCAATGGTGCGCGGTGACGGACAGCTTTCCCACGATCTACTCCCCGGCGAAAAAGGCCCCCAGGATGCCTGCGGCGTCTTCGGCGTCTGGGCCCCTGGCGAGGAAGTTGCCAAACTTACCTATTACGGGTTGTACGCCCTGCAGCACCGCGGCCAGGAGTCTGCGGGCATAGCAACCAGCGACGGCACCCGGATCAGCGTCTATAAAGACATGGGTCTGGTGTCCCAGGTCTTCGACGAGGCCACGCTGAACACCCTCACCGGCCACATCGCTGTTGGCCACTGCCGCTACTCCACCACCGGGTCCTCCAATTGGGCCAACGCGCAGCCCACCCTCGGCGCCACCGCCGTAGGCACCGTGGCACTCGCCCACAACGGCAACCTCACCAACTCGGCCGATCTGTACCAGACGGTCCTCAAGCGCCACGGGAAGCCCCGCTCCGGCGAGATGGCGCAGGGCAACACTTCCGACACCGCACTGGTCACCACTCTGCTGGCCGGCGACGACGGCCGCTCCCTCGAAGACACCGCTATGGACCTCCTGCCCACCATCGAGGGCGCGTTCTGCTTCGTGTTCATGGATGAGGGCACGCTCTACGCCGCCCGCGATCCCCACGGCGTCCGCCCGCTGGTGCTCGGCCGGCTGGAGCGCGGCTGGGTGGTTGCATCCGAGCAAGCTGCGCTCGCCACCGTGGGCGCCAGCATCATCCGTGAGATTGAACCCGGCGAGTTCATCGCCATCGATGAGGGCGGCGTCCGCTCCCGCCGCTTCGCACCGACGACGCCGGCCGGTTGTGTTTTCGAGTACGTCTACCTTGCCCGTCCCGACGCCTCGATCGCCGGCCGCTCGGTCTATGATTCGCGCGTCGAAATGGGCCGGCAGTTGGCCCGGGAGAACTCTGCGGAGGCCGACGTCGTCATCCCCGTGCCGGAATCCGGTACACCGGCCGCCGTTGGTTTTGCGGAAGAGTCCGGGATTCCCTTTGCGCACGGATTCGTGAAGAACGCCTATGTGGGGCGTACGTTCATCCAGCCCAGCCAGACGCTCCGGCAACTGGGCATCCGGCTGAAGCTCAACGCGCTGGAGTCCGTCATCAAGGGGAAACGGATCATTGTCGTAGACGACTCCATCGTCCGCGGAAACACGCAGCGGGCCGTGGTGCGCATGCTGCGCGAGGCCGGGGCCGCCGAGGTCCACATCAAGATTTCCTCCCCGCCCGTACGCTGGCCCTGCTTCTACGGCATCGACTTTGCCTCCCGCGCCGAGCTGATCGCCAACGGGGCGGCAGTGGATGAAATCGGCAAATCGATCGGCGCAGACAGCCTGTCCTACATTTCCGAGGACGGCATGATCGAAGCCACGAAGCAGCCGCGGGAGCGGCTCTGCACGGCGTGCTTCACCGGGGATTACCCCATCAGGCTGCCAGAGGAAGAACGCCGCGGAAAGAATCTCCTCGAGCGGGCCGACCCTGCCGAGAAGCCCGGCGCCACCGGCTGTGACCCTGGGCCGGGAAGCGAACTTGAGACCCTCCTGACCGAAGCTGACAAGAAAGAGCGGGTATGAGCTCAACTGACCCCATCACCTATGCAAGCGCCGGAGTGGACGTCGAAGCCGGCGACCGGGCGGTGGAGCTGATGAAGGACGCCATCAAGGCCACCCACACGGCCAATGTTGTAGGCGGCGTCGGGGGGTTCGCCGGTCTCTATGACGTCTCGAAACTGCTGACGTACCGTAGGCCGCTGCTCGCCACCTCGACCGACGGCGTGGGAACCAAGGTTGCTATTGCGCAGGCCATGGACATCCACGACACCATCGGATTCGACCTCGTGGGCATGGTCGTGGACGACATCGTGGTGGTCGGTGCGGAGCCGCTCTATATGACCGACTACATCGCCTGCGGCAAGGTGGTCCCTGACCGTATCGCAGCTATCGTGCGTGGAATTGCCTCCGCTTGTTCCGTTGCCGGAACGGCGCTCGTGGGCGGCGAGACCGCCGAGCATCCCGGCCTCCTGGGTGAACACGAGTACGATGTCGCGGGCGCCGCGACCGGCGTGGTGGAAGCGGATGCGCTGCTCGGCCCGGACCGGGTGCGCGAGGGGGACGTCATCATCGGCATGGCTTCTTCGGGACTGCACTCCAACGGGTACTCACTGGTCCGCAGGGTCATCAACCAGGCCGGCTGGGCCCTGGACCGGCAGGTTTCGGAGCTGGGGCGCACGCTGGGTGAGGAACTCCTTGAGCCCACTCGCGTGTACGCGGCCGACTGCCTCGACCTCGCCCGGCATTTCCCCCTCGATTCCGACGAAGCCGTCCACGGCTTCAGCCACGTCACCGGCGGCGGTCTTGCCGCGAACCTCGCGCGCGTTCTGCCCCGCGGACTTGAGGCGACCGTGGACCGCTCCACCTGGTCGCTGCCACCTGTCTTCAGCCTGGTTTCCGAACTGGGCAGCGTGCCGTTGCCGGACCTGGAGCGCACGCTGAACCTCGGCGTCGGGATGGTCGCAGTGGTTTCTGCGGCAGGAGCTGACAGCGCGGTGAAGCGGTTGAACGATCGCGGCGTCCCCGCGTGGGTCATGGGCCAGGTGGCAAGTGCCTCCGGCGCGAGCACCGACGGGCCGGACTACGTGCAGGGCGCAAAAGGTGTTGATGGCGGCTCAGTGCGGCTGGTTGGTTCCTACGCCTGATCTTTCGGCATTCTGCTGCCCGGGACCTGCCCCGGGCGGCAGAATCCCCGGGCACAACAAGAACCAGCGGCCTGGAAGAACGTGTCCTGGCCGCTGGTTCTCAACGTATTATGCGAGCGCTTAGCTCAGAAGAGGGAACTCACCCGATGCGGCGAGTGCCGCCGTCGTTCTCTTCATCATCAAACTGGTCCGCGTATTTATCCTCATACGCCGAATAATCCGGCTCAACCGGATCATCATGGCGGGAGGCACGACTCTCGGTTGCCTTGAGCTCGCGCTGCAGCGCCGAGTAGTCCGTGGACGGGCTGAAATACTTCATGTCCCGTGCCTGCTTGGTGGCTTTCGCCTTCTGACGGCCGCGCCCCATGGCGTGACCCCCTTTTTTTGCGTCGATCCGGAGGTGGTCGCTATGGCCAACAAAATTACGGCGTAGCGAGGCCCCGGAGTATCCGGTTAATGTGTCGTACATATAGGTTACATGGTTTCTCCGGCCCGACGTGCGGACGCACCCGCCAGGATGAGCCGCGAGATGCAACGAAGGTCTGCCTCGATGCGGGGAAAGCCCATTCTTAGCTAGAGTCGTGGGGTAGTCATGACCGTAGCCAGCCCGCCGTTCGGCAGGCGCATGAGGGGGCAGTTCACTATGAGCGATCAGCCGGACAAGCCGGAGGACGGCAATTCGGCAGCGGCGGACGCTTCCGTGCCCGAGCCGGAACTCGTCAAGGCCGACGACGTTCACCTCGCAGATCCGGATGTTTCCGCCGATGCAGTGGAACCTACCCTCAACACCTCAGCGGAGGATGTCCGCCTCAATGAACCGTCGCTCGGAGCGGCGGAAATCAGCGAGGACGCAGCCACGGCCGCCTCGTTGGATGACGCGGCGGCAGAGGCCGCACTGGTAGCCAAGGAAGCCGAGGATGTCGGCACGCTGGTTGCCGGCCCCCGTCCGGCCGAAGACCCGACTGGGGCCGCCATGCCGTCGGGCACCGCTCCTGCCGGAGGCGCAGCGGGAGATTCAACCGCGGGTGCCGAAGGGGATGCAGCCGGGCTAACGAGTTTCGAGGCATCAGGCACAGAGCCCACCTGGATAGGCCAGGGCAAGGACGAGGCCCGTTGGGACGCGCTGTTCGACGCAGGACAGACCGATGCGTCCGCCGGCCCGGGTGGCACGGCCGCGCACGGTAGTGCAGCTACCGCGGGCGTCCCGGACCCAACCGGGGCGGATCAGGGAGCCAACCTTCCGGCTGGCATCCCCGCCCCGCCTGCAGCTGCCCCGGGAGACACGCAGCACGCGCACGGCGCCCACCACCCAGGCGATCAGCACTCAGATCATCGGGAGAAAGGCTCCGCCGAGACTGAAGCCCCGGAAGCCTCCAGCTCATCCGCAGACTCCGCCGAGACTGAAGCACCGGAAGCACCCTGGGCCCAGCCCTTCGCCGCCGGACACCCGCAGGCTCCTGCCAATCCTGTTCCGCCCGTCGGTGGACCGTATGGTCTTCCGCCGGCCGGAGCGAACGACGCCGCCCCGACGCGCATCCGGGCCCGTTCCGCAGGCAGGTCCCGGGGTGGGAACCGGAAGAAACTGATTCTTCTGGGTGTGGCGGGGCTGGTGGTGCTGATTCTGCTGATTGTCGCGATCACCAGCATTGTCAACGCCCTGCGTCCGGACAATTCCGACACCGGGTCCTCTCCCAGCACCACAGCCGGCGCCGACGGAATCATCGCGGAGAGCATCTCGCCCCTCGAGCTTGGCGCCGGCGACTGCATCCTCGGCTTCGATTCGCTTGACGTCAGCGCGGACGTCACCACCGTTACGTGCACCACGCCGCACAATGCCCAGTTGCTGGCCACCACCGGCTTCCCGGAGGACGCAGAATTCCCCGGGGAAGCTGCGCTGAACGCCAGCGGCGACGACCTGTGCAACTCGGTGGCAGTTAATGAGAATGCCGCCGCAGAGTACGCGGGTCTCACGCTGACCCAGGTCACGCCGACCTCGGGCACCTGGGCTGACGGCGACCGGCGCGTCGACTGCTTCGTGGTCTCGGATGAAGGCAACGTCATCATGGACACACTCCTGGCTGAGTGACTCAAGCGAGGCCTGAGTGACTCGAGCGAGGAACGCATCCCCCGCTCCGACCACGCCGACCGGAGAGCTGACCGCGCTAGCCCGTGACGCTGCCGACCGTCAGCCCTGCTGCCCCGTCCGCTGCACGGTCCACCCGGACCTTGTCGCCGTCGCTGATTTCTCCGGACAGGAGCCCGCGGGCGAGGCGGTCGCCGATCTCGCGTTGCACCAGGCGGCGAAGTGGACGGGCACCGTATGCGGGATCGAACCCGGTGAGTGCCAGCCACTCCCGCGCTGCGTCCGTGACGTCGAGCGTGAGCCGGCGGTCCTGAAGCCGGGCAGCGAGCGCAGAGACCTGCAGATCCACAATCTGCGAGAGCTCCTCGAGGCTGAGGGCGTCAAACAGAATAATGTCGTCGAGCCGGTTCAGGAACTCCGGCTTGAAGCTCGAGTTCACCACCGACATGACGGCATCCCTGCGCGCTGCCTCCTCGACGGTCGGGTCCACCAGGTACTGCGAGCCAAGGTTTGATGTCATCACCAGGATCACGTTGCGGAAGTCCACCGTGCGGCCTTGGCCGTCGGTGAGCCGGCCGTCGTCGAGCACCTGCAGGAGGATGTCGAACGCCTCGGGATGGGCCTTCTCCACTTCGTCGAGCAGCACGACGCTGTAGGGCCTGCGCCGGACTGCTTCCGTGAGCTGTCCACCCTCCTCGTAACCGACGTAGCCCGGAGGGGCACCGACCAGCCGCGCGACCGCGTGCTTCTCCGAGTATTCCGACATGTCGATGCGGATCATGGCGCGCTCGTCGTCGAACAGGAAGTCCGCCAGCGCCTTGGCGAGTTCGGTCTTGCCGACCCCTGTGGGCCCAAGGAACAGGAAGGATCCGGTGGGGCGGTCCGGGTCCGAGATGCCGGCGCGGGCACGCCGCACAGCATCGGAAACCGACGCGACGGCCTTCTTCTGGCCGATCAGGCGCTCGCCGAGGTTCTCCTCCATATGCAGCAGCTTGTGGCTTTCACCCTGCAGCATGCGTCCGGCCGGAATGCCGGTCCAGGCGGAGATGACCTCAGCGATGTCCGACGCCGTGACCTCCTCCGCAACCATCAATTCCGGCGAATCAGCCGACCGTTCCTCCTCGGCCTGCGCCGCATCAAGTTCCCGCTGCACCTGCGGTATCTCGCCGTAGAGAATGCGGGAAGCAGTCTCGAAATCACCCTCACGCTGGGTGCGTTCCTGCTGCGAGCGCAGCTCATCCAGCTTCGCCTTGAGATCGCCGATGCGGTTCAGCCCGGCCTTTTCCGCCTCCCAGCGGGCGTTCAGCGCACCGAGTTGCTCCTTGCGGTCCGCCATGTCCGCCCGGAGAGCCTCGAGACGTTCGACTGACGCTTCATCCGACTCCCCTTCGAGTGCCAGTTCCTCCATTGTCAGGCGGTCGACGGCGCGGCGCAGCTGGTCTATCTCCTCCGGTGCGGAGTCGATCTCCATCCGCAGCCGGGACGCCGCTTCATCCACCAGGTCGATGGCCTTGTCCGGAAGCTGGCGGCCGCTGATGTACCGGTTGGACAGTGTTGCGGCCGCTACCAGCGCGGAGTCGGCAATGGACACCTTGTGGTGGGCTTCATAGCGTTCCTTGAGTCCGCGGAGGATGCCCACGGTGTCCTGAACGCTCGGTTCACCGACGTAGACCTGCTGGAACCGGCGTTCGAGCGCTGCGTCCTTCTCGATGTTCTCGCGGTACTCATTCAACGTGGTGGCACCGATCAGGCGCAGCTCACCGCGGGCGAGCATGGGCTTGAGCATGTTGCCGGCATCCATGGATCCTTCCGATGCGCCGGCACCGACGACGGTGTGCAGCTCATCGATGAAGGTGACCACCTGGCCGTTCGAGGCTTTGATCTCTTCGAGGACCGCCTTGAGCCGTTCCTCGAACTCGCCGCGGTACTTTGCGCCGGCGATCATCGAACCGAGGTCGAGGCTGATGAGCGTCTTGCCCCGCAGCGACTCGGGCACGTCCCCTGCGACCATGCGCTGCGCCAGGCCCTCGACAACGGCGGTTTTGCCGACTCCCGGTTCACCGATCAGCACGGGGTTGTTCTTGGTACGGCGTGAGAGCACCTGCACCACGCGGCGGATTTCGGTATCACGGCCAATGACCGGGTCCAGCTTGCCCGAGCGCGCTACCTCCGTCAGATCCACGCCGAACTTTTCAAGGGCCTGAAAGGTGTTCTCCGGATCGGGGCTGGTGACGCGCCGGTCCCCACGCACCCCGGGGAGCGCCGCGATCAGCGCGTCACGGGAAGCGCCTTCCTCGCGCAGAACCCTGCCCGCTGCCCCGGAATCAGCGGCAATTCCGAGGAGGAGGTGTTCGGTGGAGACAAAGGAGTCTCCCAACGATTCTGCCTCCTGCTGCGCAGCGGTGATGACCCGCAGCATGGGCTGGGAGAACTGTGCCTGCGCAACGGATGAACCCGACGACGACGGCATCGCCTTGATCGCGGCACTCGCCTTGACGCTGACGCTGTCCGCACCCACGCCGGCAGCGGTGAGGAGCGCGACGGCGACGCCGTCCCGCTGGTCCATCAGCGCCTTGAGCACATGCGCGGGCTCCACCTGAGGATTCCCCGCGGTGGAGGCATTCATAGCGGAAGCAGACAGTGCTTCCTGGCTCTTGGTGGTGAACTTGGTGTCCATGCTGACCCTCCTGCATTAGCGCAAACTACTAAGTTGAGTGTACTGCGCTCAAGTTTTTGTTGCAGTGCTGCGGGAGCGTTTTCACTTCAGGCGAACTGCTGCCGATGCTCGATCGCCCTCAGGCTTCCCTGCCCTTCGACACCCAAGCGGGATTGGCGCTGCGCTCGCCCACCACGAGGTCGGCAGCCGCGTCCAGCACATCCAGATCTGCGTCGGTGAGCGTCACCGAAAGCGCGCCGGCGTTCTCGTCGATGCGCTCCGGTTTGCGGGTGCCGGGAATCGGAACCACCGGGAGCCCAAACTTCGAGCCCTGCGCAGCGAGCCAAGCAAGCGCGACCTGCGCGGGTGTGGCTCCGGCGTTGACGGCCACTGATTGGACCGCTTCGACCACGGCGGCATTGGCGTCCATCGCGTCCGCGCTGAACCTCGGCACACGATGCCGGAAGTCGCCTTCGGCGAGAGACTGTGCCTGGACCGTTCCGGTAAGGAAGCCCCTGCCGAGCGGCGAGTACGGCACGAATCCGACTCCGAGCCTTGCAGCTGTGGGTACCACCTGGCGTTCTACGTCCCTGCTCCAGATGGACCATTCGCTCTGGACAGCTGCAATCGGGTGCACGGCATGGGCGGCTGCCAGCTCATCCGCCGTCACCTCGGACAGTCCCAGGTGGCGCACCTTTCCCGCTGCGACCAGGTCCGCCATGGCGTTGACTGTCTCTTCGATCGGCACGGAGGTGTCACGCCGGTGCATGTAGTACAGGTCGATGACGTCCGTTCCCAGCCGCCGCAGGCTGGCTTCCGCTGCACTTCGCACATAGGCGGCATCGCCGCGGACGCCCGTGTACCCTGCGGCCGGGCTGCCCTCGATGCCGAACTTGGTGGCGACTTCCACCTCGTCCCGCCGCACGGCAAGCAGCCGGCCAACGAGCTCTTCGTTGCTGCCCGCTCCGTAGACGTCAGCAGTGTCGATGAACGTCACGCCTGCATCGACCGCGTGGTGAAGGGTCTTCAGGGCCTGTTCCTGATCGAGACCGCCGTAGACCTCGGTCAGCGCCATGCCGCCGAAACCCTGGGCGCTCACGATGAGGCCGGCTGCCAGTTCAATTCGGGGAAGGGTCATGCCTCTGATGGTATTCCGCCGGCTGCTATCCGGACAGACGTGCGCGGCGTCTGTGGGTAAGCGGACGGCCAGGGAAGCGCGTGGGCAATAATGGAGGCCATGGGGAAAACCAATATCATGTCTGTCCTGACCGTTGCCGCATTGGCGCTGACTCTGACCTCTTGCTCTCAGGATGGTCCTACCGCTGAAGATGCGGCCACACGTCTCGCCGAGGGACTGACCACCGGGGACCTGAGCGGCGTTGCTTTTGCTGCCGTTTCCGCAGAGGACGCCGCCGCGCAGCTCGAAGAGGTTACCGCCGGTCTCGACCCGGCCTCACCGACGGTGTCCGTTGCCGGCGTGGAATCGACGGGGGAAGACACAGCGACGGCCCAGCTCAATCACGTCTGGGATCTCGATGACAGTGACATGGATTGGACCTACACCACCACCGCGGAGCTGACCCTGGTCGACGACGAATGGCAGGTCGGCTGGGACCCTTCCCTCGCTGTTGACGGCCTCAGCGCGGAGGCCTCGCTCGCGGTCTCCCGCACTCCGGCCGAACGCGCGGAAGTCCTCGGTGCAGAGAGCGAAGTCCTGGTCACCGAGCGTCCGGTCATCCGGGTGGGCATCGACAAGACGCGTATTGAGGCCTCCGGGCTTGAATCATCCTCCGCCGCGCTGGCCGAACTCGTGGGCCTTGACCCTGCGGCCTACACAGAGCAGGTCCTGGGCGCCGGCGAGCAGGCCTTCGTCGAAGCGATCGTCCTGCGTGACAACGAGGACCGCCCTGTCTCTGACGAAGAAATTGATGCCATCGCCGGAGCCTCCGGCATCCCGGACACCATGTCACTGGCCCCTACCCGCACCTTTGCCCGTGAGCTGCTGGGATCGGTTGGCCCGGTGACCGCTGAGCTGGTGGCGCAGTCCGAAGGTCGCCTTGAACCCGGTGACGTTGCCGGGCTGTCAGGTCTCCAACTGCAGTATGACGAGCAGCTCGGCGGGACCCCCGGAATGGTCATCGAAGCCGTGACAGGGGAGGGTGAAACACGCACCAGCGAAGTGCTCTTCGAGAAGGCGCCGGTTCCCGGCGAGCCGCTCGAACTCACCCTTGATCCCGCACTGCAGACGCTGGCGGAGAACGTGCTCGCCGAAGAACCCTCGGCGTCCTCGATCGTGGCCATCCGACCATCAACCGGTGAGATCCTGACCGTCGCGAACGGCCCCGGCAGCGAGGGTCTGCAGACCGCACTGCTTGGCCAGTATCCGCCCGGATCCACCTTCAAGGTGGCTACGTCGCTCGCCCTGCTCAAGAACGGCTTCACGCCGGAGACCACCACCAGCTGCCCCGAGGAGCTGGTGGTCGAAGGGCGTGCGTTCAACAACGTACCGGGGTATCCCGCGCAGTTCACCGGGGAGATACCGCTCCTGCAAGCCGTTGCGCAGTCCTGCAACACCGGCTTCATCTCCCAGCGCGAGGTCATCTCCCAGGAAGCGCTGGCCTCGGCCGCTGCGGATCTGGGCATTGGAATCGACGTTTCCATCGGTACTCCCGGGTTCTTCGGTTCGGTACCGACGGAGGCGGACGGCACTGCTCATGCAGCATCGATGATCGGGCAGGGCGAGGTCCTGGTCTCTCCGCTGTCCCTGGCCATCATGGCTGCATCGGTTGGCGCTGGGGAACGGGTGGCGCCCACGCTCCTGGCCGGGAACACAGCGCCGGAGGAGGCGCCGTCGTCATCGGCTTCCGCTGAGCCCTCAACTGAACAGACAGCAGAAGCTGAGGATACAGAAACCGGGACACAGGAAGCGCCGGCCCCAAGCAACCTGACTGCTGATCAGGCGGCAGATCTTCGGGAGATGATGGGCGCCGTCGTTACCGTGGGAGGTGCGCAGCTGCTCGCGGACATCCCGGGCGAACCCGTCCTCGCCAAAACCGGTACCGCCGAGTTCGGCACGGAGGATCCGCCCCGCACGCACGCCTGGGTAGTGGCCCTGCAGGGTGATCTCGCGGTCGCCGTCTTTGTGGAGGAGGGTGAACGCGGTTCCATCTCCGGTGGCCCCCTGATGGAGGACTTCCTCCGCGGGGCCGGTCAGTAGACCCGGACTGCTAGCGCAACTGCTGCGGGAACCGGGAGCAGAAACGACTCTGCCCACCAGCTGTTCAGCTCGGTGGGCAGAGTCGTTTCAAGCGTGTTGCTTAGCGGCCGCGGCGCTCGTTCGACGCCGGGGCGCCTGCCCTGCGTGGGCCGGACCCGCGGGTGCCGGCGGGACGGCCCGACGACGACGGTGCCGAGGGACGCTGTCCGGAGCTGCGCTGACCCGAGCCGGGCTGGCCCTTGCCCTGCGCGCCGCGTGTGCTTGAGGTGCTGTAAGCAGCAACGTCGCCCGAACCTGCCGGGCGGGCGCGGCGCGTGCGGTTTCCGCCGGCTGCTGCACCCTCACCGGTACGACGACGCTCGCCTTCGGTACCGAAACGCGCTGCCTGCGGCTGGTCCTTGCGGCGCTCTGCACGGTTGCCCTGCGGGTCCGCTGCGACGCGACCGCGTCCACCGCGGCCGCCACGTCCGCCTGCGGCGGGGGCTGCACGCCGGTTTCGCTTGCGCTCGGCGTTCGCTCCGGTCGAGGAGCCTGCGCCGCGCGGGGTCTCGCGCTGGGCAAGAAGCGCCGCCCGGGTGCGTGGGTCGACCTTCTCTGCAACATCGCCGATGAGCTTGCCCACGAGCGGGGAGGTCGCGGAGACGTTCTCGAACCCGACGCTCACACCCGCCGCCTTCATGAGCTTCTGCACCTCACCCTTCTGCTCGGGCAGCGTGATGGTTACGACGGTGCCGTCGGATCCAGCGCGTGCGGTACGGCCGGAGCGGTGCAGGTACGCCTTGTGCTCCGTGGGCGGATCAACGTGGACCACGAGCTCGACGTCATCCACGTGGACGCCGCGGGCTGCGACGTCGGTGGCAACGAGAACCCGGACGTCTCCGGTGGAGAACTCGGCAAGGTTGCGGTCACGCGCATTCTGGGACAGGTTGCCGTGCAGATCGACAGCGGGGATGCCGGCGTCGGTCAGGGTCTTGGCAAGCTTGCGTGCGTGGTGCTTGGTGCGCATGAAGAGCACGCGCTTGCCCTTGCCGGAAGCGAGCTGCACGATGAGCTGCTTCTTCTGGGTCTGGTCGCCGATCAGCAGCACGTGGTGCTCCATCGTGGTGACCGAAGCCTGCGTGGTGTCCACGGAGTGCGTCAACGGGTTGGAGAGGTAGCGCTGCACGACCTTGTCCACGCCGTTGTCCAGCGTGGCCGAGAACAGCATGCGCTGGCCCTCGGTGGGCGTGGTGTCGAGGATCCGCTTGACGACGGGAAGGAAGCCGAGGTCAGCCATGTGGTCGGCCTCGTCGAGCACGGTGATTTCGACCGACTCGAGCGTGACCAGCTTCTGGCGCATTAGGTCTTCGAGCCGGCCGGGGCAGGCAATGACGATGTCGACGCCGGCACGCAGCGCCTTCTCCTGGCGTGCCTGGGACACGCCGCCGTAGATGACGGTGGTGTTCAGGCCCAGCTCGCCGGCAAGGGGCTCAACGGTGGCGTTGATCTGCGTGGCGAGTTCCCGGGTGGGAGCAAGAATAAGCGCCAGCGGGCGTCCGGGCTTGCGGCGGTAAGCTGCCTCGCGTTCGGCCAGGCGTGAGACCATCGGCAGCGCGAACGCCAGGGTCTTACCCGAGCCGGTGCGGCCGCGGCCGAGAACATCCCGACCCGCGAGGGTGTCGGGGAGGGTCTTGACCTGAATGGGGAACGGTTCGGTGATTCCCTGCTCGGTGAGGGAACGGACCAGCGCTGTGGGCACGCCAAGCGCAGCAAAGGTAGTCATGTAAAGTACACGAACTTTCTTCTCATCTTCCCTGCGCACCGGTTGGTGCCCAGAGTCCGCCGAAGGAAAGTCAGACAGTGTCAACCGCTCTCACGATTTTGGGAGATAGCGCGGGACAAAAGAATGCGTTCATCGACGCAGGCTGCGGCTGAAGGAACCCGAAAATCTCCGGGAACAAGCTCCAGGTACCGCAAGCAAGTGGGTCAAGTCTATCAGTGGTCCGGTTGCGCTCCTGACGGCGGTTGGTGAGGATGGGGTCTGTGTGAGCAAGCCCACCATGCCCGCCCCACCGAAAACCTCACCACCTCCAGGAGGAACCTTGCCTACCGCCGCCGCAATCCGCGCCCATGCTGCAGACCTTTCCGGGGAGGTGACGCAGTTGCGCCACCGGCTGCATCAGGAGCCGGAGATCGGGCTGCACCTCCCGCGGACGCAGGAAAAGGTGCTGGAAGCGCTCGATGGGCTCCCCTACGAGGTGAGCATCGGCAAGGATACGACGTCGGTGACAGCCGTGCTGCGCGGAACGGCGCCGTCGTCGGCCTCCCGGAAGCCGGTGGTGCTGCTGCGCGGTGACATGGATGCGCTTCCGGTACAGGAGCAGACCGGTGCGCCCTACGCGTCCCACATCGATGGCGCGATGCACGCCTGTGGACACGACCTGCATACCGCAATGCTCGCCGGAGCCGCGCGGATCCTTGCCGACCGGCGTGACCAACTGGCCGGCGACGTCGTTCTGATGTTCCAGCCCGGCGAAGAAGGTTTCGACGGCGCGGGCGTGATGATCCGGGAGGGCGTTCTTGAGGCCGCCGGGCGACGGCCGGATGCGGCATACGGCATTCATGTGGTGTCCTCGCTGCTGCCGAACGGCCTCTTCGCCAGCAGGCCGGGCACGCTGATGTCAGCGTCGGATGGGCTGTACGTGACCGTCCACGGTGCCGGCGGTCACGGGTCAGCGCCCCACCGCGCGAAGGATCCCGTGACCGTTGCGGCGGAGATCGTGACCAGCCTCCAGACGATGATCACCCGCCAGTTCGACATGTTCGACCCAGCGGTACTCACTGTCGGTCTGCTGCACGCCGGAACCAAGCGCAACGTCATCCCCGAATCCGCACGCATCGAAGCGACGATCCGGACGTTCTCCGAGCAGAACCGGGAACTGATGCGCACGGCCATCCCCCGGCTCGTAAACGGCATCGCCGAGGCGCACGGTCTCCACGCGACGGTCGAGTATGAAACGGAGTACCCGCTGACCGTGACCGACGCGGGCGAAACCTCGAACATCGAGAAGCACGTCCGCGACCTGTTCGGCGACGAGCGGTACACGCAGATGGTGAACCCGCTCAGCGGCTCCGAGGATTTCTCCCGCGTGCTTGCGGCCGTGCCCGGGAGCTTCGTCTTCCTGTCCGCGGTTCAACCCGGCGTGGACCCGGCAGGTACCGCGTTCAACCACTCTCCCTACGCGGCCTTCGATGACAGCATCCTCGCTGACGGCACCGCGCTCTATGCGCAGCTGGCCATGGCGCGGATCGCCGAGTTGGCCGGCGCCTGATCCAGCGGCACCATCCAGCAACACCACCCAGCGGCACCGCCCGCTTTGCACGCCTCGCTACGCTTGTACCGATGAGCACGCGCCCTGAACCCCAGCCCTTCTCCACCCAACCCGTCTCTTTCGTCCGCCGAGGCAACCGCCTCCAGGGCCGCCGTCGTGATGCCTGGGCTGAATTGTCTGAGGGCCTGGTGGTGGACGTGCCCCGCAACACTGCAGCGGACACGTCCGTGGACCCTGCCTGGGAGTACGACGCCGCTGCCTCCTTCGGGCGCGACGCCCCGCTGGTGGTGGAGGTCGGGTCAGGACTCGGTGAAGCGGTAGCGGCCGCCGCGACGGCCGATCCCGACCGCAATTTCCTCGCGCTCGAGGTGTACAAGCCGGGACTCGCCCAGACCCTGCTGCGTATCGATCAGGGCGGTCTCACGAATGTGCGCATTGCCCAGGTGAATGCGGCCGAGGCGCTGGCCACCATGATCCGCCCCGCCTCGGTTGCTGAACTGTGGGTCTTCTTTCCCGATCCCTGGCACAAGACCCGCCATCACAAGCGCCGGCTGGTCAAGGACTCCTTTCTTGCACTCGCCGGGCGCGTGCTGGCACCGGGCGGCATCCTGCGCCTCGCCACCGACTGGTCTGACTACGCCGTGCAGATGCGCGCCTCCGCCGATGACTCACCTCTTTTCGAGAACCTGCACGACGGCGAGCGCGCCGGCTCCGACAGCCCGCTCACCTTGGTCTGGGCCAGCGGTGTGGAGCACGAGGTCGGCGGCACGCCCCGCCGGGAAGGGCGCGAACCAGCCGGGACGGCTTCGCGGAACGAGGGCGAAGACTCGATCGGTGGCTGGGCCCCCCGGTTCGACGGCCGCATCCTGACGAGCTTCGAGAACAAGGCTCACGACGCCGGCCGCTCGATCTTCGACCTGGCGTACCGCAGGGTTTAGTCAGCCGCGGACGGTCAGCGCTGACGGTAGGCCGCGGACGATTCCGTGCAGGTTCCACCCTAACCCGGCACCTACCGCGGCGTGTTCGGCTTCGACACGCACATCGGCGGCGCGAACCTGCGAGGAATCGTCAGCCGCGGACGTCGGAAAGGTGATGGACGACGTCGTGCAGTCCGTACTGGGCGAGGGTCTCGACGGTGAAACGCGAACCGTTGCTGCGCCGCCCCACCCGGTGCCAGTCCGGGACCGAGTCCAGCAGCGCTGTATAGGTCTCCCCCGCTGCCGCCAGCTCGTCGGCTACCCGGGCCGGATCCTCGTCGGCGTAGTTCTTCTCCCGGGCAGTGCGGTCCTGGTCCCAGTTCTCGAAGATCGGGTCTTCCTGCGCCAGCATCAGTTCCGTGCGCTCGGTGAACAGGACATAGACGTCCCGGACGTGCGCGGCATACTCAAGCGTTGACCAGGTGCCCTCATCCGGACGGTCCCGCACGTCAGCCCGACCGAGCGCTTCCCGCCACCGCGGCAGGTCCAGCCTGTGTTTTTCCGCGATGCTTCCCGACGGATAGTCCGCCGCATCGAAGCCGCACTGCGGGCAGGGACGCTCCAGCACCCAGGTCCAGTCTTTGGTATCCGGTTCAATCGCCATGGAGGGAAGCGTATCCACACCTGACCCTTCGTCTGCATCCTGTGACGATGGATTTCGACCTGACCTCTTGCAGCAAACTGGTTTGTACTGCAAAGTAGTTTGTGTGAACTCACACAAGAAGGTTCCCGACGGCTCCAACCGGTTCGACGACGAACGCCCCCTGGACCTGAACACCGCACTCAACGTGGTTTCGGCCGCAGAAAAGCGTGCCCGCCGGGAACTGCGCGGCAACGGTGCCTGGGTGTATCTCCTCTGGGCACTCACGTGGTTCCTTGGTTTCGGTACGCTCCACGGTTCCCGCAACGGCTGGATTCCCCTCGAACCCGAAACCGCGCTCACGCTCTTCGGCCTCCTCGTTGCCGCCGGTGTAGCGGTGACCATCGTGATCTTCGGCCGTCAAAGCCGCGGAATCCGTGGCCACTCATCCTTCACCGGCGGCTTCTATGCGCTCGCCTGGATCCTGGGGTTCATCGTGATGGGCGCACTGGGTGGCACGATCGGGATGGCAGTGGATGACTTCTGGCTCCGCGGCATGCTGATCAACGGCATCGCCATCCTGATTGTCGGCCTGCTGTACATCACGGGCGGAACCACCTTCAACGACGTGGTGCAGGTCGTCATGGGCGTGTGGTTCCTCGTGGTGGACATCGCGTCGATCGTCGCCGGGCCGGAGCACTTCCTCACCGTGTTCTTCATCTTCGGCTCCGGCGGATTCTTTGTGGGCGCCGCTGTGCAGGCATTGCGTCAGCGCCGGGGGCACTCGCATGCCCGAGCTTGACCCGGTCATCCATGCCGAGTCACGGCTACGGGCCATCACCACACTGAACGAAGTCGGCGAGCGCAACCGCATCGCCTTCACCAAGCTGCAGAAGATCCTCGACATGACCGCCGGTAACCTCTCAACCCACCTGCGCAAGCTTGAAGACGCCGGCTATATCACCGTTTCCAAGACCATCGAGGGCCGCACACCGGCAACCTATGTGGCCATCACTCCGGCGGGAACCGCCGCCTACGCCGCCTACCGCCTGGCACTACACCAACTCCTCACCACCGAACTTACGGAGAAATCATGACCTCACCAGCAACCCTCGCGCAGCGCCGGCAGGGTACGACGGCGCCGCTCGCCTCCGCGGAAGCTGTCACCAAATCCTTTGGCAAGACTGCTGCACTCACGGGAGTGAGCCTGCAGATCCATCCGGCTGAGTCTGTGGGGCTGCTGGGGCCGAACGGTGCCGGCAAGTCAACCCTCATCGGCCTGCTGTCAGGGCTCCGGCGTCCGGACTCGGGAACCGTCCGGCTTTTCGGAGATGACCCGTCCCATCCACGCACCCGCCTGCGGCTCGGCATCACTCCGCAGGCGACTGCTGTTCCGCAGAACCTGACCGTCCGTGAAGCCGTTCAGTTCGTCGCGGGGCACTACGCGCACCCGATTCCTGCCGCGCAGCTCCTGAAGGATTTCGGCCTCGTGGAGGCGGAACGGAAGCAGTGCGGCGGTCTGTCCGGCGGTCAGCAGCGGCGCCTGCTCGTAGCGCTGGCCCTTGTGGGAAGACCGGAGCTGGTCATCCTCGACGAACCGACCACCGGCCTGGATGTGGACGCGCGCGAGACCCTCTGGAGCCAGCTGCGCACCTACCGCAGTTCCGGCGGCACGCTGCTCATCACCAGCCACTACCTCGAGGAGATCCAAGCGCTCTCCAGCCGGGTGGTGGTCATCGACCGGGGAACAGTGATCGCTGACGGGACCGTGGATGACATCCGCAGCCGCGTGGCAGTCAGCAAGGTGTCCTTCGCAACGGATCTGCCGCCGTCGTCGTTCCTGTCCCTTCCCGGCACGGTGGACGTCACGGTAGCTGACACCGGACGCACCACGGTGGTGACCCAGGACGCCGACGCCACGGTCCGCGAACTGGTTCACGGCGGGCTGGCGTTCGCGCAGCTTGAAGTCCATGGCGCCACCCTCGAAGAAGCCTTTCTTTCCCTCACCGCCAAGGAGAAGCAATGAGCACCGCCACAGCACACAACCCGCCCACAGGACGCAACGCCGCCACAGCTCACACTGCTCCGTCTCAGCTTTCACTGATCCGCACGCATACGAGGGCGCAGCTCCTAGAGCAGCTGCGCATCCCGGTCGCGGTGATCTCGTCGGTGGTTTTTCCGGCGCTGGTGCTGATGTTTTTCGTGGTGCCGCAGTCGGCGGTGACGGCCAATCCGATGGCCTCGCTCGCATCGATAGCGCAGCTCGGCGTCTTCGGCGTGATGAGCGCGTTCCTGTTCAACTACGGAGTAGGCGTGGCCGAGGACCGCGCCAATCCGTGGAGCAGTTACGTCCGCTCCCTCCCGGCGGGACCGCTGCCCGGAATCCTGGCACGGGCGGTGACCGGGATGCTGTTCGCGTTCATGTCACTGCTGCCGGTCCTGATCCTCGGCGCCCTGCTCACCTCAGCGCCGGACGCCTTCACCAGCGGCGACCTGCCCTGGTGGAGGGTTCCCTTTGCTGTAGGGGTGTGGCTGTTGTGCGGGCTGCCGTTCCTGGCGCTCGGGCTGTTCATCGGGCACCTGTGCACCTCCAAGGTAGCCGTCGCGGTGACGCAGGTGGTGTTCTTCCCGCTGGCCTTTGCGGGCGGCATGATGCTTCCGCCACTGATGTTCCCTGAGTGGCTCAACACGCTCTCGCTGTTCCTGCCTTCGCGTGCCGCGCGGGATTTGTCTGTCTTCGCGCTGACTGGCGAGGGGCTGCACCCGACCACCGTCGTCTGCCTGCTGGCCTGGTTGCTGGTGCTGGGAGCGACAGCCCTCTGGGCGGCGCGGCGCGACCAGGGTCGCCGCTTCCGCTGACCTCGCTTGCGTGCCCGTTCCCGCTCAGTCGAACGACGACGACGGCAGGTCCCGCTCCCCCGCAGCCATCGCATCCACAATCCGCCGGGCCACCGCATCCGGGTCCTTGCCCTGCGGCAGGCGGGGTGCCTGGCCATCGATGGGACGGGTAGCCAGGCCGGTCTCGGTATGGGGCGGACGCACGTCCAGCACGCGGACGTTACTACGGCGCAGCTCGAGTGCCGCTGCCTTGCCGAAGGCGCTGAGGGCAGCTTTGCTCGCCGAATACGCTGCCATGCCGGCGGTGGGACTCTCGGCCACGACGGCACTGATCTGAACGACCTGCCCGCCCTTGTTCAGGCGTGGAACCACCGCCCGCAGAAGCCGGGCGTAACCCACGAAGTTGGTGAGGAGCAGCTCATCCAGGGTGTCGTCGTCGAGCTCTGCCAGAGCGCCGAACGCGACGACGCCCGCTGCGTACACCACGCCGTCCAACGGTTGGTCCCCGAGCGCATCAACGATTCCGGCCGGGCCGCCCGGCAGCGTGAGGTCAGCGGCGATGGAATGGGCGCCAAGCTGGCCGGCAAGTACACCGAGCTTCTCCTGGTCCCTGCCGCTGAGCGTCACTTCCGCTCCTCTGGACTTCAGCTCCCCCGCAATGCGCGAACCGAGTTCACCTGTTGCGCCGACCACCAGGAAGTGTTTGCCGCTGATTCCGTTGCCATTGAGCTCATCCATTGCCCGAGCCTAGCAACCGGCCCTGACGGTTCCCTCGGAGTGCCCGGGCTGTCAGGCGGACCCCGGGCGGTTGCCCTGCACCCGCCCCTTCAACTGGCGGAGATCCTGCTCGGCGGCCTCACGGGCTTCCAGCTCATCGAAGGCCTCTTCGAGCTTCCCGGAGGTCGGGTCTGACCAGGCGAGTTCTTCCTGCGCAGCCTGCTGGTGCCTCAGTTGCCGGGCAGCCTGCTCCGCCTCGCGGGCAGCACGGGCGGTTTCCATGCTGTTGCCTGCTGAGGACGAGACCGCACCCTGAACATTCAACGCTGCCTGCGTTGCACCGTGCTGCGCCCTGAGTGATTCGTAACGGACGGCGTTGTCCTGCAGGGAGGTTTCGAGCCGGTACAGATCTGACTCCAGCGAGCGGAACTGCTGATCGACGTCGTCGCGTTGGCGGGTCAGGGTTTCGAGTCTCTTCTGAATCTCCAGGGCATGGCGCAATGCCGACCGGGCGGCGTCGTCATTGTTGTTCGCGACCGCCCGTTCCGCTTCGCGGTTGCACGCATCGAGATCCGCGGCTGCCTGCCGGGCAAGGGTGTCCACGCGATGGCGGACGGCGGCGAGGTCAGCGACGCTGCGGCGCGCGCGGTCGAGGTTTTCCTCCTGTTGCCGCTGCGAATCACCAAGCGCGGCGATCGGATCACCCGGTTCGACTGCGTTTCGGCGCGAGGCGATGATGCGTGAGATGCGGCGTCGGACGGACACTGGCGCTATGCCCTCCGGGTGCCGGTGCCGTACGCGGCGTTCCAGGTCTTAAGCGCGCCGATCTCCATGGTGAGGCGGGAGGTGGCGCGTTCCAGTTGCCTGCTGCCGGTTTCCTGGTGCACCTCAAGCAGGGTGCGACGCAACTGGGCCGACAGTTCGCAGAGGGAGTTGACCTGCTCGCCGATACTGCGCGCGAGATCCTCCCGCAGTGCCCGGTGGGGCTCCCGCTCAGCCAGTGCTATGCGCTCGCAGAGCACCGCTTCTGCCCGGGTGAGGTCATCAGCCGTTGCGGCCAGATCCCCGGCCGCGGACCCGTGCGCGATGGCGGCGGCAACTGAACGGCGCGTGGCCTCAGTGGATCGCTCCAGCTGGAGCCGGAGCCTTGCGAGTTCCCGTGCCGAAGCGTCCGTGGAAAATGACCGCAGCCGGCTGGAGCCCCGCTCGATCCGGCGACGGAGGACTCCTGAGCGGCGGATGCGGCGCACGATCAGCCAGGTTCCGGTTGCAGCGCCGATCGCGAGGATTCCCAGCACAGCTCCACCGAAGAGGATGAGCTGAAGAACACCCTCCAGCAGGAATTCCGTGGCGTCAGCGAACTCTGAATCAGGCATGTATACAAGTGTGCCGTGGAATTGCAGGTTGCGCCACGTGGGAGGCATCAGAGATGTCAGCGGGTTGGGTCTCCGCGCCAGATCATCAGCGCCTGGCTGCGCGGGCGGGGACGCTGGCCGCGGGCGAGGGTGACGGTCTCGCCAGCCAGACCGGCAGCGAAGACACGGGTCGTCTCCGACCTCCGGCGCTGGGCGAGCTCATCCGTCAGCTCACTGACGCGGTGCTGAAGTGCAAGCACCTGGTTCTCCAGCTCAAGGATGCGCCGGATGCCCTCCAGCGACACCCCCTCCTGGGAGAGCCGCTGCACCTCACGCAGGACGTTGACATCGCGCTGTGAGTAGCGGCGGGCACGCCCGGACGCCCTGCTGGGGATAACGAGGCCCAACCGGTCGTATTGGCGCAGTGTCTGGGGATGCATGTCCGCGAGCTCCGCCGCGACGGAGATGACATAGATCGGCATGTTGATGTCAACAGTCATGTGTTGCTCCCCTTCCGCTGCCTAGCTTTCCCACACCCTAGAGCCGTGCCTTCTCGGCCAGGTTGTTGCGCGGATCCGCATCCTTCGTAGCGTTCGAGAATGCCTCGACGGCGGCTGCGGCGTCCTTGTTCAGATTCTGCGGAACAACGATGTCGATAGTCACCAGGAGATCGCCCGTTACCTTCGATGTCTTCACGCCGCGGCCTTTGACGCGCAGAGTCCTGCCCGAGGGAGTGCCCGCCGGGACCTTGACCGTGACCTTTTCGCCGTCCAAGGTGGGCACCTCCACCTGGGCTCCGAGCGTTGCTTCCGGGAAGGTGACCGGCACATGCACCCGGATGTTGTCGCCGTCGCGATGGAAGAAGGAGTGTGGTTTCACATTCACGGTGACCATGAGATCGCCGTTGCCCACGGGCCCGCTCTGGCCCTTTCCGCGGACACGCACTTTCTGGCCGTCGCGGATGCCGGCGGGGATGCGGACGTCAATGACTTCGCCCGACGGTTCACGCAGGCCGATGGTGGTTCCGCGGATGGATCCTGCGAAGGAGATAGTGGTGCTGGCGGTGCGGTCCGCGCCCTTGCGGGGCGGTGCCTGGTAGCCCGGAAAACCGCCGCCGGACGAGTAGCCGCCTCCACCGCCGAACAGGTCGGCGAACTCCGGTGGCAGGTTGGTGCCGCCGCCGAAGCCCCCGCTGCGCTGACGCTCCGCCGACTGGCCGAAGAGGTTCCCGAAGACGTCGTCGAAGCCGGCGCCCCCGGCTGGTCCGCCGGGACCGCCCGCGGTGAAGCGGGCCCCGCTTCCCATGGCTCGGACTGCGTCATACTGCTGGCGTTCCTCGGGGTCGGACAGCACCGAATAGGCCTCGGAAATGTCCTTGAACATCTTGTCCGAGCCGCCGGTGCTCTGGTTCTGGTCCGGGTGGTGTTTGCGCGCGAGCTTCCGGTAAGCCTTCTTGATGTCGGCGTCGGAGGCGTCCTTGGGCACACCAAGAATCTTGTAGAAGTCCTTGTCGACCCAATCCTGACTAGCCATCTGACCCCTCCCTTCTAAAAATTTTCAGGTTGCCGATTCGTGGAAGCCTTGCCGCCATCCCCTCCGTGCGGAGGGGATGGCGAGCTCAGCTACTCGGGAACAGCAACAATTACCTGCGCGGCACGCAGCACGCGGTCGTTCTTCCTGTAACCCACGCGGAGGATTTGGCTGACGCTGTCGAACTGGACGTCGGCGCTCGGCTGCTGGATGAGGGCTTCATGGATGTTCGGGTCGAACTCCACTCCGGTCTCGTCGATGCGGGACAGACCGTAGGTCTTCAGCGCATTCTCCAGCTTGGCGGAGATTGCCGCGAAGGGCCCATCCGCGAGGTCCCCATGCTGCCGCGCGGCGTCGATGTCGTCGAGAACCGGCATCAGCGAGTTCAGGACCCCGATCACCGCCATGTCCCGTGCGACATCCCGGTCACGCTCCACACGCTTGCGGTAGTTGATGTACTCCGCCTGCAGGCGGAGGAGATCGTTCCGGAGTTCAGCCTCGCCATCGGTGGAAGCCGCTGGGACTTCCTCGCCGGCCTCATTGAGGATGGCTTCTGCCTGAGCCAACGCGTCGGGCCCATCAGCGGCAGCTTCGGGCTCCTGACCGGCGCCCGCTGAGGGTGCCGATCCAGTGTCCTCAGTGCCGGCAGTGCCGTCCTGCTGCCCACGGACCTCGCCGGTTTCCGGGTCGATCTTCCGGTTGTCCCGGAAACTGACGGGCTCCTGGTGCTCTTCTTCGTTTCCGTGGTGAGGCATGGTTACTTCTTCTCGTCTTCGTCAACGACCTCGGCGTCAACGATGTCCTCGTCGTCAGCCTTGGTGCCGTCTTCGCTCGGCTCACCGCTGGGGGCAGCACCGGGACCGGTGGCGCCTTCCTGCTGTGCCTGGGCGTAGATTGCTTCGCCGAGCTTGCTCTGCGAAGCCTGGAGCTTCTCGAAGGCGGCCTTCACCTCATCATCATTGTCCTGGGTTTCCAGGGCCTTCTTGAGGGCGTCGACGTCGGCCTGAACCTCGGTCTTGACCTCTTCCGGCAGCTTGTCCGAGTTATCGGCAATCAGCTTGTCGGTTGAGTAGGCCAGTTGCTCGGCGCCATTGCGGGTGTCAGCTGCCTCGCGGCGCTGCTTGTCTTCGGCAGCGTGCTCCTCGGCGTCGCGGACCATGCGGTCGATGTCTTCCTTGGAGAGCGAGGAACCACCGGTGATGGTCATCGACTGTTCGGTGCCGGTGCCCTTGTCCTTGGCGGACACGTGCACAATGCCGTTGGCGTCGATGTCGAAGGTCACCTCGACCTGCGGTACACCGCGCGGCGCGGGGGCAATACCCGTGAGCTCGAAGGTACCCAGCGGCTTGTTGTCCCGGGTGAACTCGCGCTCGCCCTGGAAGACCTGGATGGCAACGGAGGGCTGGTTGTCATCCGCGGTGGTGAAGGTTTCGCTTCGCTTGGTGGGAATGGCCGTGTTGCGCTCGATCAGGTGGGTCATCACACCGCCCTTCGTCTCGATGCCGAGGGACAGCGGGGTGACGTCAATGAGGAGAACGTCCTTGCGCTCGCCCTTCAGCACACCTGCCTGCAGGGCTGCACCGACTGCAACGACCTCATCCGGGTTGACGCCCTTGTTGGGCTCCTTGCCGCCGGCAAGTTCCTTGACCAGTTCGGAGACGGCCGGCATGCGGGTGGAACCGCCGACAAGCACGATGTGATCGATGTCGGCGACCTTGATGCCGGCTTCCTTGATGACGTCGTTGAACGGCTTCTTGGTGCGGTCCAGCAGGTCCTTGGTGAGGTCCTGGAACTTTGCCCGGCTGAGGTGCTCGTCCAGGTGCACCGGGCCGTCAGGGGTGACGGAGAGATACTGCAGGGAGATGTTCGTCGAGCTGGCTGAGGACAGTTCCTTCTTGGCCTGCTCAGCGGCTTCCTTCAGACGCTGCAACGCGATCTTGTCCTTGGACAGGTCTGCACCCTTCGCCTTTGCCTGCGCGAGGAGGAAGTCAACGACGCGCTGATCCCAGTCATCGCCACCAAGGCGGTTGTCGCCGGAGGTGGACCGGACCTGGATGGTGGAGAAGTCATCCTCGTCCTTGCCGACTTCGAGGAGCGAGACGTCGAACGTACCGCCACCGAGGTCGAAAACCAGGATAAGCTCATCTTCCTTGCCCTTGTCCAGGCCGTAGGCGAGCGCTGCAGCGGTGGGCTCGTTCACAATCCGCAGGACGTTGAGGCCTGCGATTTCGCCGGCCTCCTTGGTGGCCTGACGCTCGGCGTCATTGAAGTAGGCGGGAACGGTGACGACGGCGTCCGTCACCTTTTCACCCAGGTAGCTCTCGGCGTCGGTCTTCAGCTTCTGCAGAATACGCGCGGAGATTTCCTGCGGTGTGTAGGTCTTGTCATCGATCTGTTTGGTCCAGTCGGTCCCCATGTGGCGCTTGACGGAGGCGATGGTGCGGTCGATGTTGTTGACAGCCTGGCGCTTGGCGATCTCGCCGACCAGAACTTCGCCGCTCTTGGAGAAAGCGACAGTGGACGGCGTGGTGCGGGCGCCTTCCGCGTTGGCGATGACGGTGGGCTCGCCACCTTCGAGCACGGAAACGACGGAATTGGTGGTTCCGAGGTCAATACCTACTGCACGTGACATGCGTATTTCCTTTCAGCGAGTCGGCGGCCCTGTGGCCATCAACCAGAAATTCGGGATTCCGCCCAGATTGAGCGTTCTGCACTCAACTGTACTCAGCATCATTCATGTGTCAAACCAGACTTGAGTCGATATCGCTCAATTCAAGATCAGAGCGCGACGACGATGCCCCCAGTTCCCGGAAATCCAGCGGCTCGGTCCTCTTTCGTGCTGTCCCATCGGATCAGTGGATTCAGTGGGAATGTCTAGACGTTCCCACTGAATCGGGCGTTTCGCTGGGAGTGTCTGCCCTGTGAGCACCGCCACCAGTCGCCGCGCCGCCGTCGTGCTTGGCCATTTTCGAAGGCCACCAGATCTTCGGCCCGATGTCATACGCCAGCGCCGGAACCAGCAGCGACCTCACAATCACGGTGTCGAGCAGCACGCCGAACGCCACGATGAAGGCGATCTGCGCAAGGAACAGGATGGGAATGACGCCCAGGGCCGCGAACGTAGCCGCCAGCACAACGCCCGCGGAGGTGATGACGCCGCCTGTGACACCGAGTCCGCGAAGGATTCCGGGCCGCGTTCCGATGCGCAGCGACTCCTCCCGCACGCGTGTCATCAGGAAGATGTTGTAGTCAACGCCGAGCGCCACCAGGAACACGAAGCCGAAGAGCGGAACAGAGGCGTCCGCGCCGTCGAACCCGAGCAGGTTGTTGAACACGAGCGCTGAGACACCGAGCGCAGTCGCGTAGGACAACACCACCGAGCCGATGAGCAGCAGCGGCGCCAGGACGGACCGCAGCAGCAGCATGAGGACCACAAGGATCACCACCAGGACGATGGGGATGATCTTCGTCAGGTCCGCCTGTGCGGTCTCGTTGGTATCGAGGGCAACGGCGGTCACTCCGCCCACCAGCACCTCGGGGCTCACCGCGTCCAGGTCGGTGCGCAGCTGCTTGACCAGTTCCTCCGCCTCCGCGGAGTCGGCCTGGTAGCCGAGCGTGGCCCTGACCAGCACGTTGCCATCGCGGACGACGACGGCGCCCGCCCCCTCAGTGACAACGGTCGCCTCGGCGACGCCCTCCTGTCCTTCAAGGACGTCGAGCACGGCATCTTCCTGCCCTTCCGGCGCGATGATGGTCAGCGGACTGCCGGCACCGGCGTTGAAGTGGCGGGCCAGCGCATCCTGGCCGTCCACCGCGTTGGACGGTGTCAGGATCAGTGAAGACTGCGGCACACCCGAGGCCTGGAGTTGAAGAAGCCCAAGCGAACCAGCCACAAGCACCAGCAAGGAAACGATCCAGACGGGTCGGGAAAACCGCGAGATCAGTCCGCCGACCCGCTTCCAGATACCGCGCAATCCTTCGAGACCGGTGACGTTGCGACCGTGGACACCGGCCGGATGGGTACCGGCCTTGGGCCGCAGGGGCCAGAACGCGCTTCGGCCGAAAAGCAGGAGGAACGCGGGCAGGAGGGTCAGCGCGGCCAGCAGGGAGAAGACAATGCCGATCGCGGCAATGGGGCCAAGGCTGCGGTTCGAGTTGAGGTCGGAGAACAGAAGGCACAGCAGCGCGAGGATCACCGTGGCGCCGGAGGCGATGATCGGTTCCACCGAGGCCCGGTAGGCAACCTTCATGGCATCCCACTTCGAGCTGAACTCGGTGAGTGCCTCCCGGTAGCGGGCAACCAGCAGCAGTGCATAGTCCGTTGCCGCGCCGATGACCAGGATCGACAGGATCCCTTGGCTCTGCCCGCTCAGCTCGATCCAGCCCCACAACGCAAAGGCATAGACGAGCAGGATTGACGTCGCAAGCGCGAAGACGGAGGTGAACAGCACCAGGAACGGCAAGAGGAGCGCGCGGTACACGGCCAGCAGAATCACGAACACGGCTGCCAGAGCCACGGCGAGAAGGATGCCGTCAATGCCGCCGAACGCACTCACCAGGTCAGCAGTGAAGCCCGCCGGCCCGGTGACGTAACCCTCGGTGCCCGCGGGAAGCTCAGCCTCAAGCACCTCGCGGAGTTCGATGACCACCTCACCCAGTTCCGCGCCGTCGGACACTGAGGCAATGTACTGGATGGCGAGGCCATCCTCCGAAGGGATGGGACCGATGACGGCGGGTTGCCCCTCGGCGGCAGGCTCAAGGCCCGGCACCTCGGTCAGCTGGCCGGCAAGCTCTTCATACTGGGCAAGCTCCTGCGGAGGAATCTCCGTCTCTGACTCCACCACAATCACGGCGGGCACTGCCGTCGATTCCGTAAACGCCGCCTGCAGCTCTCCAGCCTCCGTTGACTCGGCGTTGGCCGGGAGGAAGGACGCCTGATCGTTGCTGGAAACCTCCTCCAGCTTGCCGAACGTGGGACCGCCGAAGCCGGCACCGATGAACCACAGCACCACGATGAATGCCGGGAAGAACACCCGGACCCACTTCTTGTTGAACATGCGCAACCTCTCTGGAGTATCTCTGCCGCCTACTATATCCATCATCGAGATAATTTCCAGTATTCTAGTCTTGGAGACGAACAGGAGGAAGATGGCCGCCGCATCACGTGAACTACTGGCTTTGCTTCAGCAGTTCACCGTCGAGACCGACCGCTACGTGGATACGGTCAGCGTCCGCGATGCCCTGCACCGGACGGACCTGAACGCACTGGGAATCATGATGGGGGCTGCGCGCACCGGCGCCACCGTGACACCCGGGATGCTTCGCCACGCCCTGAACCTGAGTTCGCCCGCGACCACGGCCCTGATAGACCGGCTGGATGAAGCGGGGCATGTCCGCCGCTCACGGAGTTCTGTGGATCGGCGGCAGGTGCACCTCGAGATGACGGAGAAGGCGCTCGAGACCGGGTCCCGGTTGTTCATCCCCCTGGCGCGCGAAGTGGAACAGGCCCTCTCCGGATTCACTCCCGAAGAACTTGAACTGTTCAGCACCATGATGCGCAAGGTCACGGACGCCACCGTGAACGCGCGCCGCAAGGCGTTGGAGGACGCGCCGGAGTAACCTGTCGGTCATGAACGATGAGGTCTACTCCCATGGTCATCACGCCAGCGTGACGAGCGCCCATGCAACACGCCGGGCGCAGGATTCCGCCGGATTCCTGCTGGAGCATCTTTCCTCCGGGATGGACCTGCTCGATGTCGGCTGCGGTCCGGGCAGCATCACCGCCGATTTCGCTGCCCTGCTGGATCCCGGAGTAGTGATCGGCATGGATCGGGCCGAGGACGTCGTGGCACTGGCGGCGCGCACCTACGCAGGCGTCGAGAACCTGTCCTTCCGCACGGGCAACGTGTATGACCTCGACCTTGAGGACGAAGCCGTCGATGTGGTGCACGCCCATCAGGTACTGCAGCACCTCACCGACCCGGTCGCCGCACTGCGCGAGATGCAGCGCGTCACCCGTCCCGAAGGCATCATCGCTGTCCGCGATGCAGACTTCCATGCCATGGCCTGGTACCCGCCCGCTCCGGAGCTGGACGAGTGGATGGAGACCTACCAACAGCTCGCCCGCAGCAACAGGGCAGAGCCCGACGCCGGCCGCCACCTCCTTGCCTGGGCTCACGAGGCGGGCCTGACGGAGGTGGAGGCATTGTCGTCGAACTGGTTGTATGCCACGCAGGAGCGCCGCCGCTGGCACGCGGAGACGTGGGCGGAGCGTGTGCTGAGCTCCGGCTTCGCCGAGCAGACACTTGAGCGCGGACTGGCGGACAGCGCCGCCCTGGAGCGCATGGCTGCCGGTTGGCGGCGCTGGGGTGAATCGCCCGACGGCTGGTTCCTCATCCCGTGCGGGGAGCTCCTTATCCGCGTGTGAAGTTCGGTCCGGGTGTGAAGTTATAGGGTGAGGCGATGATGAGCCGGTCCCTGTCAACCGATCCTGAGCATTTCGACGTCGTTGTAGTCGGCGGCGGCCACAACGGCCTGGTGGCGGCCGCGTACCTGGCGCGAGCCGGCAGGTCCGTGGTGGTCCTTGAGCAGCAGGACCAGGTGGGCGGCGCAGCGGTCTCCGCCGAAGCCTTTCCGGGCACCGGCGCCCGGTTGTCCCGCTACTCCTACCTGGTGAGCCTCCTGCCGCGGCAGATCATCGAGGACCTCGATCTTGACCTGCACCTGGTACGACGGCGGTACTCCTCCTATACGCCGCTGCCCGGCGCTGACGTCGGGCTACTTATCGACAACTCGGATGACGAGGCGACCCGCGCAAGTTTTGAACGCGTTGGTGCCGGAGATGATGCCGGCGGGTTCGCTTCGTTCTACCGGCGCACCACTGCACTCGGAGAGAAGCTGTGGCCAACGGTGACGCGGCCGCTGCTGCGCCGGACTGAGGCGCGCGCACTCGTCGGCGACGACGCCGTGTGGGAAGACTTCATCGAGCGGCCGGTCGGCGAGGTAATTGAACGCTGTGTGGACAGCGACCTGGTGCGCGGGCTCCTGCTGACCGACGGGCTCATCAGCACCTTCGCCCGGGCGCACGGCGAGGATCTGCGGCAGAACAAGTGCCTGCTGTATCACGTGATCGGCGGAGGCACCGGGGACTGGGATGTTCCCGTCGGTGGAATGGGAGCCGTCTCCGGAGCGCTGGAGCGGGCGGCCCGCGAAGCCGGCGTGGTGATCCGCACGGGAGCGGAAGTGACTGCGGTCGCTGCGAACGGCGTCGTGCATTACATGCTTGACAGCGAAGGCGGTGGCCCACAGCGGGTGAGCGGAGAATTTGTCCTCGCGAACGTCACGCCCGCCGTTCTGGGGCGGCTGATGGGCGGGCCGGATGCGTCTGGCTTCGCACCGGCGTCGCATCCGGTTGCAGAGGGCGCGCAGGTGAAGGTGAACCTGTTGTTGTCCCGGCTTCCGCGGCTCAGGGATCCTCAGGTGGGCCCCGAGCAGGCGTTCGGCGGGACGTTCCATATCAACGAGACGTACCCGCAGCTGGATCGGGCCTATACCGAGGCAACCGCCGGCCGTGTACCCGACCCGCTGCCGATCGAGATCTACTGCCACTCGCTGGCGGATCCTTCGATCCTGTCGCCGGAGCTGCGGGAGTCAGGCGCGCACACGCTCACCATTTTCTCCCTGCAGACCCCTCACCGGCTGGTTGCCTCGGGGGACCCTGATGCTCACCGCGCTGCGCTGCAGCAGGCGGTGCTGGCGTCGCTGAACAGTGTGCTGGCCGAGCCGATCGAAGACTGCATCCTCACGGGGCCGTCGGGTGAGCCCTGCATCGAAACCAAAACCACCCTCGATCTCGAGGACACCCTCGGCCTGACGGGTGGGAACATCTTTCACGGGCCGCTGTCGTGGCCCTTCGCGGACGACGACGAACCCCTGGACACGCCCGCTCGCCGGTGGGGTGTTGCAACGGATCACCCGCGCATCCTGCTGTGCGGTGCGGGGTCCCGGCGGGGCGGCGGAGTAAGCGGACTCGGTGGGCACAGCGCCGCGATGGCGCTGCTGGAAGAGGATTAGCCGAGGATTTCGGCACGCCCCCTGCGACTGTCCCGCTTCAGTACCTAGGATTGATGCATGTACCGGATCGTCACTGTCTGCACCGGCAATATCTGCCGCTCCCCCATGGCCGAGATCATGCTGAACCGCGCTTTTGAAGAGGCTGGTCTGGCCGATGACGTCCTGGTGGATTCCGCCGGCACAACCGGCTGGGAAGCGGGTAACCCGATCGATGAGCGGGCGGCCGCGAAGCTCACCGCACTGGGGCTGGCCAGCGACGCGCACCGCGCGCGGCAGTTCGACCCCAGCTGGTACGCGGAGCGCGACCTCATCCTCGCACTGGATGTGGACCACTACGAGGACCTCCGGCTGGAAGCACCGGACGCGGAGAGCCGGAGCCGTGTGCGCATGCTTCGCGAATTCGATCCAGGCGCTGCCGGAACACCGGTTTCCGAGCTGGGAATCTACGACCCGTGGTATGGGGATCAGGCAGACTTCGAGGCCACCTGGCGGCTGGTCAACGACGCCGTTCCGGGGATTGTTCAGTACGTGCTGGAGGAACTCGCGCGGGGTCACGCTGCCCGCTGAGCCCTGCGGCCGACAAGCCTTACTCCCCAAGTGAGGAACCTGCTGAGGGTTTTCCACATATCTTCCTGATTCAGACAGCCGGCGCCGTGACTTATACCGTTGCATCATGACCGCATTCGATGGATGTGGACATTGGGTTGAGCCCTATACCGCCGATGTTGACCAAGTTGACTTGGTCAACATGGGCCAGCACGGCAGCGTCCCTGGACTGGCACCATGCAGACCCCTTCGACCGACTCATTGCAGCGCAAGCCCTGATCGAAGGTGCCACTGTGATCACCAGCGACGCCGCCATGCACGACTACGAACCGCTGAGTACCCTTTGGTAGCTGCCGCACTGCGGAGGCGGCCAGCCGGGCTGGCCAGCAACCTATAGCCCCACAACCCCCTTCAGCACCAGCAAGTGCTGCTCAAACAGCTGCTCCGGATCGCCGAACGTGCGCGCGCCATACTGGCCGAAGACCTCAAAGCTGATCACGCCGAAGAGTGCTGCCCAGACGAGCGTTCCCCTCACGATCAGGTCATCGTCGGCTTCCAAACCCATCTCCTGCCGAATCCAGGCCAGGTCTGCAGCTAGCTGAACTTCCACTGGCGCCTCATGCTGCAGGGCCGGGAGGGCTGCCACGCCGCCCTTGGCCCGGTAGGCGTCATCGTAGATCCGGACCAGCGCCCTGATCACACGGGTACCGGGACCTGTGGTCTGCTCCGCGGGTGCGTGATAGCCCGGAACCGGGCTGCCGAAGAGCAGCGCATAGCGCGCGGGCTCCCTGACCGCCCAGACGCGTACCGCACGGGCCAGGGCAATAAACCTGGCGGCGTAGTCCGACGCCGGCACTTTCGAGACCGCGTGATCCACCTCGTCGCCCAACTCCGTATAGGCGTCCACCACCAGCAGGGTAAGGAGCTCATCCCGACTCTCGACGTACCGATAGACCGCCGAAGAAACCAGCCCGAGCTCCCGGGCGATGGCCCGCAGCGACAAGGCAGCGGCCCCATGCACAGCGAGATGTTCGCGGCCGATCCTGATGATGTCTTTCATCGTCTGGGTGCGCGCACGTTCACGTGGAGTAGGGGCCATGCTCCCATGCTCGCTGCACCGGAGAGCATCGTCAACTTTAGAGAGCACCGCTCTTGACGCATGCCCTTCGGCGAGCGCATACTGATTGCGAGAGCACTGCTCTCCACTTTACGCACTCATCAATCGGAGCCGACATGACACAGCTATACGTAGTGACCGGAGCGGGCCCCGTCGGCTGGACAGTAGCCGAGAAGCTCGCTGCCCGGGGCGACAGGGTGCGCATCCTCACCCGTTCCGGCGCAGGACCAGACAATCCAGGCATCGAGCGGATCCGCGTGGATGTATCGGACCCTCACCGGGTCCAACCGGCCTTCGAGGGGGCGGAAGCGGTCTTCCACTGCATCCACGGCTCCGCCTATACGGCTGCAGCATGGGAAGCGGAGCTGCCCCGTGCAGAGCAGGTGGTGCTGGAGGCGGCTGGGCAGGCGGGCGCCGTCGTCGTCTTTCCTGAGAGCCTGTATTCCTACGATCAACCGGACGAGGTCATGACTGAACGCTCCTCCCGGAAAGCGGTGGCCGGCAAACGCGGTGTGCGCACCCTGTTGCTGAGACAGCGGGAGGCGTCGGCCACGGCGACGGTCAGCATGGTCGCCTCAGACTTCTACGGGCCACGGGTCCGTGCAGCCCATGCAGGGGAACGCATCGTCCCGCGCCTGCTGGCCGGCAAGACTATCCGACCGCTCGGAAACCCGGACCTGCCCCACTCCTTTACCTACGTTCCCGACCTCGCGGCGGCCATGATCGCGGCTGCCGCCCGGAAGGAACTGTGGAATTCGGTCCTGCACGCCCCGACAACTGCCGCTCCGACATTCCGCGGGATCGCGAAGGAATTCGCTCGCGCCGCCGGATCCCCGGAGCCCCGGATCAAGCCGGTTCCCGGCTGGATGGTGCGCTTGCTCGGGAAGTTCCCGGGTGACCTGCGGGAACTCTCCGAGATGCTGTACCAGTTCGAGAATCCGTTCGTCATGGACTCGGCGCATAGCGAGGTACTGCTTGGCCTTCGGCCTACTCCCCTGCAGGACGGAGCCGCCGCGACGGTGAGCTGGTGGCAGGGGCAGGGGGCTGTGCCGTTGGCCCCTAAGATTGTTCAGTGACCCTTTCGATTTGGCTGGCGCTGGTCGGCGCCCAGGCGCTGATCAGTTTCACCCCGGGCGCCGGAGCCGTCAACACCATGAGCAACTCGCTCACCGTCGGGTTCCGCCGCTCCATGTGGGGCATCCTCGGCCAGCAGGTGGCACTGCTGGTACACATCGCCGTCGTCGCCGCAGGGGTTGGCCTCCTGGTCGCCGGGTCTCCGCTGGCGTTCAGCATCATCCGCTACGCGGGTGCCGCCTACCTGGTGTACCTCGGCATCCGGAAGTTCCTTGAGCCTCTGGTGCCGGCCGAGCAGGCAGCCACGCTCCATGCCGAAGGCGCTGCGTCGATGTTCCGCCGCGGCCTGTGGGTGAACCTGCTCAATCCCAAGGCGATCGTGTTTTTCCTCGCGTTCGTCCCCCAATTCATCCGGCCCGAGCAGGAGCTTTTCGGCCAGTACGGTGTGCTGGCGGGAACCGTCGTCGTTATTGATGTTCTGGTGATGTGGCTGTTCTTCGCCGCCGCTGCCCGTTCCTTCAGCCGGTTCACCAGCGGCCCGCGCGGGCAACGCGTCCTCAACCGCACTTTCGGCACGCTGTTCGTGGCCGTGGGTGCGCTGCTGGCATTCGCCTGACGCATGGCTCACAAGTTCGCGAACGCCGTCGTTCCGCTCATCATTGCCGTGGACGGCCGATCCGGGGCGGGCAAAACAACCCTCGCCGTTGAGCTTGCCGCGCTGCTGCGCGAACACCACACCGTCAGCCTGTTTCACCTCGAGGACATCTATCCCGGTTGGGACGGCCTTGCCGACGGCATGGAGCGGTACGTCCGCACGGTGCTTACCCCGCTGGCCTCCGGACGGCCTGCCCGGTGGACGGCCTGGGACTGGACAGCGAACGACGACGGCGGCACCCGCCTCACGCAGCCCGCTGACATTGTGGTGGTCGAGGGCGTGGGTGCGGCGTGCGAAGCCGCCCGGGAACTGCTCGATGTGGTGGTGTGGATCGACGCCGATGACACTCTTCGCCGGACCAGTGCACTCGCACGCGACGGCGATACCTACACGCCGTTCTGGCAGCGCTGGTCCGAACAGGAAGAGCGGTGGCTCGCGGCCGACCGCCCCGCACCCCACGCTGACCTGCTGGTTCAGGGCCATCGCGGCAACTCCGTTCCGGACCAGCTTCGTCGTGCCCTGGCGGGACTGCCGCAGTGTGAATCGCTGATGTCCATGGAGCGTGCGGCACGGAGAGGTCTCACGCTGCAGGTCGAAACCGTCGGAGGGTGTCCGGACGCCGCGGGCGTTTTCTCCGCCCTGTACGGGGGATCCGAGGCGGCTGCCTGGCTGGACAGCTCCGCCGCCCAGGACCCGCAAGGCCGCAGCCGCTTCTCGATCTTGGCCGACGACGGCGGCAGGTTCGGGCAGGTTGCCCGGCACACCTCCGGCGTCACCATGGTCAGCAGCGGCCCGGTTACTGCCCGGATTGCTGGTCCATTTTTCCGCTGGTTGGACGGTGTGTGGGGCCGCCGCGCCGTCCGGCCGCCGGAGGACTATCCCGGACCGTTTGCCCTCGGCTGGCTGGGCTACCTCGGCTACGAGTTGAAGCGTGAAACCGGCGGTTCCGCTCCTGTGCATGCGCACAGTTCCAGCTCGGTTCCGGATGCTTCACTGCTTTTCGCGGGCCGCGCCGTCGTCCTTGACCACCGGGAACAGCGAACCTACCTGCTGACCCTGAGCGACGGCTCCCGCGACGCTGACGCCGATGCGTGGCTGGAACGGGCCCGCGCCGTCGTGCTTTTCGGGGGTACTGCTCCGGCGTTGGACAATCCGGTGAGTGCTCCGCGCCCACTGGGAGCACCGCGCTTCACCTCGCGGGATACACGGGAGCCCTATCTGGAGAAGATCCGCGCGGCCAAGGCGGAAATCACGGACGGCAACTCGTACGAGGTGTGCCTGACGACGGCCCTGACCGCCCGGGAGGAAGCGCCACTGGATCCGTTCGGCACCTACCTCGCTCTGCGCGACGCCAATCCCGCACCGTTTGCGCACTACTTCAGCTTCCCGGAATTCGCCGTCGCGAGCACGTCGCCGGAGCGGTTCCTGCGGCTGGACTCGGCGGGCGGAATGCGCGCCGAACCGATCAAGGGAACCCGGCGCCGGTCCAAGGACCCGGCCGAGGACGCCGCCCTGCAGGAGGATCTGCGCACCAGCACGAAGGACCGGGCCGAGAACATCATGATCGTGGACCTGCTCCGCAATGACCTCTCCCATCTCGCAGTCCCCGGAACCGTGACGGTGACCCGCTTGTGCGATATCGAAACGTACGCCACGGTCCACCAGATGGTGAGCACGATCGACGCGCGTCTCCGGCCCGGTTCCTCCCGTGCCGAAGCCGTCGCCGCAGCATTTCCGGCCGGTTCAATGACGGGTGCGCCGAAGATCAGCACCATGGCGATCCTGGACCGGCTGGAGGAAAGACCCCGCGGCATCTATGCCGGTGCCGCCGGCTACTTCTCCCTCGATGGGGCGGCGGACCTCGCCGTCGTCATCCGCACCCTCCTGATGGAGGACGACGACGGCGGCACCCGCCTCACGCTGGGGGTGGGCGGCGCGATCACTGCGGATTCCGACCCCGCCGAGGAGTGGGACGAGGTCCGGACAAAAGCGTTCGGGGTGCTGTCCGCGCTGGGCTCGTCCTTTCCCGACTGACTCTCCAATCAAGCCGGCACACGGGCGGGGGCCTTTCGTCCGATCAGGGTCTGTGGAAGCATGGGACGCCCGAGGAAAGTGCAACGAAGGAGAACAGTCATGACTAGCTCCAACGATGAAAACACGCCCAACCTGGACGACGTCCAGGAGCCGGATAACGAGTTCCTCCCCAACCGCATCCATCAGGGCCATGCGGGGCAGCCCGAACGCCTCGATGACGATGCCCTGGCGGCCGCAACGGAGCAGGAACGGGTCGACGCCGGGCTCATCGACTACGCACCAGGCCAGGTTCCGGACGCCACCGATCCCCTGCCGCCGGAAGCTTCCGACGAAGCAGACTTCGCACAGCGCGGGCTGAATGAGGAAAGTGACACGAGCTCCTGACGCTCCGGTCACTATGCTGATCGCATGAGTGTTCTGGTGTTCCTCGACTCCGCCTGTCCCGATGGCCGCATCGCTGACGCAGCACAGCCGCAGCTGATGGTCACCGACACCGGGATCACCCGGGGTGACGGCATCTTTGAGACCATGCTCGCCGTCAACGGCGCTCCCCGGAAACTGCAGGCACACCTCGCCCGGCTGGCGACGTCCGCCGCCGCGCTGGAACTCAACGTCCCGTCGTCGGACGCCTGGGAACGTGCCATCACCACCGCGCTTACCGAAGCCGACGACGACGGTGAACTCGTGGTCAAGCTCGTAGCCACCCGTGGCGAACCAGCCGCGGGAGCCACCGCGTGGGTCCAGGTGTCCGCCGTACCGGACGGGCTGCGCGGACAGCGGCTGTCGGTCCTCCTGCTTGACCGCGGCTACGACAGCACCGTCGCCCAGCGTGCTCCGTGGCTGCTGATGGGAGCCAAGACCCTCTCCTACGCGGTGAACATGGCGGCGGTCCGCTATGCCCGTTCGCGCGGCGCCGATGATGTCATCTTCACCTCGTCCGACGGCAAGGTCCTCGAGGGCCCGACGTCGACCGTCCTGATCGCGCGGGTAATCGACGGGGTCAAGCACCTCATCACGCCGCAGCTGGAGAGCGGAATCCTGCCCGGCACCTCCCAGGGCGCACTGTTTACCGCTGCGAGCGAGGCTGGCTGGGAGTTGGGTTACGGTCCGCTGGTGCCACCAGACCTGTTCGTCTCTGACGGCGTCTGGCTGATCTCGAGCGTGCGTCTGCTCGCCGAGGTCGGGTCCATCGACGGAACGCCGGTGACGGTCTCGCCGGAGCTGACCGACGAATTGAGCGGTCTCGTGGAGTCCGTCTCCTAGCTCGACCGCAAACGCGCCGGCCTCCCAGTTCGACCGCAAACGCGCCTGTTTCCCAGCTCGACGGCAAACGCGCCGGGAATCGGCAGGATCGTGGGGACGTCCCCACGAATCTGGCACGCACCGGCACCTTTGGCCCACGAACCTGCCACGCACCGGCACCTTTGGCCCATGCCCGCAGCTCAGAGCGCCGCAGGCGTTACCGCACGTTACGGCCCAGCGTGGCAGCCGTACCATCGCCGGTGCTACGTTCATTCCGGAGTAACGAGCGCCAGTGCCAAGCCCTGACTTGCTGGCCGGCAACCCTCTTTCACGGCGGGGTGCCTCAGGTGACTACTCGGCACAACGATCAGGTTCCATGATCACCAGCGTGCACAGCGTGAGGAGACACAGTGACATCGCATTCCACCCCCCATTCCCGGACACAGTCCCGGCCCGTCGGCGGTTACGCCGGCGACATCACTCCCCGTGATGCCGTTGAGCGCGTCAGCAAGGGCGCCGTACTCGTGGATGTGCGCACGGTTGAGGAGTGGCAGGCAGTCGGCGTCCCCGACCTCACCGACGCCGGGACCGTACCTCTCTTCCTCGAGTGGAACCGCTCCGACGGCACCCGCAACGTCTCTTTCCTCAACCAGCTGAACGGCCTCAAGGGCCGTGAGCTGCTTTTCCTGTGCCGCTCGGGCGTCCGCTCCGTGGCCGCAGCGCAGAACGCAACCGCTGCCGGTCACACTGCGTACAACGTGCTGCACGGCTTCGAGGCCGACGGCGGCTGGCGCTCCAGCGGCCTGGCCACCACAGTGCATACCGAAACCACGCATTCAGAGACCACAGGACCGACCGGCGCTGCCCTGCCGGCAGCGGACCGTGACGACGCCGGTGAGTGAGCCCGCGCCCGTGAGTGAGCCCGCGCCGTCGTCGTTCTCTCCGGCGGCGAGCCGTGAGCCCGTCGCCGGCAACGGCGGCTACCCCCGGATCCAACGCCCGGACGACGACGTCGCCGCCTGGTCCTCCGACACCCTTGCGGTGCGTGGCGGGCTGGCACGGTCCAACTTCGAGGAGACGTCCGAGGCACTCTTTCTGAACTCGGGCTTCGTGTATTCCTCCGCTGCGGCGGCGGAGGCGGCCTTCACCGGCGAGGTGGACCGGTTTGTGTACTCCCGGTACGGGAACCCGACTGTCGCCATGTTCCAGGAACGACTCCGCCTGCTCGAGGGAGCGGAGGCGTGTTTCGCCACCGCCAGCGGCATGTCCGCCGTCTTCACCGCACTCGGTGCACTCCTCGCGGCCGGTGACCGGGTAGTTGCCTCCCGCAGCCTGTTCGGCTCCTGCTTTGTCATCCTGAACGAGGTCCTGCCCCGCTGGGGCGTGGAGACAGTCTTCGTGGACGGCTGGGACCTGAGCCAGTGGGAGGAAGCGCTGAGCGTTCCCACCACCGCGGTGTTCTTCGAATCGCCGTCCAATCCCATGCAGGAGATCGTCGACATCCGGGCGGTCGTCGAGCTCGGCCATGCCGCCGGGGCGCAGGTCGTCGTCGACAATGTCTTCGCCACACCGCTGCTGCAGCGGTGTACGGAACTGGGTGCCGACGTCGTCGTCTATTCCGGCACCAAACACATGGATGGGCAGGGGCGGGTGCTGGGCGGCGCAATCCTCGGCCGCAGGAACTTCATCGAGGGTCCAGTGAAGGCGCTCATGCGCCACACCGGGCCAGCGCTGTCCTCATTCAATGCATGGACCCTGCTCAAGGGACTGGAAACGCTTTCGCTGCGGGTCAACCACTCCTCGTCCTCGGCGCTGACCCTGGCCCGCTGGCTGGAAACCCAACCGGCAGTAAACTGGGTGCGCTACCCGCTGCTCGAATCCCACCCGCAGTTTGATCTCGCTGCCGCCCAGATGACAGCAGGCGGCACCGTGGTGACGTTTGAACTGGACGCACCCGAGGGGAAGGCGAAGGAGCGCGCCTTCGCGCTGCTCGATGCGCTGAGCATCATCGATATCTCCAATAACCTGGGCGATTCGAAGACGCTGATCACCCACCCGGCCACCACCACGCACCGTGCGATGGGTCCCGGAGGGCGCGCGGCGATCGGCTTGTCCGACGGCGTGATCCGGCTCTCGGTGGGCCTTGAGGACGTGACCGATCTGCAGACGGACCTCGCACGGGCGCTCGCCTCCGCCTGAAGCTGTGACTCACCTGTGAGTTCGTCCGCAGATTGAACCATCAGGGGTGGTTCGTGCGTCTTTCCAGCAGAGGGGTCGAGTGGCCACTCCCATCCCCCGGGTGTCCAGGGGGTGTTTACGGGAGGAATCAACATGAGTAAAGCAATGCGTGTCCTGTTCGCCGTCATCGCTGTTTGCCTGTTGGCGCTGACCGGCTGTGGCGGCTCCACCTCGACCGAGACTGAGACCGACGCCCCAGCCGCAGAAACCACTGCAGCAGCAGAACCGACCAGCGCGGAACCCACGGAGGCGGAGACAACCGCGGCTTCGGAGGAACCATCCGGCGAGGCAGCGGCCGGCGGAACCGTCGGCACCCCGCTCGGTGTCGCGGAATCCGAGCTGGGTGAGATCGTCGTCGACGCCGAGGGCATGGTGGTTTACTACTTCACCAATGACGAACCAGACTCCGGAGTGAGCGCCTGTGAGGGCGGCTGCCTTGAAGCCTGGCCGCCGGTGCTCAGCGACAGCGAGACCCCTGAAGTGGAAGGCGTTACGGGCGAAGTGGGCACCATCGAAACACCCGACGGAGATCTGCAGATCACGATCAACGGCATGCCGATCTACTACTTCGCCGAAGATGAGGCTCCGGGCGACACCAACGGCCAGGGCGCCAACGAGGTGTGGTACGTCGTGGCACCGGACGGCACGATGATCCAGTAAGGTGACGGCCGGGCTAACCGCTTGAGGCCACGTCCCGGGCAAGCAGCGCGCTCTTGAGGGAGCGCAACGCGTAGTGCAGGCGGGATTTCACGGTTCCCTCCGGTATGGAAAGGGCCCGTGAGATCTCCGCCGCTGTCTCCCCGCGGAAGTAGAAGTGGAGTACCACGTCGCGGTGTTCGGGCGAGAGTTCGTTCAGCGCATCGGTCAGCAGCCAGGACGTCAGGAGCTGCTCCACCTCGTCATCGGAAGGAGTATCCGGAACCTCGTCCACATCGAACTCGTGGCGGCGGAAGCCGCTGCGGAACGAGTCCACGAGGATGTTCCGGGCAACAACGAAGAGCCAGGCGCGGATCTCGAGCTCGCTGTGACCCCGCATGACCGGATGCTCCCAGGCCCGCAGCAGGGTCAGCTGGACCACCTCGTCAGCCAGGAAGGCGTCCGCTGTCAGGCGGCGGACGAAGCGCCGCAGCGGGCGCAGGTGGTTATCCCTAATGACACCCAGCCAGTCAGCCTGTCCATCGGCCATGTTCGTTCCCCACATTCGACATCACACCGCAGTACCTACCCATTGAGACGATGCGACGTTGGGAAAAGCCTGCGGCTTCCTTCATGATGCACCCCGGAACGCCTTCCGAACAGGGTCGCCTAGCCGAGAATGAAGTTCCAGGTGCCGGCGAAGACCGCCGCGGTCACGGCGAGCGCTGCGATCAGCACGCCCACCAGCACGACGACGACGTCCACCCGGCTGAAGGTGCTTTCCCTGGCCCAGGTGCGCGGACCGGCTCCGAAACCGCGTGCCTCCATGGCCACGGCCAGGCGGGTGGCCCTGCGGATGGCCTGGACCATGAGTCCGAACGCCTGCCCGAGAAAATGACCGAACCGTGCGGCCGGATTCCCCTCATGCCCCACGCCGCGGGCGTGCCTGGCGAGGCCAAGCGTCCGCCACTCGTCGAACAGCAGGCCGACCAGCCGCATCCCTGCGAGTGCTCCCAGCACAAACCGGTGCGGCGCCTTCAGCCGCTGCGCCAGCGCGTCGGCAAGGTCCGTCGGGTCAGTGGTGGTCAGCAGGAACAGTCCGGGAAGCGCGATCGCGAGCCCACGCAGCCCGATCGCGAGCCCGGCGTTGACTGAATCTTCCGTGAAGAGAACCGGGCCGAACTCAAGAAGAACCCGGCCGGTCTTTTCCGCCAGCAGCGCGGTGCCGTACGCGGCGACGACCGCCGCGACGACAAACGGCCACGTCCTCAGGAACAGCCTCCGCACGCTGATGCCGAGCAACGGGAGCAGCAGCAGTTCACTTCCAAGCACGACGCCGGCACTCACCCAGTCGACACTGAGCATGACGACGACGGTGATCACCAGAGCGGCAAAAAGTTTCGAGAGCGGGTTGGCCCTCGGAAGCACCTTCCCGGTGATTGCCGGGTTCACCACGTCAATGCTCACGCCGCAGCCTCCAGCGTTGCGGACGCGCCGTCAACGGCCACCACACAACTTCCGAGCGCCGCGGTGTAGTCACGGTCATGGGTAACGGAGACCACGCAGGTTCCCGCGTGGATGAGTTCGGCGAGCAGGGTCACCAGCTCGGCCCAGGTGTTGGCGTCCTGACCGAAGGTGGGCTCATCGAGGATAAGGATGTCCGGGTTGGTGGCAAGCATCGTCGCAACGGACAGCCGTCGCTTTTCGCCGCCGGACAGCGTGAACGGATTCGCTTTCAGCAGCCCCGTGAGCCGGAGCCGCTCAGCAATGGGATAGATCCGCCGTCGTACTTCTTCCTCCGTGAGCCTGGCCACCCGCCGCGGGCCGAACTCCAGTTCCTCACGAACGGAGTTGGTCAGGAACTGGTGTTCGGGCTCCTGGAAGACCGTACCGATCCGGCTGACCAGATCGGCGGACTTCCACTCGAATGGTTTGGCCCCCGCTCCGCGGGCGAGCGGATCCAGGGCTGAGAGTTCACCTTTGCGGGGGCGGAGCAACCCGGCGAGGGTGAGCGCGAGCGTGGATTTTCCGGCACCGTTCGGACCCAACACGCTGACTGCTTCCGCCTGTTGCAGGGTGAGGTCGACGCCGCTGAGAACCGCCGGCCCGCGCTTGGTGCGCGCGACGGATAGCCCGGACGCCTGCAGCAGGTCCGTTCCGGAGCCGGTACGTACCGTTGGGGTCTCCGGCCGGTAACCCGGCACCCAGACCCCTGCCTCAACGAGCCTGGCGCGTGTGGCCTCGTGCCGGAGCACTGCAGCCGGTTCCCCGTCAGCGAGGATGCCGCCGTCGGAATCGAGCACCACTACCCGGTCCACCACGTCAGCCCAGACCTCCACCCGGTGCTCCACCACAACGAGCGTCGCGGAGGTTCGGTTGAGTACGCGGACAACGGCATCGCGCACATCCAACACCCCGGCGGGGTCCAGGTTGGCGGTCGGCTCATCGAGGAGCATCAACCCGGGTTGCATCGCGAGGACTGCCGCAAGCGCGAGCCGCTGCTTCTGGCCGCCGGAGAGCGCGGTGGTGGAGTGGTTCAGTGGGACATCCAGGCCGACGTCGTCCAGCGACTGACGCACGCGTGGCCAGATGTCTTTCCGTGGCACTGCCAGATTTTCGGCTCCGAACGCCACTTCGTCACCGACCCGGGCGAGCACCAGTTGGCTGTCCGGGTCCTGAAGGACCAGCCCGGACCGGCCGCGTGCAGCAGCCGGCCTGACGCCGTCGATAGTAAGTTCGCCGGTCTGCTCGCCCTCGTCCTGATCGCCCAGGACCCCGGCAAGTCCGTGCAGAAGCGTGGACTTGCCGGCACCGGACGCGCCGAGGAGAAGGACGCGCTGCCCGGCCTCGATCGTCAGGTGGATATCGCGGACTGCCCAGCGTGTCCGGCCGGGGTGACGCCATCCCCAACCCCTTGCGGTGATCGACGCCGGGGCGGGCGCCGCCGTGGGTGCCATGCTAGACGTCTGCCGTGCGGCCCGCGGCGAAGGCTGACAGGGCACCGGTCTTCGCGAGCCCCCGGGTGGCGAGCCACGGCAGCAGACCCGCGAGCACTACGCCGGAGATGGCGGCGAAGACTCCATACATCAGCTTGTACTCAAGAGCCCATTCGACGTTGTACATGATGTTTTCGCTGATGGCGAGGGCAAGTCCGGCGCCCAGTCCCGCGAGGAGCGCCACCCCGATATTCCACCGCCGATAAAGGAAAAGTGCGAAGATCAGTTCAGCGCCAAGGCCCTGAACCAGGCCGGAGAGCAGCACCGCCATACCGAACTGGGTTCCGATCAGCGCCGACACAGCGGCCGCGAGCACCTCGCAGTAGATGGCAGCGCCGGGCTTGCGGATGATGAGTCCGCCCAGCACCCCGGCGATGAGCCAGCCGCCTGAGTACAGCCCGGCGAGAGGCGGGAATGCAGCTGTCACCGCGGCAATGCCGCTGTAACCGGCAGACCAGGCGAAGAAGATGACGCCCACGGCCACCGCGATGACTGAGGCGACCACGATATCGACGACACGCCACTCATAGCGGCGCCGGGATTGGGACGGTGTAACGCTCTGTGTTGCAGTCATGATTGTTGATCCTCCTGGGTACAGGAGGGGGAGGCCTTCCGGCAAGACGCCGTGAAGCCTCGAGAACTCGACTCCCTTCGCCGGTACTAGCCGGATCAGGTTCGAGGGTCTGCGGTGATCCGCACTCTCAGCGCCCACCACCTGCGTGGCTGCGCTCCCCTGTCGTTGTTTGAGCGATACCAACTCTACACCGGAAGCCGTGCTACGCCGTCGTCGTCGTTGCGGTCATGCAGCGGCCGGTGACCCACCGGGTCCTCCAAGGATCGCCTCGATAACGCTAGGCTGGGAGGAAAGCTAAGCCGACTGAAAGAGGCACCATGAACGCGATCTTCAAACTGATGGGCGTTGGACTGGGCATTGGGGCGGGCCTCATAGGCACGCAGCTGGTGGACTTCATCTGGAAGCGGGTCACCGGAAACGAGCCTCCGAAGGACGTGGAGGGCCTTGAGAACACGCTTCGGTCAGCGCTGATCTTCGCCATTATCTCGGGCAGTGTCAGCACCACCATCCGCGTGCTCACCAACCGCACCACCCAGCGGGCCATTCACCGCTACGAGCGCACGCGTCACCTCACCTAGGCCTACGCGGGTTGGCGGCATTCACGTACGGGGTTGTGGATAAGTTTGTTTCACTTGTCCTCCACATTGGCGGTATTCGATCGTGATTAGAACGCGTGTTCGATAGAATTTGGGTATGGCCGTCGCAGTGCTCGAACCCACCACGGAAGACACGTCTCTCCTGGGTGGCCTGCGGTCCGACCTACAGGCCTTCGTGCAGCAGTATGAGTCGTCGTACCTGACGTTGAGTCCGCAGGAGGCCGCGGCAACCCTGGTCGAGGTCGAGCAGCTCTCCAAACTGGTCGATCACCTGCAGACCGTGGCTGCCCGTGCCGCCGAGGACCACCAGCTCGCCACCACGGACGCCCGGGACCCGCACAAGAACACCGCGGACTACCTACGGGCGAAAATCGGTATCAGCCGCACCGAAGCGAACCGCCGGCTACGGCTCGGACACGACGTCCTGCCCGAGATTCCCGGACCAGGAGCAGCGCTCACACCTCCGCTGGGTGTTCTGGCTGAAGCAACCAGTGCCGGTGCGCTCAGCAGCCGTGCCGCCACCATCATCCGCAACGCCATGCACCGCGTCTCACCCGCCGCGACCCGCCAGGAACTCGATGCCATGGAAGAGCACCTGGTCCGCCAGGCCGTCGAATCCGATGAAGACGTCCTGCGGGCCCTGGCCCAACGCTGGGAAGACATCATCGACCAGGACGGCACCGAACCCACCGACAAAATCCTCCGCGCACGCCAGGGCGTGTTCCTGCGCGGCAGACGCCACGGCCTGCACTTCATGGAAATCGGCGCCACCGACGAACAATACGAACACCTCATCACCGTCATGAACACCGCCACCAACCCCCGAGCACAAAACACCGCTCACCAGGGAACCGGCACGACCGACGGCAACCTCACCGACGGCGGCGACAACGACGCCGGCTCAAGCCCCGATCAGCCGACCCGTGAACAGAGCCTTCTCGACGGTCTCGTCTCAGCCTGCCGGATCGCACTCGCAGGTGACGGCCTCCCCGCAACCGGAGGCCACCGACCCCAAGTAATGGTCACCATCAACTACCGCGACCTCCTCAACGACCTGGCAGACAACGGACACGGGCGACACAGCGGACACGACGGACACGGACGGCACAGTGGGCACGACGGGCATTCGGTGTTCGCCCAACAGTTGAGCGCCCGCAGTATCCGTAAACTCGCGTGCGACGCAGACATCCTCCCCTTGGTGCTCGGCGGCGAAGGCCAGGTCCTGGACATCGGCCGCACCCAACGCCTCTTCCCACCCCACCTGCGACGAGCACTGGTCGCACGGGACAAAGGCTGCGCCTTCCCCGACTGCACCACTCCCGCAACCTGGTGCGAAGCCCACCACATCATCCCCTGGGCAACAGGTGGAACCACCAACCTCAGCGACGGCGTCCTGCTGTGCTCCTGGCACCACCACCAAATCCACCAAGGAAACTGGACCGTCGAATCAATCAACGGAATCCCCTGGTTCACACCACCCAAATACCTCGACCCCCACCAAACACCCAAACGCAACCGCTACTGGCAAGTAGAACAAGCCATCCACAACCACCTCGCGCGCTCTAACATCGGCACAGACTCCAACACCCACGCGAGCACCCACACCCACACGGGCACCGGTGAACGCGCGGCACCACCCTGACCAACGGCAGAACCCTGACCACAGGCGAAGCCCTGACCAAGGCAGAACCTGACCAAAGGCACCGGCAGCGCGGGTGGCTACTGGCTCGGCTCGGCCTCACTCATTGGACGCACGGTCCCCGGCCTCACGGCGACGTGTGGCCGCGTGTTCCACGACATCGTCAAGGTCATCCATGCTGAGCAGATCCTTGCGCAGGTGCTTGGTGCGGTAGCCCGCGCGGCCCACCATGTGCGCCGACACGGGCGCAGTCAGCAACTGGAAGATCCAGCAGACGATCAGGACGGGCACCACTGCCCACGAACGCTGCTGCACCGCGATGGCCAACAGGAAGAGCAACAGTCCCAGAACCTGGGGCTTGGTTGCCGCGTGCATCCTGCTGAGCAGGTCCGGAAAACGCAACAGTCCGACGGCGGCAGCCAGCGACATGAGCGCTCCGCCCAGGAGCAAAACGGCGGTCAGGATATCCAGGGCAGTATCCATCAGCGGCTCACTTCTTATCCGTGACAAATCGGGCGACGGTCACCGAGGCAATGAATCCGACGACGGAGGTTGCTACGAGGATCACGAGGCTGTTGGTGTGTCCGTTGAACACCATGTCCGCAGCGAGCGCACCACCCACGATCGCGAGAAGGACATCAACGGCTAGCACCCGGTCAAGGATCGAGGGACCACGCGCCACCCGGTAGATGGCGAACAGCGCCGAGATGCCGAGGATCACGGCGACAATGCCGAGGATTACGCTCACGGGTGTCCCCTTCCGTCGAGGTGGTGCGGAGCGTCAGTGTCCAGCAGCGCGAGATCATCCCGGGTCCCCATGACGCGGATGAGCCATTCCTCGGTGCGCCGGGCGTTCTGGCGCACCTTCTCCGCGTCGTCGCTGGTGGCGACATTCAAACAGTGCAGGTAGAGCGTGGATGTGGAACGGTCCACCTCCACTACGAGCGATCCCGGGATCAGCGAAAGGACATGCCCGGTGGCGGTTACCAACAGGTCAGACGGACTGCGCAGACGCACTGCGACAACCGCGTTCTTCAACCGTGGCCCGCGCGTGAGCGCCAGCCAGAATACCTGGAAGCTGGCCAGCACCAACTGGTGGAGGAACCTCCCGGCGAATCCCGCGGCGTAGAACACATTGAACCGGCCGCTGAGCTCAACAGGCGGAAGATAGAGCAGGTTGGCGACTGCGAAGGCGATGATCGCTCCGAAGACCATGTTTCCCAGGCTAAAGTCCTGCCAGAGCGCGCCCCACACGATAACGAGCCAGACCAGCAGCGGCAGCTCCACCCGCAGCGGAATTTTCTGTCTGGACATCATGGCGTTGCTCCTGCCGCTTCGGTAGCGCCCTCGCCAAGGACAGCGTCGATGTAGGGTGTCCGCTCGAGCATCTGCTGTGCAGCCTGGTCACTGAGGGCAAAAAGCGGACCCCCCATGAGGGTCAGGCTGACGCCCAGCATCACCAGCCCGGCAGTTGCCCCCACCATGCTCCGGGGCAACAGGTTCACCGCAGTCCTGCCCGCGAACTTTCCGGTACTGTGCCCTGAAACCCGCCGTGAGGTTCGAACGGCTGAGCCGTCGGCTGACGTTGCCATCAGGATGGGATCGGGGTGGGTTGCGTCCTCCGGCTGGCGCCAGAAGGCACGGTTCCACACCCGCGCGATCACCAGCAGGGTCAGCAGACTTGTCAGCACTCCGGCTCCCACCAGCACGTAGGCCAGCGGCGTTCCGAGTTCCACACCGGCCTGCAGCAGTCCCAGCTTCCCAAGGAAACCGGAGAACGGCGGAATGCCGGCCAGGTTCATACCCGGAACAAAGAACAGCAGAGCCAGCAACGGGGAGATTTTCGCCAGCCCGCCGAGCCGGTCCATGTTGGCCGTCCCGCCACGGCGTTCGATCAGACCGGTCACGAGGAACAGACTGGTCTGCACGATGATGTGGTGAGCGACATAGTAGACCGCCGCCCCCAGGCCGATCACGGTCGAGACAGCGAGCCCGAAGACCATGTAGCCGATGTGGCTGACCAGCGTGAAGGAGAGCATACGTTTGATGTCCGACTGCGCCAGCGCACCGAGGATTCCAACGATCATGGTGAGCATCGCGACGACCATGAGCAGCGTGTTGATGCGGTCTCCGGGGAACAGGAGCGTCTCGGTCCGGACCATCGCGTACACGCCAACCTTGGTCAGCAGGCCCGCGAACACCGCGGTTACGGGCGCAGGGGCAGTCGGATAGGAGTCGGGCAGCCAGAAGGACAACGGGAAGATTGCAGCCTTGATGCCGAAAGCGACCAGCAGCATCAAATGCAGGATCATCTGTGTCCCGTGGTCAATATCGGCAAGCTTCAGTGCCAGATCCGCCATATTGATGGTTCCGGTAGCCGCATAGATCATCCCGATGCTGATAAGGAAAAGCATCGAGGAAACCACACTGACGACGACGTAGGTCACCCCTGCACGAATGCGCGGCGTGGTGCCTCCGAGGGTCATGAGGACGTAACTCGCGGTAAGCAGGATTTCGAATCCCACGTATAGATTGAACAGGTCTCCGGCAAGGAACGCGTTGGAGACTCCTGCCACCAGGATGAGGTAGGTGGGGTGGAAGATCGAAATCGGACCGTCTTCGTCCCCGTCTGTCATACCCTGGCCGGTGGCGTAGATCAGCACGGCGAGGCTGACCGCTGAGGAGACCACGAGCATCAGGGCGGAGAACTGGTCCACCACCATCGTGATTCCGAACGGCGCGGCCCAGTTGCCGATGAAGACTGCCGTGGTGCCCTTCCCGCTGGTGTCGATGAGCAGGAAGATCTCGATCAGGAGCGTCACACACAGTGTTGTGATACTGACAGCCCGTTGGGAACGGGAATGCCGAATAAGCAGGAACGCCAGCGCTGCCCCGAGGAACGGAAGAACGACCGCGAGGGGCGCAAGGTTCGCTATGTTCATCGCTCCCCCGTCCGTGGCTTGTTTGTTTTCTTGGCGGTTGCCGTTCGTTGGGCACCGGGTGCTTCTTCGGCTTCCTCAACCGGCGTGAACTCGGTGGTCTCAATGGGCACCTCGGCGTCGTCCTCTGCGTCGAAGCTGCTCTGCGACGCCACCCGCCGGTCTTCAATGTCATCCTGCACTTCGTCCTGGCGCCCAAGGACCCACGAGCGGTAGATGATGCCGAGCATGAAGGCGGTGACAGCAAATGAGATGACGATGGAGGTGAGAATCAGTGCTTGCGGAAGCGGATCGCTATATTCCTCGGCCGGAATATCCGCCGAGTACAACGGCGCCTTGCCGGCGGCGCCGCCGCCGGCAAGAAGCAGCATGTTCGCTCCGTTGGTGAGCATGATCAGTCCGAGCAATACCCGGGTCAGGCTCCGCTCGAGCAGCAGGTAGATTCCGGCGGCGAAAAGCGCACCCATGATGACAAGCAGCGTGATGTTGACGCTCACTGAGCCACCTCTTCTTCCGGATCCCTGTTCTTTGCCTGCTCCGGCGTCTTGGTCTGCTCCGGCGTTCCGGCATCGATGGTTGCGGTAACCCCTTCGCTACGTTCGTCGATCTCGGAGCCGAGGCTACGCAGCACGTCGAGCACCAGCCCCACCACCACCATGTAGACGCCGATGTCGAAGATGGTCGACGTCACGAACTTGATGTCTCCGAACACCGGCCAGGTTGCCTCGATGATTGCGCTCTGAAAGACTTCGCCGCCGAGGAACACCGGCACGATCGCCGTCAGGGCCGCCGTTGCGAGGCCCCCGCCGAGGAGCAGGCCGGCACTGACGGGGGTGGCCTCCGCGAGTTCGAAGCGGCCACCGGCAAGGTATCGGATGGTCAGGGCCAGTCCTGCCATCAGTCCACCGGCAAACCCGCCGCCCGGAAGGTTATGCCCGGCGAGCAGAAGATAGATCGAGAAGATGATCACCGAGTGGAAAAGCAGGCGGGTGACCACCTCGAAGATGATGGAGCGGCGCTCAGGTGCAAGGGTCCGGCCCGCAACCAGCCACGCATCGTTCACCGAGCTCGCGAACTTCTTGGCGAGCTCAAGGGCAGCGGCCTCCCTGCCGTACGCATCGATCGGTTCCTTGCCGCGCCCGACAGTCCCGCTCTTGACTCCGTCCGCACGCACACGTCCGTCACCGCGGCCACGGATGAAAATCAGGCTTGCCACGCCGGTGGCAGCGATGGCGAGCACGCTGATTTCGCCGAAGGTGTCCCATGCCCGGATGTCCACGAGGGTGACGTTGACGATGTTGGCGCCTCCGCCGTCGTCGTAAGCCAGCGAGGGGAAGCTCAGCGAGATGGGCTCCGCTACCCGGGAAGCCATCGCCGACATCGCGATGGCGACCATCACCGCACCAAAGGAGATACCAAGCACTGCGCGGAGCACCCGGTATTTACGTCCCGGTGCGCGTTGCCACAGACGCGCTGGGAGGGATCGCAACGCGAGCACGAAGGCAACCAGCACGATCGTCTCGACCAGCAGTTGGGTCAGTGCCAGGTCCGGCGCGCCCTGAAGCGCGAAGATCAGCGCGATCCCGTAGCCGGTGACGCCGACCATGATGACCGCCATGAACCGCTTGGTGGCGCGAAGCGCCGCGATGGCGGCAAGGATGATGGCGACGCCGGCAATGAGCTGGGCGGGCGAGTCCGCCAGGTACCAGTCCTGCGGCACAGGTGCGTCGAAGAAGATTAGAGCGCTCAGCGGCGTCACGATCGCCATCGTAAGGATGACAAACAGGTAGAACGCCAGCGAACCCCGCTGGGTGCGGCCCGTGAGCCAGACCGCCACGTCATCGAGAACACCGATGACCGCCTTGTAGTTCCGCTCGGCGTCGATATCCGGGGCGAATCTGGTCTGCAGCCGTTCGAAGCGCTCGCGCAGCAGGAACAGCGCCAGCCCGCCCGCGATCGATAGCAGGGACAGGAACAGCGCCGGAGTGACACCGTGCCAGAGCAGCAGGTGGGGAGTCTCCCCGACCGCCGGGAAGGTGCTGAGATACGGCTGGACCGCCGAGTCGAGCGGCGCCGGCCACAGGCCGAACACGACGGATGCAACGGCCAGCAGCGCGGGAGCGAACAGGAAGGACGGCTCAACCCGTTTGAACGGTGTCGGGGCCGAGGACTTCCGTGCGAAACCACCCCAGATGAAGCGGGCGCTGTACGCGAAGGTCAGCATGGAGCCCAGGACGATCCCGATGAGCATCACCACGCCCACCGGGCCCTCCTCCGCCCGGTGGACAAAAGCCTCAAAGACGGATTCCTTGGCCACGAAACCCAACAGCGGGGGGATCCCGGCCATCGAGGCGGCAGCAACAACGGCGACGGCGGCCAGCACCGGTGCGGACCGGCCGATCCCGCACAGCTTGCGGATGTCACGGGTACCCGACTGGTGGTCGATGATGCCGACCACCAGAAACAGCGTCGCCTTGAAGAACCCGTGGGCCAGCAGGAGCCCCAGTCCCGCAAGCGCTGCCTCCTGCCCGCCCAGGCCCACAACGATCGTCAGGAACCCCAGCTGGCTCACGGTGCCGTAGGCGAGGAGCAGCTTCAGGTCATGCTGGCGCAGGGCGCGCCACCCGCCGAAGATCATTGTTGCGAGACCGAGGCTCAGGACGATCGGTGGCCAGAGCAGGGTGTCCGAGAAACCGGGCGCAAACCGGGCGATCAGGTAGATGCCGGCTTTCACCATCGCGGCAGCGTGCAGGTACGCGCTGACCGGCGTCGGCGCTGCCATGGCACTGGGAAGCCAGAAGTGGAACGGCACAAGTGCGGACTTGGAGAGCGCACCGACAAGGATCAGGACGATCGCCGTCTCCACTGCAGGGCCGGTGAGGGAATCTGCACGCGCAAGGATGTCCGAGAGCCGGTAAGTGCCGGCTGACTGCCCCAGAATGATGAGGCCAACGAGCATGGCCAGGCCGCCGAGCGTAGTCACAATGAGCGCCTGCAGCGCCGCACGCCTGGCTGAGAGGCGATGCCTCGAGTATCCGATCAGCAGGTAGGACAGAACAGTGGTGAGTTCCCAGAAGATGAACAGGAGGATCAGGTCATCGGCGATGACCAGACCGAACATGGCGCCCGCGAAGGCGAGCAACTGGGCTCCGAACGGGCCGATGTTGGCGTCGTCCTGCTTGAAATAGCGTGCGCAATAGAACAGCACCAGGGATCCGACGCCCAGAACAAGGATGCTGAGCACCGCGGCCAGCGCGTCCATGCGGAAGGCCAGTTCCAGCTGAAGCTGGGGAATCCAGGGAACGACGACGGACGGCGGTGCGTTGGGTTGGCCGTTGCCGCTGGTCTGGTCTGCGTTGATGTAATCGCCGAAGGTCGCAAGCAGCCATACGAATCCGGCCGCCGGAACCGCGGCAAGGAGGTAGAAGGCCGATCGGCCCATCAGGCGGAAGATCAAGGGCGCTATTGCGGCCACCGCGAAGAGGGCGATGAGCACGGGTAGCACGATGATCTCCTGATCTCTCCGAATGAGACGGTCAGCTGACGGTCAAGGGCATATGTTTCATTCTACCCGTGGCATACTCGAGGCATCCTCCCGTTTCTGCCCAGCGCACAAGTCGCCGGCACAGGGAATAAAAGCGGCCTTCAACCAGTTGTTGGTTCGCAGCGGATAGCATGCAGCCTATGAGCACGGACCCCCAACAGCCCCCTGGCCGACTCCTATCCAAACCCGTGCTTGCGTGGGCATCGTGGGACTGGGGCTCAGCGGCTTTCAACGCAGTCATGACCACCTTCGTTTTCACGGTGTACCTGACCTCCGACGCCTTCGGCGGAGAGACCTACGCATCCGAGGTTCTCGGCTGGGGTCTCGCAGTTGCCGGCCTGCTCATTGCGCTCCTCGCTCCGGTGACCGGCCAACGGTCGGATGTTGGCGGCCGCCGCAAACTGTGGCTGGGCGTAAACAGCCTGGCCGTCGCGGCGCTGACCGCCCTGTGTTTCTTCGTGTTCCCGCGCCCTGAACTGCTCATTCTCGGCGTTGCGCTGATTGCTGCCGCGAACATCTTCTTCGAGTTCGCCGGGGTCAATTACAACGCCATGCTCGCGCAGATTTCCACCCCCTCCAGCGTGGGACGGGTCAGCGGATTCGGTTGGGCAATGGGGTACGTGGGCGGCATCGTGGCCCTGGTGATCGTTCTGGTCGCTTTTGTCCAGCCGGTCTTCGAATGGTTCGGGTCCAGCACCGAGGGCGCATTGAATATCCGGCTGGTCGCCGTCTTCTCCGCGCTCTGGTTCCTCGCCTTCGCACTCCCGGTGATGTTTGCGGTCCCCGAAGTCCCCCGGCAGCGCCATGCCGACCGTCTGAGTTTCCTCGCCTCCTATGGATTGCTCTTCCGGCGGATCAAGGCGATTTACCGGACCAGCCCGCACACCATCTACTTCCTGCTCGCGAGCGCCATTTTCCGTGACGGTTTGGCGGCGGTGTTCACTTTCGGCGGCATCATCGCTGCCGGAACATTCGGTTTCGAGCTCAGCGAGGTGATCCTGTTCGCCATCGTGGGCAACGTCATCGCTGCCGTCGGCGCAGTGATCGGCGGCTACTTCGATGACCGCGTCGGCCCCAAACTGGTCATCATCGTGTCGCTGATCGGTCTTCTGGTCGCGGGCACCGCCGTGATGGTCCTTGGAGCGGAGGACCAGCAGATGTTCGGCCTGAACTGGAGCGGTGATACTACGTTCTGGATCTTCGGACTCCTGCTCACCCTCTTCGTGGGTCCGGCACAGGCTTCTTCCCGGGCCTACCTCGCACGCCTCTCACCGCGGGGTGAGGAGGGCGAGATGTTCGGGCTGTATGCGACCACCGGCCGTGCGGTCAGCTTCCTGGCTCCAGCGCTTTTCTCACTCTTTATCGGAGTGTTCGGGGAACAGCGGTTCGGCATCATCGGGATTCTGGTGGTGCTGCTGGCCGGCCTGCTGGTGCTGCTCCCGGTGAAGCCGCCTGCACAGGTGACTCCCGCCGTCGTTCCTGCGCCGTAGTGCTGCGCCTTGTGCCCGTCTCAGCGGGAAGGGGTGCCCTCGGCGATCTCGGTGCGGTGGAAGTTCAGGTGGCTGCGCGACGCCGTCGGGCCCCGCTGGCCCTGATAGCGGTTGCCATATTGCCCTGAACCGTAGGAGTGCTCCGCCGGCGAGGTGAGCTTGAAGAAGCAGAGCTGGCCGATTTTGGAGCCCGGCCACAGCTTGATCGGCAGGGTTGCCATGTTGGACAGCTCAAGCGTGACGTGGCCGGAGAAGCCGGGATCGATGAAGCCAGCCGTCGAGTGGGTGAGGAGGCCCAGACGCCCGAGCGAGGATTTGCCCTCCAGGCGCGCCGCAATGTCGTCAGGGAGCGTAACCCGCTCATAAGTGGAACCGAGGACGAACTCCCCCGGATGCAGGATGAACGGCTCGTCCGGAGCGACCTCCACCAGGCGGGTCAGGTCCGGCTGGTTCTCGGCTGGGTCGATGTGCGCGTACTTGTGGTTGTCGAAGAGCCGGAAGAACCGGTCGATGCGGACGTCCACGCTCGACGGCTGAACCATCGCGGGATCATAGGGGTCGAGGAGGATGCGCTCGGCGGCAATTTCGGTTCGGATGTCGCGGTCTGAGATCAGCACCGTCTAAAAATACCGTACGCAGTTCAAGCCGATCTCATCGAAGGCAGTCAGCGCCCGATCTCGGTCCTGACGGCGAACAGCTCGGGAAAGAACGTCAGCTCCAGCGCCTTCTGCAGGAACCCGACCCCGCTGGACCCTCCGGTTCCCGTTTTGTGGCCTATGGTCCGCTCAACCGTTTTCAGGTGCCTGAACCGCCACAGCTGGAAGTTGTCCTCCAGGTCCACGAGCTCCTCGCACGCCTCGTAGACGTCCCAGTGGCCGGCAGCGTCCTCGTACACCTCCTTGTAGACCTGGACCAGCCCGCGGCTGAACTCGTGGGCACGTGTTACGTCCCGTTCAAGCAGTTCCGCGGGGATGCCGTAGCCGCGACGCGAGAGGTAGGAGATGAACTCGTCGTAGATGCTGGTTTCCTGCAGGAGCCGGGACAGGAGTTCGAAGGCCTCAGCGTCACTCTCGAAGACCTGAAGCATGCCCGCGTTCTTGTTGCCAAGCAGGAACTCGACGGCACGGTACTGGTAGGACTGGAAGCCGCTGGCCGACTGGAGCGCACCGCGGAACTCCGCATATTCCGACGGCGTGAGCGTCGCCAGCACCGACCACTGCTCGGTCAGCGAGCGCTGAATGTGCTTGATGCGGGCTATGCCCTTCATGGCCGCCCGCAGATCATCCGCGCGCAGGTAAGTGCGGACCGCACTCAGCTCATGGAGGACGAGCTTCAGCCACAGCTCGGAGGTCTGGTGCTGGATGATGAACAACATTTCGTCATGGTGTTCGGGCCTGCTGACAGGATGCTGCGCGGACAGGATGGAGTCCAGTGCGAGGTAGGACCCGTAGCTCATCTTTCCGGAGAAATCCTTCTCGATGCCTGCTTCAAGGTTCCGGGTGTTCCGCTCCACGCTCATGCCCCCAGCGTAGTTCTTCGTGCCATCGAAGCGCGCCCCTACAAGTGCGCCATCGAAGGGCGCCATTGAAGGGCGCCATTGAAGACTGTCAGGGGCGGCCACTAGGTTGGAGGAACCCGAGGAGGCAGCATGATCACACGCACACCTACCCACGTTCGCTGCAGCATTGTTCCGCCCTACCTGTTGGCCCGGTTGGCCGGCCTCGACGCTCCGGAACATCGCGGTGCGGCGGCTGCCGCCCGGCGAGCGCTCGTGCAGTTGGACCCCATCCATCATGCCCGGGCCACCGCTCCCAGGGATCCATCGCGGGGAGCCGGTACCGCCGTCGTGCTGGCGCTGCGCCGGACCATAGCGGACGCCGGCGGCAGCGAGACGTTGCCGGGACAGACCGTCCGACGGGAAGGCGATCCGGCTACGGGTGATGCAGCGGTGGATGAAGCGTATGCAGGCCTCGGTGCAACGTATGAGCTGTTCAGCGAGGTGTACGGAAGGTCATCCATTGACGACGCCGGCCTGTCGCTGGATGCCACGGTTCACTTCGGCCAGCAGTATGACAACGCGTTCTGGGACGGCTCCCGCATGGTGTTCGGTGACGGTGACGGTGAAATCTTCGGACGCTTCACCGCGTCGCTCACGGTGATCGGCCATGAACTGGCGCATGGATTCACCCAGTACTCCTCCAACCTGCGGTATCAGGGCCAGTCGGGTGCGCTCAACGAATCCATTTCGGATGTCTTCGGTGTGCTGGTCGAGCAGCGTGAGCTGGGCCAGTCCGCGGACGCCGCGAGTTGGCTGGTCGGCGAGGGCCTTTTCACCGATCAGGTGGAGGGGCGCGCGCTGCGCTCGCTGAAGGCTCCCGGAACCGCTTACGACGACGACGTCCTCGGCAAGGATCCGCAGCCCGCCACCATGGCGGATTACGTGGACACCACCTCCGACAACGGTGGCGTGCACATCAATTCAGGCATCCCGAATCATGCTTTCTACATAGCCGCCACGAGGTTGGGCGGCAACGCGTGGGAGCGGTGTGGACAGATTTGGTATGACTCCGCAACGGGAGGACGCGTCCCCACGGACTGCGATTTCGCACTGTTCGCGTCCGTCACCGTCGACGCCGCCACCGCACGGTTCGGAAACGGCTCACCGGAGGCTGACGCTGTGCAGTACGCCTGGCGGGAAGTGGGCGTGCTGTGACGCGGATTGAGGTATCGCGCTCGGGGGGATTCGCCGGGTTGACCCGTACCTGGAGTGTGGAGGTGAGCTCCACCGAGGCGGAGGAACGCTGGCTGCCCCTTCTGGAGAAGGTGGAAGGCAGCGGGCTCGAGGATCCCCAACGTGATCGCTACGTCTACCACATCGCCATCGGCTACCGGGAAGTGACGGTTGCCGAGAGCGCAGTGGAAGGTCCCTGGAAGGAACTGGTGGAGTGGGTCAAGGGTGCCTCGTCCAGCCAGCGTGGAAAGGAATCCGGGGAGGCACCCGACTGACACTCCTGCACAGACGCTGGCCGCACTTGCAACGACGCTGACCGCGCTTGCGAAGACGTCAGCCACCGCACGGGCGTCTGAAATGCATCCCGCACATGTTGTAGTGTTTATGGAGCGGTTTCGGCCGCATGCGGGCGTAGCTCAATGGTAGAGCGCTAGCTTCCCAAGCTCGATACGCGGGTTCGATTCCCGTCGCCCGCTCCACAGATCAAACCGGTCAGCTCGCGGAGCGCGGCCCGAACATGATCACCGCAACGCCGGCCAGGCAGGCGGCGCTTCCAATCAGATCCCAGCGGTCAGGCCGAAACCCGTCAAAGGCCATCCCCCAGGCGAGGGATCCAACAACGAAGACTCCGCCGTATGCGGCAAGGATCCGGCCGAAGTTCGCGTCGGGCTGCAGTGTCGCCACGAACCCGTAAGCGCCGAGGGCCATGATCCCCAGGCCTGCCCACCACCACGGCTGGCCTTCCCGCACGCTTTGCCACACGAGCCAGGCTCCCCCGATCTCGGCCACTGCTGCTACGGCGAAGAGGACAATGACGAGAAGTACGCTCATGACCCCATTATTTACTGCTGTTCTACACGGCTAAGTTCTCCTTGCAGGCGAGCCCGCCGTCCGGCTACGAAACCTTCGGCACAATCGCAAGGAACCGCCGTCGTTCATCCTGAGCTGCTGTCCAGCGGAAGCGGACAGTCAGCTGGCCGCGACGGGCAAGCACGACGGCGATGCCTCCGGCCGCCAGAACGGGAACCCCTCCGGCAATCATCATGGTGGGCTGTGCACCGATGTTCTCCGCGAGCCAGCCAATCATGGGACCGCCGAGTGCCTGCCCCCCGATGAGCACCATCATGTAAAGGCTCATCACACGTCCGCGGATCGCCAGGTTCGTGGAAGTCTGAACCAACTGGTTGGCTCCCGTGACAAACCAGAGACACCCGATACCCGCGAAGAACATCAGCGTGGTAAAGACCAACTGGCTGGGGACGAACGCGGCAAGCACCATGAACCCGCCAAACGCCGTCATCCCTCCAAGCACCCCGCGCAGCCGCAGCGTGGTTCTGCGGGTGGATGCGAGAGCGCCGACCAGCGAGCCGCTGGCCAGCGCCGTGTTCAACAGCCCGTAGCCGCCCGCGCCCGATTCGAAAACGCTGTCCGCGAAGGCTGCCAGAAGCACCGGTGTGCTCAACGCGAAGACGGCAACGAAGGCGGCTGAGACCGTGGTCCAGAAGATCGCCGGCTTGTTGAGGAGGTAGCGTGCGCCCGCACGCAGCTGCCCCTTGGCGCGGGGTGCCGGCGCTGTTGCGTTGAGTTGGTCGGTACGCAGCCGGCACAGCGTCAGCACGGTGTAACAGCAGGCGATCGCATTGATGGCGAAAGCCCATCCTCCTCCGACGGCAACGATCAGCAAACCGCTGACCGCCGGGCCCACCATGGCACCGAGCTGGAAGATCGACGAGTTGAGGCTGATGGCATTGCGCAGGTAGATGGGCCCAACGAGGTCGTTGACGAAGACCTGCCGCGCAGGCGCATCCACCACGGTGACCAGACCCAGGACAAAGGCGATGAGGTAGACGTGCCACACCTCGATCAGCCCGGAGAGCGCAAGCACCGCCATGGCTGCAGCCATCAGCGCTGCAACGCTCTGCGAAATGATGAGGAGGGTGCGCTTGGAATAACGGTCTGTCACCACTCCTCCCCAGGGCCCCAGAATCAGCATGGGCGCAAACTGCAGCGCAACAGTCACGCCCACCGCTGCAACGGACCCCGACAGTTCCAGGACCATCCAGTCCTGTGCGATGCGCTGCATCCAGACTGCAACGACGGCGATGAGGTGGGAGATTGCGAACAGGCGGAAGTTGGGGATGCGAAGCGAGATGAAGGTGTCACGCCAGGGTGGGCGGTGAGAGGTGACGGGAATCGGGGCGGTCAGTGTGGGGTCTCCGGCCGGTGCGGAGGGCGGTGGGGGTGCCAAGGAAACTTTCCTGAAGTAGCGCGGAGAACTGAAGCGTCGCTGGGAACTGCAGTAGCGCGGTGAATGGATGGGTACCTTCTTAACGCTAACCAGCCGCACGCGCATTAGGAATGGTGATCAAGCTTATAAGTACTATTGTGGAACGTAATGAGTGCGCAGAGAGGCAGCCCATGTACGACTCAGTGCAACTGAAATCCTTCCTCGCCGTCGCGGAGACCCGCAGTTTCACGGGGGCAGCAACCCGGCTCGGGCTGAGTCAGCCGACGGTCAGTCAGCATGTCCGGAAGCTCGAAAAGGCCGCCGGCCGGATGCTCATAGCGCGGGACACCCGGGAGGTCCGCCTCACCGACAACGGTGACGCGATGGCCGGGTTCGCCCGCACAATACTCGCGGCCCAGGAACAGGCGCTCACCTATTTCTCGGGGTCGGCCATGCGCGGGCGGCTGCGCTTCGGGGTCGCCGATGACCTCGCGATCACTCAGCTTCCCCGCATTCTCCGTCATTTCCGTCAGCTCTACCCACAGATCAACCTCGAGCTGACGGTGTCGCAGAGCCCGCCGCTGCTGCGCCGCCTGCGCGCCGGTCAACTGGACCTGATTCTCATCAAGTACATGGCCGGTACGGGTGAGGGCACCCTGGTACAGCGTGACCGCCTCGTCTGGGCGGGCCATGCCAAGACAACGCTCGACGACGGCGCCCCGGTCCCGCTCATTGCCTACCAGGCACCCAGCCTCAGCCGGCAAATGGCAATCGAAGCACTTGAGAAGGCGGGCAGGACCTGGCGGATCACCTGCAACACCCGTGAGATCAACGGCGTACTGGCAGCAGCCCGCGCGGGAATCGGACTGGCCGTTTTCCCCCAGTCCCTCATCCCTGATGACCTGGTCCAGGTAACCAACCGCTTTGATCTGCCTCCACTGGGCGATGTGGACTTCACGCTGCTGAGCAACCCGCTGGCGAACCAGGACCTGGTCGAGACGTTGAGCACAGCTATCCTTGGCCGTGCACTGCGCAAGCCGACGGACTCCTGACCTGTCCCGGCCGCAGCGGGCGGGCGGCGCGGGCGGGCTGGCGCAGGCCGACTACGGCGCGGCGAGCGTGCGCAAGGCCACATGGCAGGCCGGCTGGGGCCAGCGTAGACTTGACGCGATGAATCGCACAATGTTCAAGTCCAAGATCCACCGCGCTACGGTGACCCACGCGGACCTTCACTACGTGGGTTCCGTCACCGTTGACCTGGACCTGCTGGAAGCGGCAGACATCCTGCCCGGTGAGATGGTGTCCATCGTGGACGTCACCAACGGTGCACGTCTGGAGACCTACACCATCGCAGGCGAACGCGGTTCCGGCGTCCTCGGCATCAATGGTCCGGCCGCTCACCTGGTGCATGAGGGTGACACGGTCATTCTGATCACCTACGCAGCGATGACCACTGAAGAGGCGCATTCCTACGAGCCCACCATTGTTCACGTTGATGCTGCCAACCGGATCATCGAACTGGGCAATGATCCCGCAGAGGGACTCACCGAGGGGTTGCTGCGGCCCCCCTTCGCCTTGAATAACGCCGCACTGCTCTAGTCTTCGCATCCCGGACGATGCACCAGGAGGCCCCGCAAATTCTGCGGGGCCTCCTGTTGTTTGTACTCTTCGATATCGGCTTGGCAACGGATCCTAGCGAATTCGTCCCGTAGGGCTTAGTGTCAGAAAGGCAAGGCTGCTTTCTTTCCTTTGACCGGCACCGGTTCTGAAGGATCGGGGCGGACCAGACTCGATGTGGAGGCGAGGTACGCATGCCGGGAAATCGCAGGATCAAGCAGCAGAAGAGGCGGATTCGGAGGCGCCCCGGTGCCGTCGCCGCCACCACCCTGGGGCTTGCTTCACTACTCCTCAGCGGGTGCGGGCCAGCGGACTCCGGTGTTCCCACGCTTACCTGGTACATCAATCCCGATGCCGGTGGGCAGGCGGACATCGCGCAGCGCTGCACCGAAGAGGCGGGCGGCGAGTACCGGATCGAAACTGCGCTGCTTCCCAATGACGCAGCAGCCCAGCGCGAGCAGCTCGCACGCCGGCTGGCGGCGAATGACGATTCCCTGGACATCATGAGCATCGACCCGCCGTTCGTACCTGAGCTGGCCACGTTCCTCGCACCGGTTCCCGAGGACGTCGCCCAGAGCACCACCGAGAACACACTGGACGGCGCACTGCAGGGTGCAATGTATGAGGATGAACTGGTAACGGTGCCGTTCTGGGCCAATACGCAGATCCTCTGGTACCGCGAATCCGTCGCAGAGGAAGCCGGCCTCGACATGTCTCAACCGGTCACCTGGGACCAGCTGATGGAAGTAGCCGCCGCGCAGGACGTAGAGCTCGGCGTTCAGGGTTCACAGGCTGAATCGATGACCGTCTGGATCAATTCCCTGATCGAGTCGGCCGGCGGAACAATCCTTGAAACCCCGGAAGCACCCGCCGACGAGATTGAGTTGGGCCTGGCCAGTGAAGCGGGACGCGAAGCTGCTCGCATCGTCGGGACGATCGGGGACCAGGGGCTGGGCGGTCCGGGTCTGGCGACATCCACCGAGAATACGTCCCTCATCGAATTCCAGGGCGAGACCGGTTCCTTCATGGTCAACTACCCCTTTGTCTGGCCCGCCACACAGGGCGCAGTCGAGGGAGGATCCCTGGATCAGGCGGTGCTCGATGACATTGGATGGGCGCTCTACCCGCGCGTGTTCGAGGATCAGGAGACAGCGCCTCCGCTTGGCGGAATCAACCTCGGCGTGGGATCCGGCAGTGAAAATCCGGAGCTGGCGTACCAGGCCATCGAGTGCATTGTGCAGCCAGAGAACCAGACCGAATACTTCCTGACCAACGGCAACCCGCCGTCAAACTCGGAGGCGTACGAGGATCCCCGGATCGAAGAACAGTTCCCCATGGCTGAGACCATCCGTGAATCACTGGAACTTGCAGCGCCTCGCCCGCAAACCCCGTTCTACAACGAAATCTCAAGTGGCCTCCAGCAGACCTGGACCCCGCCGGATGAGGTGGAGCCGGAAACCACGCCGGAGCAATCAGCGGAGTTCATCACCGCTGTGCTGAGAGGGGAGAGGCTGCTGTGACCAGCGCAATCACCAAGAATCCAAAGGCCATGAAGACCAATGGCCGTAACGACGACTACAGCGACAGGGCCAAATCTGAACGCCGGCTTGGTTGGATGCTTGCGGGCCCGGCCTTCATCATCATGCTCGCGGTCACCCTGTACCCCATCCTCCAGGCATTTTTCGACTCGCTGTTCGCCTTCAGGCTGACGGCACCGGACGAGCGCCAATTCATTCTGTTTCAGAACTACGTGACAATCCTGAGCGACCCGGTCTGGTGGCGCGACCTCCTGGTGACGCTCCTGATCACCGTAGTGACAGTCGCCGTCGAACTCGTTCTTGGTTTTGCCTTGGCACTGGTCATGCACCGGGCGCTCAAAGCAGTAAGGGGCTGGCTCCGTACTGCCATTCTTGTGCCCTACGGAATCATCACCGTAGTTTCGGCGTATGCCTGGTTCTACGCGTTCGACATCAGCTCCGGCTACGTGAACTCGTGGTTCAATTGGGTGCCGGGCATCGATCAGGATCTGAACTGGTTCGCACAGGCCAGCACGGCGCTCCCGGTCATCATGGCATCGGAAATCTGGAAGACCACACCCTTCATCTCACTTCTCCTGCTGGCCGGGCTGGCACAGGTGCCGGATGAACTGACGGAGGCCGCCAAGGTTGACGGCGCCACGTGGTGGGAGCAGATGCGCAAGGTCATCATTCCCAATATGAAGGCGGCCATCATGGTAGCGGTTCTCTTCCGCGCCCTCGACGCCTTCCGAATATTCGACAACGTCTTCATCATGACCAATGGCCAGTACGGCACCGAGGTGCTCTCGCTGCTCGCCTATCGAACCTCGATCAGCAGACTGGAGATCGGCCTGGGCTCAGCTGTATCGGTACTTCTCTTCGCCTGTGTCCTGCTGATCAGTTTCGTTGCGATCAAGGTGTTCAAGGTGGACCTCGCCGGATCAACAGGAGGAAAGCGATGAAGTCGACTGGCCGCGAAAAGCTCGTATGGACGCTCATTTCGATTGCAGTTCTCGTTTATGCACTGTTCCCTGTAGCGTCCATCTTCGCCACCTCATTCAAGGCACCCGGTGACCTGACCAACGGGAATTTTCTCCCGACACCGGGGTTGGCCACGCTGGACAACTACGAACAGATCCTTGTCGGAGATGCACAGGGCCTCTTCCTCACAGCGCTGTGGAACTCGATCGGAATATCGCTCATTGCAACCTTCATCGCCGTTGTCCTGGCTACCCTGTGCGCCTACGCGATCGCCCGGTTGGACTTCCCCGGCAAGAAGGTCATCCTGACGACGGCGCTGGCGGTGTCGATCTTCCCTGTCATCTCGATCGTCACTCCACTGTTCAATCTGTGGCGGAACATCGGTCTGTACGACACCTGGCTCGGCCTGATCATCCCCTACCTGTCTCTCACGCTTCCGATCTCCATCTGGACGCTGGCAGCCTTCTTCCGCCAGATCCCGTGGGAACTGGAGCAAGCGGCACAGGTGGACGGTGCCACGACGTGGCAGGCGTTCCGCAAGGCAATCGTTCCGCTCGCCGCACCCGGCGTGTTTACGACGGCGATCATCGCCTTCTTCATCGCGTGGAACGACTTCGTCTACGGCATATCGCTGACGTCGACGGAAGCGGCACGTCCTGTACCCGCGGCACTTGCGTTCTTCACCGGGGCTTCGCAGTTCGAGTCCCCCACCGGTGCGATTTCCGCGGCGGCAATCATTGTGACCATTCCGGTTGTGCTGCTGGTCTTGCTCTTCCAGCGGCAGATCGTTTCAGGCCTGACTCAGGGCGCAGTCAAGGGTTGAGAACCGAAGAAACTGAAGGAAGAGGACCGATAAGAACATGGCTTCCATAACACTCAAGAACCTCGTCAAGAAGTATGGGGACGGGTTCCCCGCCGTCAATGACATCAGTATCGACATCGAGGATGGCGAGTTCATCATCCTTGTCGGCCCTTCGGGCTGCGGCAAGTCAACTCTGCTGCGCATGATCGTGGGGCTTGAGGACATCACGTCCGGCGATCTGTACATCAACGGGGAGCGGGTCAATTCGAAGGCTCCCCGTGACCGGAATCTTGCCATGGTGTTCCAGAATTACGCGCTTTATCCGCACCTGACGGTGTATGAGAACATCGCTTTCCCGCTACGCCTTGCAAAGGGCAAGAACAGCGAGGAAGAGGTGGATCGCCTGGTTACCGGGGCGGCCGCAACCCTTGAGCTGACCGATCACCTGCAGCGCAAGCCCGCCAATCTCTCGGGCGGCCAGCGGCAGCGTGTTGCCATGGGCAGGGCCATCGTCCGGCAGGCAGATGCGTTCCTGTTCGACGAGCCGCTTTCCAACCTTGACGCAAAGCTTCGCGGGCAGATGCGATCGGAGATCTCGCAGATGCAGCGGCGGCTGGGCACCACATCGGTCTACGTCACCCACGACCAGACCGAGGCCATGACCCTCGGAGACCGGGTAGCCGTTCTGAAGAAAGGCGAGCTACAGCAGATTGCCTCCCCGCGGGAACTATATGAACAGCCGGTCAACCTGTTCGTCGCCGGCTTCATCGGCTCCCCGTCGATGAACTTCCTTCCGGCCACCATCGAAGGCGGCAAGCTCCAGACCGCGCTCGGTGCGCTGGATATTCCTGCCGACCGCGCAGCGAAGGCGGAAGGCCGCAAGGTGGTCCTCGTGGGTGTCCGGCCTGAATTCTTCGAGGACGCCAAGCTGGTGGACGAGGCGAAGAAGCCGCATGGTTCCACGTTCACGGCAACTCTCACCCACACCGAGTGGCTCGGCAATGAGCAGTACGGCTACATCAACTTCGACCCTGCCCCCGAGGTGCGCGAACTCCTGAATAACCTGGCACGCGATATGGATGCCGATGAGCTGCGGCCGCAGGTTGTGGTGACGCTCGATGCTGCGAGCCGTATCCGGGGCGGCCGGGAGTCGGAGATCTGGCTGGATACCCGCAAGCTGCACCTGTTCGACGCCGAGACCGGTGAAAATCTGACCCGCGATGCCGAGGCGGGAGCAGCGCTGACCGCGGAGGCGAGTGAGGAGCGGGCCGAGGAGATCGAAAGTGCCCGCCAGGCTGACCAGGCCAACCACGAGTCGAGCGCCGGGAGGAGCGGCGGAAGCCACGCGGCAGCGAGCTGACAAGCGGGCGGGTTGTACGCTGAGCATCATGGCGAGCAAAGAGGCACAGCAGACCCCGGCCCAGCACATTGAGCAGATTACCTCCGGGTATACCTTCGATGAGCCGTCCATCCAGTTGGGTGCGGCAGTCGTGGACAACACCGTGCATCCGGAAGCCGCTGTGAGGCTGCCGTTGGCCATGATGAACCGCCATGGACTGGTGTCCGGAGCCACCGGAACCGGCAAGACCATCACGCTGCAGGTCATCGCCGAACAGCTGAGCGCCCACGGCGTTCCGGTCTTCCTCGCAGACATCAAGGGAGATCTCACCGGTCTGTCGACCGCGGGCGCGGGCGCCGAAAAGCTCCTCAAGCGCACACAGTCAGTCGGTCAGGCGTGGGCGGCCAAGAGCTTCCCGGTCGAGTACTTCTCCCTTGGCGGAGACGGCGTGGGCGTGCCCATCCGTGCAACCATCTCCGACTTCGGCCCCCTGCTCCTGGCACGGGTCCTGGATCTGAACGAGACGCAGGAATCAAGCCTGCAGCTCGTGTTCCATTACGCCGACAAGGCAGACCTCGAACTGTTCAACCTCGCTGACCTCCGCGCAGTCATCTCGTTCCTGGTTTCTGATGAAGGCAAGGGGTCGCTGGAGAACCTCGGCGGCCTCTCGAAAGCAACTGCCGGAGTCATCCTGCGCGAGCTCATCACCCTTGAAGCCCAGGGCATGGACCGGTTCTTCGGTGAGCCGGAATTCGACACGGACGACCTCCTGCGCACCGATGCCGCGGGCCGCGGAGTCATCAGTTGCCTGGAACTGCCCACACTGCAGCAGAAGCCCCAGCTGTTTTCCACCTTCCTCATGTGGCTGGTGGCAGACCTCTTCGCGGACCTTCCGGAGGTCGGGGACATCGACAAGCCGAAGCTGGTCTTCTTCCTCGACGAGGCGCACCTGCTCTTCAACGGCGCGTCCAAGGCTTTCCTGCAGTCCATCCAGACCACCGTCCGGCTGATCCGTTCCAAGGGCGTTGGCATCTTCCTTGTCACCCAGACCCCGCGCGACGTGCCCGCGGAGGTGCTGGGCCAGCTCGCGAACCGGGTGCAGCACGCGCTTCGCGCATTCACGCCCGATGACGCGAAAGCTCTCAAGTCCACTGTCTCCACCTTCCCCATCAGCCCTTACGACCTCGAAGAAGTTCTGACATCAGCCGGCATCGGCGAGGCGGTGGTCACCGTCATGAACGAGAAGGGCGCTCCCACGCCCGTGGCCTGGACGAGGATGTTCTCGCCGCAGTCCACCATGGGACCATCCCCGGCAGGAGTGGTCGAGGGGATAGTGGCAGGCTCACCGCTCCTCGCGGATTACGGCACACCCATCGACAGCCACTCCGCCTTCGAGAAGCTTTCCACACCCGAACCGGCGCCCACACACGCTTCCGCTGAACCGGGCACGACAGGACCTGGAACGACAAGACCGGGGACGACGGCGGCGCCCCAGTCAGGCGATACTCCACCGGCACGCCGCCTCCCCTCGCAGTCGGAGATCGATGCCGAGGCCCGCCGGATCGAGGAAGACATTCTCGGCCGGCCCAGCAGCCGCCCCGCGACCACCCGCCGGGAGCACCCGGCTCCGATAAGCGGCCAAACTCATCCCCCGGCTCCGCCCACCGGGCAGAAACAGCAGGAAAAGAACGAAATGATGGACTTCGCGCTCAAGACGGCGGGCACCATCGGAGTTGAACTGGTCCGTGGCCTTTTTGCAACGCAACGGAGGCGCCGCCGTCGTCGTTGGTAGGTCTGGCATCACCATTGGGTAACGTAAGAGCGTGCATTCGTCCCGCCTGATCCGAGTCCTGGCCGCCTGGCTGCTTGGTCTCATGATCGCAATCGCCGCGGCGATCGTCACGGTGACCCTGGTCAACACGCACATGTTCGGTCCGCACCAGCAGGTGGAGAGCTACCTCGAGGCGCTGCGCCAGGGTGAGGGAGAGCGTGCCCTGGGACTGCTTAACGCCACCGTTCCGGACGCGAACGCCGCGCTCCTCGACGGCCCGGCCCTGCAGCGGGCAACGCAGGGTGTGGAGAACATCGAGGTGGGCACGCCGCAGCCGTCGGGCGAGGACCGGGTTGAGGTGGACGTCACCTACACCATCGATGACACCGCACACACCACCGCGTTCCTCCTGGAGAAGACCGGCACCGAGTGGCTGTTCTTCAACCAGTGGGAGTTTGTACCCTCGACGCTGCCTGCGCTGGAAGTGTCGGTCATCAACCAGAACGAGGCCACACTCAACGGCACGCGGGTGGTGATGCCGGAAGGACGCAACCAGTTCGCGGCCTTCTACCCCACCGAGGTGGAAGCCCACTACACGAGCGAATACTTCGCCGCGCCGGCCCAGACCGCCGCAGTTACGGACCGTCAGCAGGCGACGGTCAGCCTGAACCTCGCCACGGCGGCAACTCCGGCACTGAGCGAGGCTGTGACCGCCCAGCTGAAGACGTTCCTCGACTCCTGTGCCAAGCAGACCGTGTTCCAACCAGCCAACTGCCCGTTCGGTTTCGAAACCGGGAACCGGGTAGCCGGGCCGATCGCCTGGTCAATCACGGAATACCCGGAAGTGAGCATCGAACCCTTCAACGGCGACTGGGTGATCTCGCCGCTCACGGGCACTGTGCTGCTGGAGACGAGCCTGCAGGACCTCTTCACGGGCATCATTGAACCCATCAGCGTCCCGCAGGAGTTCGGTTTCACCGCCCGCCTCGCCGTCACCGACGAGGGCATCACCGTAACCCCCGTGGTGGAGTACTAGTCGAGCCCGCGCAGGTCGAGCGTCAGCTCGGTTTCACCGGCGGCATCGAAGGTCACCGGGATACCCCAGTCCTGCTGGTACAGGTGGCACGCAGCGTGGTCGGGTATGTCACCGCCGGGCTCACCGTCGCAGGCCGCAGCGCGTGCGGTGATGTGCAGGACGCCCTCGGGGACGCCGTCTGACAGCACGAGTTGCCGCGTCAGGCCAACGCCGGTTCCCGCACCCGATACCAGGAGCGACTCCGGCGACGAGGAAATCTTGAGCTGCGTAGGATCTCCCCACCGGTCATCGAGCTTCTGGCCCTTCGGCGCACTGAACCGCACCGTCACGCCAAATTCCCCTGCCGCCACGGCCGTTTTGGGCCGCTGTGTCTGCGAGGCACCCTCATCGACCGCAAGGGCCTCCCTCGGAATCGGAAGCCGTACAAGCTGGTGCTTGTTCGCCTCGACCACGATGAGCAGGGGTTCGCTCCCCGATTCCAGCGGCGCCTGGTCTACGAGGACGTCGGAGGGCTCGGCCAATCCGCGCATGAGGGTGGAAACCTCGCGCGTTGCCGGGTCATACCGGCGGATAGCTCCGTTGTAGGTGTCGGCAATAGCGACCGACCCGTCCGGAAGGGCGGTGACACCGAGCGGGTGCTGCAGGCGGGCCTGCCCGGCCTCACCGTCACGGAACCCGAAGTCGAACAATCCGGTGCCGATAGCAGACTGCACCTGCGTGCGGCTCCTGCCGTTGACCGTAGGAAAGCTCAACACCCGCAGTGCGGAGGTTTCGGAGTCAGCAACCCAGATGTTGCCGTGCGCATCTTCAGCCAGTCCGGAGGACTGGGCGAACCAGGCAGCGGATGAATCACCGTCGAGCAGGCCCTCAAGCCCGGTGCCGGCAAGAATATCGACGGCATGGGTGAGCGGATCGAAGGTGAAGATCTGATGGGTCCCGGCCATGGCCACGACAACCCGCCCCAGGATGGTGGACCAGATGACGTCCCACGGCGAAGACAATGAGACACCGAGGGCATCCGTACCGAGGAACGTGTCCTCCAACCGCGGCGTGGCATCCTCCGGGATGTCGGCGACGTCACCGCCAAGATCGTGGGAGACCTCCTGCAGCTCGGCAGGGCGGGCCTTGACCTGGTTGCCGGAGTCGAGCAGCCGCTGGATACCGTTGCCCGCGATGGTGGTCACCGCGCCGGTTTCAAGCGACACCGCACGCAGACGGTGGTTGACGGTGTCTGCGATAACGACGTCGTATCCCACCTGCCGTGCGATCGGCGCCGGAAGGAGGGTGAGGCCCTGGGGCTCGTTGAACTGGGCATCGTTTGCCCCGCCGTCCGCGAAACCGCGCGTACCGGAGCCGATGGTGCGCCGCACGGTCTCGAGATCAGCCTCGAGTTCCACCAATCGGTGATGGCCGCTGTCCCCCACCAGGAAGGTGTTGGTGGCGGGAAGTGCAAGTACCTTGCCCGGGAAGCGGAGATTGCCGGCGGTCGGTTCGGCGGGCACGTACGGGCCGTCGCCGCGATGCAGGGTGCCCTTCGCCTCATGCTCGGCAACCAGTTCCTCAACGAGGGATTCCAGCCCCGCTGCGTGCCCCTCACCGGACAGGTGGGCAACGATGTAACCCTCCGGGTCGATGACTACCAGCGTGGGCCATGCGCGGGCGGTATAGGCCTGCCAGGTGTCCAGTTCCGGGTCATCGAGGACCGGGTGGTGAATCTCGTACCGCTCGACCGCTGCGGCGAGGGCCACGGGATCCGCCTCATGCTCGAACTTGGGCGAGTGGACGCCCACGGTGACGAAAACGTCCGAGTACTTTTCCTCGAGCGGCCGAAGCTCGTCGAGGACGTGGAGGCAGTTGATGCAGCAGAAGGTCCAGAAATCCAGCAGGACGATCTTCCCGCGCAGGTCCTCAAGCTTGAGCTGTTTGCCCCCGGTGTTGAGCCAGTTCCGCCCGACGAGTTCGGAAGCGCGGACGCGGTAGCCGACGCGGAGGGAGGTTTCGGTCATTCAGGGTCTCCTGTGGGGGTTGTGCGCTGTCCTGCGGGAGGGTCGTGCGGCCCGCCGGACGGGGAGGACCTGGGGCGGTCCCGTTCCGCCAGTGAGGCGAACATGTTGTTATAAGCCGATAGCTCGGCGTTGTTATTCCGATCCGCAGCCCGGTCCGTGCGCCGCGACTCCTTCGCGTCGCTCCGGGACCACATCACGGCAACGCCGATCGCCAGCAGGAGCGTCGGGATTTCACCGATGCCCCAGGTCACTGCGCCGCCGATCTGCTGGTCCGCGAGCGCCGATGGGCCCCATTCCCTGCCCATGTTTCCGAACCAGGACGCCTGCAACAGGGAGGTGCCGCCCGTCAGCGCAACACCGAAGAAAGCGTGGAAGGCCATGGTCGCGAACAGGAGCACCAGCCGCAGCGGGTAGGGTGCGCGGCGCGGAATCGGGTCGGTGCCGATCATCGTCAGCACGAAGATGTACCCGGTGAGCAGGAAGTGCACGTTCATGAGCTCATGTCCCACATGCTCACGCAGCGCAAAGCCGAACAGCGGCGAATAGTAGAAGATCACGATGGACCCGGCGAAGTTCGCCGCTGCGAACAGCGGGTGGGTGACGAGCGCGGAGAACTTCGAATGGACAATCACGAGGATCCATTCACGGATCCCCCTGCTGCCGTCCCTGCGGGGTGTGAGCGCCTTGAGCGCAAGCGTGACGGGTGCGCCGATCACCAGGAACAGCGGAACCACCATGGTCAGCGCCATGTGGTCGATCATGTGCGCACTGAAGAGCACCATGCCGTAGACGGCGGGAGCCCCGGAGGTGAAGTACGTCAGCGCGACCAGACCGATGAACCAGGAGACAAGCCGTAGCACCGGCCAGGAATCACCGCGGCGGCGCAGTTTCACCACGCCCAGGATGTAGGCAACAGCAACAGTGACGGTGAAGGCGACCCACAGCCAGTCCGGGCGCCACTCGGTGAGCCAGCGCATCGGCGTCGGTTCGGGAGGCAGCTCGTAGCCGGTCAGGATGCGGGCAGGGGTGGCGTCAGGCTGCAGCTCCTCCGAGCGCGGCGGTGCGGTCCTTGCCAACGCAACGGCGACGCCGGACACTGCGCCCATGATCACGAGCTCGACGGCGATGAGCTGCCACAGCACGCGGCGGGCAGAGAAGTTGGTGTCCAGCTGGGGGATGATCCACTGCCGGTGCATGAGTCCGATCCCGCCGAGGAGGATGGTGGCGATCGCCTTGAAGGTCACCAGCAAACCCCATTCGGAGCCCAGCTGTGAGAGGCTGCCGATACGCAGGCTTGCGTTGATGATGCCTGAGAGGAAAACCAGTGCGAGGGCGAAGCCGGCCAGCGCGGAGAAGCGCGTCAGCACCGTCGTCGTCTGTGTTCCAAGTTTCCCGCCAACCGCGGCGAGGACAATGATCCCGCCCACCCAGAGGCAGACGCCCACGAGGTGCAGCGCGATGGAGTTGATGGCGGCATAGTGGTCATCGCCACCCGCCGAGTGGCCGATCAGTGCCATCGGGACCAGGCCGCCGACCGACAGCACGAGCGTGAGGGCCAGCCAGATGCTTGAACGGGCGCCGAAGGTCATGGTTGCGACCACTGCGGCGATCATGGTGGTGGACAGCCAGGCACGGCCGGTGTCGAAGTCCGTCAGGTAGGAAGCGAGGCCCTGGGTATACGCGGGGTCACCGCTGAGTGGCAGCCCTGCGGCGTCGGAGTAGGTCAATACCAGTACGGCCAGCGCGGAAAGGGTCCAAATAACCGCGGCCCAGGACGCGAGCGTCATGACCCTGGCGAAGGCGGGAGTCTCTTCAGCCTCAGGGCCCGGATCATTCACGCGGCTGGAGCGGGTGGATCCGCTGCCGGGGCGGACGTGCCGCGGGAGGATCACCACCGCGAAGACAAGGGAACCGATGACAGCGGCAACGGAGACGTTGTGCAGCGCCTTTGCCATGGGCAGACCCCACCGGGTGAGCACTCCCGGGTCGCTGAGCTGACGCGGCGCCGCCGCACCGGAGAACGCAAGCGCAAGCACCACCGCGAGAAGAACGGTGACTCCTGCGGCGATCAGCCAGCCCGGTTTGACGCCTCGCTCGCCGGCCGCACCGGCGCTGCCGTGCTTCGTCTGGTTAGTTGTTGTGGCCACGCTTCCCATTGTCTACCCGCAGTAGAACAACGGCCAACTAAGGTGGTTTGCCGCACGGACGGTGGACCCGGCTGTTTGTCCGCGTTAAACGAAGCGAGGACTGCCACCGTATGGTGGCAGCCCTCGGATCGGCTGACTACTTGACGGCAGCCTTGAGCTTGGAGCCGGCGGTCAGCTTGACGCTGCTGCCTGCTGCAATCTCGATGGTTTCACCGGTCTGGGGGTTGCGGCCGGTGCGTGCTGCACGCTCGGTGCGCTCGACTGCCAGCCAGCCCGGGATCGTAACCTTGACGTCGCTCTTGGCGGAGGAAGCGAGAACGTCGAACAGGGCATCCAGCACGCTGTTCACGGCAGTCTGGCTGGTGTCAGCCTTCGCTGCTACCTCGGCAACCAGTTCACTGCGGTTCTTGGTCTCTTTCTTAGCCAATGTATGTCCTCCTGGACCTCGTACGGATTATTCAGAACCTCACCGTGCTGGCGAAGCTTCTGGAGGAAAACCTACCAGCTTCAATCGCAAAGTCCCGCAGATTAGGGCACTTTTGCCCGGTATTTAGCCGAATTCAGACCTATTTCACGCGCCAAAGTGGCCCGAAGGATATACCGGTCCGGTTAAAGCACTCAGGACGGCGACCGGAGTCGCCGTCCTGAGTGACAGTTCATCGGGGCAATCTCAGCCCCAGCCAGCTACCAGCTGGACTTGGTGACACCGGGAAGCTCGCCGCGGTGCGCCATATCGCGGAAGCGGACACGCGAGATGCCGAACTTCTGGAGCGTGCCGCGGGGGCGTCCGTCGATCTGGTCGCGGTTGCGCAGGCGGACCGGCGAAGCGTTGCGGGGCAGCTTCTGCAGACCGAGGCGTGCAGCCTCACGAGCCTCATCCGTTGCGTTTTCATCAACAAGCGTCTTCTTGAGCTCGAGGCGCTTGGCCGCGTAGCGCTCAACAATGACCTTGCGCTGCTCGTTACGAGCAATCTTTGACTTCTTAGCCATGTTTAGCGCTCCTCTCGGAATTCGACGTGCTTGCGGATCTTGGGGTCATACTTCATCAGAACCATACGGTCCGGGTCATTACGGCGATTCTTGCGGGTCACGTAGGTGTACCCGGTGCCAGCCGTGGACTTCAGCTTGATGATCGGACGTACGTCTTTGTCCTTTGCCATTAGAGCTTCACTCCCCGCGCCTGGATCTGGGCCACGACGGCGTCAATACCGCGCACGTCGATGGTCTTGATGCCGCGGGCTGAAACCTGCAGCGTTACGTTGCGGCGCAGGGACGGAACCCAGTAGCGCTTCTTCTGAATGTTCGGGTCGAACCTGCGCTTGGTGCGCCGGTGCGAGTGCGAAATGCTGTGCCCAAAGCCCGGCTCGGCCCCAGTCACTTGGCAGTGAGCTGCCATGACGATCCTCCAAAGATTGAATAGAACAGGTAGCGGACAGTGCTACCTGCCATGGAATGCGTTCAGTGGCGCCACCGTCAGAGCGGTCAAAAGACCGCCGGATGTTCGCGAATTCTGCGCAACCTGAGCCCCTAACTACCGGCCCTCGGAAGAAAAAGATTCCCGTCAACCGGAGCAATTGCGCACGCTCCGCCACCTGATGCCCTTCCATTCTAGGAGGGAGGCGGCCATAAGACCAATCGCGGAAGCCTCAGCTGCCGTTCGACTCGTCGGGGCGCGTTGCGTTTCCAGAGACGTCAACGACTGTGACGACACCCGCTTCCCCGATCTGCGCGCCGGGGGTCAGCTGGGCGTTGGCGTCCACAATGGTCCGGCGCAGCACCGCACCGGAAGGAATGCGTGCCCCGTTCAGTACCACCGAATGCTCGACGACGGCGCCCTCCTCCACCACCGCGTCCGGCCCGATCACGCTATGCGTGACAGTTCCGGCGATGGCGGCACCCGGAGAGATGAGGCTGGAACCGACCCGCGCGGTGTCCGCGATGAACGCGGGCAGGCGGCGCGGACTGGCGCTCAGGATCGGCCACGCGGGATCGTCGAACGCGAGACCGTTTCCAGCCAGTAGGTCCATGTGCGCTCGGTGATAGTTCTTCGGTGTGCCGAGGTCCAGCCAGTATGACTCAAGCCGATGCTCGGCGACGGTGGAGTGCTCCACCAGGTGCGGGATGAGTTGGTCCCCGTAGTCCTTCAGCTCGCCGTCGCGCTTGTGCAGTTCCGCCAGCGTATTCAGCAGCACGTCCGTGGAATAGAGGAAGATCTCCGCCGCCACCACGTCGGTACGGGGTTTCTCGGGCTTGTACTGGAACCCTGTGACCCGGCCATCCTCCACCTCGGCAACACCGTGCTGGGAGGCATCGCCGTCGAACCGTGTGGTCACCATGGTGAGGACCGCACCGGTCTCCTGATGGGTTTTCACCACCTCGCGGTAATCGAGCTGGTAGAGGTGGTCGGCACTGAGCACAAGCACCAGATCGGGATCGAACTCGCGGATGAATTCGGCCTGCCGGTAGAGGCCGTCCGCGTTGCCCGCGGCGAAGCCCTCGCCGTGTTCCCCCTGGAAGGGCGGCAATACCCGCAGACCGCCGTTGGTGCGGTCGAGGTCCCAGGGGCGGCCGTTTGCGAGGTGGTCATTGATGGACTTCGGCTGGTACTGCTCCACTACCCAGACATCCGAGATGTGGCTGTGGTGGAGATTGGACAGCGGAATATCGATCAGCCGATAGGTTCCGCCCACCGGCACCACGGGCTTGGCCTTGCTGTCGGTCAGCGCCCCCAGCCTTCCGCCGGTACCGCCGGCCAGAATGACTGCCAGGACGGACGGCTCCGTCATGCCGATCCCACGGGTTGGGACTGTTTGAGGATCCAGTGCGTCTCATCGAGCCGCGCGAGGATCTTCTTGCCTACCCGCTCGAGGTCCGCGATGTCCTGGTCATTCAGCCCGTCGAAGACCAGCCGGCGGACGTGCTCCACATGTTCGAGCGCCAGTTCCTGCAGGTTGGTCAGCCCCTCGGGGGTGATGCTCGCCGTAGTCACCCGGAGGTCACGGGTGCTCTGGCTCCGCTGCACCCAGCCGCGGTTCTCCAGCTTGGTGACCACGTGGCTCAGCCGTGACAGGGAGGCATTGGAGCGGCCCGCGAGTTCACTCATGGGTAGTGTCCGCTCATCAGCCTCGGAAAGCATCGCAAGGACGTGATAGTCGAACAGCGTCACCCGGGCACGACGGTTGAGGTCTGCATCCAAGGTTCCCGGCAACAGGGTGGCCACCCCGTAGAGGGCAAGCCATGCCTGTCTTTCCGCGGGATTCAACCAGCGCACGCCTGTCATGGTTCCCATCCTTGCAGAAGCGCCGACGTCACGGGGACGTTGTTTCCCGTGTCCACACCGGATGGGTCAGCTCCGGGTATTTTGAGGTCACCGTGTCCCCGGAGGACTGCCCACGCAATCGCCTGCCGACCCAGGGCCCGAGGTAATCGCGGGCCCAGAGCGCGTCCGTCCGGAGCTGGGCGAGGCGCGTTGCTGCCGGCCGGGCCTCAAGCTCAGGAACCTCGATGCTGTGCGCGGACTTCAGTACCTCCAGGACGCGGGCCGCCATGAGGGTGTGGCCGGCTGCAGCCATGTGCATGCGGTCCACGTCCCAGTAGCCCCAGTTCTGGAACTCCCGCATCCGCCAGTAGTCGGCAATTTCGGCATCGTGCCGGTCCGCGATCTCCCGGACGAGTTCGTTGTAGATCGCCGTACGTCCGCGTGTCTTTGCAAAGACTGCTGACTTCGACGAGTCGAACCCGGTAAACAGCACCACAGCGGCACCGCCGGCGCGCAGGCGGGCGATTCCGGCGTCGTACTCCGCCAAGAGTGCGTCGAGATCAATGGAGGGGCGCAGGATGTCGTTGGCACCGGCGTAGATGGTCACGAGCGTCGGCTTGAGCGCAAGCGCTGCATCCACCTGCTCGGCAAGGATCTGCCGCATCTTGCGGCCGCGGATGGCGAGATTGGCATAGCCCCAGGACGGGTCGGCAAGGATCAGTTGCTCGGCAACCCGGTCAGCCCACCCCCGGACGCCGTTGGGACTGCGCGGGTCCCAGTCCCCCACGCCCTCGGTGAAGGAATCCCCGAGTGCGACATAACGGTGGGTAAACGCGGTGGTTTCTTCGCCCAATTCTGTTAGTCCTCTTCCCTGAAATCGCTTGTTCCGGAATCGCTTGTCCCGGAATCGCTGCCGGCACCATCTCCGGAGTTCTTCTGCTGGTGCTCGGCGTCGTACTCGTGCTGGGTGTGGTGCTCGGTCTCCTCGTAGGAACCGTTGAACCCGGTGGTGTCGCCGGTGGGCCGGGTAGTGGAAGGGTCAGGGAACGTTGGCGAACCGCCGAAGGGGTTGCCCTCCTGCGCGCCGCTCTCCTGTCCCTTGGCCTTGCCTGCGCTGGACTGGTCCTGAGTCATGGCTCCTCCTTCTGGTTTTGCCCACCCAGCATAGTCCCGCGCACGCCCGCGTACACGTGGCAGGCGCAGACGCTAAGCTCGGTGACAAACCTACGTGTCAGGAGAATACCTATGGCTTCCGTACCGGATACCGAATCTGATCAGCCGAGCGATCTCCAGCCGGAGCACCAGTCAGAAACGCGGACCAGGCGCGCAGCCCTGATCCTCAATCCGGTCAAGCCCACCTCTGAGGATATCCGGGCCATCGTCACTGAACTGAGTCTCGAACAGGGCTGGGAAGAACCCCTGTTCCTGGAGACCACCGCGGATGACCCGGGCCACGGCCAGGCGCAGGAAGCACTGAAGGCAGGAGTCGACGTCGTTATTGCAGCCGGCGGCGATGGCACCGTCCGGTGCGTGGCGGAAGAGCTGGCAGGCACGACGACGGCACTTGGCCTGTTGCCGCTGGGCACCGGCAACCTGCTCGCCCGCAACCTCGATATCGACGTCGATGATCCCCGGGGAGCCGTCGAAGCTGCGCTCGGAGGCACGGAGCGGATGATCGACGTGGTGCATGTGAACGTCGACCGGGCGCAGGACGCCCACGTCTTCCTGGTCATGGCCGGGCTGGGCTTCGACGCAGCGGTGATGGCTGATACCCGGGATGACCTGAAGGACAAGGTGGGCTGGCTCGCCTATGTCGACGCCGGCATCCGGAACCTTCCCGGAAAGCCGTCCAGGGTGTCCATCTCGATTGACGGCGGCAAGCGCGTTACCCGCCGCCTGCGCAGCGTCATGGGCGGCAATTGCGGCAAGATCATGGGCGGCCTGGAGATCTTCCCGGGCGCGAAGCTCAACGACGGGCTGCTGGACATCATGACCATCGCGCCGAGCGGGAAGTTCGGTTGGTTTGCTGTACTCGGCAAGCTTCTTGCGCGCGGCAAGGGCAAGGACCCGTCGCTCGAGTACTACCAGTGCAGTACCGCCGAGGTGGAGTCCGAGACCCCGCTGGAGATCGAACTGGACGGAGACTCCCTGGGCAAGGGCAGTCACATGTCTTTCCGGGTGGAGCCGAACTCCCTGAGGCTGCGCATGCCCTACGGCAAGAAGGATCCGGCAATCCTCGCCGACCCGACGCCGTAGAGCGGTTCAGCCCTCGGCTTTGCCCTGGCGCCAGTAGCCCATGAAGGCGACCTGCTTGCGGTCGATGCCGACGTCGCGCACCAGGTAACGGCGCAGCCCCCGCACCACCGCCGCTTCGCCCGCGATCCACGCGTAGAACGGCAATGCGCCCGCGGGTTTGTCCGGATTCAGGGAGCCGTTCAGGGCTGCGGCGTCCAGGAGCTGCGGAGTTTCCCACAGGATGGTCTTGTCAACGTCGATGTCCTCCGGCTCCGGTCCGGCAGCGCGCTCCGGTCCGCCCGCGCGGCCGGCTGCGGCAGCGAGCGCCTGGCCTGAGGGCGTGTCGCTTCCGAGGCTGACGCGGAACGGCGCGGACAGGGACACCCAGCCCGGCACCCTGACGGCCTGGCGGACAGCGGCGTCGAGCAGTTCACCGTGAGGGCGGCCGCCGCGCACCAGCCAGCTGATACCGACGCCCGATCTGGTCTGGATGTCCTGGCAGTCCGAGCCGTGCGGAACCTCCAGGAACGCGTGGCCCTTGATGTCCTCAGGCAGCGACTCAAGGATGGCGCTGATCGCCGGAACAGCGGTCTCGTCCCCTGCGAGCAGAACGTTCTGGGCCAGGCCCGGACGCCACTCGATACCTCCGTAGGCGCCGGCAGTAGAGCAACTTGCGGCATGGATGTTAGGACCGATCAGCCACACCCGGTCCCCCGGTTCAGCAGCGGCGGCCCACTGCGAAGCCGGCCCGCCGTTGCCGGCTGCGTCGAAGTGCATCACGAAGTCGATGTCCAGCTCGGGAATCTCCTGCTCACAGCGGGAATCGCGGACCGTATAGGTGCGCATGTCACCGCGCTCGGAAGGCTCAAGGGACAGCCACTGCTGGTACCAGCCGCTGCCCGCGCCGTCCATCAGGGTCCCAAGATCAACACCGTCAGCACTCTCGCCATTGGCCGGCGGGATCATCACCTTGATGCGCAGGTCCAGAGTGGAACCCTGCACGCCGAAGTCTGACAGGCAGGCGCCGCCGAAGGTGATGCGCCGGAAGTTGGAGCTGATGCGCTCCACGCGGGTCACCACCACGTTGAATGCGCGGACCGCCGGGACGACCGCCTGGTTGCCGGCGGAAGTCTGTGAGGGTGCCGCTGTCCTGCGGGTACGACGGGTACTGACTTCTGTCACGATGCTGCCTCCATGGTCAGAGCGGGGAGCCCGTCCTGCGGGTTCGCTAAAAAACCCGCGATGCCATCCCGGGTGGTTTCTGTGGCTACGTTCTTCGGTGCGGAGTGGTGCCGCCCCAGGGGCACCACCATGGGTGTACCCGAGACCGGATCGGGAATGACGCGGGATTCCAGGCCGAAGACGTCAGCGACGGTCGCCTCCGTGACGACGTCCGACGGCGGTCCCTCGGCGACAATCCGGCCGCCCTTCATCGCGATGAGGTGGTCTGCATAGCGCGCAGCGAGGTTGAGGTCATGCAGCACGATGGCAACGGTGGTTCCGGCACTGCGGTTCAGGTCGGTGATGAGGTCGAGGACTTCCACCTGGTGCGCCACGTCGAGGAAGGTGGTCGGTTCATCGAGCAGCAGGATGTCCGTCTGCTGCGCCAGCGCCATCGCAATCCAGACGCGCTGGCGCTGGCCGCCGGAAAGCTCATCGACGTTGCGGTCTGCCAGTTCCATAGTGTCGGTGACGCGCAGCGCTGCGGCGACCGCGGCGTCGTCGTCCGCGTTCCACTGGCGGAACCAGCCCTGATGCGGGTAGCGGCCGCGGCCCACCAGGTCCACCACGGCGATGCCGTCCGGGGCGACCGGCGTCTGCGGAAGCAGGCCAAGGGTCTTTGCCACCGAGCGGGTGGAGAGCGAATGGATGTCCTTGCCGTCCAGCAGCACCGTACCCGCGGCGGGCTTGAGCAGCCGCGCCAAGCCGCGCAGCAGGGTGGACTTGCCGCAGGCGTTCGCTCCGACGATGACGGTGACCTTTCCGGCCGGCAGCTCAACCGTCAGGTCCTCCACTACCCGGCGGTTGTCATATGCAAGGGTCAGGTTTTCGGCGTTCAACCTCATGTCAGCCTCCCTGGCCTGAGCGGTTGGATGTAGCGAGAAGCCAGAGGAGGAACGGAGCGCCGAGGACGCCCGTAATCACTCCGACCGGCAGGGAAACGCCCGGGATCAGGTTGGCACCCAGGAAATCTCCCGCGAGGACGATCACGGCACCGACCAGCGCAGCAGTCACCAGCGGGCGGTAGCCGCCGAGGAATCGCCGCGCAATCGGCCCGGAGAGAAACGCGATGAAGGCAACCGGTCCGGCTGCCGCCGTCGCAATCGCCGCGAGCAGCACGCCGGTGACAATGAGGGCCAGCCGTGAGCGTTCCACGTTCACGCCCAGGCCGGCTGCGGCGTCATCCCCCAGTTCCAGCCCGCGCAGCGAGCGGGACAGGACGACGACGGCGGGGGTCAGGACCGCCAGCGCAACGAACAGTATGGTCACCCGGTCCCAGTTGCTCGAGTTCAGTGAGCCGTTCAGCCAGGTGAGGGCGTCCGAGGCAACCCTGATGTCCGTGCGCGTCAGGAGGAAGCTGACCACTGACTGCAGGACTGCTGAGAATCCGATGCCCACCAGGATGAGCCGGTAGCCGGCCACCGCGCCTCGCCGGGACAGGAAGTAGATGGCCAGGGCGACGGCGAGGGCTCCGGCCATCGCGAACCCGGAAAGCACCAGGCCGGATGCGCCGAGGAATGCGATCGCGAAGACTGCCGACGCGCTGGCGCCATAACTGATGCCGATGATGTCCGGGCTGGCGAGCGGGTTGCGCAGCATCGTCTGGAACACCGCGCCGGCCACACCGAACGCGCCGCCGATCATAATGCCGATCAGCACGCGCGGGATCCGGTTCTCCATCACGATGAAGCTGGCCCCGGGGATATCGGCACCCGCGACGATGCGCAAGAAATCGGGGATGGTCACGGTGTAGCGGCCCAGCAGGAGCGTGACCGCGCTGAGCGCAACGACAAGGAAGGCCAGGGCACCGATCTTGACCGCCCGCTGGGTGCGCAGGTGATGACGCCGTGAAACCACCAGGCGCTCCTCGTCGCGAAGCCCGGCGGGGGTGGGACGGGTGTCGAGGCTCACAGCTCGGCCATCTTCCGCCGCCGCACCAACCAGATGAAGACCGGGGCACCGATGACCGCCGTGAGGATGCCGACCTGCACCTCGCCGGGCGGGAGGATGACGCGGCCGAGTATGTCCGCCGAAAGCAGCAGGACCGGCGCGAGCACCATCGAGAAGGGCAGGATCCACCGGTAGTCAGGGCCCGTGAACGAGCGCACCACATGCGGAATGACCAGCCCGATGAAGCCGATTGGGCCGGCGGCCGCGGTAGCGGCTCCACAGAGTACGACGACGCCGAGCGCCGTGAGCGCGCGGGCAAGGGTGACGTTCTGGCCGAGACCGCGCGCGATGTCGTCACCCAGGGACAGGCTGTTCAGGACCTTGCCGGTGAGCAGGGTGAGTACGAATCCGAAAGCGAGGAACGGCAGCACCGGAACGATCACCTCCCAGCCGCGGCCGGCGACGGAACCCACCTGCCAGAACCGGAACGTATCGAAGGTCTGCTGGCTGGAAACCAGCACCGCATTGAGCAGTGAGACCATGCCTGCAGAGAGCGCTGCGCCGGCGAGGGCCAGCTTCACGGGAGTGGCGCCGTCGCGTCCGAGGCTCGCGATCGCGTAGACCAGTACGGCGGCGGCTGCGGCACCGAGGAAGGCGAACCAGATGTAGCCGGTGAAGTTGGTGACGCCGAAGACGAAGATACCGATCACGACGGCTAGCGCTGCGCCGGAGTTGATGCCGAGGATGCCGGGATCGGCAAGGGGGTTACGGGCGACGCCCTGCATGGCCGCTCCGGCCAGTCCGAGCGCGGCTCCCGCGAGCAGGCCCACGATGGTCCGCGGGATGCGGGAGAGCACGACGGCGTGGTCGCCGTTGGCAGGATCGAAAGCGGTCAGGGCCTGGATCAGGGTTTCCACGCTGATTGGCCGGGCTCCGATTGCCAGGGACGCAACACTGGCGGTTCCGAGGAGGGCGATGGCGGCGATGAGCTTTAATCCCCGGGCCGAGGGGCGCTTCGATGCACGCTGTTTACGAAGAACGGCCGGGGAGGCAGGCACGTCGACTGCCATGCATGCCTCCTTGAGCCAACACCTGAATTCGCCGGACGATCACCGGGACGGACTTAAGTAAGGCTAGCCTACGCATGGCTGGATTAGGAAACGGTTATGTTCCCTATTTCTCGGGATCACCACTTGTCAGGGGGCCGCTGTCGGCGCGGTTCCCCGCCCGAACGGGCTTCCGCCCAGGCGTTCACGCTGGTGATCGCTGTGCCAGTTCTCCAGGGAGGGACCCTTCGGCACAATCTGCGTGGGATTGATGTCCTCGTGAACCACGTAGTAATGCTTCTTGATCTGGTCGAAGTCGAGAGTGTCTCCGAAGCCCGGCGTCTGGAAGAGATCCCGTGCGTAGCCCCAGAGTGCCGGCATCTCGGTCAGCTTGTTCCGGTTGCACTTGAAGTGTCCGTGGTACACCGGGTCGAAGCGCGCCAGCGTGGTGAAGAGCCGCACATCAGCTTCGGTGATCGAGTCACCCACGAGGTACCGCTGGCCGGTCAGCCGCTCCTCGAGCCAGTCCAGGGCGGTGAAGAGACGGTCATAGGCGTCGTTGTACGCCTCCTGCGACCCGGCAAAACCGCAGCGGTAGACGCCGTTGTTTACCTCGGTGAACACCCGCTTGTTCACTGCGTCGATCTCCTCACGCAGTTCCTCCGGGTAGAGGTCCGGAGCCCCCTCGCGGTGGTACTCCTTCCACTCCGTGGAGAAGTCCAGCGTGATCTGCGGAAAGTTGTTGGTGACAACAGCGCCCGTGGAGACATCGACAATAGCCGGCACCGTAATGCCCCGGGGGTAATCCGGATCCCGGGTGAAGTACGCCTCCTGCAGCCGCTCTATCCCGAGCACCGGATCCTTGCCACCCGGGTCGAGGTCGAACGTCCAGGACCGTTTGTCATGCGTTGGCCCCGGCGTTCCGAGCGAGATGGCCTCCTCGAGACCAAGGAGCCTGCGGACGATGATTGCCCGGTTGGCCCAGGGGCAGGCGCGGGCAGCGATGAGCCGGTAGCGGCCCGGTTCCACCGCGAACCCGTCGGCACCGTCCCGTGTGATCCGTGTTTCGATGTAGGCGGTGTCACGCTTGAACTCCTTGCCGGAGTCCACGTAGGCGCCCTTGGTGCTGTGGTCGGATTGGCTCATGGTGCCACCCTAGTGGCTGGACGAGCCGCTGGTGCGCAGTGTCTCGAGCAGCGTGGAGCACGCAGCCTCACAGCGGCGGCAGGCCTCGGCGCAGATCCTGCAGTGATCGTGCATGGAGGCGTGCCGCTCGCATTCCTCCGCACAGTTCCGGCAGGCCTGCAGACAGGCCTCGAGCAGCGGCGCGAGCACGGCGGGATGGTGGCCACCCTGGCGCTGGAGCATCCGGGCAGTGGCGAGGCAGATGTCGGCGCAGTCCTGGTCGGTCCGGATGCAGTGCCGGAGATCGGCAATGCTTTCCTCGCCAAGACACGCGTCCGCACAGCTGCCGCAGGAGGCAACGCAGTCCAGGCACGCCTCGATGGCGGCTGCGAGGTCCCCTGCCTCCAGGTGCCCGGAGGGCCGGGGGTGGGCGATGATCATGTCTGCTATATGGGTCATGATTTTCTCCTTGTCCGAGTATCGCGATCGCGTCCGTACTTTTGGCGCAGTTCACGGCCCTTGTCCACCAGGCCGAGCTGCTTGTCCCGCTTCTTCTCCGCTGCCTTGGCATCGCGCGGAGGCAACTGGACTGTTTCTTCTGCCTCGATCCCTGCCTGCAGCTGACGTCCCCGCTCCAGTTCGGCGTCGAACTCGGCCCCGAAGAGCAGGGAGAGATTCGCCAGCCACAGCCACAGCAGGAAGATGATGACGCCGGCGATGGCGCCGTAGGTCTGCTGGTAGCTGTCCGAGTTCGCTACATAGATGGAGAACCCGGCTGTGGTCAGCGCAAGAACCAGCAGCGCAATGATGGAACCGACACTCACCCACTTGAACTTGGGCTGCTGCACATTGGGAGTCGCGTAGTACAGCACCGCGATCATCAGCACCGCGAAGAACACCATGACCGGCCATTTGGCGATATTCCAGATGACCAGGGCCGTTGATCCAAGTCCGATCGCCCCGCCGATTGCTTCCGCCACCGGTCCGGACAGGATGAGCAGCAGCGCCATCAGCACCACCAGGAGCAGTACGACGACGGTGATCAGCAGCATGACCGGGCGAAGCTTCCAGAAGGGGCGCCCCTCTTCGACTTCGTAGACCCGGTTCATTGCACGCGAGAACGCGTTGACGAACCCCGAGGCGGACCACAACGCACCCAGCAGGCCGATGACGAAGGTCAGGCCCGCGGTCTCCGAGGAGGCCAGTTGCTGAATAACAGGTCCCAACGTGGTTTCGGCGTCCGACGAGACGTTGCCGAGTATGTTAAGCACGGTGTCCGTCGTAGCCTCTGCCTGCCCGAAGAACCCGAGAATGGATACCAGCGCCAGCAGCGCCGGGAAGATGGCCAGGACTGCGTAGTACGTCAGGGCAGCCGCCAGGTCAGTGCACTGGTCTTTGCCGAACTCGTTGATGGTCCGCTTGAAGACGTACCCCCATGCCGGCTTGGCAAGGTCAGTCGGCGCGTCCGGCTTCCGGGAATCATCAGGATGCGGGCTCGAGGCTGCCTTGGCTTGCGTGGCTTCCTCTGCCGAGTCCGCTTTCGCGGGATCTCTCGTGGTCACGTTTCTACCTCCGGTTCAGAATTGCCTACACCAACCGAACCATAAGGATACTTACTATTGCAATAAGTGGTCGACCCTTTAGTGTGGTTTTCAGGCCGCACATCGATTGAAGGGTTCCACATGCGCATCGCTGTTATCGGAGCAACCGGAAACGTGGGGACGGCGCTCCTTCGCCGGCTCCAGCAGGCCCGCCAGGAGAACCCCGCCCTTGAGCTGGTCGGTATCTCCCGGAGGAAGCCTTCCCAGGACCACGCGCCCTACAGCGGCGTCGAATGGCACACCGCCGACGTCGGCACTGATGCCGGGCGCGCAAGCCTCACCGACGCGCTGAAGGGGACTGACGCCGTCGTACATCTTGCCTGGGCCATCCAGCCCAACCGGGATGAGGAGGCGATGCACCGCACCAACGTGACCGGCACGGAGAATGCGCTGCATGCGGCCGCGGACGCCGGCGTGCGGCACTTCGTCTGCGCGTCTTCGGTGGGTGCGTACAGCCCGGCACGCAAGGATCAGGTAGTCACTGAGGATTGGCCCACCGGAGGCATCGCGACGTCCCATTACAGCCGGCACAAGGCCGAGCAGGAGGCCCTGCTGGACACCTTCGAACGTGATTTTCCGGAGATTCCCGTGGCGAGGGTCCGTCCCGGGCTCATCTTCCAGGCCGACGCCGGAGAGGAAATCGGGCGGTACTTCCTGGGTCCGCTGATCCCGAAATCGATTCTCAACAAACTGAGCCTGCCGGTGTTGCCGATCCCTTCGGAGCTTGTGTTCCAGGCGGTGCATGCCGCGGATATGGCCGACGCCTACTGGCGGATCATCGACCAGCGGGCTTCAGGCCCCTTCAACATCGCTGCAGATCCCATCCTGACGCCACGCCTGCTGGGCGGGCTGCTCGGCGCCAAGCGAGTGTTCGACCTGCCGGTGCCCGTGCTGCGTGCGGTGGTGGCGGCATCCTGGGCCCTGCACATCCAGGCGACGGATCCGGGGTGGATCGACATGGCGTCGCAGGCTCCGGTCATGAACACTGACCGGGCGCGCACCCTACTCGGCTGGGAACCCACGCGGTCCTCGGTTGCGGCGATGCGCGAGGTGATCGACGGGCTGGCGGGCGGCGTGGGAGTGCACGGCTCCCCCAGCCTGCGTCCCGGCGGCTGAGGAACCACGCTTCACCCACTTACTCCTTCACCGCACCCGCCGAAGCGTTCATGATCCGCTTCTGGAAGATGAAGAATACGATCGCCACGGGAACAGTCATGAGCGCTGCCGCTGCGAGCTTGAGCGGATACTGCGTCCCCTGGCTCAATGCCCCGGAGGCCAACTGCGCGACGCCCTTCGTGAGTGTTGTCAGCGAGGGATCCTGGGTGGAGATGATGAAGTGGTTCAGCTCGTTCCAGGAGCCCTGGAAGGACAGGATCACAATCGTCATCACGGCCGGCCGCGCCATCGGCAGCACCACGGACCAGAAGGTACGGAATGTTCCCGCGCCGTCGATCCGCGCCTGCTCCTCGACGCTCACCGGGATGGATTCGAAGAAGTTCTTCATGATGAACACGCCCGCTGCGTCGGCCAGCAGCGGCAGGATCATGCCGGTGTAGGAGTCGTAGATGCCCAGCTGATTGATCACGAGGAACTTCGGGATCAGCAGCACGACGCCGGGCACCGCCATCACGGCGACCAGCAGTGCAAACACCAGTCCGCGCCCGCGGAACGGGATCCGGGCCAGCGCGTAGCCGGCCAGCGAATTGAAGAAGACCCTGCCGAGGGTCACGAACACTGTCACGATGAAGGAGTTCATCCCCCACAGCGGGAAGTCCGAATTCGCGAAGAGCCCCTCATAGGCCGCCACTGACCAATTCTGCGGAACCAGTCCCAGCGGGTTCTGTGCCGCTTCCGGCTCCGTTTTGAAGGACGTGGCCACCTGTACCAGGAACGGGAAGATGTAGATGGTCGCGAGTGCGATCAGGACCAGGTAAGTGATCCATGCTCCGCGTACCCTTTTGCGGCGCGCAGGATTATCAGTACGACGACGGCGGTTCGCGGCCGGTGGGGCGGGTGCTGTTGCTGTGCTCATCGCCTGGACTTCCCCTTCTCATCTGCGCCGGCATCATCCGTGCGCGCCGCCGTGCCGGGGGCCGCCGCAGCGCTTGAACCGGCGCTGACTCCAGCGGGAACCATCCGCCGTCGTCGTGGAACGTCACGTTCCTTCAGTGCCCAGCGCTGAAGCACGGTGAGCACGACGATGATGGCGAAAAGCACGAAGGCGATGGCGGCACCGACTCCCCACTGCTGGTCCACGAAGGCGGAGTTGAAGGACAGGTAGGCGGGGGTCAGCGTGGTCTTGGCGGGCCCGCCCTGGGTGCCGGTGTAGATCTGGTCGAACACCTGCCAGGTGCCGATGAGGCCCAGCGTCAGCACAGTGAAAAGCGTGGGGCGCAGCATCGGGAGGGTGACGCTCCAGAACCGCTGCCACCCGGTGGCGCCATCCACTTCGGCCGCCTCCTGCACTTCGCCGCTGATGTTCTGCAGCGCCGCGATGAAGAGCAGCATGAAGGTTCCGGAGGTGGTGAAGATCGCCATCAGGACGAAGGCGGACATGGCGACCGATGGCCCGGCCAGCCATTCCCAGCTGCTGATGCCGAGGAACGCCGGGTCCTGCAGGGCGGCCGGCGCCTGATCGATTCCGATGAGTCCGAGCAGGATATGCAGGACGCCGCGCGGGTCCTGGAACCAGTTGGGCCCATCGATCGCGAAGAAGGAAAGGAACTTGTTGACTACACCGGTTGCGCTGAACAGGAACAGCCAAAGCACCGTGATGGCCACCGAACTGGTCACTGACGGGAAGTAGAAAGCGGTGCGGAAGAATCCCCTGCCCCGGAGGATCTGCCGGTTGACCATGACCGCGAGGAAGAGGGAGAGCGCGGTCTGCAGCGGAACGACCAGGAGGACGTAGTACAGGTTGTTCCGGATCGAGGTACCGAAGTCGCGTCCCGTCAGTCCCTCGCCTCCGAGGATGGCCGAGTAGTTTTCGGAGCCGACGAAGTTCACGGTGCCGGAGAAAGGGCTGCCGCGACCGGTCCAGTCCGAGACGCTGACCCATGCGGCCATCAGGACCGGGATGACGAGGAACAGTCCGAGAATCAGGATGATGGGCGTGATGAAGAGCCAGCCGGCGAGCCCTTGCCTGCCGCGGATGCTCCCATTCCTGCGGCTGGCCGGCCCGGCCGATTGCCCAGGGGGTGCTGGAGTGGATGGCACGTCGATACCTCGGGTCTATTCGCTGGACGTTCCGTGGGCGGCGCCCCTGCGGCGGGGCGCCGTCTGCGCGGCTGGGAAGGCGTTACTGGGTCACGACGGATTCCATAAGCGGCTGCACCGACTCAAGGATCTGCTGTGGCTCCGAGGACTCCAGGGACTCGAGTTGCGAGTTCAGCTCCGCCAGCACGTCGGCTGCGCCCTGCTGGGCGGGCAGGTTCTGCGCGTACTCGCCACCGGCGATGAACGGCGCCAGCTCCGGGTACTGCTCGGCCCAGTCCCCGGCAACGGACTGGAGCGAGGGCATGACACCGAAAGCTTCCGCGAAGCCCAGTTGGCTCTCCGGTGTGGTCAGGTGCTCCACCAGCGCCTTGGCGCCTTCGATGTTGTCGCTGTCTGCGGCGATACCCCAGCAATTGGTGAACTGGAGCGTGCCCTTGCCGCCGGGGCCCTCCGGAAGCTCGGCGATCTGGTATTCGACGTCGGGGAAGTCGTTGGTCATGGCGCCGGCAATCCAGTTGCCCTCGATGACCATGGCGGCCAGGCCTTTGCCGAATGCTTCGCCGCCCCAGCCTGCGCCGAGGTCGGAGGAGTAGGCGGCAACGCCGTCGGTCATCATCTGCTTGGCGTAGCTCAGCGCCTCGACGTTGGCTTCGCTGGCGACTGTCGCTTCGCCGTCGGTGACCAGGCCGCCTCCAGCCTGGGCGGTGAAGACGCCGAGCCGTTGGAACTCGGGGCTGAACCCCAGACCGACGGTCTCCCCGGTGGTGAGCTGTTCGGCTACTGTGGCCAGTTCATCCCAGCTGGTCGGGATGTCATCCTCCGTGAGCCCGGCCTCCTCCCACATGGCGCTGTTGATCACAAGGCCGAGTGTGGAGAAGTCCTTGGGCGCGCAGTAGAGCTGGTCTTCATAGGTGAAGGCCTCACGGAGCGCCGGGTAGTAGTCGTCCTTGTTCTCCAGGTCCTCTCCGTAGGGCTCCAGCGAGCCATTGGCCGCATATCCGGCGAACGCGTCGGTGGACAGGTAGAAGACGTCCGCCGGCTCACCGGACGCAAAGCCCTGGCTGAGCTGCTGCGTGAGGTCGGAGGCTGCGATGACAGAGGCATCCACACCGGACTCGCTGGCCCAGGCGTCGACAGCCGAGGTGACAGCCGCGGTTTCGGCATCACCCGATGATCCGATGAGGACGCTGACGGGAGCGTCCGTAGCTTCGGTCTGGCCGCCGCCTTCCTCGGCGGACTCGTCGAAGCCCGAGCCACCGCAGGCGGTGAGGGCGAGCATCGATGCTGCGGTGATGGCGACGGCCAGCCGCCGTCGGGGATTTCCAGTCTTCATTGTCTGATTCCTCTTGTGTTGATTCTTCTTCTTGTGGGGTTGGTCAGGTGCTGCTGAAGGAGTATGGGGTGCGCTGGATCAGGGTCGGCGGCAGGAGTAGGTGCCGCTCCGGCGCCGGCTCCCCATCCAGCTCCCGGCCGTTGCGCCCGGCCAGCTGGTGGGCGAGGACAGCGATGATGTGCCGCGCTGCGTCCTCCGTGGGCTGGGAAACGCTTGAGAGCCCGACGGCAGCAGCCACCGGTGTGTCATCGAATCCGATCACCGCAGGCGAGGACTGCGCCGGAAGCAGCTGCCTCAGCTTCGCTGTGGCTCCCAGAGCCAGGGAATCGCTTGCGCACACCAGCGCGGTCGCCCCGCGGGATGCGAGCCGTTCGGCGCCCTGCGCGCCGGCGGGGACGCCGTCGTCGGCCTGGATATCGAGGGTGTCGGTGGGAAGTCCGGCAGCGTGCATCGCACGGGTCCAGCCGGCGCGGCGGTCATCGCCGGCCCCGGAGCCCTCAGGCCAGCCAACAAAGCCGACTGCCGTGTGGCCCTGGCCGATCAGGGTGCGCGTGGCCTGCTCGGTTCCGGCGCCGCCGTCGACATCCACCCAGGGGTGGCTGGAGGTGAAGGGATCCTCGATGCTACTCCACGGGCGGCCGAAGGCGGCGAACGGCACATCGTGCTCAAGCAGCCAGGCCGTGCGCTCATCGCCGTAGTGCGTGCCGGTCAGCACGAAGCCGTCAAGGTCGGCAACCTTCTGGAGTTCCTCGTACTGGCGGATCTCGCCGGAATCGGAGTCCGCGCAGAACAGGGTGATCCGGTAGCCCTCCTGCTGCGCGGCCTCGGTGAGCGCGTGCAGGAACCGGTCGAGGATTGATCCGTTGATTCCGTCGATCACCGGCATCATGCGGATGCCAAGGTTCATCGAGCGCCGGGTGCGCAACTGCCGGCCGGCGGCGCTGGGCCGGTAGCCGCTCTCCGCGATCGCATGCTGTATCCGGAGCCGTGTCTCCGGCTTCACCCGGTGCGGCGCGTTGATCACGTTGGAGATGGTCTGCCGCGAGACACCGAGGGATTCAGCGAGGCTGACGAGCGTGGCCTTGGACATGCTGTTCCTTTCCCGTGATCCCGACGACTGGATATTTACAGAATATGAACGTTCAAATAGGATTGTCAATGGATAATTTGAACGATCTAATCTTGCTCACCGAACTTCAAGTCTCACCAAACTTCAAGGAGAACCCCCGTGGCGTACCTCCAGCCCTTCCTGCACAACCTCACCGGCGTGTTCAGCGCCCCTGTCCAGGCGTGGGCGGACCCGCATGGGCAGATCCGGGACTCGGGTGCGCAGGGAATCCACTGTGGCGATGACCGGGTGGTCCGCTCCGCTGTGCTGACGGTTGACGGCGCAGAGCCGGATTGGGTCTCAACGCAGGTGCGCTCGGCGCAGCGCGTCGACTACATGCATTTCGTCCGGGTGGAGTCGCAGGTGGCGGACCCGTTGATGTACCTGACGCGTTCCCGCACCGCCGACTCCGAAGGCATAGCCGAGCAGCTTCGCTTCGAGTCCGCTTACAGCTTCACCGTCCGGCAGGACGTCCGGCTGGTTCTTGACGCGGACAATACCCCGATGGAACAGGTGAAATCCGGCGCAGCCGCCACCACTCAACTCGCCGTGACCAGCCCCAAATGGAACTGGCGCGATCAGGACACCACCGCCCTGCTGGAGGCACCCGCCGCGCACATCCAGTTCGACGGCGGCCGGATCACCCTTACCTGGCAGGTGGAGGTGGAGCCCGGTGGCGTCGTCGAGCTCGGCTGGCGGCTGGCCGTTACCGATGCCGCCGCGCCCATGGTGGCGCCGTCGGGGTCCGGCATTGCGGTTCCGACGGTTGAGGGCGAGCCGCTGCAGCGTCTGCTTGACCGGTCCGTGTCAGACCTGAACGGCCTTCGTATGGCCGCCGCGAGTCGGCCCGAGGACACGTTCCTGGCCGCAGGTGCCCCCTGGTTCTTCACCATGTTCGGGCGGGACTCACTGATTGCGGCGCGGCTGCTCCTGCCGATCGAGACCTCACTGGCCGGCAGCACGCTTCGCGCGCTCGCCTCCCGGCAAGGCGCTTCCACCGATCCCGGAACGGCCGAGCAGCCTGGCAAGATCCTTCATGAGGTCCGCCGCGGCACGCTGTCCTTCACCGAGGGCGACGCCGGCGTGTCACTCCCGCCCGTCTATTTCGGCACCATCGACGCCACTCCCCTGTGGATCTGCCTGTTGCATGACGCCTGGCAGGCGGGGCTGCCCGAGGATCAGGTGGAGGCGCTGCTGGACCACCTGGAGGCAGCGCTGGTGTGGTTGCGCGATCACGGTGATTCCGACGGCGACGGCTTCCTTGAATACAAGGACGAGAGCGGCCATGGACTCGCCAACCAGGGCTGGAAGGACTCCGGAGACTCCATCCGCTGGCATGACGGCTCGCTGGCTGACGGGCCCATCGCGCTTGCGGAGGTCCAGGGTTACGCCTACGAGGCCGCGCTGGGAGGAGCAGCCCTGCTCGATGCTTTCGGGCGCAGCGGCGGCGACGCATGGCGGCGGTACGCAGCAGACCTGCGGGAGCGTTTCCGGACCGCGTTCTGGTGTACCGACGAGTTGGGACGCTACCCCGCCATCGCACTGGATTCGTCCAAGCGCCCGGTGGACGGGGTGACCAGCAACATGGGTCACCTGCTGGGTACCGGCATTCTTGATGAAGCGGAAGCGCAGGCTGTTGCCGCACGGCTGATGGATCCCACCATGTTCTCCGGCTACGGGATCCGCACGGTATCCACCACCAACGGCGGGTTCTGGCCCACGCGCTACCATGCGGGGTCGGTCTGGAGCCATGACACCGGCATGATCATCAGCGGACTGCTCAAGGACGGCTTCGTCACGCAGGCCTCTGCCCTGGCCGCAGGGCTGCTGCGAGCAGCCGAAGGGTTTGACTGGCGGTTGCCCGAGCTGTTCTCCGGGCATGCGTCCAGCGAGATGTGGCCTCCGGTTCCCTACCCGGCGTCGTGCCGCCCGCAGGCGTGGGCGGCGGCGTCGTCAATCCCGATCGCGCAGGCGCTCGGTGGGCTCTGACGCACTATCGGACGTAAGCCACTCGATTGCCCGTACCTCATCGGTGAAGTACTGGCTGGGCGTTGCGGCACGGTAGTTGAAGGCGGTCATGACACGCGCCACCTCATCCGCTCCGAGGACCGCCGTGCGGCTGGAGCACGTTTCCTCCAGCAGGAGGTCCCGGGCCGGGGCGCTGATCCCGTCAACGAGGTCAATGTGCACAAGCAGCGGCCGCTGGCACTCGGGCGATACTGCTTCTACAGCCGTGACGCTCGCCTGCACGTCGCGCAGCTCCATGACGATGCCCGGATTCCAGCACAGACGGAGGAAGTCGCCCTCGTCCGTCAGCTCGAAGCGCAGGCCATCGTTGCGCAGGCCATCGTCGGAAATCGGTTCCATGATTCGGTTGTCCCCCAGCGTTTACATGTCAGGTGTGTAGTGTCCCGGTGTCAGCAGCCACTCACGCGCTGATTCCGGCTCAGCAAAATAGCGCGTGGGGTACCGCGGACGGTGAACGCCGTCAAAGAAGGCAGCAATCAGCCGGTCCACTGCTGTTGGGCCCACCAGTGCCAGCGCGGCCACGTTCAGGTGATCAGCGAAAACAGTCTGCCCGGGGGCATCCACCGAGACCATCGAGTTAAGGATGACGAGCATCGGATCGCACCGGCCGGGATTCACTTCCTCCAGCCGCCGGACCAGCTCCAGCGCATCCTGCTCGGTCACCGTGACGCCCTCGTTCCACTCCACGCGGACGCAGCCTTTTTCGAGGGTGAGGGTGAAACGGCGGCCAGACTTCAATCCGTTCAACGCCCCTCCCGTCATCAGCTGCTCCGAGCCAAATGTATCCCACCTCACACGATGGGTCAGGACCCTGTGCGTGCCTCGCGCTCGTCGAGCACGTCTTCGCCCGGTCCGCTGAAGTCCGCACGCCGCCTCTCCGCCTCCGGTGAGCCGGTGAAGAGGCGGCCGTTGCTGGGGTGCAGCGCGGCGTCGTCGTTGGTTGACTGGCCGGCAGTTGGCGCAGCCGACGACGACGGCGACACCGCCTCCCAGCGCTGGCGCGGCAGGGCGTCGGGGAACCTGCTCTGGATGAAGCCGACCATCTGCTCACGGACCAGGCACTGCAGGTCCCACAGGGCGCCGCTGTCTGCGGCACTGACCAAGATGCGGGCGCGGATCATGCCGTCGGTGGCTTTGGTGATCTGGAGGGTGCCGGTGCGGTTGTCCCACAGGTCGGAGCCGTCGAGGATCTCGCGCAGCCGGACGCGCATGTTCTCTATCGGCACACGCCAGTCGAGGTCCAGCTCAACGGTTCCCAGCAACTCGGAGCGGCGGCGCGTCCAGTTCTCGAACGGGGTGGAGGTGAAGTACGTGGAGGGAAGGATGAGGCGGCGTTCGTCCCAGGACTGGACCACCACGTAGGTCATGGTGATCTCCTCGATGGTTCCCATCTCACCCTCCACGAGGACCACATCCTCCACCCGGATCGCGTCGGTGAAGGCCAGCTGCACGCCGGCGAAGACGTTGCTTAGCGAGCTCTGCACGGCGAGGCCCGCGACGATCGAGATCAGACCGGCAGAGGCCAGGATTCCCGCTCCCAGTGCGCGAACCTCATCGATGGTCAGCAGGACGCTCGCCAGTGCCAGGGTGATGATCACCGCAACGGCAACCCGCCGTGCGAGCATGATCTGGGTCTTGAGCCGCCGTGCACGCCGGTTATCACGGCTGGAATTCTCGTAGTGGCGCAGCACGATCGTCTCGATTATGGAGAGCACCGCAACCAGCAGCCACGCCAGGGCCACGATGAGCGCCAGCACCAGCGTGTAGTCCACAGGTGGGAACCAGGCGGTGTCCCGGGCGGTGGCACCGAGGGCTATACGGACGCCGAGAACCGCCAGTACGGCCTGCAAAGGACCGCGCGATTTCCGGGTGACCTCATGGATCTGCGGTACTTTCCGCAGCGCACGTGCTGCGACCCTGCGCAGGATCCACCCCAGTACGACGGCGGCAAGCACCGCGCCCGCCACGGCCAGGAAGGGGGTGATCGCCTCGAGAAAATTCATTCCCCTACCGTCTCAGACGTCCCCGGGGGTCAGTCCAATCCCGCGTCCACCTGTGGGGGACCAGTGGGGACCAGCCCGGAGACTAGTAGAGGAAGATCGCGAACCACTCGCGGTTGTGCGCGTGCAGCAGCACCAGGAAGAGCACGAAGTCGAACAACAGGTGCACGCTCACGATGTAGCTCAGCGACTTGGTCTTCGAGAAAATCCACGCCTGGATCAGGGCGAACGGGTAAATGAGCACCGGCCCCCAGGAGTGGAAGCCCAGCTCCCAGAGGAACGAGGTGAACAGGACCGCCTGGAGGACATTGGCCTGCCAGTCGGGAAGGTGGCGCCGCAGCAGCGTGAACGCGGTGCAGATGAAGAACAGCTCGTCCCAGATGCCCAGGACGTTGGTGCCCAGGAACAATCGCGCGATTGTTCCCGGATCCGAGGCCGCCGGCCAGTTCTCGTAGACTCCGGTCGGGATCATATAGACCGGCAGAAGCACATACCCGATGACGACGACGGCAAGCAGGTACCAGCGTTCTGTCCGGTTCCATTTCTGGCCGGTCAGGACCGGAAAGCGGATGGCGTGATCCTTGAAAACGAAGCGGGACAGCAGGTAGGGGACGGCGACGGCCAGGATCATGGCCGTACCCATGATGGCCATGTGGCTGAAGCTGATGTCTGTGGTGATGGGAACGGCGCTGATGATGACGAGCCCTATGGCCAGCAGCAGCAGATCCCGGAAAAGGCTCTTGCCATGCTGTGCTTTGCCGCTGAAGTAGGCGGTTGTCAGTGCTGCGGCAAGGACCAGGTAGCCGGGAAGCCTCTGCTCGAGCGCGAAGATAAGGAAACCGGAGGCCGAAACCAGTGCGGCGGCAACGACCGGCAGTATCCGGGGGCGCGCGTCAAGGCTCGCCGTGGTGATCATGGTTCGAGCTTACGCCTTGCTCCGTTGTCAGGGAGCACCCCTAGACTGGCGAAATGGTAGAAGACAACGCCCGCGAGTCGCTCATCTCCGACACCCTGGTCGAGGCGTTCAAGCCGCTGATGGAAGCGGACCCGCACGGGTTCCGGACCAAGTTCCGCAAGATGGCGGCCGATCCATTCGCGTTCTACCGCGGCAGCGCCTGCCTCTTCTACGCAGACATGCGCGAAGTGACGGACACTTGGGCGGATGAGCACACCAGCCGCATCTGGATCCACGGCGATCTTCACGCGGAGAACTTCGGCACCTACATGAGCAGCACGGGTCAGCTCACCTTCGACATCAACGACTTCGACGAGGCCTACCTGGGCCACTTCTCCTGGGACCTGCGCCGGTTCACCACCTCGCTGGCGCTGATGTGCTGGCAGAAGGCGCTTCCCGAGGAAGCCGTGCGGTCCCTGGCCCGGACGTACCTGGCCGCCTACCTGGACCAGGTCAAGCACTACGACGACGTCGGCCAGGACGATTTCGCGCTCCACCTCGGCAACACCTCTGGCACCATTCATGCGGTGCTGCTTGCGGCCCGTGCTTCACGGCGCACCGACCTGCTCGACGCGATGACCTTCGTGGAAGACCACGAGCGCCACTTCCAGGACAACAGCAAGACGCGCAGGCTGGAAGAGGCCGAGCACGCCATGGTGGCGAAGGCGTTCGAGAACTACCTCCGCACCATTCCCGAAGACAAACGGTCCGCCCTGGAGATCTTCTACAACGTCAAGGACATCGTCGGCAGCACCGGATTCGGCATCGGCAGCGCAGGTCTGCCTGCCTACAACGTGCTCATCGAGGGTTACAACGAGGCCCTGGAAAACGACATCATCATCTCGATGAAGCAGGGAAACCTGGCAGCACCCAGCCGGATCGTCACGGATGAGCGGGTGCGCTCGTACTTCGAGCATGATGGCCACCGCACCGTGATCAGCCAGCGGGCGCTTCAGGTTCACACCGACACTTTCCTCGGCTACACCACGGTGGACGGCGTCGGGTTCGTGGTTGATGAGCTGTCCCCCTACAAGGCGGACCTGCGCTGGGACAACCTCACCGAGCCGGCCGAGATCGAGCCTGTGCTCATTGACCTGGGACGGGCTACCGCCAAGGTGCACTGTGCCTCGGACGAGGACAGCGACCAGGACCTGGTGAACTTCCAGACGGAACGGGCCATCATGCAGGTAACCGAAGGGCGCCGGGAGGAGTTCATCGAGGACATCCTCACGTTCTCCCTCGACTACGCGCGGACGGTCCGTGCTGATCATGCCCTCTTCGTTGATGCGTTCCGCGAGAACCGGATACCGGGCGTTCCGTCGACCTGACGGCGCGGCTTTCGCACAAAACGTGCGTGAAATCAACGTGAGATAGTTCACGCCGGGAGAGTTTGGAAGACTCCTAAGGTAAGCCATACCTTACTCAGGAGGCACTGCTGACGCGGCTGCCGCCCTTCCTTCCTTCTCACCCTGGAGTCCCGCCCGTGAAAAATCCTGTAAAGCTCAAGGTGGCCGCCGCAGCTGCGGTATCGGCCCTGACCCTGTCGGCATGCGGCGGCACCGCGGACGCAGGCAGCGGCCAGGCGGCAAACGGCGCCGGCACCACGCTCACCGTTGAACACGCGCAGGGCTCAACGGAGGTTTCAGTGAGTCCTGAGACTGTTTACACCTTTGACCTTGGCGTACTGGACTCCCTAAACAGCCTCGGCGTTACGGTGGCAGGAGTGCCGCAGGCAACTCTCCCGGAATCATTAGCCGCCTATGAAGCCGACGGATACACGAAGATCGGCTCCATGAAGGAACCGGACTTCGAGGCAATTGCCGCCGGGGCACCGGACCTGATCATTATCTCCGGCCGCACCGCCGACTACTACGACGAGCTGAGCGAGATAGCACCCACCATAGACCTGAGCGTCGACCAGGCTGCGCAGGTTGAGAGCTTCAAGGACGTGAGCACCACCCTTGGACGTATTTTCGAGCAGGAAGACGAGGTAGCAGAACGCCTCACTGCTATCGACGCCAGCGTCGCCGATGCGAAGGCCAACGCGGCTGAGGCCGGCACCGGTCTGGTTGTCCTTACCAGCGGCGGGGAACTGACTGCGTACGGCGCCGGTTCACGGTTCGGACTCATCCACGACGTTCTGGGCGTCAAGCCCGCCGCCGACATCAGTGCGGATGGCGCCCACGGCCAATCCATCTCCTTCGAGTTCATCGCCGAGACCGACCCCGACCACCTGTTTGTCATTGACCGGGACTCCGCTATCGGCGAGTCCGGCGATGCCGCGTCGGCAGTCCTGGACAACGAGCTCGTCAACGGCACCACCGCTGCCGCGGAAGACAACATCGCGTACCTCGACGCAGCCAGCTGGTACCTCGTGGGCTACGGCCTGGGCAATGTCGAGGCCATGATCAGCTCCGTCAACGACGCCCTGACCAACTGACCGAAGATCCGGTCGCCCTGTGCGGTAACCGGCCCAAGGGCTCACCTCGTGATCACAGCAACCCCACCGGCAGAAGCCGGTTCAGCGACGGCGCGCCGCCGGTTCCCAGCGTTACACGCTGTACTGGCGGTGCTCGCCGTCGTCGCACTTTCTGTTGCGAGCCTGTTTATCGGCGTCAGCGACGTGTCGCCGGCCGCGCTCCTGTCCGATTCAGACGACGGCACCGCCGGCCGGATCCTGCTCATCAGCCGCATCCCGCGGACGCTGGCGATCCTGCTGACCGGCATGGCGGTGGGCGTCGCGGGGCTCATTCTGCAGCTCATGGCGCGTAACAAGTTCGTCGAACCGTCCACGGTCGGAACGGTGGAGTCGGCAATGCTCGGCATCCTCGTTGTCACGGTGCTGGTGCCGGCCGCTCCCCTGCTGGCCAAGATGGGCGTCGCAGCCGTCTTCGCAGTCGCCGGCACTGCCCTGTTCCTGCTGGTGCTCCGACGCATACCGCTGCGCAATACCCTGATTGTTCCGCTGGTGGGGATCATGCTCGGCGGAATCATCGGCGCTGTCACCACTTTCTGTGCCTACCGGTTCGACCTGCTGCAGAGCCTCAACAGCTGGATGATCGGGGACTTCTCCGGCGTCATCGCCGGCCGATACGAGTTCCTCTGGCTGGTCGGCGCGCTCACAGCGGCCGGCTACTTCGCCGCCGACCGCTTCACCGTGGCCGGGATGGGCAGCGAGTTCACCACCAATCTCGGCCTGAACTACCGCGCGGTAATGAGTTTGGGACTGGTGATCGTCTCCCTGATCAGCGCCGTCGTCGTTGTCACTGTTGGCGCAGTGCCGTTCCTCGGCCTGGTGGTGCCCAACCTTGTCTCGATCCTGATCGGTGACAACGTACGCCGGTCCGTTCCCTGGGTTGCGCTGCTGGGCGCGGGGCTGGTGCTGCTGTGTGACGTCCTTGGCCGCCTGATCCGGTTCCCCTATGAAATTCCGGTCGGCACTGTCCTGTCCGTGGTCGGAGCCGCCGGCTTCCTCTATCTCTTGCTGAGGAGCCGCCGCCGTGTCGCCTGACGCACTCCCACCGGCACTTGCATCACGACGACGGCGGCCCGTTCGGAGCCTCAGTCCCCGTACCTGGATCCTGGTGCTGAGTCTGGCCACCGCCGCCCTTATTGTCACCTTCATGACGATCGGCCTCTCGGGCAACCTCGGCTACGTCCTGCCGCTGCGCGCCACCAAGGTGGCGTCGATGCTGCTGGTGGCGTACGCCGTCGGTATCTCCACCGTGCTCTTCCAGACCGTCACAGGAAACCGGATTCTGACGCCGTCGATCATGGGCTTCGACGCGCTCTACATCCTCCTGCAGACGTTCCTTGCCTTCACCATCGGGACGCAGGCCCTCCTGACGATGGGCGCGGGCACCCGCTTCATCATGGAAGTGGTGCTGATGGTGGGATTCTCCTGGCTGCTCTACCGCTGGCTGTTCATCGGCGGCGGGAAATCCCTGCACCTCGTCCTGCTGATCGGCATCATTTTCGGCACGCTCTTCCGCGGGATCTCCTCGCTGCTGCAGCGGCTCATCGACCCCAGCGAGTTCGTGGTGCTGCAGGACCTGTTCTTCGCGAGCTTCAACAATGTCGAGGCCTCGCTGTTGGGGGTTGCAGCGTTGGCTATCCTCGCGGCAAGCGCGGCCGGTTGGCGCATCCGGAACCGGTTCGACGTGCTGAGCCTCGGTCGGGAAACGTCGCTCAGCCTCGGTGTGGACCACAAGGGCACGGTCACCCAGGTGCTTGTCATCTGCTCGGTGCTGGTTGCCGTTTCAACCGCACTGGTGGGGCCGATCACCTTCTTCGGCCTGCTCGTGGCGTCGCTGGCGTACCAGTTGTCCGCCGTATTCCGGCACGCCTACGTGCTGCCGATCGCCGTCCTGCTGGGCGCAATCGCGCTCCTGGGCGGACAACTCATCCTTGAGCGGGTCTTCGGATTCGACACCGCCCTCAGCATTGTCATCGAGTTTGTCGGCGGGATTGTTTTCATCGCGCTGCTCCTGAAAGGTTCGATCAAATGATCCAGCTGACCGGCGTGACCAAGGCGTACGGCTCCGAAACCGTCGTGGACTCGGTCACCGCCTCCATCCGGTCGGGCGGCATCACCTCGATCATCGGACCCAACGGCGCTGGAAAGTCCACTCTGCTATCGATGATGAGCCGGCTGCTTCCAATGGACGGCGGCTCGGTGGTGATCGAGGGGATGGACGTCAGTACGACGGCGAGCGCCACCCTTGCGCGGAAGATGGCCATCCTCCGCCAGGACAACCAGCTCACAGTCCGGCTCACCGTCCGCGACCTCGTGGGGTTTGGTCGCTTCCCCGACAACAAGGGCAGACCGGGCGCAGAAGACCGCGAACATATCGAACGCGCCCTGGACTACCTTGACCTGCAGTCCATGGCCGACCGGTTTGTCGACGAGCTCTCGGGTGGTCAGCGCCAGCGGGCGTTCATCGCCATGGTGCTGGCACAGGACACCGACTACATCTTCCTCGACGAACCGCTGAACAACCTCGACATGAAGCACGCCGTGGACCTGATGCGCATGTTGCGGCGCACTGTTGAAGATCTGGGCAAGACCGTGGTTCTGGTGATCCACGACATCAACTTCGCGTCCTGCTACTCGGATGCGATCATCGCGATGCGCGACGGCGCTGTGGTGCACCAGGGCACTCCGGCAGAGCTGATGCACACCTCCCTTCTCCGGGAGGTCTATGACATCGACATCCGCATCGAGGAGATCGACGGCAACCGCATCGGAGTCTATTTCGCCTGAGTGCACCCCCTCGCTGCCCCGATCCTGACGGAATGTCTGTCCCATGGGGCAGGATGGGAGCCAGGAGGTCGTGATGGATTTTGATGTTCTGGTGATCGGCGCCGGCCCGGCGGGCATGGCTGCAGCAACACGGGCGGCGGAACTCGGTGCTCGAACCGCTGTCGTCGAACGCGCACGGCTGGGCGGCACCTGTGTGAACTCGGGCTGCGTACCCACGCGGGTACTGGCCAAGACAGCGCGCCTGTACCGGGAGGTGCGGACGGCTCGGGACTACGGGATTGTGGTGCATGAGCCCGCGGTGGACTGGCCGCAGCTGATTCGCCGCGTCCGCACCACCGTGGACCGCGTGCTGGATGCCAAGGGGTACGGCGAGGCCATGCAGCGACTGGACACCACGCTGCTGGAGGGTGAGGCTTCGTTTATCGGGCCGAATGAGGTTTCGATTGACGGGCGCACTGTCACCGCCACCTCGGTCATCCTGTGCGTGGGCGGAAGCGCGCGCCGGCTTCCCATTCCCGGCGCCGAACATGCCGCGCTCCCCTCCGACGTCCTCGACCTTCCCGATCTGCCAGGCTCAGTCGCGATCATCGGCGGCGGCCATACCGGTGCGCAGCTGGCTACCATCTTCGACGCCCTGGGATCCAGGGTCACCCTCCTGGACCTCGCGCCGCGCATCCTCACCACGGAGGATAGCGACGTTTCCACCGCCGTGACGGAGGGCTTCCGGTCCCGCGGTGTGCGCGTGGATGTCGGTATCGGCGGTGTGGATGGAATTGAAAAGCACGACGACGGCGCCCTGGAAATCCGTTGGCAGGGAACCGGCGGCGCGCAGTCAGCACGCGTGGGAGCGGTGGTCATGGCCGCCGGCTGGCCTGCGAACATTCATGGTCTCGGGCTGGAGGCTGCCGGAATATCCACCGCCCGGGGAGCCATACCCGTGGATAATTACCTCCGCTCCAATGTGCCGCACATCTTTGTTGCCGGCGACGCCAACGGAACCTCCATGCTGGTTCAGGCGGCAGTCTTCGAGGGTGAAACCGCTGCCGAGAATGCGGTCCTTGGCGCGCACCGCACCACACCGCATCATCTGCTTCCCGAGGGAGGCTTCACCGACCCGGATTACGCGGGTGTTGGCCTGACCGAGGCGATGGCCAGGGAGCGGGACGCGGAGTGCGCCGTCGTCGTCGTTCCCTATGGTGCGGTGGAGCGTCCCATTATTGATGACCGGGAACAGGGTTTCCTGAAACTGGTGACCGACAGGCACCGCGAGCTGATCCTCGGAGCGCACGCGGTGGGTGAGAACGCGGTGGAGGTGATCCAGGCCGTTGCGTCTGCGATGGCGGCCGGCACCGACGTCGCTACGCTGGCCCGCGTCAAGTTCGCCTACCCCACCTACAGCGCAATCATTGGTCACGCTGCACGCAAGGCAGTGCGGGGAGCAGGGAAAGACTCCTGGTGACCGGACTGCTACTGTGGGACGAGGATCACTACAAAGCTTGCTTATCAAACGGGTGGCGGCAGAAAGCCGCGGCACGTGACGAGGGCAGTGAGGAGTAGCCATGGGCAGCGCAGAGAAGAAGTTTTCAGTCACCGAAGAGTCGGACAGCAAGCACCCGCAGGACTGGGGCCGGGCCATGGCCGTGGCGATCAGCCGTCTGGTGGAGCTGGCACATGAGGCAGGGGACGTCGTCGAAGACGAGAACCTCTATGGGGAAGACCTGCACCTGTACCTGACCGAAACCGAAGAGGGCGCAAACATCACCATGTCATGGACCCCCCGGGCGTCTGCGGCCACAGAACGGGCCGGGCAGGAGCAGGGATGAGCAGCCAGAATCCGGATCCGGAGAAGGACAAGGTCACCGGTCTGGAGCCGGGCGGCGGTGTTCCGCCGGGCGAGACCCCTCCCGCCGAGGCGAGCACCGGCGGGCCGCAGGGTCACGAGGAAGGTGCACCCGGCAAGGCGGCGTCGCGGATATGGCTCGTGCTGATCGGTATCTTCGTGCTGCTCGGGCTGCTGTACTTCGTCGGCTACATCGTCGGGCTATTCAGCTAGACCCACTGTTCCACAGCAAAGCGGCCGAAACCCATGGGGGACGGCCGCTTTGCTGTAGCAACCTGGACACCGACTCAAGCAACCCGGACGAGGCATCGAGCAACCTGGACTTCGGCGCGAGCAACCCGGAGACTATGGAGAGAAATTCCGCTCACCACGATCCAGGTTGCTCACCTCAACCGGCGCTGCTGCACTCAGCAAGAGTGGGGCTGTGATCGCGTTCGCGTTCTCACACGCTGACCGCGCGCAGAAGCCTCTGCGCGCCAGGTCGATTTACGCCCGGTAGTAGTCCCGAAGGGAAGCCTCCTGCTCGGCGGTGAGGCCCTCCTCCACCGTGAAGTCCGGAGAATCCTTGATTGCGTCCTTGGACACTGCGACGTAGAGGTTCTCACCGTCCAACCGGGCACCGGAGAGCGGAACGAAGTGCTCCCGCGTGTTCAACAGCCCGAGACCGACAGTCACCCAGGCGGGCTGGCCCGAGAGCCCGTCGAGATGCACCTGTGAGACGCTCCCCAGCTTCTCCCCGCTGGCATCCCATGCCGTGGCGGTCTGCAGGTCTTCCATTTCCAGGTTGTCCATGATGCCTCCGAGCTTCGATGACAAGTACCCTTACCATTCCAGTGCATAGGGCTCGGAAACGCAATGAACGAGCCCCGACCTGCGAAAAGGGGCGCCCCACCGAAGTGGGACGCCCCTTCCGCCGGTGAGTGCCGGCGTCGTACTTCGATGTTGCCTTACGCAGCCTCGGCGGCCTCCGCCGCTTCATTGATCATCGGCAGCCACTTGTCCAGCGCCCAGACCAGAGACAGCGGGCTGGCAGCAGAGATGGACAACGTGAGGGTGTTGTCAGCATCCGCTACGAGCGCGCCGGACTCCACCGCGGGAATCTGGCTCAGCAGCGGGTCCTCGGCGATTGCTTCCTTGGTGGCCTCGTCCGGAACCCAGGTCACAAAGACGTCCGACTCGAGTTCATCGGCACGCTCCGCCGACCACGGGAAGAAGAACTCTTCACCGGTGGCGTTCTCTTCAACCACTGTGGCCATTTCCATTCCGATCTGCGTCAGGAACCGGGGGCGGTTGTCGCTGGCCGTGTAGACGTTCACGCCCTCGGCATTGGCAGGCTCCAGGTTTCCGAAGATGAAGGTCTTGCCGGCGATGGCCGGGTATTCCGCTGCAGCCTCGGCGATCTGATCTTCGGTTTCGGTGACCAGCTGCTCGGCCTCTTCGGCCAGGCCAAGCGCCTCCCCGATCATTGCCGTGGATTCCTGCCACGCGGTGCCGTACGCAACCTCGGGGTAGGCGACAACCGGGGCGATCTCGCTGAGGGTGTTGTAATCCTCTTCGGTGAGACCGGAATAGGCGGCCAGGATGACGTCGGGGTTGGTGGCAGCGATCTCGTCGAAGGCAATTCCATCAGCCTCGGAGTACTGGACCGGCGCGTTCTCGGTACCGATGGCGGCGCCGAGCTCTTCCAGCTTGGTGTCCTTCCACGGGACTGAGCCCTGCTCGTTGCCGCCGTACTCATTGACCGGCATGCCCACGGGCACCACGCCGAGCGCCAACGCGATGTCGTCATTGACCCAGGACACCGTTGCAACCCGCTCAGGCTTTTCCTCGATGACGGTCTCGCCGAAGGCGTGCTCAATGGTGACCGGGAAGGCCTCGGCGGAGCCGGCTTCGTTGGCTCCGGCAGCTTCCGAGCCGCCGCCCGCCGGGCCTGTGGAGCACGCGGAGAGGGACAATACCGCAATGGCTGCTGCGGCAATCAAGCCGCGCACGCGTGTGGGGGCCATGGGGGCTCCTTGACTTTCGAGACGGCGTGAACGGACCGTCGGGATGGATACGAAAGTAAGGCTAGCCTACGCTTGGTGCTATTACGAAATGTTTGTGTTGCGTAATAGCATCTGGTCACTAGTTTCTGGCTTTGCGGGTTTCCCTGTCGTTGGCCTTCTGGATCGCGTCCACCAGTTCCTTCTTGCTCATGGTTGAGCGCTTGGGAATCTCGAGCTTCTTGGCGACCTCGTAAAGGTGCTCCTTGGAGGCGTTGGCGTCCACACCGCCGGCGGTTTCCTTCGCCGTTCCGCGACCGCCTTCCGCCTGCTCGTCGGAGGGACCGTTGGAATCCTTCTGCTCCCAGTGATCACCCACCTTCTCGTGGGTGTGTTTCAGGGCGCTGTACGCGGTGCGGTGCGCCCGTTCGCCGTCACCGTACTGTTCCTCCGCAGAGTCGAGCGTTCTGGCGTAGGTTTCCTGCGCTTTTTTGTCCGATCTCTGCAGCGTGCTGGGCAGGTCGTCGGTTTTGACCTTTCCCGATTTTGTTACCTTCGGCATCGCATCTGCTCCTTCCATAGTGGGTAGGGCTTGCATTTCCGAGGCTACCGCTGGACCCCGGATTTTTACACGAACGACGGCGCCGGGCCGGCTGCCACTGCCGCCAGGTACTGTGCGAGCGCACCGGGAGCGGAGCGCGGCGCTTCGGCCTCCACCACGGCGTTGTAGTTGGTGTTGGTGTTCACGTCATAGGTAAGGACGCGCCCGTCTGCGGTCTCCATGAACTCGATCCCGCATACCTCGATGTTGTTCCGGCGTGCGAATTCGACGTACTTTTCGATGATCGGGTGATCGAAGTCGCGGCGGAGGCTGAAGAGCTGCTGGCCGGCAACGGGTTCGATCGTTGCACCCGGCGGCATGATCGGCTTACCGGTTGTCGGATCGATGGCGCAGGCATCCGCCGGGCAGAGCTGGAACCCGCCGCGGGCGGTGTCCGCCTGGATGGCGTAGATGAACTCTCCACCCACAATTTCCACCCGTGTGATGATCGGTTCGGCTGCCTGGATGAATTCCTGGATCAGGGTGATGCCGTCCTGCGGTTCCTCGAACTCGTCCGAGGCCACGTACTCGGCCAGTTCGGCATGGCTCTCGAACTTACGGACGCCCAGGCCCTTCCCGCCCTGGTTGTGCTTGGTGATGAAGGGGGTCGGGAAGCTCTTTGCCGCGTCCAGAATGCGGTCGCGGCCGATGGCCGCCACTGTCCGCGGCGTGTCGATCCCCGCCGCCTTCAGCGCCGTCAACTGGTCCACCTTGCTCATCTCGAGCTCAAGGACCCGCCGGCCGTTGATAGTCCGGCGGCCGTGAGCTTCGAGCCAGGACAGCACTGCCCGGGCATAGTCCTTGGACAGATCATGGTCCCGCGTATGCGCCGAAGCGCTGATCCGCGACCAGAAAATACCTTCCGGCGGCGTCGAGTCGAGGTCCAGAACACCGTCGGTCAGCAGCCATTCCTCAAATTCCAGCCCCTCCTGCTCGAAGGCGCGGGCGAACGGTGGAAACCACTCGGGGTTCTCGTGCAGGGCGTAGATCTTTGGAGCTTCCGAAGGTGTCATGTTGGGTGCAACCTCGCTCTCAAACGGGCTATTCCTGCTCTGCAGGGCTTTCCGCGGCTATTCCGCCGGCGGAAGGAAGATGCCGTTGCCGGGCCCCATCGGAATCTCGAAGAAGTAGAAAACGCTGAGGATGCCCGCCCACGCGAGCCAGAACGGAATGACGAACGGCAGCATGCGGGCGATCAGCGTGCCCAGCCCGGCATCGGGTTCATATTTCCGCAGCATCGCGAGCAGCACAATCATGTACGGGTTGAGCGGGGTGATGACCTGCGTGGCCGAATCGCCCACACGGAAGGCGCCCTGGATGAAGGCCGGCTCATAGCCGAGCAGCACGAACAGCGGAACAAACACCGCGGCCATCAGCGTCCACATGGCGGATCCCGAGATAATGAAGAGGTTCAGCAGGGACGCGAGCACGATGAAGCCGAGGATCGCGGGATACCCGGTGAGCCCGATCGCCTCAAGCCCGGTAGCACCTGCAACCGCTATCCACTGCCCGATCCCGGACCAGTTGAACAGCGCAATGAACTGGCCGAGGATGAAGGCCAGCACCAGGAAGCCCGCCATGTCACGGATCGCCTGACCCATGACCCGCGGCACATCCTTGCCGGTCGCGATGGTCCCGACGATCTTCCCGTAGACCAGGCCGGGCACGACAAACATCGCGAACACAATGAAGACGATCGAACTGAGCAGCGGTGACCTCGGAAGGTAGCCGCCCTCCTCGTTGCGCCAGGGGGACCCGGGCAGGGTCACCGCAAGCGCAATGACGACGGCGAGAGCAACTCCGGCGATCATCGCCCACCGCAGAGCTGTGGTTTCCCTGGTATCCAGTTCGGCCCGCAGGTCTGAATTCCCGGTCAGGTTCGAATCAGCGGCAGCAGGGGCGCCGCCGTCGTCGTCGGTTACTTCATTCCGCGGCACTCCCTGACGGTTCAGGCGGGGCTCAAGGATCTTGTCGATGACGAATCCAGCGATGACCATGAGGGTCAGCGCGGACGCGACGTTGAAGAAGTAGTTTGACACCGGAGTCACCGGTGAACCGGGATTGGGCAGGGTCTCGGTGACCGCCGTCGTAATTCCGGCGAAAAGCGCATCCAGGCTGGTGACCAGCAGGTTGGTTGAGTAGCCGGCTCCTGCCGCTGCGAATCCGCCGAGCAGGCCCGCGACGGGGTGGCGGCCGGCGGCCTTGAACACGAGCGCGGCCAGCGGTGGGATCACCACGAAGGCGGCGTCGGACATGATGGAACCGAGCACTCCCACCACGCCCACCGCGTACGGCAGCGCCCAGCGCGGCGCGGATCCGAAGGCTTTCCGGATCATGGCGGCGAGGAGGCCGGACTTCTCGGCCACGCCGACGGCCAGCAGGATGGGCAGTACGGTGACCAGCGGCGGAAAGCCAAGATAGTTGGGGCCGAGATTCTCGGTCAGCCAGGTGAGCCCCTCTGCAGTGAAGAGGCCGCGGATCTGCGTTACCTCGGTAGCGCCGGGCACCTGCACGGTGACGTTCGCCCACGCCATGGCGGTCGAAACGACTGCGGTGATTCCGAAGAGGATCAGGAAGAGCGTGAACGGTTCGGGCAGCTTGTTGCCCACACGTTCCACGCCGTTGAGGAAGCGGTCGGTGAGGCGGCGCCGGGAGGCGTCGGTTGTTGTAGACACAGGTGCTCCTTGGATTCCGGGGAGTTAGTGGAAGAGCTGGAGGATCAGTCGAAGTAGGCGGGCACGTCCACCGGCCCGCCCTGGGCCTCGAACTCGGCTGCGACGGCACGCTGCAGTTCCGGGTCGCAGAGGTAGTCCAGCGCAGTGAGCGCGAGGCCGGCGGCGCCGTCGTAGGCTCCCTTTTCCGCCGCTTCCGTGTTGGCGGCGGCAGCGAACTCGCGCGTATGCAGCGCCGTGCCGGATCCGGCGATGCTGATGAGCGGGTGGATCCCGGGGATCCGGTAGCTTACGTTGCCGAAGTCGGTGGAAGCGGCAAGCGTGTCGGAAACGACGCCGGCGGGCAGCGGAGCGCGTCCCCTCCCCTGCTGCGCCTTGACCCAGCGGCCGGTCAGCGCGTTGTTGGTGCGGATGGGCAGGGACGGCGGATGCTCGTCCCAGGCCAGGTCGACGGCGGTGCCCGTCATCAACGCCGCGCCCCGGGCGATGTCGTCGAGCCGCCGGCTCAGGTCCTTCAGCGTCTCGGGCAGCCGTGAGCGCGCGTACAGCTTCAGCACCGCACGGTTGGGGATGATGTTGGGACTCTGCCCGCCCTCGACGATGTTGGCGTGCACCCGGTCCGACGGCGGAAGCTGCTGCCGCAGGAGGCCGATGCCCTGGTAGGTGAGGCTGGCGGCGTCGAGCGCGTTGCGTCCCATGAACGGCTGGGCGGACGCGTGGGCGGCGACGCCCGTGAAGGTAATGGTCAGCAGGCGGCGCCCGAGCCAGGCCTGGTCAGCGAGGTCGTAACCGTAGGGGTGCACCATGATCGCGGCGTCGACCCCGTCGAACGCACCGTTGCGGGCCATGATTTCCTTGCCGGAGTGGCCCTCTTCGGCCGGTGTTCCGAGGAAAACGACCCTGCCGGGAAGCCGGTCCCGCACGGATGCCAGGGCGAGGAACGCACCCACGCCGGTTGCGGCAATGACGTTGTGCCCGCAGGCGTGGCCGATGCCGGGTAGCGCGTCGTATTCGCTGAGGACAGCAACGGTGGGGCCGGGCGACGTGCCGTTGAGCTCCGCGCGGATGGCAGTGCCCACGCCGTGCACTCCGACGGTTGCGTCGATGCCGTGCCTTCCGAGCACGTCCGCCAGGACAGCCGCGCTGGCGTGCTCCTGATACGCAGTCTCCGGGTTGGCGTGCAGCGTGTGCACGATACGCGCGAGATCACCTTGTAGGGCAGTAACGCGCTTCTCGACGGCGTCCGCCAACTCCTGCGGCGCTCCCCGACGAGGAGACTCTTCCGGGATGGCTGTCTGCATGCGCGCCCGGGTGTCGGCGGCAATGGCGTTGAGGTAGGCCGGGTCCGGCGCAGTCGGTTCGGTCATCTGGGTAGCTTAGGCAACCAATCCCGGGGTAGGGCGAGTTCCTGAGCAACCCTGGGTAATAATTCCCCGCCCTCTTGACAAGGCAACACGTTGTACCCGCAGAAATAATGCCCCCGTAACGACACGGCAACACACCGGCGGGATGCTGGTTTCACCGGCGGGAAAGCCGGTTCCACTCCCGTAAGGAGCCGCACATGTCTCTGCTCACCTCCACTGAAATCAGCCGCATCCGGGACGTTGCCACGCTGCGCCGGGGCGACGAAGTCGAAGCCCACCTCCGTAACGAGGTCCATTACCGCGGCCGGGTCGAGGACACCGCTCCCGGCATCGGCGTCGTCTGGATCCGCGATGACGCTGATGGCCGCCGCGCCATCCTCCACACGGACGAATACGCCATCTGGCGGATCCGAACGGTTCCCCTTCAGCCCGGCCTGGCCGCCTGATCGCCGCTTCGCAGCTCGACCTCAAAGGCGCCGGAGAAGCGCAGGATCGTGGGGACATCCCCACGATCCTGCCGATCTCCGGCGCTTTTGGCTCGGGGGCCGCCGATTTCAGCGCGTGGGCTCGCGTTCCAGTGCGGCTTCGTGCTCCTCGTGGGCACGTGTGAGGAGCGCCTTGAACTCGGTCTCGTTGCGGATGAAGCGCTTGTACTTCTCCGGCTGCTTCTTGAGCATTGCCTCTTCGGCGCACATCTTGTCGAAGATACGCTCGCGCTGGTTGATGTCTGTCTCGTAGTTGAGGTCGAGGTACTCGATGGCATGGCGCCGGGCACCCGAGATGAGAGTCTTGGCCTTGCCCTTCGGGCTCACCAGCGAAGCAATTACCGTCACCAACAGAATGCCGACGATCAGGCTGAGGGAGAGCCCGGTTGAAATCTCGACAACTTCAACAGGCTCACCGTTGTTGATGAACGGCACGTTGTTCTCGTGAAGCGCGTGCAGGATCAGCTTCACGCCGATCAGGCCCAGGATTGCCGCCAGGCCGTAGGAGAGGTAGATCAACCGGTCCAGCAATCCGTCGATGAGGAAGTACAGCTGGCGCAGCCCCATCAGCGAGAAGGCTGTGGCCGTGAAGACGATGAAGACGCTCTGCGTGAGGCCGAAGATGGCGGGAATGGAATCCAGCGCGAAGAGGATGTCGGTTCCGCCGATGGCCACCATGACCAGCAGCATCGGGGTAAGCACCTTCTTGCCATTCTCAACGGTGAAGAGCTTGTCACCGTCGTAGTGTTCCGTGGCCGGCAGGAACTTGCGGGCCATCCGGACAATGAAGGTCTCTTCCTCCTCCACGTTCTTCGGTTTGAGGATGTTACCGGCAGTGATCAGCAGGATCAGGCCGAAAATGTAGAACACCCAGGCGAAGGAGTTGATCAGGGCGGCGCCGAGGAAGATGAACGCAGTCCGCGCTATCAACGAGAACACGATGCCGAACAGGAGCACCTTCTGCTGGTCCGCCCGCGGCACCTTGAACGTGGTCATGATGATGAGGAAGACAAACAGGTTGTCCACGGAAAGGGCCTTCTCCGTGATGTATCCGGCGAAATACTCGGTGCCGAACTGCGGGCCGGCGAAAATCAGCACTCCCACGCCGAACAGCAGCGCGATGCCCACGTAGATGGCCGACCAGATGCTGGCTTCCTTCAGGGACGGCGTATGCGCCTTCCTCACATGGAAAAAGAAATCGAAGAGAAGCAGCCCCACGATTCCTGCGACAGTCAGAATCCAGACAATTGGGGGCACTTCCATGCGTATATCTCCTCGGCAGTGGGCTGTGACATCACCGTAGTTCCACGTTCAGCGCGCCTGCAAGCAGTTCAGCTGGCGGTAGAAAGCCGATCCTGGCTGACCTGCGCCGCAGCGATGATCCGATCGAACGATGCATCCAGTTCGGAGTCGACCCGTTGACGGTTGGGATCGGCGTCATACCAGGCAAGAATCTCACGTGCTCCGAGGGCGAACGGGGTTGTGCAGGAGAAGTCCGGCACCAGCGCCTTGACCTTGGAGTTGTCGAAAATCACAGAGTGCGACTTGTCGCCGAGCAACTGGGAACCGAGGTCCGGAAGGTGCGCGGCGATGGTCTCGGACGCGACGTGGACCAGCTGAGGTTCCGGCGCTCCGGCTGCCTCGGCGAAGATCTGGTAGATCCGGTTCCAGGGCAGGAATTCGTCGGAGGTGATGGTGAAACTGTCCCCGATCGCCTGCGGCAGTCCAAGAAGCCCGACAAACGCCTTCGCGAAGTCGGTGCTGTGCGTGAGCGTCCACAGGGACGTGCCGTCACCATGGACCAGCACCGGTCGTCCCGCCCGCATCCGCGCAATGTCCGTCCAGCCGCCTGCGATGGCGATTTTCGTGTGGTCGTACGTATGCGAGGGCCGCACGATGGTGACGGGAAAGCCGCGCTCCCGGTACTCGGCCACCAGCAGGTCCTCGCAGGCGATCTTCTCCCGCGAGTACTGCCAGAACGGGTTGCGCAGCGGCGTCGATTCGCGAATCGGGAGCGCTGCCGGCGGTTTCTGGTACGCCGAGGCCGAACTGATGAACACGTACTGCCCGGTTCGCCCAGTGAACAGTTCGATGTCGGCAGCAACGTGGTCGGGGGTAAAAGCCACGAAGTCGACGACGACGTCGAAGGTGCGGTTCCCGAGGGCAGCACGGACTTCGTCCGGCTTCCGGATATCAGCGGTCAACACTTCCGCACGCGATGCCACCGGGCGCTCGGTAGAGGTCCCCCGGTTCAGGACGGTGACAGAGTAGCCCTGCGCGAGCGCCCGGTCGACGACGGCCGTGCTGATGACGCCGGTTCCGCCGATGCAGAGGATCTTCACGCGGCGCTCACCACGCGTAATCCTCAGGCGCGGTCTTGTGGCCCGGGAAGATGTCATCGAGCTCGGACAGGGTGTCGTCGTCGAGCTTTATCTCCAGGGCACGCAGGCCGCCGTCGAGCTGTTCCTGGGTGCGCGGGCCGATGATCGGTGCGGTGACCGCCGGCTGCGCAAGGAGCCAGGCCAGCCCGAGGTCCGCGGGCGAGTGGCCCAGCTTGTCTGCGAGGTCCTCATAGCGCTGAATCTGATCGCGGTGCTTCTCAAGTGTGTCGGCGGCGCGGCCCTCGAGCCGGCGGACACCCTCGTTCTCCTTCTTCAGGACTCCGCTCAGCAGCCCTCCGTGCAGCGGCGACCAGGGGATGATGCCCAACCCGTATTCCTGGGCCGCCGGGAGAACTTCGAGCTCCACGGTGCGGGTGAGCAGGTTGTAGATGGACTGCTCGCTGATGAGGCCGGTGTAGTTGCGGCGCGCAGCGGCCCCCTGCGCCTGGGCGATGTGCCAGCCGGCGAAGTTGCTGCTGCCCGAGTACAGGATCTTGCCCTGCTGGACGGCAACTTCGATGGCCTGCCAGATCTCGTCCCAGGGCGTGTTCCGGTCGACGTGGTGGAACTGGTACAGGTCGATGTAATCGGTCTGGAGCCGCTTCAGGCTGGCGTCGAGAGCGCGGCGGATGTTGAGGGCGGAGAGTTTGCCGTTGTTGGGCCATTCGTCCATGTCACCGTATAGCTTGGTTGCCAGCACCGTCTTCTCACGCCGCCCGCCGCCCTTGGCGAACCAACGCCCCACGATCGCCTCGGTACGGCCCTTGTTCACTCCCCAGCCGTATACGTTGGCGGTGTCGAAGAAGTTGATCCCGGAGGCATGGGCCGAATCCATGATGGAGTGCGAGTCCGTTTCTTCGGTCTTGGGCCCGAAGTTCATGGTGCCGAGGCACAGGCGGGAAACGGACAGGCCGGAGCGACCAAGGTGGGTGTACTGCATCAGGAAAGTTCCTCTCGGGGATGAACGGTCTCAGAATCCGCTTTCCATCCTGCCAAGCCCGGCGCCTCTGCGCTAGGGGGTAGCTTTTGAGCAGCTCCAGTGACGTGGACCCCGGCGGACCCGCCGGATCTGCGCGAAAGTTCCCGGGCGCCTAGGATTTCACCCATGACTTCCACCGATTTCCTGCCTGCGGCACTGATTACCGGGGCCTCCCGGGGCATCGGCCGTGCCATTGCCGACGAGCTCGCGCCCACCCATCACCTCCTGCTGGGCGGACGGGACCGTGCGGCGTTGGAGGCCCTGGCGGCGTCCTACCCATCGGCAGAACCCTTCGCCGTTGACGTGCGCGAGGTAACGGAGGCGGACATCGCCGGCATTGAGCGACTTGACGTGCTGGTGCACTCCGCCGGCGTGCTGCAGATGGGGGCGGTAGCTGATCTCGACGACGAGACGTGGCGGACAAGCTTCGACATCAACGTGTTCGCCGTCGCGAAGCTGACCCGGCTCCTGCTGCCCGCCCTTCGCGCGGCCCGTGGGCAGGTCATCGCGATCAACTCGGGATCGGGTTACAGCTCCGGCGCGGGCTCGGCTGTCTACAGCGGCACCAAGTTTGCCCTCCGCGCGCTCACCGACGCCCTCCGGGAAGAGGAGCGGCCCAACGGCGTGCGAGTGTCCTCGATCCACCCCGGACGGGTGGCAACGGACATGCAGGCTGAGCTTCACGACTTCGAGGGAAAGGACTACTCCCCCACAGCGTGGATCCAGCCCGCCCAGGTTGCAAAGGCCGTCCGCCTCGCGGTTGATGCCTCACGCGATTCGACAGTGGAGTCCCTCAATATCCGACCCTCGGGAATGGCATGAGCACCGTGCGCCTCGTCGCTGCGGTAACGGGCGAGGTCCAGGGCGTCGGCTTCCGCTACCGGACCCGGCAGCAGGCCGAGCAGCTCGGCCTGATCGGTTCGGCCAGCAACCGGTCCGACGGTTCGGTGCTCGTTGTCGCGGCCGGGCCGTCGTCGGCCGTTGAGCAGCTCCTGGCCTGGCTGCGCTCCGCAGATGCTCCCGGCCGGGTTGAGAACGTGGAGGCAAACCTGCACGACGACGGCGCCAGCGGACTGAGCGGCTTCGTCACCGACTAGCTGCGCCGGCTCGATTCAACCTTGCGGGGCAGCCCGAACTGGGTCTGCACACCCGGCGAATAGAGCACCGATTCCGGAGGTCCCTCCACGGCCAGGCCCGCCGCACGCACCAGGGAGTCGTCCCAGTGCTGCAACCCCGCATGCTGGAGCGGCCACGGCGAGTGGGTGTTGGGGATGTGGAGGGTCCGGCCCGCGAACCGCGAGTGCAGGCCGAACCGGGCAGTCAGGTGGACGGACAACGGATCCGCCGCAACGCTCCCGGTGGGCAGCACTGAGAACGACGACGCCGCGCCCCGGAACCTGTCCACCGAGTATCCGGTGCCGTCCACGCCGTGCCAGGCGCGGCAGCGGGACCACACATACGGGATTCCGGCCGCCCGCGCTCCCAGCACCACTGCGAGCCGGGATGCGTCGAGGGTAAGGAAGACGACGCCGCGCACCCCGTTCCGGTCCCGGGAGTAGAGCCGTACGTTCACTTCCGTGAAGGTGCCGAAATACGGTACCGGCGCCCCGCGCCCGAAACCTGCGCCACGCATACGGAAGCCGATGAGGCCCACCCAGGAGTCGCCGTCGCACTCGTCCGGAACGGTGCCGGCAGGCATCAAACGGGCTGCCGTCGGGGTGGGGATGCGCCAGTGCAGGAAGACGGCATCGCCCCAGAACTGATCCATGACGGCAGGGGTCTGCAGTGGCGGGGGCTCCGGCCACGCTGGAGCAGCGGCGGGCACCTCAGACATGGGTTTTGGGCACGTTTCCCCCGCCGTCAAGCTCGGCCTCGCGCCGGCGAAGACGGTCAAGTGCTGTCATGACCGGCGTTGCCGTGATGCCGTGCAGCACAACGGAGAGCGCAACGACGAGGCCGACGAAACCCCAGACTTCGTTCGCTTCGGCGTCGAAATCACCGTTGCTCAACCCGTAACCGAGGTAGTAGAGGGAACCGATGCCGCGGACCCCGAAAAAGGCCAGCGCCACCTTCTCCCGGACGCCCGTCTGGCCGCCGAGGAGTCCCAGGAATCCTGCCAGCGGCCGGACAAGGATGAGGAAAGCGAAGGCAAGAACGACGTCGGTCCACCCGATGGTGTCAAGGAGCCCCCTCGCGATGGCCCCGCCCAGCAGCACCAGGATGACAACGGAGAGCAGTCGCTCAAGCTGCTCCACATAGCTGTGCAGTATGCGGTGATAACCGTGGTTCCGCTCCGCTGCCCGGATGGTGATGGCGCAGACAAAGACGGCGACGAATCCGTAGCCCTCGAACGTCTCTGTGAGCCCATAAGCCAGGAACGTTGCGGCGAGCGCAACAAACCCTTCGGAGCGGTTGGACATCCGGAATGATTCCGCACGCGAGGAAAAGAAGAGGCGCCCCAGGAATTTGCCTGTGCCATATCCGAGCAGAACACCGAACCCGATGCGCCACAGGACGTCCACCAGGAACCACTGCGGGAACCAGGCACCAGGGGCGGCGCCGACCATGCTGATGGTGATCGCGAGGTACACGAATGGGAAGGCGAGGCCGTCATTGAGGCCGGCCTCGCTGGTGAGCCCGAACCGGACCTCGTCCTCACGGTCAAACCCTTCCTCACCGTCCGCAGGCTCACCGACCTGGACTTCCGAGGCCAGTACCGGATCCGTGGGAGCCAGTGCGGCGGCGACCAGGATGGCGCTGGCCAGACCGAGCCCCAGGAACACGTAGCCCAGGACGGCGAAGACGAGGATGCACACCGGCATGACGATCGCGAGCAGGCGCCACGTGGTGGACCATGACCTCCAGCCGAGCGGCCGGTCGAGTGCAAGGCCCGCTCCCATCAGGGAGATGATTACGCAGACCTCAGTGAGGTGGGTGGTGACCTCCCCGTACTTCACCGGGTCAGGCGTGGGTAGGTAGTCGATGAGTGCGAAGGCAAGGACTCCGGCCGCGAGGAACACCATGGGCATCGAGATGGGCGCACGCCGCAGCAGGCGGGGCAGCAGCGCTGCCGCAAAGACGACGACGCCGAGAACCGTGTAGATGATGCTGGGTCCCTCAAACAGTTTGAGCACTCTGGTTCCTTCTCGTCATGGATGTTGCCTAAAGATACTCGGCCAGCAGTTCTTCGTCGCGGGCGCCGGCAAGGGATGGGATACTTGTCCCTATCTCGACGCCGCGGGGGGCCTCATGGAATTTCTCGACACGACCACCCTGCGTGTGGTGTTCGCAGTGGTGGCCGTGACGCTGCTGGGTCTCTTCTATTTCGTGACCTTCCAGCGCACGCGTTCGGTCTACAGCGCGTGGTGGTGTGCTGCCCTTGCCCTGTTCCTCACGGGCTCCGCCGCGTACCTGCTTGATGGAACTGCCCACCAGGTCTGGGCCAACCCCACCGGTAACGCGCTGCTGGTGCTCGGAGCGGCCAGCGTCTGGGCCGGCGCCAGAACGCTGCGCGCACGCGGACCGCGCACCTGGCAGCTTCTCGCGGGACCGCTGGTGACCCTGCTGGCCTCGGCCCTGGACAGCCCGGCGACCAACGACTGGTCCGGCGGACCCGTGTTCCTCGGGTTCATGTGCCTGTTCCTGGCCCTAGCTTCCGCAGAACTGTGGGCGATCAAGCGCTCCTACAGCAGAGTCACAAAAGCCCTGGCGCTGGCCTCCGGCCTCCTCGCTGTCTACTATCTGGGCCGGTGGCTCGTCTTCCTGGTGGAAGGGCCGGACGGACCGACCTTCACCACCTACTTCGACTCAGCAATCACCACGCTCATCACGCTGGTGCTCCTGGTAGTGGTTTCCTTCAGCATGGCCGCGCTCAGTAACGAGCAGGTGACCCGTGATCTTCACCTTCGCGCCACCCGTGACGGACTCACCGGCCTGCTCAACCGCTCCGGATTCGACGACCTCGCCGTCAACGAGCTGAAACGGATCAGGGGCAACGGGACCCCCGGCGCACTGGTGCTGGCGGACCTAGACCATTTCAAGACCGTGAATGACACCCATGGCCACGCGGCGGGGGATGTGGTCCTCCAGGCTTTCGCGGACATCTGCGTGGGCACCGTACGGTCCACTGATCTGGTCGGCCGCCACGGTGGGGAGGAGTTCGTCATACTGCTGTCCGGTGCAGACGCGAACCGTGCCGAAACCATCGTGAATCAGCTCAGCGCCCGCTTTGCACTCGCTACCTTCGCCGAGGGGTTCGAGCCGCCGACCGTCAGTTACGGCATCGCCTCCGTCGACGCGGAATCAACGGACCTCGCCGCCGTCATCGCCACCGCGGACGCCGCCCTGTATGAGGCCAAATCACTCGGCCGCAACCGGGCCGTCCAAGGCTCCACAGGTCGCAGGGGCTGAAGCGGTGGGACGACGCATCGCTTCCGCCGCGACTCCTGCCACGGCACTGTTGACCAGACTGGGCATTCAGTACCGCACGCTCAGCTACATGCATGACCCCTCGGCCGAGCACTACGGAACCGAAGCCGCGGAGAAACTGGCGGTTGATCCCGCGCGCGTCTTCAAGACGCTCATGGTGGACGCCGGCACCCAATTGGCCGTCGCCGTCGTTCCCGTCAGCCGCCTACTGGACCTCAAAGCGATGGGCGCCGCGTGCGGAAGCAAGCGCGCAGCCATGGCGGACCGCGCCGCTGCGGAGCGGCGGACCGGGTATGTGCTCGGCGGAATCTCACCGCTCGCGCAGCGGCACCGCAGCCCGCTGGTGCTCGATGAATCCGCGCTGGCTTTCGAGACGATCCTCGTCTCGGGCGGCCGCCGGGGACTTGAGATCGAGCTCGCGCCCGCGGACCTCCTTAGTGCGACAGACGGCACGACGGCGGCCCTCACCCCCGCTTGACCGCCCGTATTACTGTGGTTCCAGTTGTTTCAACCCCCAGCAGACGAGAGCACCCGTGCACAGTCAGGACATATTGGCGGTCGTTAACGCGTCCGCCGGAACCGCGTACCGCCGCAGTGTCGACGCCGTTACCTCCTTCCTTGCCTCCGCTTCGGCCAGGCGGGGCACGTCCTTTGAACTTGCACGGACCGAGGACCTGGACGCGCTGGATTCAGCCCTCGGAAGCCTCGACGGCAGGCAGCTGGTGCTGCTGGGCGGTGACGGCTCGGTCCACGCCGCAATTCAGTGCCTGCATCAGACCGGGGCGCTGGGTGCAGCCGGGCCGATCGGCATCATCCCCGTGGGAACGGGAAATGATCTTGCGCGTTCACTGAAACTTCCAGCCGACCCGCTCCAGGCCGCCGAATGTGTGATGTCCGGGCAGGCACGCACGATGGAACTCCTGGTCAGTGAGGACCGCACCGCCGTCAACGCTGTCCATGTGGGAATCGGTGCGGATGCCGCGGCCAAGGGCGCGGAGCTGAAGCAGAAGCTGAAAAAGGTGAAGGCCGGAAAGCTCGGGTACCCGCTGGGTGCCGTCGCTGCGGGGTTCAGCTCTCCGGGGCAGCACCTCAGCGTGCGGGTGGACGGCGAACTGCTTCATGACGGATCCCGTCCGCTGCTGATGGCAGCCCTCGGCCTCGGCGGCACCGTAGGCGGAGGTGCCCGGCTCATACCGGACGCCAACCCGCATGACGGGTTTGTCGACGTCGTGCTCTGGGAATCAGTGGGTCCCGCTGCACGGGTGGGATACGCCCTGGGACTCAAGAGCGGCGACCACGCGCGGCGCACGGACGTGCGGATCGGGCGCGGAGAGGCTGTTGAAATCACCGTGGTTGACGGTGATGGCTTCCGGGTCAGCAACGACGGCGAACTGTGGGGTCCGTTCCAGCACCGCCGCTGGGACGTGGTGTGTGATGCCTGGCAGGTCATCGCCCCGCAGTAGCTTCCCGCGCCGCCGCTCCGCGCCGCAGCAAACGGCACTGTTTACCGGGTATTCCCACAGCGCCCGCCAAGTTCACTCAAGGTTTCCACAAGAGTGGCGGAGCACTCTATCTCCATGGCAATCAGCCCAGTAGGCTGATTGTCAGCCACCAGTAATCAAGGGCCCCTCGCGGGCACCTGACGAAGGCTGATTGTTCGGATTCCTCCCCGGGGTTCGGTCGGAATGGACCTTCAACAGGGGAAACACATGGGGAGTAGCAGTGAGTGAAGTCAGGCCGGTGTCCGGCCACAGCGTTCTGAGGAGCCGTCGTCGTGCGGTTCGGTCGGGAGTGAGCGTTTGCCTTGCTCTGGCTGTCATTTACTCCTTTGGTTATCCCGGATCCACCCCGTTGACCTCGTTGACCTCCGGGGCAGGTGCAACCGGAACCGTGCTCGCACAGGGAGCCGGAAGCTTCGCTGACGCCATCGTTCCGCCTACCGGGTACGTGGGTGAGCAGCAGCTCGTCACCCCGGAGACGACGTCGCCTTTCGGCACCACGGATTCGCTGGTACCAGGGCGTGCGGTTCCCGGTGCGGAGGAGTCCTCCCGTGCCACGGCACCCGCTGCCAAGACGTCATCGGTTGAGGCCCTCAGCTCCATGCCGCGCCCGGGCAAGGGCATGCTCATTTCTCCGCTTCAGTTCCTGACCCCGAGTTCGCCGTTCGGCCTTCGCACGAGCCCCATCACCGGGGAACACGATGAATTCCACACCGGCCAGGACTTTGCGGCGCCCTGCGGCACCCGGGTCTTCTCAGCGGATGCCGGTGTTGTCCGTGCTGCCGGCTGGCACCCCTGGGGCGGCGGAAACCGTGTGGAACTCGACCACGGCAACGGTCTGGTCACCACCTACAATCACCTCGAGGGAATCGGGGTAGAGGCCGGCGACCGCGTGGGCGCCGGGCAGGTCATCGCCACCGTAGGCACCACAGGCTGGTCCACGGGCTGCCACCTGCATTTCGAGACCATCCTCAACGGCGGTCACGCTGATCCCGGCGGCTGGAAGCTGCTTCCGCTGGACGGCAGTGGTCCGGTTGAGATGCCGAGCCTGGTCAACTTCACACCGGGAACAGGAAGCGGGAACGACGACGACACCGCCTGGGTTGCCTACCTCGCCACCTCTGAGGCCATTGAGCCGGTTGCGGTGAAGTCGCCTGCCCGTGTGGACGCCGAAGTAGCTGCTCAGGGACCGCGGTCCAGCGGCAGGGCATCGTCCAGCACCAAGTCCTCGAGCAGCAAGACCTCGAGCGGCGCGTCTTCGAGCGCATCGTCTTCGAGCGATGAGAAGCCTGCACAGCCCTCGGGTACACCGAGCACGTCGGTTCCCGGAACGTCAACCGCGCCTTCCAAGCCGGGTACGCCGTCGGGCACACCTTCCGGAACGCCGTCGGGGACCCCGTCACCCACCAAGCCGGGTACACCGCCGCCTTCATCATCAACCGACCCGACGCCGCCGGTCACCTCGGATCCGACCCCGCCAGTCACCGAAACCCCGACGCCACCGGTCACGGACACGCCGACGCCGCCCGTGGACGCAACACCACCAGTCGACCCGACACCACCAGTGGACCCGACACCGGTTGTTCCAGACCCAACGCCGGTAGACCCGACACCGCCGGTCACAGAGACGCCAACACCACCCGTGGTGGACCCAACCCTACCTGTCGTCCCGGACCCAGCGCCGGCCGACCCGCCACCTGCCCCAAGCACCCCACCTCCCGCTACTCCCCCGACGGTCTCGGTGACCGATCCTGTGGAGGCTTGTGATCCTGCGATCGACCCGGAGGCCATCGTCGTCGACCCGGTCACCAAAGAGCCGGTGCTGGACCCGGTAACGAAGGAGCCGATCACGGCTGCGGAGCTGTGCGCTTCGGCAGCCGTCCAACCAACGCCTGGGATCACCGGGACAGAGATTGCGCGGGAAGCCGATCCCGCACTGACTACGACGCCGTAGCCACCTGTAGAACTCGAAGAGCGCCGGAAGCCCCGGCGCTCTTAGTGTTTCTCGACCGTTTCGTCAAGATGCCAGGGCGATATTGGCACCAATAAGGGCCCAAGTTCGCCAAACAGTTGCTTGCCCCAAGTAACGTCGTGAATCCCCCCTCTCTGAGACCCCGGAGGTTTACGACCATGGGAAAGCCCTTCCCGTTTCATGCACGACTCGCACTCCTGGGCACTGCCGCCCTGGCTGCGCCCCTCCTTGTTGGCCCGCCCGCCGTTGCCAACTTCCCTTCCACCGAAGGAAAAACCAGCACCGCCAGCATCCTCACCTATGACGACACAATTGCCGAGCTCACCAAACTCGAGAGCAACAGCCGTTTTCCCGTCGACGTCTTCACTCTCGGAGAAGCCGGCACCGCCGTCAACCAGAGCGAGCAGGGCCGCGACCTCTTCGTGGCCACGGTAGGCAACGGCCCCGAGGATGTCTGGGTGCAGGGACGCATCCACGGCAACGAACCCTACGGCGCCGAATCCATCCTCACCCTCCTGAAGGACCTGGGCACGAACGGCTCGGCCGAGTACCAGCAGATCCGCGACGCGTTCACCATCCACTTCATCCCCATGTACAACCCGGACGGTAGCGAACTGAACATCCGCCAGACAGTCCTCTACGACGACGCAACCGGCGAGCCGCTCCTGAACGATGCCGGCCAGCAGCAGCGCATCGACCTCAACCGCGATTGGGTTGCGGACAAATTCCAGGCGGACGAGTCGATCGCGTTCTATGAGTACTGGACCATGGTCAAGCCGGATTACGGCATTGACATCCATCACCAGGGCCTGAAGAAGCAGTTCGGAACGGGCGACGACGTCACCCTGTCCCTCGGCATCTCGCTGGCGCCCGGCGGCCCTACCCTGCCCACGCTGCAGGGCGGCGCCTATGACGTGCTGACGCGTCAGATGCACGGCTACGTGTTCCAGGAGCTGTCGAAGTACGGCTACATCACCATGGACCGCTACCAGGTGGGTGGGAACCTGGAAATCGACATCAAAGGCGGTGTGGTCTCCGCGATGATGCTGGGGCTCAATTACCAGGGCCTGAATCCCACCGGGCACTCAAACCCTGTGGTCTTCTTCGAGACGTCCGGCAATACCAGCGAAGGCAGCCTCGGCCAGAAAGCCCGTGGCAAGAGCATCCAGCAAAACGTCCTCGCCATGAGGACCCTGCTGTCCGGCCTGGCAGCCGATGAGGTCCAGCAGGTTGATCCGGACGTCTGGGAAGAGATCCCGCATGCACCGGTTGCGGGTTACAGCACCGACTACGCAGGCACCATCCCCGTCTCTTTCTGATCCACCCTGCTCACCAATTCACTGCATCCCACCCTCAACCGCATCGAAATATCCGCATTGAAAGGAACACCCTTCCCTGTGAAGAAATCACTTGCAGCAGCAGCGCTCGCCGGCGCGCTCACCATCTCCTCTGTTGCCGTCGCCGCACCTACGTTCGGCGTCGGCGAGGGGCCGGGCTACAACGGCAACGAAACCATCAACACGTCCATCCTCCGTACCTATGATGAGCTGGCCAGCTTCCTGAAGACCCAGGATGCCAGGCAGGACGCCATGGAACTGGAGGTCATCGGACAGTCGGTCAAGGGCCGCGACCTGTACCTCGCGAAGTACATCTCCGACCCGGATAACCCGACCATCCTTTTCCTTACCCAACAGCACGGCAATGAACAGCTCACCACTGAGGGTGCCCTCGAATTCATCAAGCACCTGGGCACCGGCAAGACGGGGAACGTGCTCGACGGCGTCAACATCCTTGTGGTGCCGATGCTGAACCCCGACGGCGCAATGGGCGACGTCGACTTCTCCCTTGATGACTACATCGCCAGCGGCGACCGCCATCTCACCCGGTACAACGCCGTGGAGGTGGACCTTAACCGGGACCACGTCGCCAAGATTCAGCCGGAGACCCAGGCCCTGCACTACAACGTCATGGCGAAATACAACATCGACTACATGATCGACCTGCACCACCAGGGCACCAACAGCGAACGTGACGGCGAACTGGTGTCCGGTTCGATCCTGCACCCCACCACGCCGAACGTCGATCCGGCTGTGCTCGAGGGGTCAAAGCGCCTTGGCGCAGTGGTGTTCGACGCCGTGGACTCCACCGGTTGGGGCCACCTCGGCAAGTACAGCGGCGGTTCGGCCGAGACCATCAGCCGCAACGGAATCGCCGTCGAGTACGGGATTTCCACCCTGCTGTTCGAGATGCGCGGTATGTCGGACCACGAACGGGAATCGGCCGTGCTCGGCCAGAAGAGCAATGGCTACCTGATCAAGCAGACCGTCACCACGCTCGATGCGTCGGTGCGTGCAATCGCTGATGGGTCAATCAATACGGCGGACACGTCCTTCTGGGACACGCTCGCCACGCAGAACACCCGTTCGGAATAGCTCGGAGAGATTCTACAAGGGGCGGTGTCCGTGCAAGGCGGACACCGCCCCTTTCAGTTGCTGCCGGCTTAACAGCAGCGGCGTGGCTGAGGGAGCGTAGTCTCGATAGTAGGAAACCCGTCCGTCCTGACGGTCTGGCTTCCTACGGGCGGGGTGCGCATCGAGTAGCCTGCCGTCAGTCGGGGTTGTTGCTCTGGCGCTTGTACAGAATTGAGGCCGCATGGCCCCCGACGACCACATAGCTGGAATCGAGCAGCTTCAGCAGATGCTCCTCGAAAGCCCGGGATTCACTGAGTTCCTGCTTGACCTGACCACCATTTCGGCGTCACTGTTCAGCACTGATTCCCCCATGCACTGTGCCATCACAGTCGAACGCACCGGCGGGCCGACCACCGTTGCCAGCAGCAGCGAGCTGGCTCAACGGCTGGATGAGCAGCAGTATGCGTCCGACGACGGCCCTTGCCTCACTGCCTTGCGCCAGCAGCACTCGGTGCTGATTGCTGAACTGGTGGCCGACCTGCGCTGGCGCAGATACGCCGCCGCCGTCTCGGGCGAGCCGGTGCGATCCGTTCTGGCAGTGCCCATCCCGACGGATGGCTCCTCGGCAGCTGCGCTCAATTGCTATTCACCCGACGTTGCTGCGTTCGGACCACAGGCAGTCGCCGCTATAGAGAAGCACGCGAATTCACTCTCGACGATCCTGCGCCTGGCCCTGCGGGTCCATCCAGCCGAGCGCTATCCGGACGATCTGCGCGCCGTACTGAAGTCCCGTGCGGTGGTGGATGCCGCCGTCGCGCTTGTCATGATGCAGAACCGCTGCAGCCATGAGGCTGCAATGACCACGCTGCAGGTGGCCTCCCGGCATCACAACAGGCGGGTGCAGGGCATCGCCGATGAGCTCCTCGGCAAGGCAATGGCGACGACGGTGATCAGTCGCACTGCGAACCGGTCCGGATGACACAAGCGGCGCCGCAAGGGAACCAGCAGGTTCCTAAACTGAGGTGACCGGGGGAAGATGGTAATTAGTCGAGGTTCCGATGAGAAAGGATGCCGGACGTGGATAGTGGAAGTGGTGCCCTTCTGTCACCGGTTGATGCAGGGAGCGCCGAACTGGTGATGCAACTACAGGACCTGCTCGCGGACAATGCTGATGTCCAGGAGTTTCTGGCGGAACTGAGCAGGGTGGCATCCGTTGAGCTTTCGCTGCCGGACAATCCCATCTCCTGTGGAGTGACAGTCCTTCGCCGGAAAAAGCCGCTCACGGTGGCTAACAGTGATGAACGTTCCAGGATTCTTGATGAAGTGCAGAACAGCTACGGCGACGGTCCATGCCTGACCGCCCTTCGGGTCGGCGCCATCATCAGCGTTCCGGATGTGAAGACGGAAACCCGCTGGCCCGACTATATGCGCTCCACGGAAGCGTGTGACGTGAAGTCAATCCTCTCGGTACCCATGGACGTCAGGAACTCCGGCAAGGCGGTCCTCAATTTTTACTCGTCACGCATTCAAGGATTCTCGGATGAGAGCATCCTTGCGGCGCAGAGCGTTGCGGAAGAAGCTGCCCGTGCGCTTCATCTCGCCCTGAAGATTGCGCAGCTCAATGAGCTCACCGACAACCTCAGCGCAGCGCTGGAAACCCGGACGACCATTGCGACGGCGGTAGGCATCATCATGGCCGAGAACCGCTGTTCCCGTGAGAAGGCTTTCCAGATCCTTGTTGATGCCAGCAGCCACCGAAACACCAAGATGCACACCCTGGCGGAGGGCGTCATTGGTCGGGTAGCGGGTGATCATGACAAGGCACCGGATTTCGACGAGTGACCCCTCCGAATGCTCCATCCACAAAGCTGAAGGCACGCCATGACTGACAGAGTTCCACTCGACGAGTTATCCACCGCCGTCGGCCGGATCATGGGTTTACTGCTTACCCAGGAAAAGGTAGACGATGCCGTCCAGCACCTTGCGGTGGCAGTGAAGAGTTCGATGCCCGGCAGCGTTGGAGCGGGCGTGTCTCTTATCGATTCCAGGGGCCGTAGAACCAGTACCGGATTCACCGATGACGTGGTGAAGGAGGCCGACCGGCTTCAGTACGAACTTGGCTCCGGCCCCTGCCTCACTGCCTGGGCGTCTGCTGAACCGGTGCTGATGGACGATGTGGCGACCGATCCCCGCTGGCCCGATTGGAGCAGCGCCGTAAAGGACCTCCCGATCCGTTCTGTGCTGAGCACGCCACTCGTGGCGCAGGGACATCCCATAGGTGCCCTGAAGGTCTATGCCGACGTGCCTCATCTCTACAACGCAGGGGCATCCTCCCTGCTGAGCTCGTTTGCCGGCCCAGCCGCCACGCTGCTGTCCCATATACAGGGCAGCGAAGTAGTCGAACGCATGAGCGGTGCCCTCCAGGCTTCGCTCTATAGCCGCGACCTGACCAACCAGGCGTGCGGCATCCTGATGGAACGCAAAGGCCACACACGGGAGCAGGCCCTCTCGGAGCTGATCATGACTGCACGCCAACTGCGAACATCCCTCCGCGATGTCTGCGCTGAACTGGTGGCCGAAACCACGGCCCGCACTACCTGAGGTTCATTGTGGGCTTTGAAAGCTCCGAACCGGAACAGCGCCAGGGCCTCAAGGAGGTCATGATGGGAGCAGACATCACAACGGGTGAACTGTGGCTGCACTACTTCAGCATCGGCGGGTCCGCCGGGGAGTATGAGGTGGACGCCTACCTGCAGAGCCTGATCTCGCTGCCGCAGCTGGAACGCGACCTGCTGGCCATGGCCGCGAACGAGCTGCGCCCGGACGGAGCCGGTCCGCGGGCGCCCTACGCAGACGAGTTGCCGCCAGCGGATGCCCCACAGGACTGAGAGCGCACGCTACTCCGTCGGCGCTGCGGTGCTGGAGCGCACGATCATCTCGGTATGGGCTGTGTGGTTGGAGCGTTCCCCCGACTCGGCGGGGCCGGCGAACAGCTGCAACATTCGCTGGACGGCGCGGCTGCCCTGCAACGCGGGATACTGCGCAATGGTTGTCAGCCCGAAGACCTCACCAAGGTCATGGCCGTCAATTCCGATCACCGAGAGGGCGTCGGGAACCCGTATTCCGAGCTCTCGCGCGGCGACGATGGTGCCGATCGCCATCTCATCCGAAGCGCAGAAGACTGCGGTGGGCCGGTTCCGGGGGTAAGCGAGTACCTGCTTGGCGCTGGCGTATCCACCGGAAATGGTGAAGTCCGCGTAGGCGAGCCATGACGGAACAATTTCCAGGCCGGCAGCTTCCATGGCCACCTCGTAGCCGCGGCGCCGGCCTTCGGAGATGTTGAAGTCCTTTGCAGCGTCCTCGGGTCCGCCGATGTACGCAATCCGCCGGTGCCCCAGGCTGATCAGGTGCTCGGTGGCTAACTCCGCAATGGAGAACTCGTTGACGCTGATGGTGTCTGCGCCGGGAAGCGGACCACCGATACCGACGATCGGCTTACCCACCGCAAGCAGCTGTCCGAGTTCAGTTTCGGACAGCTGCAGCGAAACGGAGATCACGCCGTCGCACCGTTGGCGCAGCAGGAACTCCGAGAAGACCCGGTCGCGGTGCCCTGCGCCATCGCTGACGTTGTACAGCGTCAGGTCGTAGCCGGCGTCCAGGAGGGACGCCGCAACGCTGTCCACAATCTGGGAGAAGTACCAGCGGTTGACTGACGGCACGACGACGCCGACATTGCGGTTCCTTCCCGAGGCAAGTGACGACGCCGAGAAGGACGGCACGAAGTCCAGCTGCTTCGCAGCCTCAAGAACCTTCAGCCGGGCCCGCTCGGAGACCTGACCATTGCCGCTGAGGGCGCGGGAAACCGTGGCAGTCGAGACGCCTGCGAGCGCTGCAACGTCCTTGATGCCAACCACGGCGCCCTCCCTCAGAGCAAAGGACGGGCGGAGTCCTCTTAGTTGAGTTTTACCCATACGCACCGGTTCGGCGCCAGAACGCCGTCTGCACCGGCATCTGCGTGACTCGCTGCGATGACCGTGCCCGATGGTACGTAAGCAACAGATTCTCCCATGTTCATGATCACCATGACGTCATTGTTGCTGAACGCGATGGTGTCCGTGTCCGCGTAGTCCGCGGCCCAGCTCAGCGATCCGGCGCCGAGACGGAGCTGTTTCCGCAGCGCGAGCGACGAGCGGTACAGGTTGAGGGTAGAAGCCGGGTCGGTCTGCTGGACATCACGCGCCAGCGTGTACCAATCTTCCGGCTGGGGAAGCCACCCGCCGCCGTTGGAGCCGAACCCGTAGTGCGGCTCGTCCGCCTGCCACGGCAGCGGGACCCTGCACCCGTCCCTGCCTACACGTTCCCCACCGGTCCGGATGAACGTCGGGTCCTGGCGCAGCTCGTCCGGAATCTCCAGGTGATCAGGCAGGCCGAGTTCCTCGCCCTGATACAAGTAGACGCCGCCGGGCAACGCAAGCATGGCAAGCGATGCCGCACGCGCGCGGTCAAGCCCGACCTCGGGATCCTCCTCGCCGAACCGCGTCGCATGCCGGGGAACATCGTGGTTGCTCAGCACCCAGGTGGTGGGCGCTCCTACGCTGTCGAAGGCCTGCAGTGAGGAGGTAATGATGCCGCGGAGTTCGGCGGCGTCCCACGGGTGATGGAGGTACGCGAAGTTGAAGGCCTGGTGCATCTGGTCTTCTCGCACCCAGTTGACCAGGCGGGACAACGGATCAATGCTGGCCTCCGCGCAGAGGATGCGGTCGCCGTCGTACTCTCCCAGAATTGACCGCCACCGGCGGTAGATATCATGGATCGCTTTCTGGCCGAACATCGGCGCAGCGTGACCCGGGTACCCATCCGTGGAGCCGCCGTCCGGGCGGCCGTCCCAGTCCGGGAGGCCCTCGGCCTTGACCAGAGCGTGCGCAACGTCAACGCGGAAACCGCTGACGTTGCGGTCCAGCCAAAATCGCAGGATCCGCTCAAACTCGGAGTGGACCGCCGGGTTGTCCCAGTTGAAATCAGGCTGGGAGGAATCGAAGAGGTGGAGGTACCACTGGCCCGGCGTGCCGTCGTCGTTCAGTGTGCGGGTCCAGGCGGATCCGCCGAAGTGTGACTGCCAGTTGTTCGGCGGGTTGGAGCCATCCGGTCCGGTGCCGTCGCGGAAAATGAACATGGCCCGCTCTTCCGAACCCGGGCCGGCGGCAAGGGCAGCCTTGAACAGTGAGTGGTCGCTGGAGCAGTGGTTGGGAACGAGGTCGACGATCACCTTGATGCCCAGCTCGGACGCGCGGGCGGTGAGCCGGTCGAAGTCATCGAGCGTTCCGAACATCGGATCGACGTCGCAATAGTCGGCGACATCGTAGCCGCCGTCGCGCTGCGGCGAGGTGTAGAACGGGGACATCCAGATGGCATCGATACTGAGGTCCGCCAGCTGGTGCAGCTCTGCGGTGATTCCCGCGAGGTCACCCTGGCCGTCACCGTTCAGGTCCCGGAAGGACCGCGGGTACACCTGGTAGATCACGGACGAGCGCCACCAGGCGTCGTCGTCGTGTGCGGTATGGAGTGGTTCGTGGAAGGTGGGCGCTACAGCCTGCGCGGACACAGCAGGGGCCAGGGAAACAGCGTTGGGCATGGGGAATATGCTAACCCCAGTTGCTGAAAAAATGGAAGCGTTTACAGTGTTGCGGAAGCGTTACTTGCCGCAGAAACAGACGCCTTCCGCGGAAACTGGCCAAACTTTCCTTCGGTGTTGTACAGATTGGCCGCAAGCGCTTACGATGTGTTGTGCCTCACTCGTTCCGTTCGGATTCGGCGTGTTCGGCGCAATCAATCGGTCTTACATTTACAACCGCGCCATGCAGCGCAAAAGCTCAGTATCGGCTGCCTTGCGGCGCCACAGAAAGGTTCACCAATGAAGGTGCAAACAACCAGAGCCCTCCACCTCCGGACGCTGGCCACCGCGGCTTTGTCCGTTGCGGTGCTGGCAGTCACTGCCTGCGGTGGCGGGTCCACGGATACCGCCGCGGGAGAATCCGCAGCGCCGACCGACCTCGCTGAGGGCGGCTCGACCACGCTGACCATGTGGGTGGATGCGGAGCGTGCTCCGGCTCTCGAGCAGATCGCTGCCGACTTCAAGGAAGATACCGGCATCTCGATCGACCTCGCGGTGAAGGACTTCGCAGCGGTTCGTGACGACTTCATCACCCAGGTGCCCACCGGCAACGGACCGGACCTGATCGTGGGCCCGCATGACTGGATCGGTACCTTCGTCGAAAACGGCGTTGTTGCTCCCATCGAGCTGGGCGACAAGGCCGGGGAGTTCCAGGAATCCGCAATCCAGGCCATGTCCTACGAGGGCAGCCTGTACGGCGTGCCGTACGCAGTCGAGAACATCGCGCTGCTGCGCAACACCGACATGGTGCCGGAGGCTTCCGAGACCTTTGATCAGGTCATTGAGAAGGGCCAGGCAGCGGTTGACGCCGGCGAAGCCGAGTTCCCGTTCCTGGTTGGGCTTGACCCCAAGCAGGCGGATCCGTACCACATGTACCCGTTCCAGACATCGATGGGCGTTCCCGTTTTCGCACAGAACGAGGACGGCAGCTATGACCCGTCCAAGCTCCTGCTCGGTGAGCCCAATGGCGTCGAGTTCGCAAAGCAGCTTGTCGAGTGGGGTGACTCCGGTTCGGGCGTCCTGAACTCGAACATCACCGGCGACATCGCCAAGGAGAAGTTCCTCGCTGGCGAGTCCCCCTACTACCTGACCGGTCCGTGGAACGTTCCCGCAGCACAGGAGGCCGGAATCAATCTGGCTATCGATCCGCTGCCCACCGTGGGTGATGAGCCCGCTCAGCCGTTCATCGGCGTCAACGGCTTCTTCATCTCGTCGCAGAGCTCCAACGCTCTCGCAGCAAACGAGTTCGCGGTGAACTACCTGACGACCGAAGAGGCGCAGGACGCCATGTTCAGCGTCGGCGGCCGTCCTCCGGCACTGACCGCGTCCTTCGACAAGGCAGCCACCGATCCCGTCGTTGCAGCCTTCGGTGAGATCGGCGCCAACGGCGTTCCGATGCCGGCCGTACCCGAAATGCAGGCAGTCTGGGCTGACTGGGGCGCAACTGAACTTGCACTGATCAAGGGCACCGTCAAGCCGGAGGAAGCCTGGCCGGCAATGGTGGAAAACATCGAGCAGAAGATCGCTGCCGGATAGTTTCACCTTTTCGAAGCCGTTGTGGGCCGGACAGACCCCGGCCCACAACGGCTTCGCTTTACCTGCTCCTGCCTCATTTGCTTTGCACCTGCTTTTTCCGGTCTTTCTCCCGCTTTTCACCTGCACGGCCGGCCCGCCTCGCCGAATCGCCCTCAACGAAAGCTCTGCCGCATGCCCACCATCACTTCCTCCCCCACCGAGTCCAGGAAACGGTCCCAGACCCTTCGCCCCTCGGATTCCGTTGCCGGTCTCCTCGCAAAGATCATCCTGCTGGGACTCGTTGACGCTTTTGCCGTCTATGTGCTGATCGTCCTGTTCATGCAGGAAAAGTGGGCGGTACTGGTGCTGGCCGCCGTAGTCACGCTGGTCATCAACTGGATCTACCTCCGCAGGGGTGGGCTGCCCGCCAAGTACCTGGCCCCCGGGATTTTCTTCCTTCTGATCTTCCAGGTCTTCGTCATGCTCTTCAGCGGTTACGTTGCGTTCACCAATTACGGTGATGGGCATAACAGCACCAAGGAAGACGCCATCTCGTCCATCCAGCTCGCGGCGCAGCAGCGGGTGCCGGACTCCCCCGCCTATCGGGTCACCATCGTTGAGCAGGGCGGCGAGTTCCACTTCCTCACTACCGATCCCGACGGCGACATCAGCATCGGCAGCACGGAAGAACCCCTCGAAGGGGTTTCCGACGCCGTCACCGACGGCACCGGCAAGGCGACCGAGCTCGAGGACTACCGCACCCTGCAGTTCGACGAGGTCCTTGCGAACCAGGCGGAGATCCTTGCGCTGACCGTTCCGTTCTCTGAAGATCCCGACGACGGAACCCTGAGGACCAGCGACGGCTCCACTGCATACGTTTTCAGCCCCACCCTGGTTTACGACGAAGCCGCCGACACGTTCACGGATGCCGAAACCGGCACGGTCTACTCGGACTCCGGTGAAGGAACCTTCGTCTCCGCAGACGGCCAGCAGCTGAACACCGGCTGGAAGATCGACGTCGGCTTCGCGAACTTCACCAAGGCATTCTCCAATGAGGACATTCGCGGGCCCCTCCTGCAGGTGACCCTCTGGACGTTCACCTTCGCGCTGATCTCGGTGCTGTCCACGTTTGCGCTGGGTCTGTTCCTCGCCAATGCCTTCAACCACCCCAACCTTCGCGGCAAGAAGATCTACCGCATCCTGATGATCCTGCCCTATGCCTTCCCCGCATTCCTTGCCGGCCTCGTCTGGTCCGGTCTGCTCAACCCGGAGTTCGGCTACGTCAACAACACGTTCTTCGGCGGCGCGAACATTCCATGGCTCACAGATCCGTTACTCGCGAAATTCAGTGTGCTGCTGGTCAACCTGTGGCTCGGATTTCCCTACATGTTCCTGGTGTGCACCGGCGCGCTGCAGTCGCTGCCCGAAGACGTCAACGAGGCCGCGCGGCTTGACGGCGCCAGCCCGTGGAAGCTGTTCACCTCCATCAAGCTGCCGCTCCTGCTGGTCTCGGTTGCTCCGTTGCTTATTGCGAGCTTTGCGTTCAACTTCAACAACTTCAACGTGATTTACATGCTCACCGACGGCGGTCCGCGGTTTTCGGACACCACGGTCAATGTGGGCGCAACGGACATCCTCATCACCATGGTGTACGAGGTTGCGTTCGGCAGCGGCGTAGGGCGTGACTACGGCCTCGCAAGCGCGCTGTCCATCATCATCTTCTTCATCGTTGCCGTGATCTCCGTGATCAGCTTCCGGCAGACAAAGTCTCTCGAGGAGATCAACTAATGGCCACCGAAACCCCCACACCGCTCCTCGCTACACCCAGTCAGGGCGCGACGGCGCCGCCACCGGAACGCCGCAAGCAATCCTTCGGTGCGTGGTTCCGTGACAAGGGCTGGCGCCACGTGGTCGCGGTCCTTACCACGGCGTTCGCGATCTTCCCCCTGCTGTACGTTTTGTCCGCTGCGCTGAACTCGACGGGCACCATGGCCGGTTCCAACGTGCTCTTCAGCCGGATTGACTTCGGCAACTTCGAGGAACTGTTCAGCAATCCCAACCGCCCCTTCGGCAAGTGGTTCATGAACACGCTGGTGATCGGCGTCGTCACCTCGGCGGCAACGGTCTTCCTCGGCGCGCTGGCTGCCTACGCGTTCAGCCGGATGCGGTTCAAAGGCCGCCGGGTCAGCCTGCTGTCCCTGCTGGTACTGCAGATGTTTCCGCAGCTGCTTGCCGTCGTCGCAATTTTCCTGCTGCTGAATTTCATCACCGATGTGGTGCCGTGGCTGGGACTCGGCAGCCAACTGGGGCTGATCATGGTGTACCTCGGTGGTGCGCTCGGTGTGAATACCTACCTGATGTACGGGTTCTTCAACACGATCCCGGCGTCCCTGGACGAGGCCGCGCGCATCGATGGCGCCAGCCATGTGCAGGTGTTTTTCACTATCATCCTGCCGCTGGTCACACCGATCCTGGCCGTCGTCGGGCTGTTGGCTTTCATCGGTCTCAGCAGCGAATTTGTGATTGCCAGCGTGGTGCTCAATGACCCGGACAGCCAGACCCTGGCGGTGGGCCTCTACTCTTACGTGGGCCAGCAACGGTCCGAGAACTGGGGTGTATTTGCCGCGGGTGCAGTGCTGGCTGCGCTGCCGGTCATGGCGCTGTTCCTTTACCTGCAGAAATACATCGTGAACGGGCTCGCGGCCGGATCGGTCAAGGGCTAGGGGTTGAGCTTCCAGGTTCCGCATCACGACGGATCGGCGCTGTATGTTCCTTTGGCGCCGTCCCTTGGTGCTGCGGTGCCGGTCCGCCTTCGGGTGCCGCACGCGTTCGGTTCGGTCGAGCGGGTGTTCGTCCGGTCGCTTCGCGATGCGGAGCCGCACTATGACGAGGCTGTCCTTCTCGGTACCGAAGGCGCGTGGGACTGGTGGGAGGCCTCAGTTCTGCTGGTGAATCCTGTGACGCGGTACCGGTTCCTGTTCGAGGTTGCGGGTGTTGGGGGTTCTTCCTGGCACTGGCTGAACGCCGAGGGGTTCTTCCACCGGGACACACCCGACGTCCACGACTTCCAGCTGGTGTCCCACGAGCCGGCACCTACGTGGGCTCGCAGCGGCGTGATCTACCAGATCTTCCCGGACCGGTTTGGGCGCTCCTCCTCCGCCGCCGCGCGCGAGGTCCCGGACTGGGCGGTTCCCTGCGAATGGGGTACGCCGGTTCAGCCAACCGGCCCCGATACGCCGTACCAGTTCTATGGAGGCGACCTCGACGGGATCACCGAGCGGCTTGATCATATTCAGTCGCTCGGTGCCACGGTGGTGTACCTGACGCCCTTCTTTCCAGCCCGGTCCAACCACCGGTACGACGCCTCGACCTTCACCAGGGTCGACCCGCTGCTAGGCGGCGACAAGGCGCTAATCCGGCTCGTGGAGGCAGCGCATGCACGTGGGCTGAAGGTGATCGGTGACCTCACCACCAATCACACGGGAGATGCGCACGAGTGGTTCCGGACGGCGTCGTCGGATCCTGCCTCCGAGGAGGCCGGCTTCTACTACTTTTCCGAGGATGGCTCCGAGTATGCGTCGTGGTTCGGCGTGCCGAGCCTGCCGAAGCTGAACTGGCTCTCCCCGGCGCTCAGGGAGCGGTTTGTGAGCGGGCCGGCATCCGTCGTCGCGCGGTTCCTGCACGCTCCGTTCAATCTGGACGGTTGGCGGATCGATGTGGCGAATATGACCGGCCGCCACGGGGACGTGGACCTGAACCGTTCGGTGGCTTCTGCTGTGCGATCGACCATGCGATCCGTCAATCCGGACACCCTGCTCCTTGCTGAGTCCACCAATGATGCAGCCCAGGATTTCGACGGCGATACGTGGCACGGTGCCATGACCTACTCGAACTTCACCCGGCCGCTGTGGCAATGGCTGGCCGGTTCCACGGCTGACCAGGTGAACTTCTTCGGCACGCCGTTGCCAGGGCCGAATCGCATTCCGGCTGAACAGTTTGTGGAGTTGCATTCGGTGTTTGCGGCGGCGTTTCCGTGGCAGGTCCGGACGCAGAACATGATCGCACTGAACACGCATGACACTGCCCGCGCTTCGACCGTCATGGTTCCTGGTGGGCAGCTGATCGGACTGGGCATCCTGTTCTCGATGCCCGGGATACCCACGCTGTTTGCCGGTGACGAGTTTGGTCTTGAAGGCGTCAACGGTGAGGATTCACGGACGCCGATGCCGTGGGATGCCCTGTCGGCGGAACACCAGGACCTGTACGACGCCGTTGCTCACCTAGGCCGCTTGCGTCGTGAGGTGCCGGCGCTGGTTGAGGGCGGGTTGCGGTGGGTGTATGCGCGGGGCGATTTGTTGGTGTACGTCCGTGAGCACGCCGCAGCGTCGGTGTTGGTGGTGGCTTCGCGGTCTGGTTTCGACGGGGTTAAGGTCCCCTTGGACCTGCTCGGAGTTCCTCTGGACGGTCAGGCCACGGACCTGTGGAGTACAGGCAGTGTCTCGGCGGAGTGGACCGCTGATTCGGTGGCTTTCCGCGGCGACGGGCTCGGAGTGGGGCTGTGGCAGCTGCCGGGGGTTGCGATTCCTTCTGCCTGACACCCCTGACCACCTACCCCGCGCACAAAAACTGATCCTGGAGGAACTCGGAGCTGAGCCGCGCCTGACCCACTGACGTCCGGTTCATGGCGCGAGTATGCTGACGGGCATGGGAATGGTCCCGATGAAGTTCTGGCGTGCCACCTCGGTAGCCCCGCCGAAGGCGTCCCGTTGAGGGCCTCCGTGCCGGGCGGTGTTCTGGCCCTACTGCTGCTGATGACCGGCTGCACCGGCAACGGCGAAGTGACCGGTCAGACGCAACAGGCGCCTTCCCAGTCCGCGCGTGCGTCGAGCACGCCGAGCGCTTCCATTTCACCGAGCCCGTCGAGTTCACCGAGCCCGTCGCCGCGAGCCGTGGAGTCTGCTCCGGAAGTCTCGCCGAGCAGCCCCTCGCCTACGTCAAAGTCGCTCACCCCCGAAGAACTGATCCCGCTGAATCAGAACCTGATCAACGCTGCTTGGGACAACAACGTCGCCGAAGCTAGCCGGCTCATCGAGGCCGGTGCTGATGTCAACTACGAGGACGAGACCCAACAGAGCGCTTTCCTCATCGCAGCGAGTGAGGGCTACCTCGAGCTGCTGGAGCTGACCTTGAGCAACGGTGCGGACGTCCACGCTCTCGACAGTTTCAACGGCACCGCTCTGATCCGCGCCGCGGAGCGTGGCCATGCGGACGTGGTGCGAAGGCTGCTGGAGACCGACGTGGACGTTAACCATGTCAACAACCTGGGCTGGACCGCACTCAACGAGGCGATCATCTTCGGTGATGGCTCGCCCCGATACGTGGAGACCGTGCAGCTTCTCATCGAAGGCGGTGCGGATGTGAGGCTCCCCTCCCAGGGCGATGGCCTGACACCTTTGCAGCAAGCCACTTCCCTGGGCTTCCAAGAGATCGCTGCCATTCTGCGCACAGCGACGGAACAGTAGACCGCGGATCACGGCCTCCTGTCATATTGACGTCAACCTACTCCCGGGTAAACGCTAAGACATCGTTGTTCCTGGGTCTCCTTACCTTGTTGGCGGTCGTCCATGACGTGGGATACATCCTCCACCGTTTCGTCCCTGTTCACTCGTTTCGCCGGACCCGCCGCCATGACCGGCGGACTCCTCGGCAGCCTCGCCATATTTCTCCACTCCCTTCAACCGAGCGGCTGCGTGGGAAGTGAATGCGGCGCTCAGTCGATGCGGACCGCGTCCGGCCTCGCCACCGGCATTGGCTCCGTTGCCGCTCTCCTCGTATTGATCGGCATCGTCGGGTTGACCCTTATGGCACGCCATTCCGGCCGGTCCCCAAAGCTGATGCATACCGGACTGCTATGTGCCGCCGTCGGCTTTCTGGTGCTGCTTGCAGCGGTCTTCATCCAGGCCGCTTTCTTCGGTGGTGACTTTTCCGGGATGCCCTACTTCGTCGTCGTCGGCATGGTGGCACTCATCATCGGGTTTGTCCTGATCGGCATCTTCATCCTCCGATCAGGGTTGTTGCCGCGGCGGGTTGGGGGTCCTCCTTGTAATGAGCAGCGCCCTGCTGCTGGCTGCGAACGAACAAACCTCGGCTGTCCTGCTCGCTATTCCATTCCAACTCGCGATCGCCTCGGCAGGCTATTTCATGTGGACGGCTGAGAGGCAGGCACGCGACTCTTCGGTTCCCGGATTTCTTCCTGCGAAAGCGGACTGAGCAACGGCATTTCCCTGTATTCAGGCGCTGATCCGAAATTGTCGAAGCCGGATGATTAGCTGTTTTGTATGGGAATCGAGGCCGGGGAGACGCGGGAGGAAGCTGCTGCGCTGACTCGTGAGGAAGCATATGAGCAGGCTCTGGATGCTGCTTACGCTGAGGCGGACCTGCCCTGGTGGGACATGCCTCTTGGGCAGTTTCTCGCCCTGGATTGGGACGATGAATTCGACGACGCCGAATCCGAAGCGCGTTCCCGGGCTGCCGTGGATTCAGCATCGGCGTACCAGTTGGTGGCCCGGTTGCAGAACATTAGGTCCTCGGCGTCCCGGCGGTCGCGGATCCTCGCTGAGAGTCTCGACCTAGTGCGGGCAGCACAACGGTTGGCGTCATGGGCGGCCGCCAGGCAAGCCGTTCTCATCGCCGATGTCTTCGACCATATTCGCGGAATGGACGGCACCGCTTTGGGGAATCCCGGGGAGGGTGCGGCCTCTCCGGATCTGAGCTTCACGTTGGCGGCTGAGGAAATCGCCCCGTTGCTTCGGGTGCCGGGCAGGGCAGCACAACGGATGCTCGGTGAAGCGCTGCGTTTGAGGGAGGACCTGCCGGGAACGTGGGAAGCGCTTGACGACGGCAAGATCAGTCAGGCACAGGCGCAGGTCATCGTGCAGGAATCGGAATGCATTCCTGCAGAGGCTGTAGCAGGTTTTGAAGAGACGGTCCTGGAAACGGCCGGTGCGCTGACGCGCCCCAAACTGGTCCGTAGGTGTCGACGGCTACACGAGAAATTGCACCCGGAGTCGATCATCGAGCGGAAGGCCCGGGAGATGAAAGACCGCCGCGTTGCAGTGGAGCCTGAGTAGGACGGTATGGCCTGGCTCAGCGCTTACCTACCCGCGGAGCAGGCACACGGGATCTTCAACCGGGTGGACGCTGCGGCCCGGTCTTTGCAGGGCCCGGAGGAGGCTCGGACCCTGTCGCAGTTGCGCGCGGATGTGTTCGCTGATGTCCTGACCCATACCTGCACCGGGGACCCGAAGAAAGGCACAGGCTTCCGCGGGATAGGAGCCACCGTGTTTGTCACCGTCCCCGTGATGACACTGCTCGGACACAACCGCACCGACTGGCAAAACTCTCCCGCCGCAGACGGCGCCCCTGCGTCCCGCGAAGGCACGGCGGTCGACCTATGCTCTGAAAGCGTCACTGGTGCCGCCCCGAACCTGGAGGGCTGCGAAAACGGCTTCCTCGACGGGTACGGCCCAATTGACCCCGAAACAGCCCGGAACCTCGCCGCACACGCACCGAGTTTCACCCGGATCCTGGTCCACCCCGAATCCGGCGCGGTGCTCAGCGTCGGTAGGGACAGATACCGGCCCCCCAAACACCTACAGGACTGGGTGCGGATCAAGAACCCGACCTGTATTCATCCGGGATGTAACCGGTCGTCGTGGTCCTGCGAAATCGACCACATCATTCCCTGGGTTCACGGCGGGGAAACGTCGCTGACTAATCTCGGGCCTCGCTGCAAACGGCACCACATGATGAAGACCGAGGGACACTGGTCAATTGGGCAGGACGACGCCGGCGCACCCAATGTCACGTCGCTCGGCGGAGAGACCTACGTGGAACCGCCCGAACCACCGCCGCCGTTCTAGCAAGCGTCTGCGCGCTAGGTGATTTTCGGTGCCTCTGCGCGCTAGATGATTTTCGGTGCCTCGACGTCGTCAACACGGGATTCTTCTTTCAGTTCCCGCACCTCCGACTTGAAGATCCGCAGGGATTGGCCAACACTGCGAGCCAGCCCGGGCAACTTGGGCGCACCGAACAGCACGATGGCAATGACGATAATGATCAGAATGTGCCAGCCTTCAGGCCTCATGGGAACTCCTTGTTGTTTGATTGGGTTGAGACGCCCGGGGTGGTGGCCACTTCAATGAGCCACCACCCCGGGCGTCACCTCTATTCCTTGCCGGACATCGCTACTTCTTGCCGGAAACCACTACTCGATCCCAGCCGAGGTACTCCCCGGTCGAATCGGTCAGAGCAATCGGGTGAGCGCCCGGACGCGCAACATCCGACACAGTGAACGTCACCTTCCCTGCCTCATCAGCCAGGAACCAGCCCAACGGCCGTGGACCCTGATGAACGAAGTACCAGGCACCGGCTTCGGGAACAGTCAGGCTGATCTCTTCCCAATACGCCACCGGCCCGCGGGGAGCGTCAAAGTCCCGGAGCCAATCCTGCTGAAGAAGCGGTGCTTCCGGCGCAAACGTCGGCTCAGGTTCCGTGAGCTGCAGCGGATGGGCAGCGAGCGTCGCCGTCACCGTTGCGCTCAGCACACCGTTGGAAGCACCGACGACGGCGGCAGCCTCCTCCACTTGTCCCTCACCAACCTGCTGCTCAGTCAGGGCAAACGTGCGCGTAAACGTAGCACTCGCACCTTCCGCCAGCTCGGCAACCCCACCGTCCCAGCCGTCCAGAACAACGTCAGTCAAGCGCACGTTTCCGGTGTTCGTCACCGTCACGGTCTGGACCACACCATCGCCAACGCTGTCGATACGGTTTCCATCTGCATCAGAGGTCTCTGTCGACACCGCAGACACTGACAACTGCGGGTTGCGCTCCTTCAGGTCCTCCTCACCGCCATGAATGGTCAGCTCTTTGGACGCGAAGCCGGACGCACTCAAGGTCCAGGTGGTCAGCGGCACAAAGAAGCCGTCTGCCGCTTCCTGCTCACTGACAGTGTGCTTCGGTGTGGAGCAGGTGTAGTCATTCCCGGCAGGCAGCACCAGGAATCGGCAGTTACCCGGTCCCGGCGGCACAAACGGTGCGAAATTGCCCGACGCCGGCACCGTGGCTTCAGTGACCAGGCCAGTGTTTGTGACATGGAACGAGTACGGCACCTGCTCGCCGGCGGTGTATGGGTTCGCCGCCAGGTCGCGACTCGTGTCGGTTCGGGACCCAACGATGTCAGCCGCGAGCGCCTTCGCCTTGCCCGCTGAGTTGAGGAAGACCGCCTGCCCCGTGAAGCTCACCGACTTCGTCAACGCTGCGTTCGTTGTGGAGGTGGAGTCGAAAGTGGCCGAAGGAATGAAGTATCCGCGGTCAACGTCCTCCTGCGTCACCGTATGCTTCGCGGTGGTGCAGTTGTAAGCTCCACCGGCAGGTAGGTTCCGATAGCGGCAATTGGGTGTGCCGCTCGGCAGGAATCCGACGTCGAAAGTTCCGGCAGTGGGGACCGCGTTGGTGGTCACCGTTGCCGTACTCGTCACGCGGAAGGTGTAGGCCACCTGGTCCCCCACCACATACGGAGTGGTGTCTAGGTTCCGGCTGGTATCTGCGGGTGATCCCGTGATGGTCAGACCGACCGCGTCTGCTGCGGCTTTGAATGACCGGCGGGATTCTCCCCCCTGGGCTGATGTGAAGACAGCGTCCAGCGTCGATGCTGCGGAAGGACTGCTGCCCGCCGTCAGCGGCACGGAGACTGTGACCGATGCCCCGGGCGCAATGGACGGCACATTCACCACCGGAGCGGTCCAGCCCTCAGGCGTGCTGATCGTGACCTCACCGGACACGGCAGTCTGCTCCTGGTTGGTGATCGTCACCGGAACGTCGGTCGACTGACCGGCAGCGAGCTTCACGTCGGGCACGGACAGCGGAGCACACACGTAGTTCAGCCACGCGTCGTCGAACTTCGAGAAGGTGATGCCGTTGGTGTAGCTGGACTCATACAGCAGACCGATCTGGCCGTCCTCCAAACGCTCAAGCGTGGAATACGCCGAGAAGCCGGAACGGACGCTACGGACAGACGGCCAGGTTTCGCCGTCGTCACAGGACACCCGAACAGAAACGTTGCTTCGGGAGCTCTGGCTGTTGGAGTTGGAGAAGATCAGCTTCTTTGCCTCGTGTGAACCCTGAGGTGCATCCGGGAAGAGCCGGGTGATCGAGGCGTTGTTGGTCGGATCCGGCAGCTCGAGATCCTGCGTGACCGGACCATAACTGTGTCCGCCGTCAGAGGAGATAGCCACCTTCCGGTACCCACCGTTGCCGCTGTCACGCGAGTTCATCATCACGCGGCCGTCGGACAGTTCGACGGTCTTGTTCTCATCCATTCGGGTGCCCACGTTCTCGCCCTTGTGCCAGGTGAGGCCGGAATCGTCCGAGTACACGCTGTACGCCTGGATGGTCCGGGTCCCGTCAGCCTGCAAAACATCTCCGGCATACTGCTGGATCAACCGGCCCGCATACTCCCCGTACTGGAGCTGAATGCCCTGCCCGGACGTGGCGAAGTTGCCGCGCACATCGCCGGGCGCCGGATTGGCAGGGTCGCTGCCCGGCTTGGTGATCCCAGTGATGAGGCGCGGTTCAGACCAGGTGATGCCGCCGTCGTCGGACTCGATCACTGCTGAGCTGATGACGCTTCTGTTGGCATCATCGTTACCGAAGGTGCTGCCCTGAAAGCCCTGGTCTTTGGAATAGACAAAGAAGTTGAACACCTTTCCGGTCTCTTCGTCGACCACGTAGCTGGGGTCGCTGTAACCGAATTTGGGCGCCTGCTCACCTGTAGCAGTGACTGATCCTGCTGCGATGACCTCGACTGGTCCCCAGGTGGCGCCATTGTCCGTGCTTCGGCGCTGCACGATCGAGTTGGGATTCGGGGCGTCGGCAGCGTTGAACGGGCGTCCGTCCCACGAGGCGAGAACCACCCCGTTTCCCAGGTACGCGAGGGCCGGGATGCGGTAAGAGGCAAAGGGGCTGATGAGTTCAGCGCCGAGGTTCACCTCGCTGAATGAACCCGGAGCGTCGCCGGGAGCTTTCGCGGGAACCGGCGCCGCAACCGCTGGTGCGCCGGTGGAAACCAGCGCGGCGGCAACCAGGATACTCAGGGCCGTGCGCCTACCGGGGAATCGGCAGAATGTGTTCTTCAAGAGGGCTTCCTAACTTCATTGTCAGTGGTTGGCTGGACATACGATGTCCTATCTCTTCGGAGTGAAGCGTGTTCCCCTCTCTTCGTGCGGCAGTAGGTCGGTGGCAGTAACCAGGTACGGCGGTGGTCAGGACTGCTCATGTAGTGCGCGGATCAGCGCACGATTGCGGTCAGACAATGCCTGTCGGCTGACGCTCGCGTCCGGGGCAACAAGCTCGAACCCGTGGTAGGCGCCCGGGTATAGGTGAAGTTCGGTGGGCACTCCGCCCTGAAGCAGGCGCAACGCGTACTCGACGTCTTCATCCCGGAAGAGGTCCAGCTCTCCCACCTGAATCATCGCGGGCGGCAGGCCGGCCAAATCTAAAGCCCGGGCCGGAGCGGCGTAGGGGCTTCCAGTGGCAGAACCGTCCGAGGAACCGAGCAGGCAGTCCCAGGCAAAAGCGTTCCGCTCCCGGCTCCAGGTGGGAATGCCGGAGAACTCCCGGCTGGACGGCGACGTCTGCGTGTCATCCAGCATCGGATACATCAGGTACTGGAACGCGAGCGCTGGACCGCCGCGGTCGCGCGCCGCCAGGGCAACTGACGCTGCGATCCCGCCGCCGGCGCTGGATCCGCCGACAGCCAGCCGACGCGGATCAATGCGCAGTTCCGCCGCATGTGCGACGGCCCATTCGAGGCCGGCATAGGAATCCTCAACTGGAACCGGGTGCGGATATTCAGGCGCAAGCCGGTAGTCGACGGCGATCACCACACAGCCGGTAGCTTCGGCGAGCGCGGTGCAGTACGGCTGGTCAGCCGGCAGGCTCCCGCTGATCATTCCGCCACCATGGATCCAGTAAATGGCAGGGAACGGCCCCTCGCCGGGCGGCGTGTAACTCCACAGCGGGACGGGTCCGTCGTGCTTGCGCAGGATCACGGACGTGGCGGATTCATCGAAGGGTGGAACCAACTCCGCCGCGCGGGAACGGAATCGAACCAGCTCCTCGACGGTTGTGGGCGGGGGCAGGGCATTCGAGTACGCCAATCCCCCAACCAGCTCCGGATCCACCCGGGTATGAAAGGTCGAAGGGACTCCCCCGTCGAGAGGAACCAGCCCGTAAGGCTGGCCGGGTGAGTGACCGCGGGCGAGAGATGTATGCGTCACGACGCTTCCACCGCTGAGACAAACCAGCCCGTGATACTGGCCGGATGCGTGATCGCAGTTCCGACGACGACGGCGAACGCCCCCGCCTGCATCGCCTGCCGCGCCTGGTCCGGCGTAGAAATGCGCCCCTCGGCAATCACCGGCCGGCCAAGATTCGCCGCGGACAGCTGCTCGAGGAGTGCAAGGTCCGGACCGGCGGTCTTCTCGCGTTCGCCGGTGTACCCGGCGAGCGTGGTCCCGATGATGTCCGCACCCGCAGCAACCGCAGCCAAAGCATCATTGAGCGATCCGCAATCCGCCATAACCAGCGCATCTGATTCTTCGCGCAGCCCGTCAATCGTCTGCTTGAGCGTCAGCGCGTCAGGCCGGTGCCGGCGGGTACCGTCAAGGGCTACAACATGGGCGCCGGCCTTTGCACAGGCCAGAGCGTGCCGGAGCGTGGGAGTGATGAAGACGCCGTCGTGCCCGTCTTTCCACAGCCCGATAACGGGAACTTCCACCGCCTCTCGGGTCTGCTCAATGTCCGCGAGTCCCTGAACCCGAACAGCAGCAGCACCACCGATCACAACGGACTGGGCCACCTGGGCCATGGTGTGGGGATCCCGCATCGGCTCGCCGGGATAGGCCTGACAGGACACAATCAGGCGGCCCCGCAGGTTTTCAAGGTTGATCACGATGCCACCTTCACGGGGTCGCGGGTAAGGGCCAGCCGTGCAGCGCCAAGCACAGCGGCGTCGGTTGCCGGATTCGCCGGAACAATCCGCAGCTCCGCCAGCGCCGGCAGCAGCTCCGCGGATGCGGCGCGGGTCATGGCGTCCCACCACAGCGGTCCGGCGCCGGCCACGCCGCCGCTGACCACCACCACCTCCGGGTCAAGGATGTTCGCGAGTCCTCCAATGGCTTGTCCACAGGCAGCGGCTGCCCTGCTCACTACCAGAAGAGCCGTTTTGTCACCGGAAGAGGCCCTGGCAAAGACGGCGTGCGTGTCCGGAGCGGCGTCGGCCAGCGGTACCTCCCGGTTGTAGGAATGGAGGATCGCCGGACCCGAGGCAATCGCCTCGACATGCCCCGCACCGCCGCACGAGCAGGGCAGGGCGACAGCGCCGCCGGCGATGTCATTGGCACCAGCATCACCGTCGGAAGCAACCCCGGAAGCGAACTCATAGGCATACGGCGACGCGAAATGACCGACATGGCCGGCAGCAAACCGCGCACCCTGCTGCGGCACACCGTCGACGACGAAGCTACCGCCCACACCGGTGCCGACAGCCACCAGCAACGCACTCGAGCTTCCCGCAGCGGCACCTGCCCACGATTCCCCCAACGCATGGGCGTGGACATCGTTGATCGCAGCACAGGCCAACCCGGTGCGCGTTTGGAGGCCTTCAGTCAACCGGGTTCCTACCCAACCGCTGATCGCATCGGTGGCAGAGACCACCATCCCGCGCTCGCCGTCGATGACGCCCGCCGATCCAATGCCGATCGCCGCCGGGACGATCCCCTCAGCTTCCGCCCGCCGCACCAACCGCAGCACGAGGGTAGCGGTGGCATCGAGGATGGCCTCGGCCCCCTCCTTGGCGGCAGTCGGAATCCGGGCCGCGCACAGCACGCGGCCGTCTTCGCTGACGATGCCGGCCGCCGTCTTGGTGCCCCCCAGATCGATTCCGATGACGTACCGCATGGTCTAGAGCAGACCGTTCCGTTCGAGGATGACCCGAATGTTCGCGGTTTCGCTGTCATTGAGCGCAACCATGGGTACCGACATGGCGTTGGAGTCAATGACGCCCATCAGCATGAGGGCAGTCTTGAAGGCGCCGAGTCCGCCTGCGCCGGGGGAAACCCGTCCGGGAGTCGGCGTGTAGACGATGGAGAAGACATCAGCGAGACGGTCCTGCTCAGCGGCCGCAGTTGCGAAATCGCCGGACACACCCGCAGCGTACAGGCGCGCGTAGCCTGCCGGATCCACATTGCCGAGACCCGGAACCACTCCCTGTGCGCCTCCCAGCAGGGCACCGTCCACCACTACTTCGTGACCGGTGAAGATGTCGAAGTCGGGGATGTCCCTGGCCGCGATGAGCAGCTGGCGGAAGGACACATCATCACCGGATGAGTCCTTCACACCCGCAATCACGCCGTCGCGGCCGAGGCGCACCAGCAGGTCCGTCGGCAGCTTGTAATGCGTGCGGACCGGGACGTCGTAGGCGAAAACCGGGACGTCCAGCGCGGCATGCACCGCCCGGAAGTGCGTTTCGGTCTCATTGGCGTCGGAGATCGCGTAGTACTGGGACGTCACGACCAGCGCATCGGCACCGAGCTCCACCATGCGGCGGCCCTCATCGATGACCCGGTTGGTGGTCTGCTCGTTGGCTCCCACGATCAGCGGAACCTGGCCTGCGTTGACGCCACCGATAGTGCTGACGACGACGGCGCGCTCGCTGTCGGTCAGATAGGGCACCTCCGCGGAAGAGCCAAGGACGAACAGTCCGTTCACACCACCGTCGAGCAGGTGCTTGGTCAGCCGTTCGAGCGAAGCGACGTCAAGAGCGCCGTCAGCGGACCGGGGGGTGACCACGGGCGGGATGACGCCGTGGAAGCGGGAAGTAGGCGCGATTGCCACGATATTTCTCCAGAGGTAGGTGTGCTGTGAGCTGGGTGCTCAGATATGAAGCAGGCTGGGCGCTGCGCCCAGGAGTTTCTTGGTGTAGTCATTGGCGGGATGGTCAAAGATCTGCGTTGCGGTGCCCTCTTCGACGATCTTGCCGAAGTACATGACGCAGATCCGGTCAGAGACGTAGCGGACGGTCTGGATGTCATGCGAGATGAACACCATGCCGAGATTCAGTTCGCGCTTCAGGTCGGAGAGCAGGTTGAGGACCTGGGCGCGGACGGAGACGTCGAGGGCTGAGGTGGGCTCGTCCGCCACGATCACCGAGGGTTCCAGTGCGAGCGCCCGGGCGATTGCCACACGCTGCCGCTGGCCGCCGGAGACCTGGCTGGGAATTACCTCCGCAGCTGACTGCGGAAGGCCCACCACACTGAGCAGCTCCCGCACCTTGGCAAGCCGGCTCTGCTCGTTGCCGATGCCGTGGATCTGCAGCGGATCGAGCAGGATGTCCTGAATGGTCATGCGCGAGTTCAGGGCTGTGGACGGATCCTGGAAGACCACAGAGACGTCGCGGCCGAACTGCTTCCGGGCAGAATCCTTGCGGCTCCTGACCGGTTTTCCGTGGAAGAGCATCTGCCCCGCGGTGGGTTCCTGCAGTCCGACCAGCACCGACGCGAGCGTGGACTTTCCGCACCCCGATTCACCGACGATGCCCACGGTTTCGCCACGGCGCACCGTGAAATTGACTCCGTCCACCGCCTTGACGATGTTGGGGCGGAAAAGACTGCCGGTCCTCGAGCGGTGGTAGACCTTGACGTCCTTCAGTTCCAGGACCGGCACCGCGTTATTGCTGTTCATCGTGCACCTTCCGGGGAGGTGGTGGCGGAGGCTTTCACCAGGCCGTCGTCGTCGTCCGTGTTCTTTTGATCGCCCAGCGGCGCGTCAGAGGTGAGGTGGCTGGCCCAGTAGTGCTCGCCGTTGCCCACGCGGGTGAACTCGAGCACCTGGTTGGGATCGGCGTCCGGACGCAGGGAGCGTTCGGCGAACCGGTCGCCTGTGGCGAACTCGCGGGGTGAGGGGACGGTGCCCTGGATCTGGTGCAGCCGATCGGCATCAGCCTCGATGGAGAGCACCGCGCCCAGCAGGCCCCGAGTGTATTCGTGATGCGGGTTGCGCAGGAGCTCCGTTGTTTCGGCTGATTCCACCACCTGACCGGCGTACATGACCGTGATGCGGTGTGCCAGGGAGGCGACCAGTGCGAGGTCGTGGCTGACGAAGACCATCGCGAAGCCAAGCTGCTCACGGAGTTCGTTGAGGAGGTCCACCACCTGTTTCTGCACAGTCACGTCCAGGGCCGTGGTGGGCTCATCCGCGACGACGATCTTGGGCGACCGGGACAGTGCCATGGCAATCAGGACCCGCTGGCGCTGGCCGCCCGAGAGTTCATGCGGGTAGCTCTTCAACGTGCGGTCCGGATCCAGTTTCACCAGTTCCAGCAGCTCCCGCGGCGTCTTGCGCCCGTTGCGTTTGGTCAGCTGGCTGAGCTGGTCCTTGATCAGCATGGACGGGTTCAGCGAGCTGAGTGCGTCCTGGTAGACCATGGCGATCTGCTCGCCGCGCAGTCCCCGGTACAGGCCCGTCCGTTCCTTCGGGTTGTTGGTGAGCAGTTCCTTGCCGTTGAACGTGATGGAACCGCTCAACTCCGCCGACGGCGGCAACAGGCCCATGATGGCCAGCGAGGTGATCGACTTGCCGCACCCTGATTCACCGACGAGGCCCATGGTCTCACCCTCGCGGACGGTGAAGTTCACGCGGTCCACAATCGCGGTGTCCCCGTACCGGCCGGGGAAGCGGATGGACAGGTCCTTCACTTCAAGGATCACGGAAGCATCAGAGGCCACCTGCGGGAGGCGGTCCGTGCGGCTGCTTTCCACACGGGACAGCAGCTTGAGTTCCTCCGCGAGCGCCTCGAGTGATCCGGGTGTATGGATGCCGGCACCGAGTGTGGCTGCCTTTTCAAGGGAAGTGCCGCCGTCGTCGTGCAGTTCACCGTCCTCCCCCAGCTCCACTTCTTCACCGTCCAGGACGGAAGGCTGAACCGGCGTGGCCGGCGCGGTCTCGGCGATCTGCCCGCTCTTCAGCGGCGCTTCCTTCACGGGCGCTGCCTTGCGCAGCTTGGGGTTGACCATGGCGTCGGTCAGCCCCTCAGCGAGAATGTTCAGCGCCAGCACCGTCAGCAGGATGGTGATGCCGCCGAAGGTGGTGGGCCACCAGGCTCCGCTGAAGACCACGTTGCGTCCGTCGGACATGACATTGCCCCAGGAGGCCGCCGGCTGCTGGACACCGGCGCCGAGGAAGGACAGCGACGCCTCGAGGATGATCGCGTCCGCGACCATCACCGTAGCGAAAACCAGGACCGGCGCAGCTGTGTTGCGCACGATGTGCTTGATGAGGATGTAGAAGCGGCCTGCTCCCAGGACCCGCTCGGCACGGACGTAGTCCTCGCCGTACTGGGCCAGCACGTTGGCACGAACGACACGCGCCAGCTGCGGGGTGTAGACGATCGCGATGGCCACGATGATCACCGGCACCGTTGAGCCGAAGATGTTGTTCGAGTGATCCTTCAGCGCAAACAGCAGTGCTGCGGCCAGCGCGATGCCGGGGAACGCCATGAGGATGTCCATGACGCGCATGATGCCTTCGTTGGCCCACTTGCGGGACGTGGCGGCCAGTGCGCCCAGCAGGGCGCCCAGAATGATCGCGAGCAGCACGGCTCCGAGACCGATGGCGATGGAAACCCGTGCACCGTAGAGGATGCGGGACAGTACGTCGTAACTCGATCCGTCCGTGCCGAAGAGATGCGGCCCTCCCGGCGGCAAAACGGGTGCAATCGACTCGTTCTCCCCGTACGGCGCCATCATGGGGCCGATGATGGCCACGAGGATGATGAAGGTGAGGAAGCCGAGGGCGATCTTCGAGCTGAGAGGCAGCGCCTGGAAGCGGGCCCCGGAGGTGCTCAGGCGGGTAGCCAGTCCGTTTCGCATGGTTATACCGTCCGGATTCGCGGGTTGATGAGCAGGTACAGGACGTCAACCAGGATGTTGACGATCACGAAGACGACGGCGATGGTCAGCACCGCGCCCTGCACCAGATTGGTGTCGGAGGTGGTCAGGCCGGTCACGATCAGATCGCCCATCCCGTTGAGGCTGAAGATCTTTTCGATCACGACGGCGCCGCCCAGCAGGTAGCCCACGCGGAGACCCAGCACGGTCACCGGGGTGACCAGCGCGTTGCGCAGGACATTCCGCGCTATGACGGTGCGGTAGGGCACGCCGTTGCCGATCGCTGTACGCACGTAGTCCCGGTCCAGTTCCTCCACCATGGAGGTGCGGACCACACGGATCAGTGATGCGGAGACGGGGATGCCGAGGGCAAGCGCCGGCAGGGCCATGGCGTAGAGCCAGCCGACGAAGCCGTACTGGTCAGCCCACGCAAGCCCGCCGGTGGGGAAGATTGATCCTTCCGGCAGGGCGAACCACTGGATCAGCAGGATCGCTAGCCAGAAAGACGGCGTTGCTATCGCCGCGATGGAGAAGATGCGAATGACCTGATCCGGCCACTTGTCCCGGTAGAGGGCTCCGAGGACACCGAGGACAAGCGAGAGAACGACGGCGAGAAGCACTCCCAGCAGCGTCAACTGGAGGGTGACGGGGAAGGCGGCCGCGATCTTGGTGGCCACCGATTCCTCAGGAGGGTTGGTGACGCCGAAGTCAAGCCGCAGGATGCCGGCCAGGTAGCGGAAGAACTGGACGATGAGGGGGTCGTTGAGTCCGCGTTCTTCCCTCCAGGCGAACTTCATTTCCTCGGTCGCTTCAGGTCCGAGGACGGCAGTGGCGCGGTCCGCAGGAATCACTGACAGGACGACAAACACCATGATGGTAACGCCGAGCAGCATGAACGGGAGGGCTGCCAGCCTTCGCCCCAGGAGGCGGATTAACGTGGTCACTTCGATTACTCCAAACCTGTCGCGGGCCCGGTGGGACTGCCGGAGCAGTCCCACCGGTTACGCGGATTACTTTCGGCCGACTCCGATGAAGGAGACGCCGGTGGTCGGAAGCGGCTTGAAATCGACCAGCGCTTCGCTGTCCCAGGCGGTGGGCAGCTGACGGTGGAAGATCGGGTAGAGGGGTGCTTCCTCGGCGACGATGTTGATGATGTCGGCGTGGAGGGGCTTTGCCTCTTCCGGCTTGAGCTGAACCGCCTGGTCAAGCTTCTTCTGGACTTCAGCGTACCCAGCGGTTTCATGCCAGGCCGCGCGGTTCTTCATCCAGGCGTCACCGCGGTAGAACCAGCTCAGGAGGATGTCGCCGTCGTTCCCGAATACCGACGGGTCGCCCGGTGCGCAGAGCACATCGAAGTTGCCGCCGTTCACCTTGTCGGGTGCGTACACGGCCGCGGACTGCAGGATCTCCAGGGTGGTGTTCACGCCGATGGCGTCCCAGTTTTCCTTGATCAGCGGAACAACCTTGGTGACCCAGCCGGTATCGGTGGAGGTCAGGGTGACGGTCAGGTTCTCCGCGCCGGCTTCCTGCAGCAGCGACTTCGCCTTGTCTGCGTCGAAGCCGTAGACGGTGGACGCCTTGCTGTAGGACGGGTGGCCTTCCTGGAAGTAGGAGGTTGCGGGAACCGCATTTCCCAGCAGGGCCTTGGTGATGATGTCCTCGGTGTTCATCGCATAGTGCAGTGCCTGGCGGACACGCTTGTCAGCGAACTTTTCCGAAGCGGTGTTGAACATCAGGAAGAGCAGGCCGAAGGACTGCACGGACTCCACCTCGACCTTGCTCTTGAGCTGGTCGACGTCGAGGTAGGGAACATCCTCGATAGCCTGGGTCCGGGACGGAACGGCAGCGACGCGGGCGGCTGGGTCAGCAATGAGCAGCCAGGTCATGTCCTCGACGCGGGCCTCGTACTTGCCGTTGTAGTCCGCGAACTTCTTGAAGACGATCCGGTCTTCCTTGACGGCGGAGACCAGGCTGAACGGACCGGTGCCGATGGGAGCGAGGTCGAAGCCTTCCGGATCTGCCTCGACGGCAGCCTTCGGCACGACCTTGACGACCGAGATACGAGGGCCGAAGCCGGGGAACGCATACTTCAGCTTGAACTCGACGGTCTTCTCATCCATAGCGGTCACCGTGTCGATGAACGGGATGAAGCCCGCGAACAGCGATGCGTTCTCCGGGTCAAGCACGCGTTCGAAGGAGAAGACGACGTCGTCAGCGGTGACGGTTTCGCCGTTGTGGAACATGGCGCCGTCGCGCAAGGTGACCCGGTAGGTGGTGTCATCAACCATCTCGGGGTCCGCTGCGGCAAGCGCGAGGTAGGGCTCCCGGGTAGCCGGGTGAAGTTCCACGAGGCCCTCAAAGATGTGCAGGTTGGCCGCGAGCGGCGTTGCACCTGTGGCCAGCATGGGATCAAACCCAGTGGACAGCTGGTAGGAGATACCGGCTTCGATGGACCCTGCTGCCGCTTCGCCTTCTTCTGCCGGAGCCGGGCTGCCGCCGGGGCTGCAGGCTGAGATCGAACCGGCAAACGCCGCCGCTGCACCCATGACGCCGGCCAACTTCAGGAAATTGCGGCGGCTGGAATCTTTCAGCAGACCCGGGGTTTCAAAAGTGTTGCTCATCTATGTGCCTCACCATTTCAAGATTGGTTATCGGATGTAGGATGTCCGATGCTATGCCGAGAACTGTAAGGCGCATCACACGTCTTGGTCAAGTTCGAATAGTGTTTGTTGAAGCGGGCTGTGCAAAGAGGTGGGACATCCGATAACCTAGCCGCGGATGAACTCCACTGACGGGCCGTGTACGGCGTTGGACGTTCCGGGGTCTCGACCACCGCCGCCCGCTGACTCTAGGAGAAATTATGAGCGTCGATCTTCCGCAACGCCAGGCCCGCTTCAGTGCGCAGGCCAGGCTCCGTGCGCTGCAGGCAGAGATCATGGACCTGATTCTTGAGCGTGAGCTCGAGTCCGGCGATCCCCTCCCTACTGAGAGTGAGCTGTCCGCCGAGCTCGGCATCGGACGCAACACCCTGCGGGAATCCCTCAAAGTGCTCCAGGCACTGGGCGTCGTCGAGATCCGCCATGGTTTCGGGATGTTCGTGGCCCCCAGCAACTTCGATGCACTGACGGACGGACTGACGTTCCGCGGCCGTCTTTCCCTCCGGCATGAGGGCAAGGAAGCCATCCAACTCGTCGACGTCCGGCAGGCGCTCGAGTCGGGCCTGATCGGCGACGCGATGGATGTGATGACTCCGGACCACCTGCAGGCCATCGAGCTGACGGTGCAACGGATGGAGGCAGCCGCCCAGCGGGGCGAAGGTTTTGCCGATATTGACGAGGAATTCCACCGTCAGCTGTTCGAACCGCTCAGCAACGAGCTCCTCTCGAACCTCATGTCCGTCTTCTGGAAGGTCTACCGGAAGATCCATGCGGAGGTGGGCGGCGATACGGCCAACCTGATGGAAACCGCCGCCATCCACCGGGACATCTTCTCTGCTGTGCAATCGGGCGACAAGGCACTGGCCTCCGAGCGGTTGAAGCGCCACTTCGACGGTATCCGGGACCAGTTGGCGAAGCTCACCGCGCACTAAACGTCACCGCGCACTGAACCGCAGCGTCACCAACTGGAAGGGCCGCAACGAGAGGGCAACGCCGCCGTCGTTGGTGGTCAGGAAGTCAGCTGAAACAGTCCGCTCCAACAAGTCTGTGGCAACCACCGACGAGTACTCAAAGCCGGCCGACAGCACCGCCGACGCCCGCCCACCGAACGCCTCATACAACCGCACCACGACATCGCCGCTGCGGTCCTCGGCCAGCTTCACCGCCTCCACAACCACCGCAGGGTTGGACACCGTCACCACCGGCTCAACAGCCGACAACCCTACCCCCGGCACGGTACGCACCGGCAGATTCAACCGATAACCCTCCGCGACCGCCTCAGGGATACCGGACGAAGGCCGCAGTGAGAACTCGAAAGTATGAGCTCCCTGATCAGCCTGCGGATCCGGAAACAGCGGCCCCCGCAGCAGTGATGCCCGCACCAGCGTATGCGGAACCCCCGATGGCGATTCCGCCCGGGTGACGTCGTACCCGTACGTCGAGTCATTCGCCAACGACACCCCGAACCCGGGCTCCCCTACCTGCACCCAGCGGTGCGCCACGGTCTCGAAGCGCGCCGCGTCCCACGACGTGTTCGTCGCCGTCGGCCGCTGGATATGCCCGAACTGAATCTCCGACGCCGCCCGGTCAGCCAACACATCCACAGGGAACGCGAGCTTGAGGAGCTTCTGCTGCTCGTGCCAGTCGGCCTCGATGGACAGATCCACCGCAGTGCCGTCAGCACTCAACGAAATCCGCTGAACCAGCCGCGACTTCCCAAACACCCGTTCCACCCGCAACACCGACCCGACCGCATCAACCGCCGCCGCGTCGGTCAGCTCCGTGACATTGAACTTGTAATGCTCATCGATATCCCAGGCGTCCCACTGGTTGGGCGTATCCCGGAACAGCTGGAACACGTTGGCGCTCGTGCCCGCGGGGATGACCTCACGGCCGCCGGCCGCTTGCGAGCCGCCAACCACCAACGAGGTGAACAACCCGTTCTCGTCACACGTCAGCCGCAGGGATTCGCTCTCCAACACCCACGACGATCCCTCACGTACGGGTTCATAAACAGCCGACGACGACGGCGCCGCACCTCCCAGCGCAGGCACACCCTCCACGCGATATGGCCCGGAATTCAGTGCGGCTGTCGCTGAACCTGTGCCCAGCATCGCACGCAACGCCGCGCCAATCAGCGACTCCAGCGCTGCCGTGACAGCGGCATAGTTGCGCTCGGCCTCCTCATGCACCCACGCAATCGAGGAGCCCGGCAGAATGTCGTGGAACTGCTGCAACAGCACAGTATGCCAGGCGGTTTCCAGCTCGTCGTACGGGTACGCGAACCCCGAACGCAGCGCAGCAAGCGTGCACCACAGCTCCGCCTCACGCAGCAGATGCTCACACCGGCGGTTACCCCGCTTGGTCCGCGCCTGCGACGTATACGTACCGCGATGAAATTCAAGGTACAGCTCACCGGACCACACCGGTGCATCCGGATACTCGGCGGCTGCCTCCGAGAAAAACCGTGCAGGAGAAGACAGCGTCACAGCGGGAGATCCCTCGAGCGAAGCGGCGCGGGACGCCGCAGCGAGCATCTCCCGGGTGGGTCCGCCACCGCCGTCGCCCCAGCCGAACGGGACCAGCGACGTGTTGGCCGCCCCCTTTTCCCGGTAGTTCCGCTGGGCACGGGCAAGGTCCTTGCCGCAAAGGTCCGAGTTGTACGTGTCCACCGGCGGGAAGTGCGTGAAGACCCGCGTGCCATCAATGCCCTCCCAGTTGAAGGAGGAATGCGGAAACAGGTTCGTCTCGTTCCACGAAATCTTCTGGGTGAGGAAGTACTGCGACCCCGCCGCACGGACAATCTGCGGCAGCGCAGCCGAGTACCCGAAGGAATCGGGCAACCACACCTCCTGCGGCTCCACGCCAAAGTTCTCGAGGAAGAAACGCTTGCCGGCAACGAACTGCCGCGCAAGCGCCTCGCCGCCAGGCATGTTGGTATCCGATTCCACCCACATACCGCCGGCTGGCACAAACTGCCCGGCCCGGACCTTCTCCGCCACCCGCTCGAACAGGTCCGGATAGGACGACTTGAGCCACGCATACTGCTGCGCCGAGGAAGCAGCGAATACAAAGCCCGGGTCGCGGTCCATCAGCTCAAGCACGTTGGAGAACGTCCGCGCCACCTTCCGCACCGTCTCGCGGACCGGCCACAGCCAGGCACTGTCGATGTGCGCATGTCCCACCGCATGCAGCCGGTGCGCGCTCGCGTGTGCAGGCGAAGCCAGAACCGCAGCAAGACACGCGCGGCCCGCCGACGCGGTCCCGGAGATATCCGTTGGGTCAACGGCGTTGACCGCCTTCTCCAGCGCACGCAGGATCTCGTGCCGGCGCGGCAAATCAACGGGCAGCTCATTCATGAGTCCGTTCAGCGTCCAGACATCCTGGCCCAATTCCCAGGCCTCCCGGTCGAACAGCGCCACCTCCGCCCGGCGGAACGTGTACAGCGGATCCGAACCCGCGGTGGACAGCGACCCCAACGGAGTGGGCTGGTAATCGAAACCGTCGATCACATTGGGATTGGACGCCGCCTCAACATAGAACTCGACGGCGGTGCCCGGCGCCGCGTCCAGCGGAACCCACATATTCAGCGGCTCCAGTGCCTTGATCACCCGGCCGTCCGGCGCGTAGACAAGCCCCTCGGCCTGAAAGCCCGGCATGATCGTCGAGAAGCCAAGGTCAATGACCGCCTCGACCTGATGCCCGGAAGAAAGCGTCCACTCCTCCGGCACCGTCCCGGCGAAGCGGAACCAGGTGGTCCCCCACGGACGCCCCCACGCAGAGCCCACCACAAACGGCTCGAACCGCCCGGACACGGCTGACGAAAACGGCACCGGCTCCCCCGGCGCCTGCCACGCGGAAACCTCTAGCGGCACCGAGACCGGCCACACCGCAGGGGTCAGCCGCTCGGCAAGGAACCGCGCGATTCGTGCCTCGACCAGGAGTCGATTGTCGTGCATGGATCTAACCTTTCAAGGCGCCGGACATGGCAAAGGAGCCACCGAACACACGCGAGACGAGGATGTACAAAACAATCACGGGCAGTGCATAGAGGATCGAGAACGCGGCCAGCTGCCCGTACGCGACCGTGCCGAACTGCCCGAAGAACCGGAAGATACTCACCGCTGCGGGCTGGTTCTCCTGCGAGAACAGCAGGATGAACGGCACGAAGAAGTTCCCCCACGCCTGAATGAACACAAAGATGAAGACGACGCCGAGACCCGGCCGCATCAGCGGCACCACAATATGCCACAGGGCTTTCATGGCGGACGCGCCGTCCACCCACGCCGCCTCCTCGAGCGACACCGGCACTGAATCCATGAAGTTCTTGGTCATCCAGATGGCCATCGGCAGCGACGTCGCCGCCAGGAAGAACGTCGTCGCCGCAAGTGAATCAAGCAGGTTCAGCTGCACGAACAGGCTGTACACCGGAACCATGATCGCCGTGATCGGCAGGCACGTCCCGAACAGCACGGTATAGAGGAACGGCCGGTTGAACCGCGTGTTGAAGCGGGACAACGGGTAGGCGGCCAGCACGGCGGCAATCACTGTCAACGCCGCCGAGCCCCCCGAAAGGATGAGGCTGTTCCACAGCGGCACAAAGGTCTGCTCCGGCGTCAGGATCGCGGTGAAGTTGGCCAGCGAGAACGACGCCGGCAGGGCAGTCTCGTACGTCGCTTCCGCATCGAAGGACGCCAGCACCAGCCAGCTCAGCGGCACCACGAAACACAGGGCGATCAGTGCCAGGACAACGCTGGCTCTCCAGCTCGGCGCCCCGCGGCGCGACCCGTGAGGTGAGCCCCGGCGAGCGCCGCGCAAGGCACCGGGAACGGCGGCACCGGCCGTCGTCGTCGTCGTACGCGAAACCGGCCCGCTCATGACGGTTTCCTCTCGCGCAGGAGGCGAATGTACGCCAGGGAAAAGGCGGCGCCGATGATCAGCATCACCACGGCGATCGCCGTGCCGTAGCCGATGTCGCTGTAGCGGAAGGCTTCCTCGTACGCCATGATCGGCAGGGTGGTGCTGCGGTTGGTGGGCCCGCCGGCGGTCATCACGTAGATCAGCGTGAACACCGCAAGTGTCTGCAGCGTGATCAGCATCAGGTTGGTCGCGATGCTGCGCCGGATCATCGGAACCGTGACGAAAACCAGGGTCTTGGCACCGCCCGCCCCGTCGATCTCCGCGGCCTCGGTAATCTCCTTCGGAACGTCATTGAGCGCCGCCTGGTAGACCATCATCGAGAACGCGGTCCCCCGCCAGATGTTGGCGAGGATGATCGCGAGCATCGGGTGCTCGAACAGCCAGTCCACCGCCGGCAGGCCCGCGAAACCCGTGAGCTGATTCAGCGTCCCGTCCCGGAAGAAGAATGCGTACGCAACAAACGCGGCCACGATCTCCGGCAGCACCCACGCTGCCACCACACACACGCCGACGACGGCGGCAACCGCCTTATGCGCCCGCTGCATCAGCAGCGCGAGGCCGAGTCCAAGGAAGTTCTGCCCGATCACAGCCGAGACGAGCACAAAGACGACGGTGAGCAGGAGTGACTGCGGGAAGAGCGGATCGGCGAACAGGGTCGTGTAATTCTCGAGGCCGATCCACTCGGGATTCTTCGCATTGGGACCGGTCAGGGCGGCATTGGTGAAGGACCCGTAGAAGGACCAGGTGATCGGCCCGGCCAGGAAGATCCCGATGAGGATGATCGCCGGCGCGAGAGGAATCAGCTTCAACGCCGACGCCAGGGAGCGGGAGGCCCGTCCGTTGCGCTCCCGCTCCTGGCTTTTGTTCCCGCTGCCGCCGCGGCGCGCGGCGCCGGAGGACGAACCGCGGGAAGTGACCGTAGAGGAGATGGCTACTCCTCGACGACGTTCTCTTCGCCGACGATCGCCTTCAGAGCCTCGTCGTACGTTGCCGCCGCTTCCTCGGGAGTGGCTCCTCCGGTGATGACGGCCTCGGTGGCTTCCTGCACCGCCGTCGAGATCTCGGCATAGTTCGAGGTCGCGGGCCGGTAGTTCGTGACATCAAGCACCGCGGAGACATCCGCGACAAATGGGTTCGCTTCAAGGTACTCGGGCGCCTCGGCGATGTCCGTGCGCACGGCAATCTGCGAGTTGTCCACCGTGTACTGCAGCAGGTTCTCCTGGCTCATGGCGGTGGTGAGGAACTCGAACGCGAGGTCCGGGTTTTCCGCGCCGGCCCCGACGGCCAGCGTCCAGCCGCCGGACATGCTGGTAGCTCCGGGCTCCTGCCCGTTCTGCGTGGGGAAAGGCGCAACGCCCATCACGTCCGCGTATTCCGGCCACTCGAACATGCCGCCTTCCTGCCAGAACGACGGCGCGTAGGAACCCTCCACCGTGGCCGCCATCTGGTTCTCCGGCAGCATGGTGCCGAGGACTACCTGCCACACGTTCGGGTCCAGGGCCTCGGCCGGGGTCACCGCGAATTCCTCGTCATAAAGAGTCTTCAGGAACGCCAGCGAATCAACAAAGCCCTGCGATCCGACAATCCACTTCGACGATTCGTCATCATAGAGACCGCCGCTTTCAGTGCCGTAGAGCAGCTCGTAGAAGCTCTGCATCACGGTGCCCTCACCGGTGCCGGTTCCCGCATACATACTGAACGGCCGTGAATCGGGCTGCGCTTCCTTCACGGTGCGCGCCATCTCGAGCAAGTCATCCCACGTCTCGGGCTGCCAAGGAACGTCCACCCCGGCGTCCTGGAGCACCTGCTTGTTGTACCAGATGACCCGGGTGTCGGTGCCGAGGGGCACCGCGTAGGTGCCGCCGTCGTCGGCCTTTCCTGCTTCCTTTGCGGCTTCGTTGAAGGCGTCCCACTCCTCCCAGCCGGCGAGATGCTCGTCGAGATTGAGCAGGTACCCAGCCTCGACGTCGGAGCGCAGGCGGAAGGTGTCCTCGTAGAAGACGTCGGGAGCGGTGTCCGGCGAGCGCTGCGAGAGCGCCAGGCGGGTGTTGTAGTCCTCATCGGTGCCCTCGACCGGCTCGAGTTCCACGGTGACGCCCTCATTGGCGGCCTCGAACTGTTCCTTGGTGCTCTGCATGAGGGTGTCCAGCGGGGAGGCATCGCCGGCTTTCTGGTAGATGATCCGCAGGGTGTTGTCCGTGGCCTCCTCCTCACCGCCGCCGCCCGCGCAGCCGCTGAGGACGAGGAGCACGGCAACCGCCGCTGCTGGGAGGGTTCGAGAGGCGCCGCGCATGGTTTCTCCTTTGAAACTTGGCATCGGGAGACTTCCGATACCGGAAATAGTACATCGAGTGGATTTAACCCACAATCCCCCCGTTGAATGAGCAGGACACGCCCCTAATGGCCAACCATTCGGGGCGTGTCCTGCCAACTCACGGTGGTGGAAACCAGCCTAGAGCCTGCCGCCTACAGTTCCGCGAGCAACTCCTTCATCTCCTGGATTTCCGCCTCCTGGGCTTCGACGATGTCCTCGGCCAGCGCTATCGCTTCCGCGTTCTCGCCGTTCTCGATTTCCTCCTGCGCCATGTCCACGGCGCCGTTGTGGTGGGCGGTCATGGATTCGAGGAACATGCGCGCGGCCTCCTCGCCCTCGGCGGCCTCAAGCTCGCCCATCTGGTCCTCGCTCAGCATGCCGTCCATGCCGCCGTCGGAGTCCATATGGTGCCCCTCAACCGACTCTCCCCAGGCGTCGAGCCAGCCGGTCATCGTCTCGATCTCTGGCGCCTGGGCGCCCTTGACCTGCGTGGCCAGCTCCGTGATGTCGGGGCTGAGGCCCTCCTTCGCGAGAACGACGTCGCTCATCTCCACCGCCTGCTCGTGGTGGGGAATCATCATCTGCGCGAACATGACGTCGGCGTCGTTATGCTCCCCGGCCATCTCGCTGCCGGAGGAGCCGGCTGCTGATTCACCCGATTCGGCGGTCCCGCAGCCGGCAAGCACGACGACGGCGGCAATACCGAGCGCTGAAAGGGATAGGTAACGCTTCATGATGGTCTGATCCTTCTGCATCACGTGGTGATGCGGTCTGGGTTGAGGTCGATTCTGCGCAACAGCTGCGCGTTCAGCGCGACCACAATGGTGGACACGCTCATCAGCACGGCACCCGCGGCGGGCGAGAGGATGATCCCCGCAAAGGCGAGCACTCCCGCAGCCAGCGGAACGGCGAGGACGTTGTAGCCGGTTGCCCAGATCAGATTCTGAATCATCTTCCGGTAGCTGGCCCTGGACAGGTCGATCATCGCCAGCACCGACCGCGGATCGTTTCCGGCGAGCACGACGCCGGCAGATTCCATTGCGACGTCGGTGCCCGCACCGATCGCAATACCCACTTCCGAGCGGGCCAGCGCAGGAGCGTCATTCACCCCGTCACCGACCATGGCAACCTTCAGTCCGCGTCCCTGCAGTTCGGCGACCTTGGAGTCCTTGTCCTGCGGCAATACGTCAGCGAAGACCTCATCGATGCCCAACTCGGCACCGACAGCATCGGCCACCTGCCGCGCGTCTCCGGTGATCATTGCAACCTTGACACCGCGGTTCTGCAGCGCCTTCACGGCCGCCCGGGACTCGTCGCGGACCCGGTCCTCAAGCCGGAGCGCACCGATGATGGCACCGTCCCGGACCACGTGAAGCACCGAAGCGCCGCGACCCATCCATTTCGAAACGGTGCCGTTCAGGTCCCGCGGCGTATCGAGCGAGAGTTCCCGGAGCATGTTGGGGCCGCCGACAGCGATCTCCGCACCGTTCACAACCGCGCGGATGCCTCGGCCGGTCATCGACGAGAACCCGGTACCGCGGTAGCCAAACGCCACCGCTTCCGGGTTGTCCGCCGCTGCTTGGACAATGGCACGGGCCACCGGGTGCTCGCTGTCGGATTCGGCAGCGCCGGCCAGGGCCAGCATTTCCGCCTCCGTAACGCCACCGGTGGCAGCGGCCGCGGTCACCGCGTGACGGCCTTCGGTGAGCGTGCCCGTCTTGTCGAACAGTACGACGTCAATGGTTCGCATCCGCTCCAGCGCCATCCGGTTCTTGATCAGCACCCCTCCCTTGGCCGCGCGTTCCGTGGAGATGGCGATCACCAGCGGAATCGCCAGGCCGAGGGCGTGAGGGCAGGCGATCACCAGGACCGTGACGGTCCGGATCACCGCGTCATCCGGACTGCCGAGGAGCAACCAGGCGATGAAGGTAAGGATGCCCGCGATGAGCGCAAAGTAGAACAGCAGCGCCGCCGCACGGTCCGCCAGCGCCTGCGCCTTGGAGGAGGAGGCCTGCGCCTCTGCGACCAGGCGCTGGATCCCTGCCAGCGTGGTGTCCGAGCCGACGGCGGTCACCTCCACCCGAACCGCGTTGTCCGTCGCGACCGTGCCGGCAACCACTTTCTCGCCGATACGGCGGGAGACGGTGCGTGATTCTCCGGTGATCATGGATTCATCGAACTCGGCGGTGCCGTCCACAATGTCACCGTCCGCCGGTACGCGGGCACCGGAGCGGACCAGAACTACATCCCCGCCCGCGAGCGAGCTGACCGGCACAGTTTCGATCCCGGCGTCGGTCACTTTGTCGGCCTCATCCGGCAGCAGTGCAGCCAGTGCGTCGAGGGCACCGGCCGCGGAGCCGAGGGCCCGCATCTCCATCCAGTGGCCCAGCAGCATGATCACCACCAGCAGGGCGAGTTCCCACCAGAAATCGAGATTGAAATTTCCGATCCCAAGGGTGGTGATCCAGGACGCGATGAACGCAACGCTGATGGCCATGGCGATCAGCAGCATCATTCCCGGCTGACGGGATGTGAGCTCGGCAATGCCGCCCTTCAGGAACGGCGCACCGCCGTAGAAGAAGATGACGGTGCCCAGGATCGGCGAAACCCACAGGGCGCCGGGAAAATCGGGCGGAATGTAGCCGACAATTTCCGCGAACATGTGGCTGAACAGGACAACGGGCACGGCCAGGATCAGACTGATCCAGAACCGGTTCTTGAACGTTGCGGTGGAGTGCCCGGCATGCTGTCCATGCGTATGCACTTCGGAATCGGCGTTGGCGGGATGCGTAGAATTATCCGGCATGTCGTGGTGCGCGACCTGCGCGCCTGCGCGGCCGGAAGTTTGGTGTTTCATGATGATTCCCTTCGGCCCTTCAAGGGACTGCGTCCGTAGGGACTTCGTCCGGAGGGACCTGGAAAGTCAGGCGTTGATGGAATGATGTTTGGCCTGCCGCTGATCTTGAACCAGATTGGCGACGGCCGCATCGAATGACCTTCAAGGAGTATGCGGCCCGGTGATCGGGCTCGGACTTCCTGACTCCGGTATCAATAAAAGTATACCCCCGGGGGGTATCTGTCAACCCCGGAAGTTTTGCGCAGCTCCGGCGACTTCGACCGCCCGGAAGTCACCGGAGCTGCGCAAAAGTTCCAGTAGGTACGGTGCGGATCAGGGGGAAACTAGCGCGCCAGCATCAACCGCTCTGCGCGCGGACCCAGCGTCCGCTCAAGCATGAGGCAGGCGGCTCCGACGGCCGCAACGTCGTCGCCGATCCCGGTTGAGACCACCTCCACCGGATGAATGCTCCGCGCAGCCCGGAAGTCCAATAACGACGACGGCACGACCTCCAGATACCGGTTCGCCAGCGGCGCCCAGAACGGCCCGCCGAACACCACGCGGTCGACATCGAGCACATTGGCGAGGACCGACACAGCGCGCGCGGTACGCACGGCAGCCGTGGTGATGATGTCGCAGGCGAGCTTGTCCCCCGCCTCCGCCGCTGCGCACAACCGCAGCAGCCCATCAGCCACATCACCGCTGCGGTGCCGCTCCGCGCTCAGCACGCCGAGCCGTTCGGCTTCCCGAACCAGCGACTGCGGATCACACGTCACCGCAATGCAGCCGCGCATCCCGCAGGCGCACTCCGGTCCGTTCGGGTCCGTCACGATGTGCCCGATCTCGCCCGCATTGCCCGAGGTTCCCCGCAGCACTTCGCCGTCCACCACAATTCCGCTGCCGATACCCGTGCCGATATACACAAACACGAAGCTCTGCGTGCTCCCGTGGCCGCCGCCCCAGATCTCCGCAACCGCTGCCGCCGTCACATCCTTTTCCACGAAGACCGGCATCTCGGTGGCCTCCGCGAGCGCATCGCGCAGCGGCACTCGGTGCCAGCCCATCAGGAGGGGAGGGTCGACGACGGCGCCCGCCGGCCGGTCGATCGGCCCCGGAGGTGCCACCCCGATTCCCTCGATGCGGGTCGGGTCCACCGATGACTCGGCGAGGAGGGCGCGCACTTCACCGGCAATCGCTTCAATGATCTGGCCCGGCTCCGTGCCAAGCGGTGTCTCGCGCACCCGGCGGTGCAGCACCACTCCCATCAGGTCCATCAGCACCACCGTCGTCAGCGCCGGGTCCAGGTGCACACCGATCGCGTACCGGCCGGAGGGATTGATGCGCAGGATGGTCCGCGGCTTGCCCGGCCCGCTGCCGGTTTTACCCGCCTCTACGATCAGTTCCTCGGAAAGCAGGCGCCGCGTGATGTTGGAAACGGCCTGCGGGGACAGGCCGATCAGATCCACCAGCTCAACCCTGCTGAGCCCCTCGCTGGACCGGCGGATGGCATCGAGAATGACGCTCTGGTTGAAGTCCCCCATGCGGGGAAGATTGGTGCCACGGCGCACGTTCAGGCCTTTCGTCAGGGCAGCTGATGCATGATCCTACCGCTCCTTGTCAGCAGGACAACGGGCACGTCGCTAGACTCGGCAGAACGTGCTGTACCAACGGTCTGGGATTTACGACACAAGGGGACGAGTCTTGCGCGCAACCAGCGAGATCACTACTGCTGTGGGCACTGCCCTCGTGGTTGACTCGGACATCGACCTGCTCAAGCAGATTGCCGGCGGCCTGCACCACGCCGGTTTCACGGTTGCCGCGCACAGCGCTGTCGGCCCGGCAATCGAAGCGGCGCGGGAGCTCACGGCTGATGTCGCCGTCGTCGGCGCTGACATTGCGCTGGAGTATCTGGCGACCATCGCCAAGGAAGCCGACCATCTGCTGCCGCGGAATATCCCCGTGGTGCTGACCGCGAAGTCGGTGGAGCAGGTGACATCCCATCCGGAGCTGGCCATGCGCTCCAGCGATTACCTGCTGCTGCCGATCGCCTCCGAGGAACTGCTGCACCGGGTCAATACCGCAATCCACCGCAACCGGCTGCGCGAGGAGCGTCGGAATGAGTCGGCGTTCCTGCGTGACCGCGTGCGGCGCATTTCGGACGACATCCGCCAGACCAACGAGCCATCGGACATGGTTGAGCTGGCACTGCAGGGAATCGGCGAAGCGCTTGACGCCGAAGACGTCACACTGCACATTTTCGACGACGCACGCATCGCCTCCGATCCTGCACGCTGGCAGCGCGGCGTCGGTATCGCGCAACCGGACGACGTCAGCGACCTGCTGGACGAGCTGTGGGTCCTGGGCACGGAGCTGTGGCGCACTTCGGGTTCCCTCGCGGTCATCGCCGGGCAGCTCACGGAAGTTCCGGATACCCTGCCCAAGATCCACGCGCACATGGAGGGTTTCGACAGCAGCGGCCTGCTGCTGCCGGTCGGCGAGGGTGCAACGCCGTTCGGCCTCGTGTGGATCGTCGCTGACCGCGGCGCCCGCAAGTGGTCCAGCGCCGAGATTGCCCTGCTGCAGCACCTGCTCGGAAACCTCGCCCACGGGATGATTCAGGGGCAGCTGATTGTCGGCCAGCAGCAGGTGGTGGACAGGCTCCGCGAGCTCGACGCCGCCAAGAACGGTTTTGTGGCCACGGTTCACCACGAGCTGCGCACTCCCCTGTCCTCGATCCTTGGCTACGTTGAGCTGCTGCAGGACGGCGACGCCGGCGACTTGCCCTCCCCAGCACAGAAGATGCTGAAGATCATTGAGCGCAACGGCCAACGTCTGAGCGGCCTTGTGGAGAACGTCCTGGCACTGTCAGTGCTCGACGCCGGTACTGCCCTTGGCCGCGCGTCGATTGACCTGGTTCACCTGCTGGAAACAGTGGCGGCCGATCTGCTGCCGCTCGCCGCCAGGAAGAACGTCTCGATCCGGATCCTGCCCACGGACCTGGCGCTGTACGTCACCGGAATGTGGGCGCTGCTGGAACGCGCGTGTGTGAACGTACTGTCCAACGCCGTGAAGTACAGTCCCGACGGCGGTGAGGTCACCGTCAGTTTCACAGCCGACGACGGTGCGGTGCGGGTCACGATCGAAGACGCAGGTATGGGCATTCCCGCGGACGAAGTGCCGCAGCTGCTGACCCGCTTCTACCGGGCCACCAACTCTGTTGCGGCGGAGATCCCAGGCACAGGTCTGGGCCTTTCGATAGCTGCCGAGGCGGTGGAACGGCACGGCGGATCGCTGTCCATCCAGTCCGAGCTGGGCGTGGGAACCACCGTGGCCATTGAGCTGCCGCGAACATGAGAGGTTCAACCTATGGGTACTGACTCGTTTGAGCGCACGGCAGTGGTGGTGGAGGACGATCCCGACATCCGGGAGCTCCTGGTACTCACTCTCTCAATGGTGGGTTTCAACACCATCGAGACTGCGAGCGGAAGAGAAGCCCTGTCCCTGGTGCGCGAACATCAGCCTGACCTGGTGACCCTGGACCTGAACCTGCCGGACCTTGACGGCATGGAGGTCTGCCGCCAACTGCGGCCGGAGACGGACGCCTACATCGTGATGATCACTGCCCGCGTCGAGGAGATTGAACGGGTGCTGGGCCTGGAGATCGGCGCCGACGACTTCATCGTCAAGCCGTTCAGTCCCCGTGAGGTGCGGGCAAGGGTTGCGGCGATGTTCCGCCGGCCGCGGTCCCTCGTTGATGGGACGGCATCCTCGGTCGGAACCGTGTCACGTGAGGCGGCTGGAACTGAAACCGCGGAGGAAAGCCGGGATGACGGCGTCGTCGTTCATGGTTCGCTCTCGGTCGATGTCGAGGGGCGGGTGGCGCGGCTTGATGGCGAGGAGCTGCCGCTGACCAAGATCGAGTTCGATCTCCTCGCCACCCTGATGACCGGATCCCGCCGGGTGTGGACGCGGGAAACCCTGCTCGGGCGCGTGTGGGGTGAGGGGTGGACCGACGATCATCACCTCGTGGAGGTGCACATCCGGAACCTCCGGAAGAAGCTCGGCGAGGACACCCGGGAACCCCGGTTCATCAAGACTGTTCGAGGGGTCGGCTACCGGATGATTCCGGTGGATTAGTCGGCTGCCGGTCCCGGTGCCGGGTCAGCGTCGTCCGGTCCTGACAGCAACATGAGGAACCGCTCGGCCTCCCCGGCGAGCGCCGGCAGGCAGCTCATTTCGCGGCCGCTGCGGAAGTCCGACAGGCACCGGTCCGCGACGTACTGCAACCTGGGTGCTCCCACCATGGTGGCGCCGACGTTGAGGCTCAGGAGCGTACCCTCGGCGTCTTCCAGGTTCTTCGACCGGAGGTCTACATCAAGGTCCCGGATGCGCTTGGGCAGGAGTCGCGCGAAATTGTCCCGGTAGCGGAGTGCGTCCGCGAGGGTCGCCAGTTCCTCGGCCAGTTGGGCAATGACTTCAGGACGGTGCACCGGTAGGTCTGCGGGCACGCAACTCTCCAGCAGCTCAGTCAGTGCCGGCCCAGACAGTGCCGGTCCAGTCAGTGCCGGTCCAGTCAGTGTCGGCATGCCGGGTACTGCCGAGGTTCGTTTATTCTTCAGCCAGGCCATCGCACCCGCTCCCAACCCGTCGAAGAAGTCGACCCCCGGACCGGCGAACGGTCCGGTCCGGAGGAGTCTTCCTCCACTGTGACCCACCCAGATCAAGCCACCCTGCGCATTTGGGCGAAGCTTTCCTCAAGAATGGGGAGATCCGGAGCAATCCGTAACCTGCTGCTGTGTTGAACTAGAGTCGTCAGGAAATTCGGCGGCGTGAAGTTCACCATCGAGAAGTCAGCTACAGCAGAGGGAGGACGCGCATGGCCGGCACATCGCCCAAGCGGCCTCCCACCGCGCAGGCCTTCGCCCTCGCCGAACTGCGCCGCATGATCATCGCCGGTGAGGTCCAGCCCGGCGAGCCGCTGCGGCAGGACGCCCTCGCCGAACGACTCGGAGTCAGCAGGGTTCCACTGCGCGAGGCATTCAAGATCCTCGAGGGCGAAGGACAAATTGTCTACGAGCCGCACCGGGGCTTCAAGGTTGCCCGGCTGTCGCTTGCGGATCTCCTGGAGACGTACCGCATCCGGCAGCTCCTTGAGACCGAAGCCGCGTACGCCGCCGTCAAGCGCGCAGACGGCTCAGTGCTGCAGGCGATAAAGGACGCCGCCCTTGAGGTCGAGGCAGCCAGCGCCGCCGCAGACATCCTGCCCATGACCGAAGCCAACCGCCGGTTCCACTTCGTGCTGCTCTCAGCGTCGGAAATGCCGCGGCTCGATCGGCTCATCCAGGTCCTCTGGGACGCCACGGACACCTACCGGTTTGTCTACTACGGCGTTCCAACCAACCGGCGCCTCGTCGAAGAAGAGCACAACCTCATCATCGATGCCTTCGCGGACCGCGACGCCGACCGGCTGGTCAAGCACCTGGACGAGCACCGCGACCACGCCGTCGACGCCCTCCGCCGGTTCCTCGACGCGAAGTAAGCACTGACGCCACATAGGGCGGACACGAAGTAGGGGCTGACGTGAAGCAGGGGCTCGAAGCGGAGGAATCCGGACGACGTGGTGAGCGATCCGGACCTGGATTGGAGCAACCTGGTCCGAGGTGCGCGTTATTTTGGCCACCTTTGTCCAGATTGCTCGCGATGCGGTCCAGGTTGCTCGCGATGCGCCACGCCCGACCGGTCGCGCTCTCGCCCGGCCGCACCCTCGCCCGGCCGCACCGGCGAACGTTCAAGGGCCCCAACCAGCCGCCTTCCGACGCCATGAACGCGCCACGCAATGCGCTCAGCCCACGACGTTCCGGACCGGAACCAGCCGCCGCTCAGTAACATGTCACACTCTCGTAACACTCCACCAAACCCCTCCCGCAACGAAGTTACCTCTGATAACTTTCTGTGTGACCGGGGTTACATACCGCTCCGTTTTTGTATACAATCTCCAATAACGCCCATTCTAACGACCGCTTATCAACGACGAAGCAAAGGGACCCTATTCCGTGGAGAACTGGCTAGGACTTGCCGACCGGCGCGTGCTGATCGCAGGAGCCGGCGGCATAGGTGAGGCCTGCGCCGCTGCCTTCAGCGCGGCGGGTGCCCGCGTGGTCGTTGCGGACATCGATGAGGCACGTCTTGCGGCCCACGAGAACAGCGTCACCGCAGACTTCTCCACCGCCGAAGGCTGCGAAAACGCCGTCCAGTCGACAATCGACACCCTCGGCGGGATCGACGTCCTCCTCCACGCCGTGGGCATGAACCACCGCGTCCCCGTCCTCGACACCACGGACGACGACTGGCAGCGCACCCTCGACATCAACCTCTCGAGCGCCTTCCGCCTCGGCAAGGCCGCCGGCCGGCACATGGTCAGCGCCGGCTGGGGCCGCCAGGTCTACTGCTCATCGGTCTCGGGCCTACTCGCCCACCCCGACCACGCTCCCTACGCGGCCAGCAAGGGCGGCATCAACCAGATGATGCGCGTCATGGCCCGCGAATGGGCAGCCAGCGGCGTGACCGTCAACGCGATCGCCCCCGGCTACACCGAAACCGATCTCACCCGGGCACACCTGGACAAGCCGGGCGTCCGCGAGCACTACACGTCACTGGTTCCCGCCGGGCGGCTCGGCAACGTCGATGACCTCACCGGCCCTGTCCTCTTCCTCGCCTCCGACCAGGCTTCCTTTGTCACCGGGCACGTCCTTTATGTGGACGGAGGGCGAACCCTTGTCTAACCACTTCCCCCTCCTCAAGCCGGCGGAGCTGTCCGCGGACCAGCAGGATCTCTACGAGAAGATCACTGCCGGCCCGCGCGCCAACGGCCCGTTCCGGATCGTGTACGACGACGGCACCCTCGCCGGCCCGTTCAATGCCCTCCTTTTCGCACCGGCAATCGGCAACGCCGTCCAGGAACTCGGCGCAGCACTGCGGTTCGGCGGCCAGCTCCCCGACCGCACCCGTGAACTCGTCATCTGCTCGGTCGCTGCAGCCCTGAACTCGGAGTACGAGTGGTACGCACACAGCCGGGCCGCCGTCGTCGTCGGCGTTTCGAACGAGGAACTGACCCAGCTGCAGGCAGGCAGCGTCCCGGCGAGCGTCTCCGACAGCGAGGCCGCTGCGCTCGAACTCACCCGCGAACTGGTAACCGAAGCCGGAGTGAATGAAACCATCCGAGCCACCGCGCAAAAGCACTTCGGGCACAGCGGGCTCACCGAAATCTCAGTCCTCGTGGGGTACTACCGCACCCTCGCCGGACTGCTTGCCGTGGCTGACGTCCCAGCCCCGGCTGACACCGCTCCAGAGGAGGGGCACCAGTAATGAGAATCAACTCCGCACCAAACACCCATCACATATCAAGGGAGATATCCATGACCAGCACCTCGAACAAGGTCCGCGGATCGCGCATCGCTGCCGCCGCATTCCTTGCACCCGCACTGTTCCTGAGCGCCTGCGGCAGCCCCGCACCTGAAACGGGCGGGGGCGGCGGCGCTGAAGGCGGCGAAGGCGGCACCCTGTCCATCGCTACCGGCGGCACCGGCGGCGTCTACTACCCGCTGGGCGGCGGTTTCGCGACCGTCATCCGCGACAACGTCGAGGGCTACGACGCCACCGTCCAGGAGACCAACGCATCGGTCGACAACATGCTGCTCATCCAGAACGGTTCGGCGCAGCTGGCCCTGGCCGTGGGCGACGTCGTTGCTGACGCCGTCGAAGGCGTCAATGATTTCGAGAGCGGCGCCCTTGAGATCTGCTCGCTCGGCAACGTCTACAACAACTTCCTGCAGCCCATCTCGGTTGAAGGCACCGGCGTTGCGACGGTCGAGGACATGGCGGGCAAGGTCGTCTCCGTGGGCGCACCGGGTTCGGCTACCGAGGTTGCCGCAATCCGTACCCTGGAGGCTGCCGGTCTTGACCCCGAAGCGGATATCGAACGCCGCCAGCTCGGTGTTGCCGAAACAGTGGCAGCCCTGCGCGACGGCACGATCGACGCCGGCTTCTGGTCAGGCGGCCTGCCCACCGGTGCGCTGATCGACCTCGCGGCCGACGGCGACATGGTGCTCATCCCGATCGGCGAGTACGCAGCTCCCATGGCTGAGGAGTACGGCGACTACTACGTCGAGCAGGAAATCCCCGCAGAAACCTACGAGGGACAGACCGAGGCAATCTCCGTGATCGCCTCGCCGAACATCCTGGTTGCTGCGTCCAGCATGGATGAGCAGCTCCAGGAGGACATCACCACCGCTCTCTTCGAGAACAAGGAACAGCTTGTCCAGGTGCACCCGGCCGCGGAAGAAATGGATCCAGCCACTGCCGGCTCGGTTCCGTTCGTAGAGACCTGCGCCGGCGCCCAGGCATACTTCGACCAGGCAGGCTAAGGGCCAGCCAACCACCATGAATAAGCCCGCCGTCGTCGTCGTTGGTTTGCTGGTGTGCCTCGGCACACTGGCAGGGATCACCGCAGGGAATTCCGGGTCACCCCAGCGTTCCCTGACAGTGACCAACGACGACGGCGAGCTGGCCACGGTGCCCCTGAACGGGGACACCTTTGCGGTGAGCTACCGCAATTCGATCTACCAGACCCTCGCCGAGGAACGCTATGAGGTGCTGCCGGACGGTTCCTACCGCCTGGTACAGATAGCGGCTGACCAGCTCGCCGTCCTCGAGGAGTACTACGGCGTCCCCGGCGCCCCGGAACCTGCCGGCCCCAATGACCGGCGCAACTACGTTGTACCGCCGAACCCTGAGCGTCCGGTGGTCTTTGACACGCTCTCGATCGCTGCCACCGACCTCGGGCAGCGCACCCTCCACGTTCCCGAAGAGCCACCGCTTGAACTGTGGCCGCTGGTGGGGAACTCCAATCCGTTCGTTGTGCTAGATATCAAGGAGATCCAATGACCGAGCGACCCGACGGCAATGGTGCCGTAGCTGCGCATAAGTCGCCGCCCGGCTCACACCGCGCTACCCACAGCCGGAACGCGGACGAGAAGTTCACCGGATCTCCGGATCCCTACAAGGACACCGACGGCAAGTTCGACGAAGAAGCGCTGATTGCCGAGTTCGAGGCGGAGAAGCCTGCCCGGCACCTCACCGGCACGCCGGCGCTCATCATCAAGGCGGTTGGCGTCATCCTGTCCGTCTTCGGCCTGTACTGGGTGTTCAACCCGATGGCCACGCAGTTCTACCTGCCGGCGTTCCTGATGATCGGCCTGTCCATGACGTTCCTCGTCTACCGCGGCTGGGGCCGGTCGGACCAGGCCAAGGAAGACATCAAGGAAGGCCGCCGGTCGGACAATCCGCACATCCTCGACTGGGCACTGGCGATCATCGCCATCGTGCCGTTCCTCTACATCATTTCCGACTGGGACGCGTTCTTCCGCCGGGCCATCATCCCCACCTACCTCGACCTGATCATGGGCACCATCGCCATCCTCGTTGTGCTGGAGGCGGCACGGCGGACCGTGGGGATCCTGGTGCCGATCGTCGTCCTCGGCTTCTTCGCTTACGCCTATTTCGGTCCGTACATTCCGGATCCGTTCCAGACGTCGTCGTTCGGGTGGGTCCGCCTGGTGGGCCACAACGTGATGGGAACGCAGGGCATCTTCGGTGTTCCAACGGATGTGGCGGCGACGTACATCATCCTGTTCACTATCTACGGCGCCGTGCTGACGGCGTCGGGAGCCACGAAGTTCTTCATTGACCTGTCCTTCTCGGCATTCGGCCAGTCCAAATCGGGCCCGGGCCGCACAGTCACGATGGCGGGCTTCCTCCTCGGTACGGTGTCGGGTTCCGGCGTCGCCACCACGGTGACCCTCGGTGGTATTTCCTGGCCGCTGCTGAAGAAGGCCGGCTACCCCAAGGAGCACGGTGGCGGTGTCCTCGCGGCCGCCGGTATCGGCGCGATCATGTCGCCCCCGACCCTCGGCGCTGCGGCGTTCATCATCGCCGCTCTGCTGAATGTCTCCTACCTCCAGGTCCTGATCTGGGCCACTATCCCGACCCTCCTGTATTACCTCGGCATCATCCTCGCCATCGAGATGGATGCCCGGAAGTTCAAGACGAAGCCGGTAGAGATCGATACGACGCCCGCCGGCAAGCTGCTGCTCCGCTTCGGCTACCACTTCAGCTCGCTGATCGCGATTGTGGTGTTCATGGCCCTGGGCATGACGCCGTTCCGCGCCGTCGTCTACGCAACGATCCTCGCGTTCCTCCTCAGCTTCCTCGACAAGCAGTCCTGGATGACGCCGAAGCGGATCTGGGACGCGCTGGCCACCGGCGCTACCGGCGCCCTCTCGGTCATTCCCGTCATGGCCGCCGCAGGCCTGATTGTCGGCATCATGACCCTGACCGGGTTGGGCCTGAAGCTCGCGAACATCATTGTGGACTTCGCCGGCGGCAGCCTGTTCCTCACCGCGCTGTTCTCGGCGATCTCGGTGATCCTGCTGGGCCTCGCGGTTCCCGTCACTGCGAGCTTCATCATCTCCTGGGTGATCATCGGCCCGGCACTGCAGGACGTCGGCGTCCCCGCGTTCGCCGCCGCGATGTTCATCTTCTACTACTCCGTGCTCAGCGAAGTGTCGCCTCCGACCGCGCTCTCCCCGTTTGCGGCGTCGGCCATTACCGGCGGCAAACCGATCAAGACGATGTGGCTCACGTGGCGGTACACGCTCTCCGCGTTCCTGGTTCCGTTCATCTTCGTGCTGACCGGCCCGGGTATCGGGCTGCTGATGCAGGGCGGCGTGGGTACCGTGCTTCTGGCGCTGGCGGTTTCAACCGTCGCCGTCGCAGCGCTGGCCGTGGCCACCGGCGGCTGGATCATGGGCCCGGCCAATTGGATAGAGCGGGTGCTCATCGGCGTCGGTTCGCTGCCGCTGCTGGTCATGGAGCCGTTGTTCCTCATGGTCGGCGCGGCGCTGATCGCTGTCGGTCTGGTGCTGCACGTGGTCCGCGTGAAGCGGCACCCGCATGATGATTCCGCCACCCCGGCACGCTCAGAGACTGACCGCTCGCGGACGGCTGAATCGACCCCGTGAACCTACCGTCCTCCGGACGGCCTGTAACCACCCTGTTGCAGGCCGTCTCGGTCACCACCACCGGGGTGCTGCCGGCGTTCCTGCTGGGCGCGCTGGCAGTGCAGATCCGCGACGACCTCGACCTGGGGCCGGCGCAGATGGGCATCGCAGCAGCAACCCTGTTTGCGGTGGCCGGGATATCCGCCCGCCTCATGGGCCGGATCGTCCAGCGCGTGGGAGCAGGGCGGGGTATGGTCTTTTCGGCCATCCTCGCAACTCTGGCGTTGGCAGGCGCCGGTGCAGCACCGTCATTCCCCGTTCTGGTGGCGGCGCTGTTCATCGGCGGCCTCGCCAACGCCATGGCCCAGCCCTCTGCCAACCTCGGCATTTCGCGGAGCATCGGCAGCAACCGGCTGGGCCTGGCGTTCGGGGTGAAGCAGTCGTCCATCCCGATGGCGTCGCTGCTGGGCGGGCTCGCCGTCCCAGGCATCGCACTGGTGCTCGGCTGGCGGTATGCGTTCTTCTTCGGCGCCGGGCTGGCGCTATGCCTGGCCGTATGGGCTTTCTTCCGCGGGCAGGCACCATTGACGACGACGACGGCGGCCGGCCACCCGGAGGACCGCGGCACCCCGCGTGCCGGGCTGGTAGTCCTCACGATCGGTGCCGGCCTCGCTGCCGCTGCCGCCACTTCGCTGGGTGTGTTCCTGGTGGACTCGATGGTGCAGTCGGGCATTGAACCGAGCACCGCGGGACTCCTTTTTGCCGGGGCGGCGGTGGTGGGCCTGAGCATCCGCATCCTCCTCGGTGCGCTGATGGACAAGATGCCCACCCGCAGCCCCTACGTACTGATCGCCAATCTGCTGGTGGCCGGCGTCGTCGGCTATCTCATGCTCAGTGTCGGGTCCACCGCGCTGATGGTGACCGGCACACTTCTTGCCTACAGCGCAGGCTGGACCTGGCCGGGGCTGCTGCACTTCGCCGTCGTGCGGGATAACCGGCTGGCAGCCGCATCGGCGACCGGCGTTGTCCAGACCGGGCTGTCGCTCGGCGCGGCCGGCGGGCCGCTGTTGTTCGGGCTGCTGGTCAGCGCCACCTCATACTCCACTGCCTGGGTGGTGGCCGGCGTCGTGGCGCTGGCAGCTGCCATTACTTTCCGCATCGGGCGCCGGCTGATCCGCAAGTCGCGGGGAGTTCCGGTGTTCACACTTTCCTCGATGCGACGCAAACCCACACCCGTAAAGGAGACTTCATGACAGCCACACGCTATGCGGTGATCGGCGGCGGAATTCTGGGGACCGCCGTCGCGCGCCGGCTGCTCCAGCAGGAGCCGGACGCTTCCGTGACCGTCCTCGAGAAGGAAGATTCGCTTGCCGCGCACCAGACCGGCCGAAACTCCGGCGTGGTGCACGCCGGGCTGTACTACACGCCCGGATCGCTGAAGGCGAAGCTGTGCCGACGCGGCGTGGAGCTGCTGAAGGAGTACTGCGCTTCGAAAGATTTGGCATATGACGAGATCGGCAAGGTGCTTGTTGCCCGGAACGCGGTGGAGGAATCGCGGCTGGGTGACATCATGACCCGCGCCCGGGCCAACGGAGTCCCGGGTGTGCGGATCATCGACCGCGACGAGTTGCGTGAGATTGAGCCGCACGTTGAGGGTGTTGGCGGGCTGCACTCCCCGCATACGGCGATCGTGGACTACGGCGCTGTGACCCGATCCTTTGCGGACGACGTGGTCGCTGCCGGCGGTACGGTGCACACCGGGTTCGAGGTCACGGGCATCACCCAGCGCGGCAACGAGACGCTGGTGACCGGGACCCACAACGGGACGGACACCTGGGAGATCTTCGACTCGGTGATCATCTGCGCCGGGCTGCAGGCGGACCGGGTGGCTGGGCTGGCCGGTGATCGGGAGGACCCGAAGATTGTGCCCTTCCGCGGCGAGTACTACCTGTTGAAGCCTTCGAAACGCTCGCTGGTCCGCGGGTTGGTGTATCCCGTTCCAGACCCGCAGTACCCGTTCCTCGGCGTGCACCTGACTCCGCGGACCGACGGCGAGGTCATGGTCGGGCCTAACGCGGTGCTCGCACTCGCCCGTGAGGCGTACGGCTGGGGCACTGTGTCTCCCCGCGACCTGGGCGATGCCGTGGGGTACCCCGGCTTCCGGGCCTTCGCGAAGCAGCACTGGAAGACGGGCGCTGTCGAGATGGTGGGGTCGCTGAGCAGGCGCCGCTTCGTGAATGAAGCGCGCAAGTATGTGCCGGAGCTGACCGTTGACGACGTCGTTCCCGGGCCAAGTGGGATCCGCGCCCAGGCGCTGGACCGCGACGGTTCGCTGGTGGACGACTTCCGGATCTCCCGCCACGGGTCGGTGCTGGCGGTGCGGAATGCGCCGTCGCCGGCCGCGACGTCATCGCTGGCGATCGCCGAGCACATTGTTTCGCTTGTTTTGGATACTGATAGTAAGGAAGTTGCATGACGCACTTGAAGAGGGGGCTCTGGGGCGTGCTGGCCACGCCGTTCACCGGGCCGTCATTCGCCGTCGACACCGAGTCGCTTCGCCGGGAGGTGGAGCTGTACACGCACATTCCGGCCACCGGCATGGTGGCGCTGGGAGTGTTCGGTGAGGGCGCCACGCTGGATACCGCTGAGCAGCGGCTCATCGTCTCCACCGTCGCCGAGGCCGCCGAGGAGACGCCCCTGATCGTGGGGTTGTCGGCGCGGAGCACCAACGTCGCGATTGAGCAGGCCCGCACAGCGGTCGAGGCAGCCGGGTCCAATCTCGCCGCGCTCATGGTGCAGGCGAACACGCCCAATCCGGACCTGCTGACCGCGCACTTCACCGCGCTCCACGAAGCGACCGGCGCCGACATCGTGCTGCAGGACTACCCCGTCGCGTCCGGCGTGAAGATCAGCACCGCGCAGATTCTCGCCGTCGTGGAGCGCTGCCCGTTCATTTCGGCGATCAAGTCCGAGGCACCGCCCACGGCTGCGGCTATTGCTCAGTTGACCCGCGCCACGGACGTGCCGGTGTTCGGTGGGCTCGGCGGCGTCGGCCTGATTGATGAGCTCGCGGCGGGTGCCGCGGGCGCCATGACCGGCTTCTCCCACCCGGAGGCGCTGCAGTTGGCGATCCAAGCGAACGACGACGGCGGCTTCCGTGCCGCCCGCGACGTCTTTGCACCGTGGTTGCCGCTGGCGAACTTCGAGGGTCAGCCGGGGATCGGCCTGGCGCTGCGCAAGGAGATCCTTCGCAGGCGCGGCATCATCGCCGAAGCGCTGGTCCGCCCGCCTGCGCCGACACTGCCTGCTGAACTGGCCGACATGATCGATGGACACCTGGATGCTGTAAAGGAGCTTGCCTAAATGGATACCGGACTCAAGGGGAAGAACGTACTGGTACCGGGGTCGAGCTCCGGGATTGGCCTGGCCATTGCGCAGGCGCTGGCCGGTGAGGGTGCCAACGTGGTGCTCGCCGCCCGCCGGGAGGATGTAGTGCAGGCGGAGGCCGGAAAGCTGCCGTCCGCCGTCGGGGTCGGCCTTGACCTGACCCTCGATGGTGCCCCGGAGCGGCTCGTCGAGGCGGCCGAGAAGGCGTTCGGGCCCGTCGATGTGCTGATCCTCAACAGCGGCGGACCGCCGCCCGGTGGCGCCGCTGACGTAACGGATGAGCAGACCCTCGCCGCCGTGAACCAGCTGCTGCTGCAGCACATCAAGCTGGTTTCGCTGGTGCTGCCCGGCATGCGGGAGCGGGGCTGGGGGCGGATTGTCGCCGTCGGGTCCTCCGGGGTGCAGAGCCCGCTGCCGAACCTGGCGCTGTCCAACATCGGCCGCGCCGGGCTCGCCGGGTACCTGAAGACGCTGGCGGGTGAGGTGGCTGCCGATGGCGTCACCGTGAATATGGTGCTGCCCGGCCGGATTGATACCGATCGCGTGGCGTCGCTCGATGCGGGCGCCGCCAAGCGCACGGGCAAGACGCCCGAGGAAGCACGGGCCTCGTCGGAGGCGACCATCCCCGCAGGCCGGTACGGGAAGCCGGAAGAGTTCGGCGCCGTCGTCGCGTTCCTGGCGAGCCAGCCCGCGGCCTACGTGACCGGTGAGCAGATCCGCTGCGACGGCGGACTGGTAAGGAGCTACTGATGATGAACCACACGCTGCACCTTTGCTCGGTCCGTGAGGGAGACGCCGAGGTTGCCGCCGTCGTGCATCCGCAACGCGGCCTCGCCCTGGTCCGCGACCTCATTCCCGGCTTCCATGGGGACGTCCGCGAGATCCTTAGCGAGGAACTGCTCGACAAGCTGGAGGATCTGGTCCGCACGGTCGACGACGGCGAATACGACCACATCTTCAAGGACCCTTCCACGGTCACGTACGGCGCACCCTACCGGCATCCGCGGATGCTGTGGGGCATCGGGCTGAACTATATGGAGCACGCATCGGACCTGTCCGAGGGTGTTCCGGAGGAGCCGGCGTCGTTCATCAAGGGCGACCACACCATCATCGGGCCGGGCGAGGACATTCCCATCCCGTCGCAGAGCGAGCGGACTACCGCGGAGGGGGAGGTCGCCGTCGTCATCGGGCGGTACTGCCGCAATGTGGAGGTGGAGGACGCGCTGGACTATGTGGCCGGCGTCGTGCCTGTGCTCGATCAGACCGCGGAGGACATCCTGCAGAGGAACCCGCGGTTCCTGACGCGGTCCAAGAACTTCCCCGGCTTCTTCTCGTTCGGGCCGCGGATCGTGCCGCTGGCCGAGGCAGTGGGCGACGGGATCCTCGCGGACATGGAGGTGTCCACGGTGGTGAACGGGGAGGTGCTGAGGACCAACACCGTGGCGCACATGCGGTACAGCCCCGAATATCTGATCAGTTTCCACTCAAAGGTGATGCCGCTGTATCCGGGCGACATCATTTCAACGGGCACGCCGGGCGCGATCCATATCAAGCCCGGTGATGTCGCCGAGGCGCGGGTGGCCCGCGTCGGGACGTTGACCAACCCGGTGACTGCAGGAACGTAGAACGCAAGACCAAGCACCACCCAGCACCACGCACCACGCACCACCACGCACCACCATCGAGTGGGCGCTGAGAACGGGTTCCCGGCAGGAAGCACGTAGCCAGCGCCCAGTCGATGCACCAAAAGTAAGGAGATGACGATGGGCACGTCAGGTTCAGGCCCTCTCGAGGGCGTCCGGGTGGCGGACTTTTCCCGCGTTCTCGCGGGACCCTATGCGTCGATGATGCTCGCCGATTTCGGGGCGGACGTCATCAAGGTGGAGAGCCCTGCCGGGGATGACACCCGGTCCTGGACGCCGCCCGTCGACGAGCACGGCGTCGGCACGTACTTCTCGAGCGTGAACCGGAACAAGCGCTCGGTGGTGTGCGATCTTCGGACCTCCGAGGGCCTCGCCCGGGCAAAGGACATCGCGCTGCACGCGGACGTGATCATCGAGAACTTCCGGCCCGGCGTGATGAAGAAGTTCGGGCTGGACTACGAGACGCTGGAGCGCTCAGACCTCATCTACTGCTCCATCACCGGCTTCGGCTCGACGGCGGGGGCTCACCTTCCGGGGTATGACCTGCTGGTGCAGGCCGTCGGCGGGTTGATGAGCGTGACCGGATCGCTGGACTCGGAGCCGAGCAAGGTGGGTGTGGCGCTGGTCGACGTGGTGACCGGGCAGAACGCGGCACTTGGGATTCTGGCTGCGCTGCGGCATAAGGACGCCACCGGGCAGGGACAGCGGATCGACGTGAACCTGCTGTCGTCGCTGCTGGCGGGGCTGGTGAACCAGGCGTCGAGCACGCTGGCCACCGGTGAGGCGCCGCAGCGGATGGGGAACGCGCATCCGTCGATCGCTCCGTATGAGACGTTGAAGACCGCCGACGGGCCGCTCGCCGTCGCCGTCGGAACCGACCGGCAGTTTGCTTCGCTGGTGCGGATCCTCGGAGTTCCCGAAATGTCCGACGATGAGCGGTTCAAAACCAACACCCAGCGCGTGGCCCACCGCGATGAGCTCAAGTCTCTCCTCGAGGAGCAGCTCGCCAAGCGTCCCGCGGCCGAGTGGTCCGCCGTCCTGTCCAAGGAGGGCGTCCCGGCCGGGAAGGTGAACTCCATTGTGGAGGCCCTCCAGCTGGCCGAGGAGCTGGGACTTGATCCCGCCGTCGAAATGAACGACGACGCCGGACCGCGCACCAGCCACCAGGTCGCCAACCCGATCCACCTCTCAGAGACCCCTGCCAGCTACCGGCGCCTGCCGCCGCTGCTCGGCGAACACAACGATGCGACCTTCGCGGCGCTCTCGACCATCACCAGCGGAAAGTAGTAGAACCATGACTGTTGACCTTCTGTCCATCGACTCGCTCCTGTCGCAGGAGGAGCTTGCGCTGCGTGCCTCTGTCCGGGAGTTTGTGCAGACCGAGATCAAGCCGAACATCGCGGAGTGGTATGACAACGCGGTGTTCCCGCTGGAGATCGTGCCGAAGATGGCCGAGCTGGGTGTGCTCGGCATGCACATCAAGGGTTACGGCTGCCCGGGCCGCAGCTCGGTGGAGTATGGCCTGGCCGCGATGGAGCTTGAGGCGGGCGACTCCGGGCTGCGGACGTTCGTGAGCGTGCAGGGGTCGCTGGCGATGAGCGCACTGGCGAAGCACGGTTCCGAGGAGCAGAAGAACGAGTGGCTGCCGCGCATGGCGAAGGGCGAGGTGATCGGTTGCTTCGGGCTGACAGAGCCCGGGTCGGGGTCCGATCCGGGGTCGATGATCACGAACGCTCGTCGCGATGGGTCCGATTGGGTGCTCAACGGCGCCAAGCGCTGGATCGGGCTGGCGTCGGTCGCGCAGGTCGCGATCATTTGGGCCTCGACCGACGACGGCGTTCGCGGCTTTGTCGTCCCCACCGATACCCCGGGTTTCACGGCGACCCCGATCACCCAGAAGCTGTCGATGCGGGCGTCGATTCAGTGCGACATCACGCTCGAGGATGTGCGGCTGCCCGAGTCTGCGATGCTGCCGAAGGCTAAGGGGCTGCGAGGGCCCTTCGAGTGCCTGAACGAGGCGCGGTACGGCATCATCTGGGGTGCGATGGGTGCGGCGCGTGACAGCTATGAGGCGGCGCTGAATTACTCGAAGGAGCGCCTGCAGTTCGGCAAGCCGCTCTCCGGGTATCAGCTGACGCAGCAGAAGCTGGTGAACATGGCGCTGGAGATTAACAAGGGCATGCTGCTGGCGCTGCAGGTGGGCCGGTTGAAGGATGCGGGAACTCTGGAGCCGTACCAGATCTCGGTGGGAAAGCTGAATAACTGCCGCGAGGCGATTGAGATCTGCCGGGAAGCCCGGGCGATGCTTGGTGGCAACGGGATCACGCTGGATTACTCGCCGCTGCGGCATGCGAACAACCTGGAGAGCGTGCGCACGTACGAGGGCACCGATGAGGTGCACACGCTGATTTTGGGCAACCACATCACTGGGACGCCTGCGTTCCGATGAGCGACTCCACCCCCGAACCGACCGGTCTGCGCCGCGGCCTCACCAGCTATGGGGACGCCGAGTTCTCCCTGTTCCTCCGCAAGGCGTTCATCAAGGGCGCCGGGTACTCGGATGATGCGCTGGACCGGACCGTCGTCGGAATCGTGAACACCGGCAGCGGCTACAACCCGTGCCACGGCAATATGCCGGCGCTGGTCGAGGCCGTGAAGCGTGGCGTGATGCTGGCCGGTGGGCTGCCGGTGGAGTTCCCGACCATCTCGGTGCACGAGAGCTTCTCCTCCCCCACCAGCATGTTCCTGCGGAACCTGATGTCGATGGACACGGAGGAGATGATCCGCGCGCAGCCGATGGACGCCGTCGTACTCATCGGCGGGTGTGACAAGACGGTGCCGGCGCAGCTGATGGGTGCGGCGTCGGCCGGTGTGCCGGCGATCTCGCTGGTCACCGGATCGATGCTGACCGGCGGATACCGCGGCGAGCGGGTCGGTGCGTGCACGGACTGCCGGGCGTTCTGGGGCAAGTTCCGTGCGCAGGAGATCACAAAACCAGAGATCGACGACGTGAACTCGCGCCTGGTGGGCAGCGTTGGGACCTGCTCGGTGATGGGGACCGCGAGCACCATGGCGTGCATTGCCGAGGCGATGGGCATTGCGCTGCCGGGGTCCGCGTCGGCTCCGGCGGTGACGGCGGACCGGGTACGAATCGCCGAGCGGACCGGAACGCAGGCGGTTGCGCTGGCTACTGATGGCGTTGCGCCGTCGTCGATCCTGACGCCTGAGGCCTTCCAGAATGGGCTGCGGATGCTGCTGGCCATCGGTGGCTCGACGAACGCGATCATTCACCTGACCGCTGTGGCCGGTCGGTTGGGGATCAAGCTGTCGCTTGACGAGCTGGACCGGATGAGCGCCGAGACGCCGGTGCTGGTGGACCTGAAGCCGTCGGGCAAGTACTACATGGAGGACTTCCACCGTGCCGGTGGTGTGCCGGCCGTGCTACGTGAGCTCGGTTCGCTGATCAACCGCGATGTGCTGACGGTGACCGGTCGGACGCTGGGTGAAGAGATCGACGACGCCGGCCCCGGCTTCCCGCAGGACATCATCCGGCCGTTGTCGGACCCGATCTATCCGCAGGGCAGCCTCGCTGTGCTGCGCGGAAATCTGGCTCCAGGTGGGGCGATCATTAAGCAGGCTGCAGTGTCGCCCGCGTTGCTCGAGCATTCCGGGCCCGCTGTGGTGTTCGAGAACGCTGCCGACCTGGCTGCACGGATCGATGACCCTTCGCTGGACGTGACTCCGGATTCGGTTCTGGTGTTGAAGAACATCGGCCCGGTGGGTAATCCCGGCATGCCCGAGGCCGGGTACCTGCCGATCCCGAAGAAGCTCGCTGCGCAGGGCGTGAAGGACATGGTGCGGATCTCCGATGGGCGCATGTCTGGTACCGCAGCTGGTGCGGTGGTGTTACATGTGACGCCGGAGTCTGCTGTGGGTGGGCCGTTGCGGCTGGTGCGGACCGGAGACACGGTCACGTTGAGCGTGAGCCGTCGGCTGGTGCAGCTAGAAGTGTCCGAGGAGGAGCTTGAGCGGCGCGCCGAGGAGCTCGGTCCTGCTTCGCCGGTTATTCCAGAGCGTGGGTATCGGCGCCTGTACGTCCAAGAGGTGACCCAGGCAGACGAGGGCTGTGACTTTCAATTTCTTCGCCTCGCGTGAGTAATTATTGCAAGTTGCTCGTTCCGGTACGCTTCGAACAAGTTCAACTCTCTTCAGCTGCGACATTCGTTGCTATTCGGCGGACGCCTGGTCCAGATCACTAGCCCTGCCGGTCACTATCGAGACCGTAGATGGCCATCCTTTGACTTATCGAGAAGGTGGAAGCCCCATTGAAGGAACATCGGAGAATTCGCAAGCCGTAGCTTCGCTCAATGGGTCCCTTCACCTACCGGGCGCCCTGTTCACAACGCCGTGTGAGGCCACCGGGCCGCCCCTACAGACTGCGGCTCGAAGTAAGAGAAACTCGCCACTCATGACCAGCGGATCCTTTCCTGCTCAGGAGAGTCGAGTAGGGACACTTTGATACTTCTCGACTTGCTGGTGCTTAGAATGTAGGAAACACGCTGGCGTGCAAGCGGAAGACTGCACAATGGCAGAGGACCAGAAGGAACTTTTTCCAGACCCGAAGTTCAAGCCGCCCGAGGTTTGCCCTACGCTCATCGGAACCCAGAGAGGTGGTCTTGGCGCAGTTCTTTAAAGCGGATGAATTTGCTACTCGCGAGTTCGCCACCGAGTCGCTTCACGTGTATTCCGCACGTGAGAACTCCTTTGCCTCACAAGTGGTCGTGTTCATTCACGGTTTCGGGGGAAGCGGGTACGGCACTTGGCGCGACATCCCGCTCAATCTGCTGGAGCACCTCTCTGGAGATTTTGATATCGCCCTGTTCGACTACGCCAGCGGGATGCGGAGGAAATTCGACGACAGCCCTAGCGTTGAATCGATTATCGAACAATTGACTGAAGAGCTCGAGGCGCTTCGCCACGAATCAATCTTTTTGATCGGCCACAGCATGGGTGGAATCATTGCGATGGGGGCCATCCGAGAGGCCTTCCTACGTAATTACACCTCTGGGTCGCCTCTGCTCGATCGGGTCCGGTGTCTATTCACACTCGCAAGCCCGCTGGCGGGCACCAAATGGATCCCATTTGCTGTGATCCCCATTCGAGAGAGCGGGGCGTTATCAATCCATTCGGAATTGCAACGTGCCAACTCCAAATTTTTTGCTGATCACGTGTGCGTCGACTTAGCGCCCTCCGCTACCCGTCCGCTTTGGATTCCCCATTTCGCCGCGAAAGCATCTGGAGATCGCGTCGTTGATCGATACAGTTCAACGGGGCAGATCGCGAGTGAGCGATCAAAGACCTTCAGAGGAAGCCACTCCAATTTTCTCCGGGGCCGCAACTTGTCGGATTGGGTAGCTACGAAGGTACTCGAAGTCGGACACATTTGGAATACTGTCAAGCGCGCTGTGCCACAGCAGAAGAGGCTGCGTGCGTCGTTTGAGGGGCATCCCTCGCACGGCGAATGGGTGGATTCCTATCAGGGTGCGCTAGAGGATTTTGCCGCGGCCGAAGAAGTACCGGTTGACGACATGACGGGGCAAACAATGGATCTAGCGGTCGAACTGCGCGTCCGCGTGTTGCGGTGCGAGGACGTGGCATCCGGCGATTCTCAGTCAAAGCTTCGGAGCGACCTTAGCCTCCATGAGAGGAAGGTTGTGCGTGCAATCGGAGTTTCCGTATTCGGGACAACGCCATCAGAAGCTGTCCATGAGGTTGCGTTCCTGCTCGGGGATCGCTCCAACCTATGGGCGGCCGGCGCAACTTCACTCGAGGAACTGCGCGAGGAGATAATGCATTGGCTGTACCGCGTGCATAAACTGGCTCCGCTCCATGAACCGCCATCTGGAGCGGCATTGAGCTTAACATGGGCGCTTGACCGCTCGGAACGACAAGCTATCGAGGATGCCTAATATGTCTGAAGACTTCGCGCTACTTGCGGCTATTCTGCGCCCCCGAGACGTGGCGCTGCACCCAAACTTCCGGAGTTCCGAAGTCGTGACGGTTGCGTCGCTCCTGGCACTTCTGACAACGGCACAGATTGACGCCTACCGCCGGGAACGAGAATCTGAAGGTTATCGCGATCTCGCGGCCCGCGATACATCGGGCATAGCTTTATTGGACTCCGCGCTGGCTGGACTGAGTGCAGGTACTGTTCAACAGGGAGCGAACGAGCTGGCTGAACGGGCTAGATCGAGTTCTTCGACCCCCCTGGAGAAGACGGTATGTGCCGTACTAAGTTCTTCGTTCTTCGCAGAATTAGGTAAACACAGATCGTCGATGAAGATCCTAGGAGACGTCGCCGAGCAAATATCGAGTAGCGATGTTCTGAACAAAGAGCTTTTGCTCGCCGTGATATTCCAAAACCTAGCCCTCCGCCGATGGGATGAAGGGGCCGAAGGTGTCGCTGAAGCTCAGCAAGCCAAGTTGTACCTGACGAAGTTCAAGGCCGATCAAATTCCTGCCTTCGAGCTAAGCAGAGGCGTCGCTTGGGGGTCGCAGGAAACCGTAAGAGCCATGCATCAGTTCCTACGTGCAGCTAATGACCTCCATTTCATTCAGATCAGTAAGGATTGGACCGCCCGCTTAGAACTAGTTCGCCAAGCGTCGGACTATGAAGCCCTTCAGTTGAGAAGCCGGGTGGCGTCCGGCTTGTCAATGTTCCTCGAGCATTCATATAGATCGAATCTCGACAACAACCTTGCATCGTCCTTGACAGACGGAGACGCGGAGCTATCGGAAGCGTTGATGCACGCGGAGTTTAGTGGTCACCTTGCTGCCCTTAACCTTCGAAAATTACTAGGTAGCTTGAGGTACTTACGGGGTCGCAATCTCTCCCAAGACTGGAGAGTCGAGGACGCGCTCCGGCTTCTTCGGACTTCGCGCAGCAAGAAGGATTTCGAGTATGGCTTGGCAAGCATAAGGATCGAAGGTCCGTTGAAAGTCTTGAGGAATCAGGCATCTCGGCTAATCAGCGAGCGGCCGGCGCCAAATTTGATGGACCAGCTCGATTTCCTATTGCTGGAATCCTCATCCGAGCTCCTGGACCCGAAAACTGCTAGCGAAGCGCTGAATCTGGTTTTGGAAGCGAGCGCTGTCCCGAAAATTCAGCGTGGACGTACCTGGGAGTCCAACGAGTTCAGATTTGAGTACGTTTGGCGCGCAGCGATAATACTGGCACGCCGCGCCGACCGTGAGGCCGAAATAGCAAAACTCTTGCTTCAACGTACTACGCGCAACTCCGCCGATCACGAGTCGATCCGTCTCTTCGATCGGCTGCACAACGAAGTGTGGAACGACGAGTCTTTCAGAGAATGCGTTCGCGCTGCTCTGAAAGGCTCGATTGACCCACACTCCGAACTGTCGCGAACATTGCGTACAGCGACAGTCTTGGCCGAACGCGCGCCGATACCTGACGTAGAGGAGGACAGGCTCGATTTGAGGCGGGTCGCCGAGCTGTTGAATTTGCAGCTCGTCCAGGGGTACCAGCTCTCCGGGGCTACTCGTGCTGCGGTCGAGCGCGTCCTACGGGAGGCCATGGCCAAAACCCGCGAAAGCGCTATGAAGGGGGTGTTCTCCGGGGGAGGGTTGCCGGAAGGTGAGTTAGCGGTCGTATTCGGGCTGGCGAATCAGGAGTCGCCAATCTGGACAGATGTAGGTGAATATCTGCTCGATCCGGTAGTGCAACGCAGTGACAAGTCACCTGTCTACCGACGTCTCTTGCGCCATATCGGATCGTTGCCCTCGTCCTTCCTTGATCGACTGAAACAAAACCCAGCTGGTCTTCTTAGTTCTACATCTGGGTTCTTCAGCGAGGATATCGATCCCTATCCGGAAGCCGTGCAGCTGATAGCAGCTTTAAGCCTCCTACCGAATGACGAGCTTGTCGTGCTGTTCGGCCGCCTAATCGCGAGCGACAACGCGAAGGCCCGTGTGGAGGGAGTGAAGACCCTTCAAGTCCTTGCTGAGAACGCCCCTCAGACTGACTGGGTATTCGCTACTGCAATTGGTGCCACTTTCGACGCTGACTACAGGACTCGAGCCGAAGCGGCGGCGACACTGGGCTACATGCGGCGTGAGACCTCCCCCCTCCTGTCTCACATTGATCAGAGGCTCTCTATTCTGCTCGATGAGGACGGCGCGCGGATCCCTATGTTGGCTCTCTTTGGACTTCGCAAGACCGCGGTTCCCATGTCCCCCGGGCTGCTGAAAAAAGTGCAAGCTCTAGCAGCTACCCACATCCACTACGGAGTTAGACAGCAAGCCGAGCTTGTCCTTAAGGATCTGCTCCCGGCGAGAAGTCCAGGCTCCTCGGCAGGGCGACGGGATGGATGAGCATAATGAATCACGACTTATCTACGGGTTGACCCTAGGGCGCACAGCTCCGACAAAATGGTTATCCAAGGTGAGCACGAAATCGCGGCAGATTAAGATCGCCTGCCTCGCGGTTTCTGGCGACAGAATCAGTTCTCCACCATTACCAATGTCGACACCAAGCACTGAGCTGAGATCCTTCACCAGCCGGCGCCCCCCATCACGAGCTTCTCGCTGATATGCAGATAGCCCACCTGTTCCGTGCGCCAGCGAATTACGCAGATCGACTAAGATCATCGCCGCTTGAGTGGAGTGACTGCCCTTGAGTTGCATACCAGCCACTGTCTCGAACCAGAAAAGACGACGATCCCAGCTACGTGACAGGTCGGATCGCGCTTCCTCAAGCAATGCCATCCCAAGGGTGGAGCGAGACACCTCTGAACCATCAATCAAAGTTGCATTGGCTATGTCCGTGTAGGCTTCCATCAAGCTGGCACAAGCGATCACAATCTGGCGGACTTCGACGGCAGAGGGGGAAGTCAGTATGGTGAGCTCTGCGATTTTACGCAATGCGTTCTCTGCTTCGGCGGAAATTTCTTTGGGTATCATGCAGAATGCTTTTCGCCCCACGCGTAGGCAGCTCTCGTCAAAGGCGACTCCCCTTTTATCGCTTTCGCCATGCCAGTCTTAGCAAACGAAGTTGCGGTGGTTGCAGCGAGTGCAGGTAGCGACAAGGGAGTGGCGGACGAGATGAGCAACCGCAAATCATTCGCAGCTAGCTGTCCAACGCTACCGAGAAACCATGCGGCCTCCGCTCGCACCGATTCATGCTTATCCCCCAATTGCAGCTGCGCCCAGTCAAGAAGTGGTTGTGGAAGGACATCGCCCGACTGAAACTCTTCCTGGGCCGCACTTAGCAACCACAATCTTGCCCATGGGCTCTGCCGCTCGCTTGATACGAGTCGCAAGATAGTGTCCCAGTTCAGCAAGTGCTCTTTTCTTGACCTTATGTACGCCAAAACTGAGTTCAGCTTGAGTGGGGCACGAAAGACGATCTGGTCTAGAATGTCGTCACCGATTCGCTCGTCGGCATCGCGTAACCAGGATAGCGCGAGAGGAATATGGCGTGCATGGAAGTCAATGTTGACCGCGGAGTCATGACCGACTTGTGCGGCATACCACTCGTCCAAAATTCGTCGGAAAGCAACGGTGTAGGCTTCTTTGGAGTCTGCGGTCGATTCAACTTCTTCGGGATCCCCGTAGTTATCAGAAAATACATCAACACGGCTCAAATCCCCCTTAGCTGCATTGAAGTACTTCACTAGAAAATCGATGAACCGCGCACGATCCTCAGTGACCGTCACTGATTTGCGAATATTCGTCTTTCCTGTGGACAGGATCAAGCCGTAATCTCGCGCTACGTCGGCAGCAGTCTCAATTATCGTATTAGCTGCACCCCAATTTTCTGATACAACTTTGAAATCATCGGCGTAGCGCGCCGGGGTAGATCCACCGCGGAGTAATTCCCGTTCGATTCCCTCGAGATACACATCCGATAATAGATCACTAGAACGGATTAGTTGAGGCAAACCTCTAAACCTGCCGAAGATCGACTGCAGGAATTCCATCACGGCCGTCACCCCTTCGACGTCCATGGATTGCAGGATGAGTTCGCGACGGAGTGTCACATGATCGATATACTCATAACAAGAGGCCATGTCGAATTCGACGATATAGGCGTCGGCCCTTGATTCGACACCGACTGAGGCGAATTTGCTCCAATTCTCGCTCGATCGCGTTTCTGGAGGTAATGCGGGGCGAAGTCGCTCGACTAATGCATGATAGATGATGCGATCCTGTGCAGCGATGATATTCACTGGTCTCGGCCCAGAACTTGCTCTGGGCATTGTCAACGTTTCGCTATATGGATGAGCGCCCGTGGCATAAGTAGCATCGACGAATTGAACTAGTTCTCGAACTGATTCCGACAAGCATCTGTCGGTGATCATCAGGGGCAGTCGGTCCATCGGTTGCGTGGTTACCGCCTCCGCTGCGGCTCTTAGATCCAGAGTCTTCAGGACCGACTTTTCTATTCGCAATCAACGCTCCTAAGTTCGCTGTGTCTATAGGCATGCTACCCAACGAAACCGCCTACCACCGACTGTTTTGAATCCGGTGAATGGGTGAACCGGACGGATTCCGGGAGCTCCCTGAAGGAGCAGCGTCTGGAATTAGTTGAGCCGACGTAGGTAGGGTCTTGCAATTGCAGCCCTTCGCTCTAAACACGAATCGGGCAGGGCGTTCGGGAAGCTAACCGTTCGGTTGCTTCGCAAGCACCTTATTTCGCCCCGGCGTTTCAACCGCGACACAGCAGCTCCCGCCGCGGCGGCGATGGCAACCTTCCATAAGGTCGCAGGTGTGAACCATCCCGCCGGGTGCGCGCGACGTGTTGAAACCGGGAAGCGCTCCAATCCCTTGCAGAAGTCGAAGTCCTTGACAGCGACGCTCGCCGACCTTGGTCTACAAGGCTGATACTGATTTTTTCAGGTCCAGACCTGCCATGCCGCCGGGGGACAGGGCGAGTGAAAGCCGCTGTTCGTTCAGGAGACCTCGTTCAACGGCCAGCGCCGCGATAGTTCGGTTACTGGCTAACGCCTCCTTGGCCAGGTTTGCGGCCGCCGCGTAACCGATCAAGGGAGTTAGACCAGTGACAACGCTGATGGATTCGATCATCCGCTGCTGAAGCATCGCTGTGTTTGCCCGAATGTCGTCGACACAGTGTGTACGCAGCAGCCGGCAGGCGGCGGTGAGCCAGCCGAGTGATTCGAGCAGCTCATCAGCGATCACAGGTTCGAAAGCGCTGAGTTGGAGCTGGCCTGCCTCGACGGCCATCGTCACGGTGGAGTCGGCACCGACGATCCGGAAAGCCACCTGGTTGACCATCTCTGGAATGACCGGGTTCACCTTTCCCGGCATGATCGACGATCCCATTTGAACCGCCGGCAGGAAAATTTCCCCGAAGCCCGTTTGCGGACCTGATGAAAGCAGACGTAAGTCGTTGCAGATCTTCGAAAGCTTCACCGCGGCGCGCTTCAGCACACCGGAAACCAACATAAAGACACCGGTGTCGCTCGTTGCCTCCACCAGGTCCGTCGCGGAGACGAGCCGCATACCGGTTAGGGCGTTAAGTTCCTCGATGACGGCTTCGCGGTAGCCAGGCGGCGCTGTGATCCCGGTGCCAATTGCCGTTGCGCCGAGGTTTGACTCGCGCAGATGAGGCAGCAGCTCGAGCAGTCGCTTTCGGTCCTCCCGCAAAGTCTCGGCGAACGCCCCGAACTCCTGACCCAGGGTCATCGGCACAGCGTCCTGCAACTGGGTCCGCCCGACCTTGACGATGTCCGCAAACTCCTGGGCCTTCGCCGCAAAGGCGTTGCTGAGTCGCTGGTGTTCGTCGCACAACGTGGTCAGCTCGCGCTACAGAGCGATCTTGATGGCGGTCGGATAGGTGTCGTTGGTTGACTGGCTGCGGTTCACATCGTCAATCGGATGCAGGGCCGAGTAATCGCCCTTCGTGTGGCCGAGAAGCTCGAGCGCGCGGTTCGCGACCACCTCGTTGACGTTCATATTGGTGCTGGTCCCCGCACCGCCCTGAATTCGATCAACGACCAAGTGCTCGTCAAGCAGCCCGTCCATCACCTCGCGAGATGCTGCCTGGATCGTTGCCGAGCGAGGCGGTTCCAGCAGCCCCAGCTTCTCGTTGGTCCGAGCAGCCGCAGCTTTGATGGCACCAAAGCCCCAGAGCAGGGACCGCATGGTGCCGATGGTCCGCCCACTGACCGGGAAGTGCTCCACAGCGCGCAGGGTACTGATGCCCCAGTACGCATCGGCGGGAACTTCCCGTTCTCCGAGGCTGTCTCGTTCGAATCGCACGTCGCCAGTCGACGGTGACTCTTGGCTGTCCATGATCTCTTTCTGCGTGGGTGGTGTAGTGCAGGCTAGGCCAGATAGTCCAGCGCGGTGAGCGCCAGGGCGGCAGCGCCGTCGTAAATTGCTTGATTCGCTGCCTCACCGACACAGTGTGCCGCGAAGCTGGGCTGATGATTGGCTGCCGGGAAGCAGCCCAGACCTATGTAGGGGTGGATGGCCGGAACCACCTGCGACACGTTGCCCATGTCGGTGGAGGCGCGGTTCATGGTCGCCTGTTCAGGCGACGCGTTGAAGTCCCGCCCCAGCGACTCGGCGTGCTGGACGTACAGTGCGAGGGCACGCTGGTCGGTCCGGAACTCCGAGTACGGCTCGGACTCCGGCGTAATCGACAGCTCACACCCGGATGCCAGGGGGCCAACCCGGTTCGCGTAATCTACCGAAAACGCGCACGAGTACGTCGCGCAGATTCGAAGACAGTTCGGTGACTTTCCTGCAACAGTGCTGAGCCCAACCGTGTTTCCCGATGATCCACGAACGACTCTTAGCTACTGTAAGGATCAACTACTTCGAGGGGGAAACAATGGAGTTTGCAGAACGTCTGACCGCGCTTGCCGCAAAGGTGCGCCAGCAGAAGGGTCAGATCGAGACGGAAGAAGCGACCAAGAACGCGTTCGTCATGCCGTTCATCTCGACGATTCTCGGGTATGACGTCTTCAATCCACTTGAGGTCGTGCCTGAGTTCATCGCCGACGTCGGCGTGAAAAAGGGCGAGAAGATTGACTACGCGATCATGCACGGTGGCACGGTGCAGATTCTCATGGAGTGCAAGAAGTCCAAAGAACCACTCCGTATTGAGCATGCATCGCAGCTCTTCCGCTACTTCGCAGTGACGAATGCACGGATTGCCATCCTTACTAACGGCGAGGTCTACGAGTTCTTCACGGACCTGGACGCGCCGAACCGGATGGATGCCAAGCCGTTTTTGGTACTCGACCTGAATGACGTCGATGAAACCCTCATACCGGAGCTGATGAAGCTCTCCAAGGATGAATTCGACCTCGACTCCATCATCAGCGCGGCCGGCGAGCTGAAGTACATCGGCGCTATCAAACGAGCTATAGCAGCGGAGTTCCGCGAGCCCGCGGACGACTGGATCAAATTCCTCACATCGAAGGTGTACGACGGTCCGTTCACCCAGAAGGTGCGGGATCAATTCACGGGGCTCGTCACCAAAGCCACCAAGCAGTTTCTCAACGAGCAAGTCAACGAACGTCTCAAGACCGCGTTGGGCGCTCCAAATTTTCCAATGGCTAACGATGCCGAGATTGCGGCGACGGTCACTAGCGAAGCATCTGTAGAAGAAGACCTTGTCGAGACGGGCATCGAGACGACTCTCGAAGAGATGGAGGGCTTCCATATTGTCCGTGCAATCGTCTGCGGCGATGTGAAGCCGGCCCGAATCGTTCAGCGTGACGCCAAGTCGTACTGTGCGGTCCTCCTCGACGACAACAACCGCAAGCCAATCGCTCGCCTGCACTTTAATCGCCTGCAGAAGTACCTCGGACTGTTCGACGAGAACAAGGCGGAGACTCGGGTGCCGATCAGCTCTTTGGACGAGATTTATGAGCACACGGAAGCGCTACGTACTTCGGTGAGAGCGTATCTGGAGCCTTCAGCGAACTGACGCTTGCGCAGGATAGCGCCGTAACCATTGACACCCAACCCACTTGGTGCGACGATCCGCTCGTGGCGGAGAAGCTGGCGACTGCAAGCCCGCGGCTCGTGCGTCGTGCCGCAGTGGCAATCGGCGTGCTGGTCACCATCGTGCTGGTCTTCGCGGCGATCCGGGTGGCGTCGGACTGGCCCAACATCCTCGCCGGAACTGCACCCGACGACGATTTCGGCCAACGGTACGTCGCCCACCCTTGGCTTGCTTACCTCCATATAGCGCCGGGCATCGTTTTCCTCCTGGGAGCACCGCTGCAGCTATCACGGCGGTTCCGAACCCGGCACTACACCGTGCATCGGCGGCTTGGGCGGGTACTGCTCAGCTGCGCCCTACTCTCCGGGCTGTTCGCACTCCTCTTCGGCATCCCCCACGCCTGGGGAGGCGCCCCCGAGTCCATCGCGACACTAGTGTTCGGCTGCTGGTTCCTGGCCTGTCTCGTGCTCGCGTTCCTCGCGATCCGGCGTCACGAGGTACCGCAGCATCGCCGCTGGATGATCCGCGCATTCGCCGTCGGGCTCGGCGTCGGCACCATCAGGATCTGGGTGGGAATCTTCGAGGGCATCGAACAGGGAATCTCCGGGGGAACGACGCCGGCCACCCTGGACCCGACGATGTTCGGCATCGCCTTCTGGCTCGCGCTCTCGATGCACGTCGCCGTCGGCGAATGGTGGCTGCGCCGCACCCCGGCCCTGACAGGATGACCACCGATGAGCAGTTCCCCACGGCATGCGGATCAGCGTCTGACAGACTGTCTCGCGTGACTTCCCCTCTCACCGATACCGCCAACACAACCAACGACGACGACGCTGCCTCCCAGCGCTGGCTCTTCGCCTACTTCACGCCAGAGACGGAGGAGGACGGCGAGCAGGTCCGCCTCGCAGTGAATGCCGGCCCGGATGCCAGGAGGTGGACCGCCCTGAATGACGGCCCCCCTATCCTGACCAGCGACGTCGGCGAGCGCGGCGCCCGCGATCCCTTCATCTTCCGCGATCACACCCGCGACAAGTTCGTGGTCCTCGCCACCGACCTGAGGATAGCGACCGACGGCGACTGGGACCGAGCCGAACACCGCGGCAGCAGGTCGATCCTCGTGTGGGAATCCGATGACCTCATCACGTGGTCGGGCCCGCGGCTGGTTCCCATCGCACGCGAGGACGCCGGCAACGCCTGGGCACCGAAAGGCTTCTGGTCCGAGGAACGCAACGCGTGGCTGGTGTTCTTCGCATCCTCCCTGCCGGGCACCGGTGAGGAAGGAAATGACTACCAGCGCATGTTCGTCACCGAAACGGTCGACTTCACCAGCTTCAGCGCGCCCGTCCTGTACCTGGACCTTGGCAAATCCGTCATCGACGTGACCTTCCTGCAGGTGGGCGACTGGTGGTACCGCTTCTCCGCGACCTCCCGGCCGGCCGACAGCCCCGAGGAGGACGCTTTCGTCTTCATCGAACGCGGCCGCAGCCTCCTCGACCCGGACTTCGAGCCCTGGGTAGTAGCCGCAGGCAAAGGTGACATCAGGCAGGGTGAGGGTCCCGCCGTCGTCCTGCCTTCCAATGGCTCAGCTCCGCTACTGCTGATCGACGAGTTCGGCCTCAGCGGCTATCACCTGTTCGAAGCCGCTGACCCGGAACTGCGGAAGTGGAAGCACGTGCACGACGCCGTCCTGCCGCCGCTTGCGCGCCACGGATCGCTTCTATCGATTACCGCGGAGGAACACGCTCGGCTATTGGGGCGACCGCACGGCCTATGACTCACTTAAGTGGTCTGGATAACGAGGACGCCTGTCGGGGTGCGTCACACAACCTGGGCGCTGGGGATTGCGCGTTTACGTGAGTAGGCACGCGCTGCGCGGACCCGGTCGCCGCAACGGGTTGAGCACCATTGGCGTCGGGCGTGGGTGCGGACGAAGAACCGTTGGCAGGAGTCCGCTTCGCAAGACGCGAGCTGTGAGGCTTGGTCACCGCTGAGCAGGGAGGCGGCATCATCGGCAATCACGGCCATGACGTGTTCTACGACCTGGGTCACGGGGTGGTCGGCGCGACGGGTGAATCCCGCTTGTGGGTCGAACCGTAACAGCAGAGCGCCGGGGACAGAGGTCAGGGCGGAGTTCAGCCCGTGTACCGCAGACGTCGTGGGGGCGTCTCCGGTGGTGTGGGCGGTGAAGAGATCTCGCAGATCCGCGCGCAGCGTCACGAGCCGGCCCTGGCAATGCTCGTACAGCACAGCTTCTGCTCTGACGAGATCGCGCGCCGCCAGCCAAGCCGTCGCGGCTTCAGGAGTACTCAGCTCGTCATAGCCCCTGCCGCCGGCCGCGTTGCCTGCGCTGTTGACGAGGGCGAGGCTCGGGTGTTCCTGGGCCCCCGGCGCAGCTGTTAACAGAGTCTCAGTCATGGTTCTCATGGTATCAGTAGCTATTAGGCGTGAGAACGATGCTAGGCTCTTATCATGCTAAAAATATTGCTTTCCCGTGAGGAGTTGTTGTGGAGTTGAGTCAACCGTCTGGTTCGGCGCCGTTCACGCTGTCAGTGCTCTCCGCTGGCGGCACCGGCGTCGGGATGACTGCCGCGGAGGGCCTCCAGAGCGCCATCTCGCTTGCGCGGACTGCCGATGAGCGCGGCTTTCATAGGTTCTGGATGTCCGAGCATCACGGGATGGGAGCGACCTCCGTATCGTCACCTCCGTTGATGATCGCCCGCCTCATCTCAGAGACAACGCGCATCCGTCTCGGTGCTGGCGGGGTGATGCTGCCTAACCATTCCCCGCTGCTGATCGCCGAGCAATTCGGGATGTTGGAGGCGCTGGCCCCGGGCCGGATCGATCTCGGGTTGGGTCGAGCTCCCGGCACTGACGGGGCTACTGCCGCCGCGTTGCGTCGGGGAGCGGACGCCAATGACGGATTCCCGCAGCAGGTATTGGAGCTGCTCGGATTCCTGGGCGATGACTTCCCGTCCGGGCATCCTTACCGGCAGGTCCACGCGGTACCGGGCCCCTGGCAAGCGGCTGAGAACCGCGTACCAGCACCGCCGAGCACGCCGCAGATGTGGGTGCTGGGTTCCTCGCGGCACTCGGCCCAACTGGCCGGGCAACTCGGCCGACCATATGCGTTCGCGCTGCAGTTCGGCGACGCCGACGTCGACACAGCCATGAGCCTCTACCGTGAGAGCTTCCAGCCCTCCGACGTACTCGCCGAGCCCCACACCCTTGTCAGCGTATCCGCGGCAATCAGCGACGACCCGGTCGAGGCCAGGCGTCAGGCGGCAACGTCGGCCATGGCGATGCTGCGCATGTTCAAAGGCGAAGGCTACCTGCTCCTGCCCCCGGACGAGGTCGAGGCCTACCAAGCCACGATGCAGGAGCGGCACATCATCGATGCCTACACCAGCCGCAGTTTCCACGGCACTCCCGAAACGGTCGCCGCTCGTATCGAAGCCCTACGGGAGCGTACCGGCGCCGATGAGGTGATGCTCGTCGTCGGGGGCCACTCCACCTCGCTCGACCAGGAAGGGATCAGCCTGATGGCCGATCACTACGCAATGCCCCGCCTGGAAACATCGCTCGCGGCCGCCGCGCAGTAGAACTCGTTTCCCACATCCCAACGCTCCAAACCAACCCTCTTTGAAGGAGAACCTCATGACCGCACCACGCCGAGCCCTCATCGTCATCGACGCCCAAAACGAATACTTTGAGGGACTGCTCCCCATCCAGTTCCCGGCCCGCGAAGACTCCATCACCAACATTCAGGCGGCGATCGACGCGGCCCAGCAAACCGACACGCCTGTGGTGCTCGTCCAGCACGAACTCCCGGCGGAAGCCCCAGTGTTCGCCTCGGGATCGTCGACCTGGCAGAACCACCCCACGGTAGCCGCCTACGAGGACGCCGCAGCCAAGCGCATCAGCAAGCAGTTCTCCAGTATCTTCGCAAACACGGACCTTGAAGCCTGGTTGCGCGAGCAGAACATCGACACCATCACTCTCGCCGGCTACATGACCAACAACTGCGTGATCGCCTCCGCTGCAGCCGCCGAGCCCCTCGGCTTCGCCGTCGAAGTCCTTGCGGACGCGATCGGAGCAATCGACCTCGCCAACGAGGCCGGTACCGCACCCGCACGCCAGGTCCACGAAACCCTCATGGCGCTACTGCACTCGAACTGGGCCTCCGTCACCGACACCACGACCTGGGCCATCGCCTTACGCACAGGCGAGATGCTGCCCAAGAGTGACCTCGTCACCTCCGCCGCTCAGGGTGCCGGAATCCGCTAGAAACAGGAAGCGGTCCTTCTTCTCACAGTCCCGACTGGAGTGAAGTGGTACGCTTTCATGTACCACTACAAAGGGGTTCCCGATGTCCGCAATCACTGCAACAGAAGCTCGACGCAACCTGTTCGGGCTCATTCAGCAGGTCAACGAGGACCATGCTCCGGTCGAGGTCGTGTCAAAGCACGGTAACGCCGTCATCATGTCCAAGGACGATTACGACGCGATCACCGAAACTGCGTACCTGTTGAGGCATACGAAAGGTGCTGAGCGGCTGCTCGCATCCCTGGAACGTGCCCGACGCGGGGAGTTCGAGACTCACGAACTCCATGACGCGTGAGCCGACAGCTCGCATTCGACCGGAACGGGTGGGAAGACTACACCTACTGGCAAGGCCAGGACAGAAAGACGCTGAAGCGAATCAATCTGCTGATTCAGGATGTCTTGCGCGACCCGTTCACCGGCACTGGCAAACCCGAGCCACTCAAGCACATCCTGTCCGGAGCCTGGTCCAGACGAATCGATGAGGCACACCGCCTCGTCTACCTCGTGACTGATACGCATATCGTCGTGTTACAGGCCCGCGACCACTACTGATCCACACCGCTGCACGCTGGCCGCTGGGCCATCATCCGAGAGGAACCTGCCTTGGCATTCACTATCCGCGGACGCACCGTCCTGATCACCGGCGCGGGAATGGGCATCGGGAAGCTCTACGCCGAACGCGCCGTCAGTGAAGGGGCAGCCGCTGTCGTGCTCTGGGATATCAACGAAACCGCCCTCGAGAGCGTCGCCGCGAGCCTTGCCTCAAGCACGACGACGGTCCACACCAACGTGGTCGATGTTGGCTCCGTCGAGTCCATTACCGCCGCTGCAAAGTCCGTCCTGAACGACGTCGGTACACCGGATGTGCTCATCAACAACGCCGGAATTGTGCGCGGCAAGTACTTCTGGGAACACGATCACCACGCGGACATCGACCTCACGCTCCAGATCAACACCGGCGGACCGATGCACGTCACCCGCGCGTTCCTGCCCGCGATGATGGAACGCGGAACACCCGCGCGGATCCTGAACGTAGCCTCCGCGTCCGGCACACTCTCCGTCCCGCGCATGAGCGTGTACGCGGCATCGAAATGGGCCGTCATCGGCTGGAGCGATTCCCTGCGCCTCGAGCTCGCTTCCACCGGCCACCCCATCGCCGTCACCACCCTCATCCCTAGCTACATCAAGACCGGTATGTTCGAAGGTGCCCGCGGGCCGCTGCTGACTCCGCTCATGGAACCCGAATACGTGGTGGACAAAGCCTGGCGCGCAACGTTGGCGGGCAAAGCACGCGTCCAACTCCCCTGGACCGTGCAGCTCGCCGGAACCCTCCGCAACGTCCTGCCGCAACCAGCCTGGGACGTCATAGCCAGCCGGGTCTTCAAGGTCTACAGCTCAATGGACCACTTCACCGGACGCCCAACCACCGCAGCCAAGGAGGAAACCACGCGATGAGCGCCGCCGACCTGCTCGCAGACCACAAGCAGTACTTCCACACCGGAGCCACTCGACCCGTCGAATGGCGCCGCGGACAGCTTGAGGCCCTCCTGCGCCTGCTCACCGAACGCGAAGACACACTCACCGACGCCCTCGAAAAGGACCTGGGCAAGAGCCGCACGGAAGCCTTCATCTCCGAGATCGCCGTAGTCCGTGCGGAGACCGACTACGCGCTGATGCACCTGGACCGCTGGATGGCGCCGGCAAAGGTCGCCGTGCCGCTCGGCCTGCAACCGGCCAAGGCGTGGACCCAGCCCCGGCCGCTCGGCACCGTGCTCATCATCGGGCCCTGGAACTACCCGCTGCAGCTGGTCCTCGCGCCGCTGGTCGGTGCCCTGGCCGCCGGCAATACGGCGGTCCTCAAGCCCAGCGAGCTCGCGCTGGCCACCTCCAGTGTGCTCGCCGAGCTCGTCCCGCAGTACCTCGACCGGTCGGCCGTGACCGTCGTGGAAGGCGGAGCGGACGTCAGCACAGATCTCATCGTCCAGCCCTTCGACCACATCTTCTACACCGGCGGGGAACGCGTCGGCAAAATCGTCATGAAAGCCGCCGCTGAGCACCTCACCCCGGTGACGCTGGAGCTGGGAGGGAAGTCTCCCGCCGTCGTCGTCGGTGGTGACCTCAAGGCCGCAGCCCGGCGCATTGCCTACGGCAAATTCATGAACGCGGCCCAGACGTGCGTGGCACCGGACTACATATTAACGACGCCGGCTGCCGCCCCCGCGCTGGCGCTGGCACTTTCGGACGCCGTCCGGGAGTTCTATGGCAACGATCCGCAGACGTCCGGCGACTATGGGCGGATCATCAACGAACACCACTTCGACCGGCTGGTGAAGCTTCTGGGCGACGGCACCATTGTCGCGGGTGGACGGCACGAGCGCTCCGAGCGGTACATCGAGCCAACCATCCTGCGCGACGTCGACCCGGCCTCACCGCTCATGCAGGAGGAAATCTTCGGCCCGCTGCTGCCGATCCTCGAAGTGGAGGACCTCGACGACGCAATCCGCTTCATCGGCGAGCGCCCGCATCCGCTTGCGGCCTACCTGTTCAGCGATCAGGACGAGCACCTTCGCGCGTTCACGGAGAAAGTGCAGGCCGGCGGCATTGCGCACAACGTCTGCACCATCCAACTCGCGGTGCCCGGGCTGCCCTTCGGTGGTGTGGGCCCAAGCGGGACCGGCAGCTACCACGGCCGCCAGTCCTTCGACACGTTCAGCCACCTACAGCCGGTCTTTTCCAAGCCGACGGCGGTGGACACCCTCCGGCTTGCCTACCCGCCCTTCGGTGCGCTCAAACGGAAACTGTTGCGAAAGTTGCTCTGAGATACGCCCCTGACCATGCTTCGTCCGGCTCCGGAAAATGGATAGTGTGGGGCCATGACCGATGCCCTGGCCCCCGTTCGGCGCGCCCGGACCGCCATTGACGACGTCGCGGACGCCTTCTTCCTGAAGCTGCTGGGGCTCAAGCCGGAGCTTGCCGCCGCCCTCGGGATCCCGGCTTACGGCAGCGGGTTCTTCGACTACTCCCCCGCCGGACATCAGGTCTTTGCACAGGCGATTCAGAAGACACTAGCCAGGCTGGAAGACCTCAACCCGGTCGACGACGTCGACGGAGTGACTCTGGACGCCATGCGTGAGCGGTTGGGTCTGGAACTGGAGTTCCTCGCCACCGGTATCACCGAACTGAACAACATTGAGTGCCCGTCCCAGCTGATCCGGAACGTCTTCGATCTCATGCCCACAGAGACGGCCGAAGACTGGGAGCGCATCGCCGAAAGACTCGAAAATGTGAGTGGCGCCCTGGACGGGTATATTGCCTCACTGCGAAAGAGCCGCGATGAAGGCCACGTCGCGGCTGCCCGGCAAATCAACGCCGTCGTCTGGCAATCGCGCGAGCATGCCAAAGACAACGGCTACTTCAAGTCCCTGGCAGCGGAGGCGGAGATCAAGGACAACGAACTCGACGCCGGGACCCGGAGCCGGCTCGAACGCGGCGCAGCAGGCGCCGCAGCAGCGTACGTAGATTTCGCGGATTTCCTCGAAACCGAACTGCTGCCGACAGCGCCGGAGAAAGACGCCGTCGGGCGCGCCTACTACGAGCTGTGCTCGCGGCGCTTCCTGGGCGCCGCCGTCAACCTCGACGAAACCTATGCCTGGGCAGTGGCTGAGCTCGACCGGCTGATTGCCGAACAGGTGGAGGTGGCCGGCCGGATCAAGCCCGGCGCCACGATCGAGGAAGTCAAGGCGATCCTGAACGCGGACCCCGCCCGTCAGCTCAAGGGCTCCGCTGCCCTGAAGGAATGGATGCAGGCTACAGCGGACCAGGCCCTGGCTGACCTCGCCGGGGTGCACTTCGACATTCCGGCACCCATGGACCGCCTGGAATGCATGATCGCGCCCACCCAGGAGGGCGTGATCTACTACTCCGTTCCCTCCGATGACTTCAGCCGCCCCGGGCGTATGTGGTGGTCCATCCCGCCCGGCGAGGACGAGTTCACCACCTGGGCCGAAACCAGCACCGTTTACCACGAGGGGGTGCCCGGGCATCACCTGCAGTATGGAACGGCGACCTACCAGAGGGAGCTGCTGAACAACTGGCGGCGCCACGCCTGTTGGGTCTCCGGCCACGGCGAGGGCTGGGCACTGTATGCCGAACGGTTGATGCTGGAGCTGGGCTATCTCGCTGATCCCGGTGACTATATGGGGATGCTGGACATGCAGCGGATGCGCGCAGCCCGGGTTGTCTTCGATCTCGGGGTGCACCTCGAGCTGGACGTTCCCGAGCAGTGGGGCAGCGGGACCTGGACCCCAGAGAAAGGCTACGAGTTCCTTACCCGGCACCTCGATATTTCCGAGGGAGCGCTCGAGTTTGAGTTCACCCGCTACCTCGGATGGCCGGGCCAGGCGTCGTCCTACAAGGTAGGGCAGCGGGTCTGGCAAGAAATCCGCGCTATCCGCCAGCAGACCGACGGCGATACATTCGATCTCCGTGCCTTCCACACTGAAGCACTGAACCTGGGATCGGTGGGCCTGGATACCCTGCGCCGGGCCTTACTTCCCGGGTTCTAGCGGTGATCTACCAGCGGAAGATCCAGCCATAATGGTGCTGTATCTGCCCATCAAGGGGGCGGATGCCTCAACCATCCCACTTGCGCCAGTCGCACTCTGAATAACCGGATGTGCTTGCCACTACGTAAGGAACTCCCATGATCCGCAGCAGCAAAGAAGAACATCGTTCCGCCAGCCGAGAAGGCAAATTCGCAGCGACTCTGCTGGTGGTTGTCGGCTGCTTCCAGATGCTCCTGGCTGCGGGCGCGCCGTGGGGCAGAGCAGCATACGGAGGTGCCCATTCGGGCGTCCTGCCGCAAAATCTTCGCATCAGCAGCGCCGTCGCTGCTGCGATCTATACGGGACTGGCAGGCGTCGCGGGAACACGCCTGGCACCTACATCGATCCGCTCCCGGTTCATGTACGGCACGAGTGCCCTGATGGCGGTGGGAACCATACTGAACGCGGCCTCGCCTTCACGGGTAGAGCGCGCCATCTGGACGCCGGTGACCATCCTGCTGGCGATCAACCTCTGGCGCGCAGCCAAATTGGATGCCACGGCCATGCGCGCAACCGACAGCGGCCAGCGTGCCTCTCAAGTGTGAACCGCTAAGCGGCAACCGTAATCAGCGGTCGGACTTGGGCAGCACAATCCACAGAATGATGTAGACCAGCTCGCCGATGCCCACCAGCCCGAAGATGATGAATCCGATCCGGACGAGCCACTTGGGCAGACCGAAACCGGATGCGAGAGCCGCGCAGACTCCTGCGATGAGTTTGCCGCTACGGGGACGTGTCAGTGTGCCAGCCATGCGGGCGACTCTACGCCGCTCATGGTCCGGAGGAAACCCTGGGAAGATGGCGGAAAGGGCCTCAGCCCCGCACCCGCAACGGCAACAGCCGGCGCAGTTCGACGTTGGCCACCGGATCCAGCACCGAATGCTGCGCACACGCCGGTATCAGCTGACCCGTCTCCGGATGGCTCATCGTATACATGCAGGCCTCCAGCCGTCCTGGGTTGCGCGCACAGCCGGATCATCACTGGTCTTCCCCTGCTGCATCAGCGCCCAGGCCGGCGCCACCACCTCCGCATCCATGAAGTTGTGGACAACGAATGACTTCACCCCGAGGGAATTGCTCCGCCAGGCCCGCCAGAGGGCACGAGCCCCGCCCGCTCTGCGCACCATCCGCCGCCCCACTCCCGCCAGAATCCGGACATCCCCGGGATGGCGCAGCACCGCCCGCACAATCTTCGCCGCCCGGATGAGCGTGCTGTGATCGCCCAGAATCATCCCTCCGTGATGGGACAGCAGAGTGTCCCGCGCGGCGAGGTCGGCTGGATTTTCCGGATCAACAAGGACCGTGAACGTGCCGCCCGCCGATAGGCCCGCGGTATAGCGGTTGCACCGGGGATCCCCGAACTGGGTCCCTTGCCACGGAAGTTTCTGGCCGGCGCCTTCCTCGATCTTCTCCCAAACCCGGTCAATGCCGACGTCGGTGAAATCCTCCTTCCAGCGGCGGTCATCCCCGATGTAGGCCGCCGGCTGGAACGACAACATGTCGTACGGCATCGCGAGCACCGCCCGTGTCACGTCCGCCACCTCATCAAGGTTCGACGGCGTCACGGTCATGTTGTGCGCCAGATAGGAAGCAACGCCGTGCTCACGCCGCAGATCAGCGAACATCTCGGCGAACTTCAGCCGGAACGGGTCCAGTTCGGCTTCGTTCCGCGGTCGGACCGCGCCACGCCTGCCGCGCATCAGGGAATCGAAATGCGCCGCGAAGGAGACCCTGTCGAATCGTGGCTTGCCATCGGGGCCGAGCACAACAGCCAGAAGGTACTCGTAATCGAAATCCCCGTGCGTCATCGACATCGGTTCCCGGCCATTGGCACGCATCGCCGCCAGGGCCGCAGCGTGATCGTCCGGCGGAAGCAGGCTGACTTCCCCGCCAATGAGCTGCGCATGCGCCCGCGGCCCGCGCACGCTCCTGAGGTACTCCATCTGCCGCGTCACTTCACGAACGGTATGGAGTCCGTCTATCCGTACATGGTTGGCGTCAGCCGAGTGATAACAGGGCGTGCAGGTGAGGTTGCACTTCGGAAAGACGCCATGGGTTCCCTCGCACCCAAGCGCACAGCGGCCCAGCAACTGGTTCTGCGTCTTCACATGCTCAGGCAGGCCCAACCAGCGGGCGTCCAATGCGGCACGAGACTCGGGATGGATGGGGCGCGTTGCGAGCTCCACCTGCTTAAGGACTTCTACAAGCGGCAACATTGCCGTCCTTCCCATCGGAACCGTCGGCCGGGGAAAGCGTCGCGCCCGGCGCACATGCTGGCGACTCTACGCGCCCTGACACACGGGATGGAACCCCGTGGACAAGACCAGTGGAGGCCGGTTCAGCCCGTCACTACCCAGCCCTGACCGGCAGGAACCGACACTGCCACGCGGTCACCCGGACGAAGGGACGGCGCACCCGCCAGCTCGACGGCGACACTTGCCCCGCTGCCGTCCGCGGATTCCAGATAGACCATCACCAGCAGGTGGGCACCCATCGACTTCACGTCACCAACCACACCGGTGGCGGCCGGACCATCACCAATGGCGTCGACCGCACCAGCGGCGGTGCCGCCGTCGTCGTCGGGATCCCTGTGCAGCGAAAGCTGCACCGCTTCCTGGCGCACAACGAGCAGGGCAGGGCCTTCCGGCACACCCGGCTGGACGGCGATGCGCCCCAGCACCGAGGTATGGAAGCCGCCCGCCACCGTCCCTGGGACCTCATTGAGCCCGCCCATGATGCGGTTCACGGCGCGGCCGGCCGGTTGGTAGTGCAGCTCCGGGACGGTGCCGTGCTGGAGGATGGTTCCGCCATCAAGGACAGCGATGGAGTCCGCGAGCACCGATGCTTCCCGCCGGTCATGGGTCACCAGCACTATTGTCGGCTCGAGCTCCGCCCGGATCTTCCCCATCAGCTCATACATGTCATCCCGCAACCGGGAGTCGAGGGAACTGAACGGCTCGTCAAGGAGGAGGATGCGCGGGTTGGCGGCCAGGGCACGCGCCAGCGACACCCGCTGTTCCTGCCCGCCCGACAGCTCACCCGGCATCCGCCGCGCAAAATCGCCGAGCTGGACCAGTTCCAGGAACTCCCGCGCCTGCGAGCGCGCATCCCGCTTCGGCAGGCCGGCCATGCGCGCGGAAAACGCGACGTTGTCCACCACCGTCAGGTGCGGAAACAGCAGCGGCTTCTGGAAGACGACGGCGATACCCCGCTTTTCGGCCGGCACCCCACCGACATCCTCCCCGTCCACGAGCACCGAACCGCCCGACGGCGCATCCAGTCCGGCGGCGATCCGCAACAGCGTCGACTTGCCGCTGCCCGACGCCCCGAGCAGCGCCACGCAGGTCCGCGCCGGCACGGTCAGCGATACGTCCCGCAGGACTTCCGTCTGCCCGAACACCCGGGACACCCGGTCGAAGGCCACGCTGGAGCTCATCGGCGCCTCCTCGGTTTCGATACCGCGAACAATGCCAACAACAGCAGCGGTGGCACGATCATAGCGAGCGAGAGCGCCGCGGTGATCTGCTCATTCCCGGTCGCCGAGGCCGCCGGAGCCAGCACCAGCGGGAGCGTGAGAAGCTGTCCGCCGCCGACCAGCAGGGTCGTGATGTAATCGCTCCAGCCCACCAGGAAGGCGAGGAAGGCTGCCCGCGCGGTGGCGCGAGCCAGCAGTGGTAACCGCACTCGCGTCACGATGCGGCGGGTACCCGCGCCGAGCGTGCGTGCCACCTCGTCGAACTGGTCCTCATAGGCGGCGAGCGCGGAACGGAACATGAAGACGGTGTAGGGCAGTGCGGTCACGGTGAGCACCAGGACCACCGCGGGGAAAGCCGGCACCCGCGCGCCCAGCAGCAGGACGTTCGATCCCATCACCAGCGCAAACGGCGGAATGGCCAGCGGCGCCAGGAGGATCACCTCTGCCGTCCGCGCCCAGGCGGCGGGCAGCCGCCGCAACGCGAACGCCGCGAGCAGCCCGAGGGCGGTCGCGGGCACGGCGACACTGAGTCCGAGGGCCAGGGACGCCCCGGTCGCCACCAGTACCTCCGCTGACCACAGGGCACGGAGCCCGGCGGCCGAGAACTCGGCGGGCAGGATGTCCGGCGCCCGCCACTGCGCTGCCACCGACCACAGGAGCAGCGGAACCACCGGCAGCAGGATCCAGAGGAACAGCAGTCCGCCGAGAAGCGGCCTTGCGGCGCGGGTGCCAGTGCGGGCAGGAAGCTGCGCCGGTGGGGACAGCTGCATCAGCGCCATCCCTTCAGCCTGCGAAGCACCAGCACGCCGGCGCCGATCGCCACGAACCCGACGACGACGGACACCAGCGCTGTTGCCATGGCTTCCGGCCGCGCGGTGAGGTCGATGGAACCGAACAGCCGGACGGCGCGCACCGGCAGCGCCTCGGGTACCACCGGTCCCAGCAGCCAGGGCGCCTCATACGAGCCCAGGGTGTAGACGAACACGACGATCGCGGACACCGTCAGGGCCGGCCGCGCCAGGGGAAGGAGCACATGCAGGATCCGTTGCCGCGCTGATGCTCCGAGGGTGGCCGCAGCTTCCGAAAATCCGGTCGCCTGCCGGGCCATGCTGCCGATCAGGACCAGCGCCACGAACGCCGATTCCTTCCATCCGAACTCAAGGATCACCGCACCCCACCACCGGTTCCCCACGAGTTCCGGAAAGCCGGCGGGCAGGACCAGGACCCGGGCCAGAAAGCCGGCGTCGGACAGCAGCAGCCCCATGGCGCCGGACGCGACGAGGTGCGGAATCGGAATCGACGCGGCGCTGAGCACCGCCAGCACCCGTCCGCTGAACCCTGAGGTCAGCACGTAGGCCGCGATCAGGAAGCCGACGACGACGGACAGCACCGTTGACGCCGCAGCAATGTAGACGGAGACGCCGGTGGCCAGCAGCAACTCCCCGTCGGCATCCCACGCGGCGGTACTGAAGCGCGGTTCGCCGATGAACGGAAGGAGCCCCACGCTCTGCAGCAGGGCGGCGGTCAGCGCGCCACCCAGGACCACCAGCACCGGCAGGACGGCGGGCGCAGCGGTGAGCAGCGCCCTGGACCGGGCAGTCATTCCCCGCCGGCGACCGATCGGCGCCACGCGTCGTCGAGCTCGGTTACCCACGCGGATCCCAGCTCGCCATGGGAGTTCCGGGAGAGTTCCTCATAGGGCGGCACCACGGGGGAATCGGGCAGGGCGTCGAACAGGGCCTGCTGTTCTGCGTTGAGGCGCTCCCGGTCGAGGACCGGAAACTGGCCCCACACCTCGGGGCCGGCCTTGGCGGCCTGCTGCTCAGGGGACAGCGCGAGGTTCGCCACCGCCATGGCGCCGGCGGCGTCCGCCGCGTTGGCCGGCACAGCCAGGAAGCTGGCGTTCCCCACCGTGCCCTCGTCGAACGTGAGGACCTGCGTGGACGGCGGAAAGGCACCGGAGGCCACCAGGTCCGTCAGCCGCGCCGGGCCGTACGTCATCCCGAAATCCACTTCACCGTTGGCAAACAGCTCGTTGAGGGCCTGCTCGTCGCGCGGATACGTGGCTCCCTCGCGCCACAACGAGGGCTCGAGGGTTTCCAGGGCGTCGAGGGCTGCCGGCGCATGCTCGTCGAAGGCCTCCTCGCTGTAGGTGAGGGGGACCTCCTCCGGGCCGCCCGCCGTCGTAATCAGCACTTCCCGGAGGAAAACGCTGCCCGTGAAGTCCGGCGGCGCAGGGTAGGTGAAGCGTCCTGGGTTGGCTTCGGCCCAGTCGAGCAGTCCTGCCAGGCTGGTGGGCGGCTCAGCCACGGTTTCCGAGTTGTAGAAGTAGGAGAACTGCGCCTTGTGCCAGGGCGCTTCACACCCGTCGACCGGCGTCCCGAAATCGTTGGTCAGCAGCGGGTCCTCGGGGTCCGTGTACTCCATGTTCGGAAGCATCCCGGTCCAGTCACAGCGCCACGCGCCGGCCTGCTTGCCGGTACTGAAGACGGCTCCGTTCGCCCAGACCAGGTCGACCGATCCGTCGTTCCGCCCCGCCTGCTGTTCGCTGAGCACACGGTTCAGCGCATCGGCCGTATCCGCCACGGGCACCCGGCGCAGCGTGATGCCGAGTTCCTCCGCCGCAGGCGCCAGGGTTTCATCCACGTAGGCGTTGCCCTGCTCGTCTCCGCCATACATCCAGAGGTCCACGGTCTGGCCCTCGGCTGCCTCCAGCACCTCGTCGAAGCTCGAGAATTCGTCCTGCCCGTCTGACTGACCGGCAGGCGCTCCGCAGGAGGGCAGTAGCAGCGCCGAAGCCAGGGCAAACGGGACCACAGCGCGGCGGGGGAAGCGGGTTGCTGGGCGGTTCATGGGCTCTTCTGATCCTCGGATTCCGGGCTGACGGGTTCGGCGTATGCTCGATGCGTGCCCCGCTCAGGGGCGGGAGCGAGGAACGGACGGCGGTGTACATGGCGGAGGAAGTTGGCCGGCGCGAGCGCTTCCCCAGGGCACTCAGGCGGGCGTTCCTCCTTCTGATCTTCGTTGCCGCAATGGCTGCGGTTGTGCTGCTGGTGCCGATTCCACCGGTGGAAGACCTGCGAGCCATGGTGGACTCGGCCGGCTGGTGGGGACCGGTGGCTTTCGTGGTCGGCTACGCGGCGCTGACCCTCGCGCCGGTTCCCAAGAACATCCTGTCCATCGCGGCCGGGGTGCTGTTCGGCTTCGGCGCCGGACTGGCTATCGTCTACGTCGCCGCGATGCTCGGCGCCACCGCGGCGTTCTGGCTGGGCCGTGTCCTGGGCCGGGAAGCGGTGGAGCGCTTCACCGGCACGCGCGTCGCGAAGGTGGACGAGGTGCTGCGCCGGCGCGGTTTCGCGGCGATCATCGGGGTGCGGCTGGTGCCCGTGCTGCCCTTCACCGCCATCAACTACTCCGCGGGCCTCACCTCTGTGGGCTGGCGGCCCTACTTCCTCGGCACGGCGCTCGGCATCCTGCCTGGAACGATCAGCTTCCTTGCGCTGGGCGCCTACGGATTCGAACTGGGGTGGCAGGCGCAGCTCGCCGTCGCGGCACTGGGGCTCCTGACTCTCCTCGGCGTGGTGTACGCCGTCCGGGCGCGACGGAAGGACACCCGGACCGATGTTTGATTCCCGGCTCCGGCCCGCGCTTGCGCCAGCGCTCGACTGGACGGCAAAGCGCCTCGACGTCCCGTGGATCACGCCCAACCGGCTCACGTCGCTCAACCTGGTACTGGGGCTCGCCAGCGCGGCGCTCACTGCCGGGCAGCTCTGGGTGCCGGCGCTGATTGCGTGGCTGCTGTGCCGCCTGGCCGACGGCCTGGACGGTCCGCTGGCGCGGCTGCGGTCGGCCCGGACCGGGCAGACGGATGCCGGACAGGGCGGATTCTGGGACATCTCAGCGGACTTCATCGTGTACGGGGCGACGGTGGTCGGTGTGGCGGTCGGGGCCACTGCCGCGTACGACGCCGGCTGGTTGCCCTTCCTGCTGGTCCTGTTCGCGTACTACATCAACGGCAGCGTGTTCCTCGCCTTCTCCTCCATCGCCGAGCGCAACGGGAGACAGCTCGACGACGGACGCTCGCTGTCCTTCCTGGGCGGCCTCGCGGAAGGTGCGGAGACCGTCGTCGTACACAGCCTGTGGCTGATATTCCCGGCATTTGCCGGTCATATCGCGCTGGTGTGGGCTGTGCTGGTGTCGGTGAGCGCCGGCCAGCGCGTCGTTGCCGGGTTCCGGGCGCTGCGCTGAGGCGTCCGCCGGCAGGATCACCGGCGTCCGTTCCGCAGGCGGGCGACGACGGAAAGCAGGCGCACCGCCGCCTTGACCGCTGGCGAGTCCAACGACGACTGAGCGTGGGAAATGGCGGCATTCCAGACGGCGTCGTTATAGGTGGGGTACGGGTGGGTAACTCCGGCCAGCTGTCGGGTGCTCATGCCCTGCTCCACCGCGAGGGTCAGTTCGCCGAGGGACTCCCCGGCGCGGGGGCCAACGATCGTGCCGCCGAGGATGCGTCCGCGTTTGCCGATGACCAGCTGCGCGAAACCTGCCGGTGAGCCCTCCGTGATGGCGCGGTCGGTGGTGGACAGGTCGACGGTGGACAGCGTCTGCCCCGGGGTCGATGCCTCGGTCACTCCGACCGCCGCCACCTCGGGTGAGGTGAAGGTGACCCGTGGGATGATTGCGCTGACGGACCGGTGCAGCCCGAGGATGGCGTTGGACGCCGCGGTGCTGGCATGGACGCCGGCCAGATGCGTGAACTTCGGGTTCTGGGTCACGTCCCCGGCCGCCCAGATGGACTTATTCGACGTGCGCATGGCGGAGTCCACGAGGATCTGGCCCTTGTCGTCGCACTCCACGTCAACTGCGTCCAGGCCCAGGCCTTCGGTGCGCGCGGTGCGGCCGGCGGCGACGAGGATGACGTCGGCGCTGAACCGGTTGCCGCGTGAGGTGTGCACGGTGGAGCCACCGCCCGGTGCGGTCTCAACGTGCTCGGCGGACTCGTTTTCGGCAACCACCACACCGTCCGCCGCGAGGGCAGTGCGGACCAGCGCCGCAGCTTTCCGGGTCTCCTTCGACAGAATGCCCGAGCCCGCGAGGATGGTCACCCGCGAACCGAGGCGGGCGAACGCCTGGCCGAGCTCGCAGGCGATCGGACCTCCGCCGACAATCACCATCCGGCCGGGCATTTCCTTGAGGTCCCAGACAGTCTCGGACGTGACCGTCCGGGCATCATCCAGTCCGGGAATGGGCGGAACGGTGGGGAAACTGCCGGTCGCGATCAACGCCTGGCGGAAGCTGATCCGCTTGCCGCCCACCTCCGCCTCCCCAGCGCCCGTGAACCGGACGGATCCGCTGATGACCGACACTCCGGCCGCCTCCAGGGATTCCGGTGAGTCCTCCGGCTCGATGGCCTTGATCGAGGCGGCGATCCGTTCCCGTGCCTGCTCGAAACCGGTATCGGTATGCCCTTCTGCGGCGTCCTTCCCAGCGGACAGCAGGGTCTTGGAAGGCACGCACCCGGTCCACAGGCAATCCCCGCCCGTGCGACCGGACTCGACCAGGACGGTACGCTCGCCGAGCCGGGCTGCTGTCTTCGAGCCGACGATGCCCGCCGTTCCACCCCCAAGAACCAGGAGATCAACCGGATCAGCCATGCGTTCAGCCCACTTTCTCGAATCGGTGCGGCTTGAATCGACGCCGTGTGCACCAGCCTACGGTGGCGGGCATCGCCGTCGTAGTCTGTAATTCAGGACACCGTCGACGCGCTGGCAGCCCCGATAGCTTGAGCTGGGACAGCGCCGCGAACAAAGAAGAGGTTCGGCATCGAGAAGTACACCACTTTCGCTCCGCTGTATGACGTCCTGTCCGCTGAAGCGCCCGTCTACCGTGCTGGCCGCCGGCGCGGCATCGACCTGCTTCGTCTTGCCGCCGGGGATCAGGTGATGGACATCGGTTGCGGGACCGGCCTCAACTTCCCGCTGCTGCAGGAGAAGATCTCCCCATCAGGGACCATCGTGGGGATTGACCGAAGCGCCGCGATGCTGAAGCAGGCTCGGCGGCGCGCCGAACGCAGCGGCTGGCAGAACGTCATTCTCATTGAGGCTGACGCCACCTCGCTGACCCCCGCGGAGGTCGCGGTTTCCATCACCGCCGCGGGCGGGCGTGCACTCTCCGACGCCGTGCTGGCGACCTACGCGCTGTCGTTGATGCCCGATTGGGAACGGAGCTGGTTGAACATGAGGAGGCTGCTCAAGCCGGGAGGGCGGACCGGCGTCGTCGATATGCAGCGGCCGGTTGGCCGCTATTCGGTGCTGACGCCGCTTGCCCTGCTTGCCTGCCGCCTCGGCGGAGCAGACATCGACGCGCACCCGTGGACCGCTGTGGAGCGGGACTGCAACGACGTCGCCAGCTCGTCAGCCCGCGGCGGTCACTTGCAGATCCGGGTGGGAACGACCTAGAACTGGATGCCCCGGCTCAGCCCACCGTCCACGAGCACATTGGCGCCTGTGGTCCGGCTGGACCGGGGGCTGGCGATGAACACCACGGTGTCGGCAATCTCCCGCGGCGTTCCCATCCGATGCGTCGGATTAAGTCCCATCGCCATGCTGAACAGCTCCGGATTCCCCTGCTCGATCTGCTCCCACACACCACCGGCATGGTAGGTGTTACCCGGCGAAACGGTATTGGCGCGGATCCCCTGTTCGGCAAGCTGAAAGGCCAGGCCGGCGATGTACGCGATGATCGCTGACTTCACCGTGCCGTACGGTCCGGACGCGAAGTCCACTTCCCGCCCGGAGACACTCGAGATGGCAGTGATGGACGGAGACTTGCTCTGCTCAAGGTGAGGCAGCGCCGCCTTGACCAGGCGCACGGTGCCCATAAGATCCACATTCAACGAGGCTTCCCAGTTCTCCTCGGTATCGGGGATCGCCAGCGCACTCACATTGCTGACCACCATGTCGATGCCGCCGAACCTCGTCGCAGCATCGCTCACCCAACGTGCCACGGCTCGCCCATCACCGACGTCGACGGCGGTGCCCACCACGGTGTCGGAGCCCACCCCAAGGTCGGTGCCCACCGCTTGCTGGGTGGCCGCGACGTCGTCGGCGTTTCTGGCACAGAAGGCAACGTTGGCGCCCTCTGCCGCGAAGGTTTCCACAATCGCCCGGCCAATTCCCTTGGTGCCTCCGGTGACCAGGGCGGTCAGCCCGTTGAGCTGCAGATCCATCTTCAGTCCCTTCTCGGTGCCTAGATTCCGGCGCTGCGGTTTCGCAGGTCGGTGTGGACGCCGTCGTAGGCGTTGGCTGTCGGGAACAGCGATTTGGCCGCTTTCACGACCACGCTGTAGTTCGCGTCAACGGCGTTGGCAATGGGAGCCTGCGCCGTCTGGGTGAGGAGCTGGTAGGCATCCATGGCGTGGAGGCCGAAGAGTTCGCCGAACCAGCGCACCATCTCGAGTTGGCCGATCCGCCACGAATCCTCCATGGGGCGGGACGAGCCGATCGCCATCCAGTGGGTGTCCGTTTCGATGCGCGGCCAGGCCGGAGCTCCGCCCTTGATCAGTTCCACCATGATGGTGGAATCCATTGCGCCCTCGACGGCGGTGCCACAGGCCTCGCCCTCGCCCTGCCGGTAGTGACCGTCGCCGATGGAGAAGAGCGCACCCTCGACATTCACGCCGAGATAGATGGTTGAGCCCGCTTTGACCTCAGGGGAATCCATGTTGCCGCCGAACCGCTCGGGCACCAGGGAAGAACGCACTTCTCCCCCGGGCGGGGCAACACCGACGGTGCCGAGCATCGGCTCCAGCGGCAGCTGTACCTGGAAGTCACCGAAGCGGGATTCGAACCCTACGGTGTTCCGCTCGGTATCGAGGTGGTAGATCCAGGTGATGTCGGGCAGCGGTTCCTGCAGGAGTGCGGTGCGGTCGGTACTGGTCAGGCCGCCGAAGAACGGGATGGTGGCTGAAGCGCCCCACGTCCGGGCGGGCGTCAGGTCGACGATGTGGAGGACGAGTGTGTCTCCCGGTTCAGCGCCCTCAACATAGAAGGGTCCGGTCTGCGGGTTGACGAAGCGCAGGTCCACCTTCTCGCTGGAGAGATCCTCGACGGAGGTGAGCGCGTGGTTGAAGGCGTCCTCGGACCAGAGCTTGAGGACCGTTCCGGGCTGGACCGTCATCGCAGGCGGAGCGCCGCCGAAGGTATAGACGAGCTGGTCACGCGACGGCCTGTACTCGACGATCTCCATGACTGGATGCTATGCCGGGTGCCACAGGCCTACAAGACCGTCTCCAACCAGTGTTCGGAATACTCAACCAGCCTTGGTCCTTGCATGAAGTATGACAACTATTGCGATCATCGGAGCAGGACAAGGTCTCGGAGCCGCCGTTGCGCGGCGATTCGGCAAGGAGGGCTACGACGTTGGACTCATCTCGCGGCATCAGGGGCGTCTTGACGCGCTGGCCGACGAACTGGCGAAGGATGGGATCAATGCAAAGGGGTTCGCCGCAGATGTGCGGGATCCGGATTCCATAGCCAAGGCGCTGGAGCAGGTCACGGAAACCCTCGGCCCTATTGAGGTGCTGCAGTACAGCCCGCTGCCGCAGAAGGACTTTATGCGTCCGGTGCTGGAGACCACTCCGGCCGATCTGGTTGGCCCCATTGAATTCTCGATTTATGGTCCGGTCGCCGCCGTACACCAGGTGGTACCGGGTATGCGATTCCTCGGCGAGAACCGCGGCACCATCCTCTTTGTGAACGGTGGCTCCGCAGTGAAGCCCGGCCGCAACGTAACCGGCACCTCGGTGGCTTTCGCCGGCCAGGCCGCCTACGCCGAACTCCTCAACGAGGTCCTGGGCGAAGAAGGCATTCAGGTCTCGCAGCTGATCATCGGCGGGCGAATCGTTGAGGGCGACCCCGAGAAGGACCCGGACGTTCTCGCCGGCATCCTGTGGGACCTTCACACCAAGCGGGACCGCTTCCGACACCAGGTCAGTGAAGACTAGCGGGCGAATGGTGCAACCGGCCCCAAAATCATCCCTTTGACGGTCGATTCTCTCTTCTATGTGTTGAGACGATGGACGCGTCCAATTCACAGTGGGATGCAACAGGGGAATTCATGACGCGCACACATGTACGGAGTTTGGCCGCAGCGGCGGCTGCGGCCATGATGCTGCTCGTTCTGACCGGCTGCGGCGGCGAACCCGCAGCTGCGCCCGCGCCGCCCACCCAGGGCAACGTCCTGGACGCCGCCGAGGTGCTCACCGATCAGCAGGAACAGCAGCTCAACACGCTCATCGAGAATTCGAACCGCAGCACAAACGCCGCCCGGGTGGCCGTCCTGACCGTCGAGAACGCCGGCGGATCCATCGAGGACTATGCGCGTGAAGTCGCCACCGCGTGGGGCGTTGGCGACGACGGCGCGGACAACGGCGTGCTCATCGTCGCCGACACCGCAGAGCGGGAACTTCGCGTCGAAACAGCCGACGGCGTGCGGGAACAGTTCTCCGACGACGAGGCGGAAGACGTTGTCGAGGATGTCCTCGAACCCGCCTTCGCCGACGAGGAGTACGCGCAGGGCCTCACCGAGGCCGTCGAGCAGATCTACCTGTACGCGGACGGACAGGAGCCGCCCAGCGATCCCTTCGCCTGGGTTCTCCCAGCCTCGATCGTCGGCGGTATGGTGGCCCTTTTCGGCGTTGTGGCGGCTGTCATCGTGCGGGACAGCCGCCGTCGCCGTCGTATTGCCGACGACGAAATCCGCGCCGCGGAGGAGAGCGATCCGAACCTGCGCCTCACCGATGAGCAGCGCGAGGCGTACCGGAAGTACCGGTACAACCACCGCAAGGACGACGCCGTCACGAACCCCGCCATGTGGCTGCCCCTTTACATCGCCAACCCTGCGCTCTACTCGGGTGGCAGCAGCGGGAACGCCTCCGGCTCGTCCTTCAATAGCGGCGGCGGCTTCACCGGCGGCGGGGCCTCCGGAAGCTACTAGCGGACTCGGAGCCTGCGAGTAAACTGAGGCGCATGACCGGGCAGGATCCGGCCCCTCAGGGGGCCGCTGCGGTTACCCAGGACAGCGACGTGACGGACAGCGACGCCGTCGACACCTCGCTGCGCAGTCCGGAGGAACGGTCCCGCACCTTCTGGGGCATCCTCATCAACACCGGCGTCGCGAACATCACCACCAGCTACCTCTGGTTCGCCCTGACGTTCTGGGCCTACCTGGAAACGCGAAACGTGATCGCCACCGGAGTGATCGGCGGCGCCTACATGCTGTTGATCGCCCTGTCGAGCATCAGCTTCGGTACGTTCGTGGACCGCTACCGCAAACTCGCGTTCATGCGGTTCGCCGGCGCCTTCACCCTGGGGATGTTCCTGCTCTCCGGGGTGATGTTCCTCTACACGCCGGAGGCCAGCCTGCTGGATCTGACGCAGCCGTGGTTCTGGGTCTTCACGCTGATCATCCTGATCGGCGCCGTGGTCGAGAACCTGCGCAACATCGCACTGTCCACCACGGTCACCATCCTGATCGAGCCGGACCGGCGGGCCAACGCCAACGGACTGGTAGGGATGGTGCAGGGGCTGATGTTCATCATCACCTCGGTGCTCTCCGGCTTGTCGGTCGGGCTGCTCGGCATGGGGTGGACGATCGTCGTCGCCCTGCTTCTGACAGCGCTTGCCTTCGCGCACCTGCTCACCCTACGCATGCCCGAGGAAGTGCGCGCCGCCGCCACGGACGCGCACGGCAGCTTCGACCTGCGCGGCTCCTGGGCCGCCGTCATGGCCATCACCGGGCTGTTTGCGCTGATCCTGTTCTCCACGTTCAACAACTTCGTGGGCGGCGTCTATATGGCGTTGATGGACCCCTACGGACTGGAACTGTTCCCCGTTGAGCTGTGGGGAATCTACTTCGCGCTCGGTGCGACCGGGTTCATTGTGGGCGGCGCTTTGATCGGCAAGTTCGGCCTCGGCGCCAATCCGCTGCGCACTATGCTCATCGCCGTCGTCATTATGGGGGTGATCGGCGCGGTCTTCACCATCCGCGAGTGGGCGTGGCTCTACATCGCCGGGATCTGGCTGTACCTGGTGCTCATCCCGTTCATCGAGGCCGCCGAGCAGACGGTGATTCAGCGCGTGGTGCCGCTGCCGCGCCAGGGGCGGGTGTTCGGGCTCGCCATGGCGTTCGAGGCGGGCGCAGCGCCGATCACCGCGTTCCTCATCGCGCCGATCGCCGAAGTCTGGATCATCCCCTACGCCCGTTCAGCGGAGGGAGCCGCGCAACTGGCCCCGCTCCTCGGCGAGGGCACCTCCCGCGGCATTGCGCTGATCTTCCTGTTCGCAGGGATCGTCCTCATCGCCGCCGCTCTCCTGGCCTTCCTGACTCCGGTCTACCGCCGCGTTTCGGCGTCCTATGCACAGTCAGCCGCTGAGACGCCAGCGGAGCAGGCACTGCGTTCTCATCGCGACGCTGTCTGATTTCATACTCGCGGCGAATGAGTTGCAGAACGCCACCCGGCCGATAGCGCTTTGACCCGGGACAGTGCTGCGACCGAGCGGACGATTCGAGACGCCACTTCGGAAACTGACACCCTCGCCGGCGTCTCGAATCCATTTGTCACCGGCCGGTGCGGTTCGGCCAATGGCCGGTGAGTGTAACTGGCCTGAAAACCGATCCGATAAGATCGGCATTTAACGAGTCGGCGGCGGGCCCAGGCGGTCTACCCCAGTCACAGACTGGATGCACGGACTCCAGTCCGGGGAACTGAAGGGGACGCCTGTCTATGATTGCGCTGCTGATTGCTGCGGCTCTCGCCTTGATTTTGGCAATTTCCGGCACGCCTCTACTCGCCCGTTTCCTGGTCAAGAAGAACTACGGTCAGTTCATCCGCGAAGATGGTCCCACCTCGCATCACACCAAACGGGGAACACCCACGATGGGTGGCGCGGTGATTATCGGAGCAGTGGTGATCGCCTACCTAACGACGCACGGCATCATGATGCTGATGGGGGAATCGACCGGTCCAACTGCCACCGGGCTACTGCTACTACTGGTCGCCGTCGGTATGGGCTTCGTGGGTTTTCTTGATGACTACATCAAGATTTCCAAACAGCGCAGCCTCGGTCTTACTGGACCAGCGAAGATCATCGGTCAGACAGCTGTCGGGGTAGCGTTCGCCGTCCCGGCTCTGAACTTCCCGGATGAAAACGGGCGGACTCCGGCCTCCACCGCTATCTCGTTCGTTCGGGATACATCTTTCGATCTGGCATTCGCCGGGTCGCTGGTCGGTGCGATCCTCTTCATCCTGTGGGCCACCTTCATTCTCACCGCTACGTCCAACGCCGTAAATGTTACCGATGGATTGGACGGCCTCGCCGCAGGCGCCTCTGTTTTGGTTTTCAGTGCCTACATGTTGATGGGCATCTGGCAGTTCAACCAGAGATGTGCCGATCCCAGTGTGCCCGCGAACATTTGCTACCAAGTGCGAGACCCGCTCGACTTGGCCCTAATTGCAGCCGCGATGTGCGGTTCACTCGTTGGATTCCTTTGGTGGAACACTTCACCCGCAACGATCATCATGGGCGATACCGGATCACTCGCCCTCGGCGGTGCAATCGCAGGATTCGCCATACTGTCCCGCACAGAACTGCTGCTAGTCATCCTCGCGGGCCTGTTCGTCATGGTCACCTTGTCGGTCATCATTCAGGTGAGCTATTTCAAACTCTCCGGCGGCAAGCGCATCTTCCGAATGACCCCACTGCACCACCATTTCGAGCTGAAGGGTTGGGAACAGGTCACCGTCGTGGCGCGGTTCTGGATCATAGCCGGTCTCTTCGTGGCCGTCGCCCTCGGCATCTTCTACGCCGAATGGGTTGTGCTGCTCTAACGGCCCGTTCCGGGGCATCCCCCGGTTGCAACCTCGCATATCAGCACGCGCCAACGCTCCGTCTCAGGCAGGTGAGCGCCGTAGACTTCAGGCCATGATCGACGGAGCCGCCAAAGCGCACCTTCACGAGCGACACAGGGATGTGCGTGAACAATTAGTAGAGAAGCTCAAGGGACTTAGTGAATATGACGTGCGCCGACCCATGAGTCGCACCGGCACGAATCTTCTCGGTTTGATCAAGCACCTGGCACTTTACGAGGCAGCCTATTTCGGGCACACCTTCGGCCGGCCGTTTCCAGAACAGCCCATTCCCACTCTCGATGGAAACTTTCGCAATCGTGACTTCATGTGGGTGACAGAGCACGAAAACCGCGACGACATCATGGCCGCGTACCAGCGAGCATGCCAGCACGCGGACACCACAATCGAATCCCTGCCTATTGACGCGATTGGACACGTGTCTTGGTGGCATTCTGACGTCACCCTCTTCAACGTGCTACTTCATATGCTCGTTGAGACGTCACAACACCTGGGCCACGCGGATATCATCCGCGAAGGCATAGACGGAACTGCCGGAGCGAGCACGGAACCGCTAAGTGCAGCCGAGCAAAACGAGTGGGCAACGCACTGGACGATGATCGAAACTGCTGCCCGCAAAGCAGCCGGAATTTGACAAGTGAGTGCTCTCAACCATCCCTGACTGGCAGGCATAGGGCCGACTAACGCGGGATTGGAAGTAGGCCGATTTGTCTATATAGGAACATCCCTTCGGGCCGCCGCTTCACACGCTGACGCGACCAAGCCAACAGCTTGCTAGGCTCCAGCTGTGGCGGGTGAATATTCAAGATTTCATGCAAGGTACTTCGGCCGGTTGGGTGTTGAGGTGGGACTTTTTGTAGCAGTGGATCACCTACGAAGATCAGGTGATCTGGCGCACAATGAAGTGGAACTGTATCTCGACGTAGACGACTGGTTCAGATCTGAACTGCCGAACCCTCCCTTCTACAAAGACGGGAACAAGATCGGTGCAGTGACCTGGTTCAAAGATCCACTTCCTGCCGAGATGCTCCATCGAGTCGACGCGCTCTGTCGAATCCTGCGGGACCACAACGTCGATTATCAGCATTCACGATCAGCAGACCCGGGCAGAATCGTCTACGAAGACTCATTCCAGATTGGGGTCATACCTTACAGCCGTGAGTCACCCACTCCGCTTCCCGAGGGAGTGGTGCTCGGACCGACCCGCGCCGGCTCCAAACGCTCCTTCAATTAGCCACTCCAGGCCCGGCACGAGGGAGTTCTCGAACTGACCGGCTTGTCTATCGGAACACCTACACCGTAACGGCGCCTTCGCGCGCCTGGTCCTTCAGCAACCCGCCGAGAATCCGCACGCCCGCAGGGAAGGCACTCGGGTTGGGCCCCGCGTAGTTCAGCCGGATGAACGGGCCGGCCGGTTCCGCCGGGAACCATTCGTTCCCGGCAGCGATGACGACGCCGTTGGCCTCACAGTCGCGTGCCAACTGTTCGACGTCGGTGCCGTCAGGCAGGCGTGCCCACAGGTTCAGCCCACCCTTGGGCACGTGATCGATATGCGCGGAAGGCGCGTGTTGCCGCAGGCTGGACAGCAGCAGGTCCCGGCGGGATTGGAGCTGGTGCCGGAGCCCGCGGAGGTGGGTCTGCCACGCCGGTTGGGTGACGACGTCCAGCGCCGCAGCCTGCAGAAGACCGCTGACATACATCGATTCGGCGCCCTGGTCAGCGAGAATCCGCTCACGCGCCGGCCCGCGCGCGATCACGGCAGCAACCCGGATGGAAGGTGAAACGCTCTTGGTCAGCGAGCGCAGGTAGACCACGTGGCCGGAGTCGTCCTGCGCCGCGACCGGTGCGGGGCTGGTGTTGATTCCGAAGTCGTGGGCCCAGTCATCCTCCACAAGGAAAGCGCCATGGGCGCGGACAATGTCCAGCACCTGCTCGCGCCGCTCGGCGTCCCACTGCGCACCCGTGGGGTTGGCGTAGTTGGGCTGGGCGTAAAACAGGCGGGCACCTGTTTCCTCGAACGCCCGCGCCAGCGCTTCGGTGTCCGGTCCGTCAGCGCCCGTCGGTACCGGAATGATGGTGGCACCCGCCTGCGTTGCGGCCATGATCGCGCCCCAATAGGTGGGCGACTCCATGAGAACGGGCTGTCCGTTGCCGGCCAACGCGCGGAAGACGGCGCTCAATCCGCTTTGGCTGCCGGGCACCACCAGAACGTCACTGGGTGTCGGCGGAGTGACACTCGCCGGCGTTGCGGCGCGCAGTTCCTGGGCGAACCACGATCGCAGTTCGGGAAGCCCGGCAGCAGGCGGACGGGACAGTGCTGCATCGCTGCGTGATGCCCGTGCCAGCGCCGCCCGGACTACTCGGACCGGCAGCAGTTCGGAGTCCGGATAGCCGGAGTGGAAGGCGATGGCGTCACTTGGAGTGTCCCGCAGAGTGGTCGGCAGGTCATGCCGGGGCGCTTTGGGGGACCGCAGCGCGGCAGTCTGCCACCCATAATCGGCAGGCCGGGCGGTACGGACTGACCGCACAAACGTTCCCGAACCGGGACGGCTCTCCACCAGCCCGCGGGCAGTCAGTGACTGCAGGGCCTTCTGCACCGTTACCGGGCTCACCCGGTGCTCAGCGACGAGCGCCCGCGTGGATGGCAGCTGTGATCCCGGAGCCGCCGTTGAAATCCAGGTGATCAGTGCCGCCGCGATACGTGAACTGCTATCGTTGTTCATGTACAGCAATAGTAGCGCTACTCTTTATCGATCTGAACCGCTATCCCACCGGCCTGCCGGAATCTGGTGGGGACTTATCGGCGTCGCGGCGTTTTCCTTCACCGTTCCGTTCACCAAGGTGGCAGTCGAGGGGATGTCGCCGCTGTTCATCGGCTCCGGCCGGGCAATACTGGCAGCGCTACTCGCGGCCCTCGCGCTGGGAATCATGCGGCAGCGGCTCCCCCGCGGAACCCAGTGGGCGCGGCTCGCGGTCATCGCAGGCGGCGTCGTAGTGGGCTTCCCCGTCCTCACCTCCTACGCCCTCACCGCTGTGCCGGCGAGCCATGCCGCCGTCGTCATCGCTCTACTCCCAGCGGCAACCGCAATCGCAGCGGTCCTCCGCGGGCACGAACGCCCGCCGCTTCTTTTCTGGGTCATGAGCGGCATCGGCGCAACGGTCACGGTTGCCTTCGCCGCCTTCACGTCCGGCGGACTCGGTAGCTTCAGTTGGCCGGATGTCCTGCTTCTCGCCGCGGTGGCAGCCGGCGCAATCGGCTACGCCGAAGGCGGTCTGCTGGCGCGCGAGCTGGGATCGTGGCAGGTGATCTCCTGGGCGCTCGTCGTGGCCGCTCCCCTTATGGCCCTGCTGACCGCCGTCGCCCTGGTCCAGCAGCCTCCCGCCGCGTCGCCGGTACAATGGGCAGCCTTCGCCTATCTCGGGATAATCAGCATGTTCCTCGGCTTCTTCGCCTGGTACCGGGGCCTGGCGATCGGGCCGATGACCCGGGTCAGCCAGATACAGCTTGTCCAGCCTGTCCTCACCATCGCGTGGGCGGCGCTCCTGCTTGGGGAGCACCTGACGTGGCCGACCGTTGTCGGAGGACTCGCCGTCGTTCTCTGTGCGGGGGTGGCCGTCCGGACGCGTGCTGCCACGCGGGAGAAGTCCCGGCCGCGGACCGAATCCCCCAGCTCCTGACGGCGAAACGGCGTGTCACGACGCAACACGCCGCAGGAACGGGAGACCGACGGCAGGACCTGGGAATTCCGGCCCGCCCTCTGTCCCCCATGGCAGGTGGGTGCTTCACTGGACAGTACGACGACGGCGAGGTCGCCTTCCGCTGCTTCCGGAGGTTCCTGAATGAACAAGATCATCCTCATGATGTCTGTCTCCCTAGACGGCTACTTCGAGGGACTCGACCGGGACATCAGCTGGCACCGGGTGGACGAAGAGCTCCACAGCTACTTCAACGATCAGTGCCGCGCGATGGCGGGTTTCTTCGACGGACGCGTCACCCACGAACTGATGGCCGAGTACTGGCCCACCGCTGACCAGAATCAGGATGCTTCCGAACCGGAAATGGAGTTCGCACAGATCTGGCGGGATGCGCGCAAGTATGTGTTCTCGCGGACTCTTTCTGAGGCGGGCTGGAACACGACGGTGATTTCCGACGTCGTGCCTGAACAGATCGAGGAATTGAAGGCGCAGATTGGCGGCGACATCGCCCTGGGCGGTGCTAACCTCGCAGCCAGCTTTCTTCGGCTCGGCCTGGTCGACGAGTACCGCATCTGCGTTCATCCGGTGGTGCTGGGGAAGGGCCGGCCGCTGTTCGAAGACCCGGAGGTCCAGCTGAACCTCACACTGGAGGAGACGCGGACGTTCGGCAACGGCGTGGTCCTGCTCCGCTACACGAATGACCGGTGAGACACCCGGCGCTGGCCCCTGCCGTCCAGTCCTGACAGACTTCCTCGCATGACTTCCTCCCGTCCCTTCGCGCAAGTTGATGTGTTCTCTCCGACTCCGTACCTGGGAAATCCAGTCGCCGTCGTACTGGATGGTGAGGGGCTGGACGACGAAGCGATGCAGCGCGTGGCTCGCTGGACCAATCTGTCCGAGACGACGTTCCTGCTGCCGCCGACCAATCCGGAAGCGGACTACCGCGTACGGATCTTCACGCCGGGAGGTGAGCTTCCGTTCGCCGGCCATCCGACGCTCGGTTCAGCGCATGCCTGGCTTGAGGGCGGCGGCACGCCCCAGCGCGATGACCTGGTTGTGCAGGAGTGCACCGCGGGGCTGATCAACGTCCGGCGCGGCGACGGGATCCTGTCCTTCGCCGCTCCGCCCACGCGGCGCTCCGGGGAGCTGGAGGGTGGATACCTCGCGGAGATCGTTGCCGCGTTCGGCATCCGGGAGGATCAGGTGCTCTCACATCAGTGGGTGGACAACGGGCCGGGCTGGGGCGTCATCCGGCTGGCCACCGCGCAGGAGGTTCTCGGCCTGGAGCCTGACCTGTCTCAGATTCCGACGGCGATGATCGGCGCAGTGGGCGCCTATCCCGAAGGGTCCGAGCACGCCTACGAGATGCGGACCTTCGCGCCCGCTCTCGGCGTCCCCGAAGACCCGGTGTGCGGAAGCATGAACGCCTCAGTGAGCCAGTGGCTGACCGGCACCGGTGCGATGCCGAGCACCTACCGGGTGTCGCAGGGTTCCCGGCTGGGCAGGGCGGGAGACATCACCATCACAGCCGACGACGACGGCACCGTCTGGGTGGGCGGCGCCACGACAACGTGCTTCCGGGGCACTGCCGAGATCTGACTTTTGCGGGCCGGCACTGCTTTCGGACGAGCTGGTGGCGCTAATCGACGACGGCGGTCGCCTCCATTTCGAGCGCCGCTGCGTGATTGAGCGCGTTCACCCCTGCGACGGCTCGAGCCGGACGATGGGAGCCGATCCATTCGCCATAGATCTCGTCGAACTCTTTCCAGTTGGACATATCCGTCAGGTACACCCGCACCTGGACGAGACTGGTTCGTTTGAGTCCCGCCGATGCCAGGCAGGCGTCGAGGTTGCTCAGCGTTTGTTTGGCCTGCACCGCGAAGCTTTCGGAAGTGACCGGTTGTCCCTCGCTGTTCACCGGCAGCTGTCCGGAGATGTAGGCGGTACCGCGGGCGATGGTGACGTGGCTGTACTTCCCTCGTGGAGGCATCAGCCCGTCGGCGTTGATCTGTTTGATGGTTTCGTTGAGTTGCATGACGTTCACCTTAGGCACTTCGCAGGGCATTCGGTGAAGGGTGCCCTGCGAAGTGGGCCGCTTGGTTAGAAGATGGCGTTGAAGCCGTCCCAGCCGGATCCGACCTTGATCTTCGTCTTCCAGCCGCCGGTGCCGTTGCCCGGGTACAGGTAGAGCGCTCCGAGCCGGTCACGGACCATGACGTCTGCCGCGTTGTCTCCGTTGAAGTCGCCTGCTCCGTGGATGCTGGTGAAGTTCTGCCAGCCGGAGCCGATCTTCGTCCGAGTCTTCCAACCGCCTGCGCCGTTACCTGGGTACAGGTACAGCGCGCCGGCCTTGTCACGGGCCATGACGTCGGCCGCTCCGTCGCCGTTGAAATCACCGGGGGTGATGATGCTGGGGAAGTTCTGCCACCCGGAACCGATCTTCATCCGGCTCTTCCAGCCGCCTGCCCCGTTACCTGGGTACAGGTAGAGCACGCCTGCACTGTCGCGCGCAATGACGTCGACGTTCCCGTCGCCGTTGAAGTCACCCGGCGCGGTCAGGCTCGTGAAATTCTGCCAACCGGAGCCGATCTGCTTGCGTGATCCGGCGTAGCCGGACTGCAGCCATAGTCGTCCTGCCGAGTCACGGCCGATGTAGTCAGCGAGTCCGTCACCGTCGAAGTCACCTGGCCGGATGATGGTGTTAAAGCCCTGGAATCCGACGCCAAGCTTGGTGCGCGGCAGCCAGCCGCCTTTACCGTTTCCGGGGTAGAGGAACAAGCCACCGGAGGTGTCGCGCGCCATGACGTCAGCCGTGCCGTCACCGCTGTAATCGCCGAATGCGAGCGTGGGCAATACTTGCTGGGTCGGTGCGCTTGTCACGGTCTTCGTGTCGTAGCCGAGGCTGGATCCGGTGACGGTTACGCTGATGGCTTTGCCCAGGTCTTCTGCGGTCAACCTGTATTTGGCAGCGATCGCGCCGCTGATCGCACTGCCGTCACGAAGCCACTGGTAGGACAACGTGGTTCCCGCGGTCCAGGCGTGCGTGATTGCGTTCAGTATGCTGCCGACCCTCGCTGCTCCGCCGATCGCTGGAGTCGGTGCGGCCAGTGTCCCAGCCGGGATGCTCGCTGTAGGCGCTGACTTCGCGACATAGGTTGGATAGCCCGCCTTAGTGCCCGTAACCCAGACCGAGATCGCCTGATTGAAGTCCGCGCCGGTGAGCGTGTATCTGAGGGAGGTCGCTCCTTCGATAGGCGTCTTGCCCCGATACCACTGGATGGTTTGTGTGTCCGGCTCCACCGACCAGATTCCGATGTAAGCCGTGAGCTCGTGTCCGACGATCCTCGTTCCGTTGATGACTGGCCGCGGCCCAAAAAGGCAACATCCGGTAATGGTCGATGTCTCTGCGGAGGTGCGGGCGGAAGTCTGATACCCGTTCTTGGATCCGGTAACCCTGACACTGAGCTTCGTGCCCATGTCAGCCGGACTCACGTCGTAACTGGACGCGGTAGCGCCGGAAATCGGCTCTCCATTGCGGAGCCACTGGTAGGTCAGAGGGACTGGAGCCGGCCCCCACGGCACATCGTTCACTGTCAACGCTGAATACACGTACGAGTTGCCGTAGATAACCGGCGTTACAGCGGTGAGAATGCCTTCGGCCACAGGGCCGGGTGAGACCGTCTCGACGGTGCTGGGTTCGTATCCATCTTTGGTGCCGGTCGCGACGACCGCGACCAGTTGGCCGAGGTCTTCCGGGCGCAGCGTGTAGGTGTTGCTGGTCGAAACAGGGGTCGTGTTCCCGCCCACGAACCACTGGTAGGTCACTGCGACGGGGGCTGGTTCCCAGCCGCTGATACGGGCGGTCAATGTTTCTCCGACGCGCAGGTCGCCGTCCAGAAAGACCTGGCCGGGCACGACCTGTTCTGTGGGACCAGGCAGCGATGCAACTGGGCGGATCCGCACTGCGTCGACCGCTTCGGCTGCGTCGACGATACCCGCTCCGTAGTAGAAGGGTGACGGGCCAGAGAAGGGTTGCGTATTCGCCTTGAGCGCTTCCTCGACTTTCGCCGGGGTGAGCATGCCGTTGGCTGAAAGCATGAGTGCTGCAACACCTGCAATGTGAGGGGCTGCCGTGGAGGTGCCCTGCATGAAGGAATATGCGCTGCCGGCAGCCGGGCCTTGGGTGCCCGGGTTCACTGTCGAAAGAATCAGCCCTTCAGTACCGAAGTCCGAGTTCCCGCCAGGGGCGCTGACGTCGACGTTGCCGCCGAAGTTGGAATAGTAGGCCGGGGCACCGTCGGGTCCGGTGGCGCCGACGGTGATGACGTTGTTGCAGCTCGCTGGGGAGTACAGGGAGGCGTCGTCGGATTCGTTGCCCGCCGCTGCGACGATGACGCTTCCGCGCGCTACTGCCGCATCGATGGCGTCCTGGTAGCTGTCGGAGCACCTCTGGTTGCCGCCCAGGCTGAGGTTGATGACCCGCGCCGGGTTCGCGTTAGCGGGGATACCCGCGACGGTGCCACCGGAGGCCCAGGTGATGCCGTCGATGATGTCGGAGGTGTAGCCGCTGCCGCACAGACCCAGTGCACGAATGGGAAGAATCTTGGCGTTGGGTGCGATGCCGGCGATGCCCATGCCGTTCCCGGTGACAGCTGCGACGGTGCCGGCGACGTGGGCGCCATGCCAGGAAGATTTGCCTATCTCGCAGGTGGTCCCGTCTCCGTAGGTTCCTTCATCGCGCGGGTTGGCATCCCGCCCGCCACCGTCGCGGGCGATGGAAGCGGTGGAAATCATGTCGTACCCGGGCAGCGAGTTCGCGTCCAGGTCCTGGTGGGGCACGGTGCCTGAGTCGATGACGGCAACAACGACGCCGGAGCCGGTGCTATGGTCCCAGGCCGACTGGATGTCCAGCCCGTACGGCTTCTGGGTGAGGTCCCACTGGTAGCCGTAATACGAGTCGCTAGGTGCCGACGCCAGCGCGAACATCATGGTGTCCGCCTCGACGTAGTCGACGGCAGGATTTGCTTCCAGGTCGGAGATGAATTCTTCGGCTGCGGCTGTGTCCAATCCCGGCCGGTTTGAACGACCTTCGCTCCGGTGCTCATCCCCCGCAGTTCTTTGACGCTGACACCCAGCTCTTTCGCCGTCAGCCCGTAGGCCTTGCCGTGGGCCGCTGCGGTGCCGGCGGTCTCCTTGAACTTGACGATGAATTGGTCCGTTGCGGTCGGCTCCGGCGTCGAGCGGACCGTGTCATCCACCCTCGGTTCGGGTGCTTCGGCCGATGCTGGCATTGCGAAAAGGGTGGAGCCGAGAAGCGCAACAACGGTGGCGGCAGCGGCGGATACGAGACGGGGGCGACCCATGAGCGTCCTTGAGGTGAAGGCCCGATGCGGCGGGCGTCGGGAGCGCCCAGTTGCATCCCCCGGGAGAATGTTATATGAGATCTCCCATTCTGTTTTCACCGGCCGGGTCCCGCACGTCCGTGTGCAATGCAGCTAGAAATACTCGTCAGGGTTCATCAGCCCGGACATGGTGTACACACCGACAATGATCAAAGTGACGACGACCAGCTGAACGAACGGCCACCACTTCGATCGAGAGCGCGACAGCACTTGTCGAGCCTGATGAGTCCGTTGCTGTGTCCGCCATATTCCCCCGATTCGGCTGCGGTTGCTCCGTCAGCCTATTGCAGTGGGTCCTCTTGCAGGACCCGGATATGGGTCCTCTTGGGCCTGGACAGCAGCTACTCATCGTCCTGCTGCGGCTGGGCAGCCCGTTGCACCGCACGCCAGGTCACCGCGTCAGGGAACCTGCGAGGGCGGCGGCCCCGGCGAGCGCCAGCAAACCCCGCAGGGTATTCGCACGAGCCCACGGTTGGGCGAACGATTGCCAGGCGGCTGGATCAGCAGCACCCGACACCCGGGCAAGTCTGTTGTTAAGCGGGACGTTGACGACGACTGTCACACCGAAGCTGGCCAGCGATAGCGCCGCTCCTGTCAGCCGCAGCAGGCCCTGAGCGTCCGACATACCTGAGGTTGCCCCCGCCACCACCGACGCAACAGCGCCGCCGAAGAACAGCACCATGAACGGTGGACGGACCGCCAGGACGTTGATGCGCTGCATGGCACCGATAGCTTCACTGCCAGCACGAGAGTTAAGTGCGGGCATAACCATGGTGGAGAACGCGACATACACCCCGCCGGTTGCCCCGGCGCACACTGCCGCAGTAGTGGTGGCGACGGTCTGAAAGAGATCAGGAGTGGTCATGCATCAAGTGAAGCGGATCTTGGTCAGACTTCACATTGCTGTAATGCGTACGTACATACGCAATCGTCTAGGATGAGCTGATGGATCCCCTGACGCACTTCCTCGACGGCCCTCACGCCAGACGGGCCTTCGCACTGCGGGTGGCGATGAACCCGCCCTGGTCCCTGAATATCCAGGATCAGGCTCCATTGACGGTGATGGCCGTGCTGACCGGAAAGGCCTGGCTAATGGCAGACGGAGACTCGACGGCTCTCAGTGCGGGCGATATTGCGCTCGTTCGCGGGCCCGGTCCGTATCTTGTGGCCGACGAGCCTGGGCGGGAGGCGAGCATCATCGTTCATCCGGGGCAGACGTGCACCACGCTCCGTGGCGAGCCGGTCCATCTGAGCATGAGCCACGGCATCCGGACGTGGGGCAACACCGCGTCAGGCGAGACCACCATGCTGATCGGGACCTATGAGTCCGACGCCGAGATCGGCTCCGCAGTGACGGCCGCGTTGCCGCGCATCGCCTTCGTGCCGGCCGGCACCGTCAATCCCGCACTGGTGACGTTTCTTGCCGACGAGGTAGCAACGGACGCCTCCGGGCAGGGCAGCGTGATCGATCGGATGCTGGACGTGCTCCTGGTCCATACCGTGCGCGCGTGGACCGCTGCGCACCCTGAGCGAGCAACAGGTTGGCTGTCAGCGGGTGCTGACGCCGTCGTCGGGCAGGCCCTCGAGCTGCTCCATGAACTGCCCGCTCAACCGTGGACGCTCGAGTCGCTGGCCCGGCGGCTGAACGTCTCGCGGGCTACGCTCGCTGCCCGCTTTCGCTCGGTTGTCGGAGAGCCGCCCATGACGTACCTGACCAACTGGCGGATGCTTCTGGCCAGCGAACTGCTCGCGGATCCGCACCGCACCACTGCCCGGATTGCGGGCGAGATCGGCTACGGCAGCCCGTTCGCACTGAGTACTGCCTTCAAGCGGAGGTTCGGAGTGAGCCCTACGGAGTATCGCCGTCGTAAATTTGCTGCACCGGCATAGCGGGGATCCGTCCTAGTGTTGTCGGTGAAGCAGCAACCCGTCACGGGAGGAACCGATGAAGCAGTACTCAGCAGACACCGTCCGGGAGCAGATTCTCGCGGTACTCCACGCGTGGGGCATGGCTCCGGAGCGGGCGGAGATCACCGCGGAAGTGATGGTGGACACCGATCTGGCGGGCATCGATTCCCACGGGATTTCCATGCTGCCCATGTACCAGCGGCTGATCGATGCAGGGAAGCTCGATGCGCGCGCCGAGGCGATGATTGAGCGTGAGGGTTCGTCGACCGCCGTCGTAGATGGCGGGCACAATCTCGGGCATTCAGCGATGGTGACAGCAATGCAGCTTGCCGTCTCGAAGGCGCGGGAGACCGGCGTCGGAGTTGTCACCGTTCGGCGTTCGCACCACTTCGGGTCGGCGGGCTACTACGCGAGGATTGCCGCCGACGCCGGCCAGATCGGGCTGGTCACCTCCACCACTCCCACCAAAACGGTGGTCCCCACCCGCGGTTCCAGGCCCGTGCTCGGGACCAACCCGTTGGCTTTCGCTGCCCCCACGGCCAACGCGGCGGAGCCCTTCCTCCTCGATATGTCCACCAGCACCGTCGCGATGAACAAGGTGAAGGTGTACGACTACCTCGACAAGCCGCTGCCCGCCGGGTGGGTGCTCGACGGCGCCGGCCGGCCTGTCACCGATTCCCGAGCCGGCTACAGCCAACTGCGGGACCAGCAGGAAGGCGGGCTGAGCCCGCTGGGCGGAACGGAGCAGCTGTCCAGCCACAAGGGGTACGGGCTCGCGCTCATGGTTCAGATCCTGGCCGGTGCGCTTGCCGGTGCAACGTTTGCACCGCTCAGGGAGCCATCGGATCCGAATGACATTGGTCACTTCTGTCTGGCGATCGATCCGGCGTTTTTCGGAGAGCCGGAGCAGTTCGCGGCATCGGTGTCGCAGATTGTCGATCTGCTCCGTGCGGAGCCTCCGGCGTCACCGGACCGCCCGGTGCTGGTGCCCGGGGACATTGAACGTACAGTCCGGGCGGAACGGCTGGGATCCGGCATCCCGCTCAGTGACGGGCTCGTCGGACACATTCGCGACATCTGTGCGCAGAATGAGGCGCCGTTCCACCTGTGAGCCCGGCCGGTTGACCCTTGATTGTAGTGTTCGCCCGTGGCGGATGTGACTCCTCGAAGACGCCTCACGGTGCCTTCCCGGGGATCAGTCCAGAAAATACGTGTAGCCTGTTGCAGCACCTCAAGCAGCAAAGGACAAACGAGCACCCATGGCTACGGATTACGACGCACCGCGCGTACGCGAAGAGGATCAGCCGGCCAACGAGTCGCTGGAGGCTCTCAAAGCCCAGCGCAGCGCCTCCACTCAGAATTCGGCGATCGATGCAGATGAGACAGATACAGCTGAAGGCCTGGATCTGCCCGGCGCTGTCCTCGAAGAGGAACTTCAGATACAGGTCATCCCGGAACAGCAGGACGAATTCACCTGCATGTCCTGCTTCCTGGTTCGACACCGTTCACAGCTTGCCCGGGAAAAGAACGGCAACAAGTACTGCAAAGACTGCGAGGGATAGTTCTGCCTCAGCGGGCGGTTCTGGTCCCGTATGCCGGCAAGGTCAACGGCGTGCCTGGCCGGCTGGTTCGCCTACGGAGTTCGCTCGGTACTGCAAGTCGTCACCGCGCAGGTACCTGCCTACTTCCCCCGCGATGATGGCAGCCGCGTTGTGGGCTGTTTCCTTGCTCGATCCAGCGAGGTGAGGAGTCATCACCACACCGGGTGTGCTCAGTAGCCTGGAGCGAGCGGGGATGGGCTCCTCTGCGAATACGTCGAAGGCCGCACCGAACAGGTGACCGGTCTCCAGAGCATCAAGCGCGGCGTCGTAATTCAGCAGTGCGCCGCGAGCACAGTTCACCAGGACGGAACCTTGCGGCATGGCCGCAATCTCCGGGGCGCCGATCATGCCGACCGTTTCATCGGTAACCCGGGCATGGAGGGAAACGATGCGAGAGCGGTGCAGCAGTTCCTCCAACTGCACCAGTTCAACAGAATCACCGAGCTCATCTTGGGTGATGTAGGGGTCGCTGACCAGGACGCGCGCTCCAAAGCCTCCGAGAATACGGGCGACTTTCCGACCGATCGCGCCATAACCGACCAGCCCCACCGTGCTTCCCTCAAGCTCAGGGCCGACCTGGTCATACATGTAGTAGTCGCCGCGCCATTGTCCGGCGAGCAAGTCCCCATGGGTCGCGGGGATCCGACGGGCGGCAGCCAGCATCATCGCGATCGTATGCTCCGCAGTGGCGGTGGAATTACGTCCTGGAGCATAGGTGACGGCAACTCCATGGCGTGTGGCGGCGTCGAGGTTGGCATTGACCGGGCCGCCGCGTCCAATGCAGAAAAGTCGAAGGTCGGGGCACTGCGCCAGGACGGCTTCGGTGAGCGGCGCCATCTGGGTCACACAGATCTCCACTCCCTGCAGGGCTGCAACAAGTTCGTCTTCCGAGCCGGAAGCTTCATCGACTTCGGCGACCCGGCCGAAGGGGACAGTCGGCCAAGGCAGGGTCAGCCGCGAGCATGATGCACCCCCGGGAATTTCGCGCTCGATTGCATTTATCAGGAGTTCACTGGTGACGAAGTGGTCTCCAGCGGCCAGAATGCGGGTTGTCATGGTGTGTCCTTCGTTGTTTCCGTAGTGTTCCAGAAGCCGATTAGTGCGCTTGCGCAGTAGGCACGTTATAGGAGTGCAGCGCGGCGTTTCCGTTGCTGATCCTTACCTCGGTAAGTGAGCAGTTGTTGAGAATAGGGAAGGTCCGCCGGTACCTGGACGGGTCGATACCCAGGTAGCTGCACAAGACGAGCCTGATAGCGGTGGAATGGGCCACCACGAGAATTCGCCCGTCCTGATGTGCTCTTTGGATGTCGCTGAGGGCGCTCGTGATACGTAGGATTGCGGTTTCGGGATGTTCACCACCCGGAAGGTGATGGGCTACTGGATCCCGGTGGAAGGCTGCGAGCTCCTGTGGGAACTGTTCCTGCATCTCCGCAGCGGTCAGCCCCTCCCCCTTGCCGAAATCCAGCTCACACAACCGGACATCGGTGTTCAGGGGAAGTCCTGTCGCGTCAGCCGTTTTCGCTGCCGTGTACTTCGCCCTGCTGAGGGTTGATGCCCAGATTCCTGTCAGGTCCGCAGATTGCGCCCATCGCGCAAGGCCGTTTCCCTGGTCTGCCCCGCGCTTCGTCAAGGCAACGTCGCTCCTACCGGCGTACCGGTTTTCGGAGTGCCAGACCGTTTCGCCATGGCGGGTGAGAATGAATGTTGTCATGCGATCCTCCGTGCATGTGATGCGACGCCTGCGCTCAGCCAGCCGCGATTCTCCAGATGTTCCACGAACGTTGCGTACGCGGGGTCGAACCGTCCCGCGTAGTCCTCGCGGGGAGCGATGACAGATCCGATTTGGACCATATCCGCTGCCACTTCCGGGGACCTTCTGCCTGAGGCTCCCGCAGCTGCAAGAATCGCTGCGCCAAGGGACGGCTCGGCGTTTTGCGGCAGCCAAACCTCCCGTCCCAGGATGTCGGCGCGTAGTTGGGACCAGTAGCTGCTGTTGGTCGCGCCGCCGGTCAGTAGTAGCCGGCCCGACGTATCCGCCCCCAGAGAGCCGAGATAATCAAAGCTGAGCCGCTCAACGAAGGCGAGACCCTGCAGCACTGCGCCATACCGCGCGGCCGCGGTCTCGGGATGACCGATCGTGAATTCGCGGGCGCCTGCAGCGGCGAAGGGGAACCGCTCTCCCTCGGACACAAGCGGGTACGTTGTGGCACCCGGATGGAATTCGGCTGCCTGGAGCGCGAGGGCACGGAGGTCAGCCCCTTCGAAGTCGCGGGCAATCACTCCGGCACCCGAGCTCGAGGCACCGCCGGGAAGCCATTGCCCTTCGGGACCCTTATGCGAGTAGACCACGCCGTGCGGATCGTGAAGGAGGTTTTCCGAGACGCCCTTGAGCACAAGCGTGGTGCCCACTACCGAGTTCCAGTCACCGGGGTTGAGCGCACCGGCGCCGAGCTGGGCGGCACAGCCATCTGTGGCACCCGAGATGATAGGTATCCCCTCAGGCAGTCCGGTCTGCTCCGCTGCCTCTGTGCTCACATTCGCGACGAAGTGCCCCGAACGTACCACCGGAGGGAAGAGGGAAGCTGCCAGGTGCAGCGAGTCGATTATCTGCGATGGCCAGGACTCCGCGATCAGATCGACACCCGTTTTCAAGGCACTGCTCAGGTCGGTTGCGACGTTTCGTCCTGCAAGCCGCCGGTTGATGAAGTCGGTCTGATGAAGCAACTGTGTACCGTCCTCCTCCATCGCCTGCGGGTGGTTTTGACGAAGCCATACCAATTTCGGTAACGCCCAACTGGGTTGCATGTGCCGGTAGCCCAGCTTTGTCCATAGGTCCTCACCGGCACGGTTCACTTCGTCGAGATGCCCACCAGCCCTGCCGTCGTCGTACATGAGCCCCCGGGTCAGCGGGATACTGTGGGCATTGGCGAGCAGGATTGTCCCGGACGTCCCATCCACCGCAACGGCACCGATCGGGGCGTTCACACCTACCAGGGCTTGACGCGTCGCGGCACACACGGCTGTCCACCACTGTTCGGGATCCTGCTCGTGGCGATGTCCGTCCCGCATGCTCGTCAATGGCGACGAGCCCGACCCAAGGACTATTCCGTCGAACTGCACTACCAGCGCTCGCACACTTTGAGTGCCGAGATCGATTCCGACCCACGCCTGCTCCTCGGGAGCGCGAGAGGTCATTGGGTTTCCTGCGCTCGGGAGCGCAGACGGGCAAGCAGCGGCCACGAGCGGCGTGAGTCCTCGCGGAGGGTAAGAAAATCGCGATACAGCTCGTTGTAGAACTGCCGCTCCGCGCCCGGCTCCCACATGCTGCTGATCCGCACGTGCGCTGCCACCGCGTCTTCAATGGATCGGCTGGCACCGGTGGCAACGAGTCCCAGAATGAAAGCACCACGGGCTCCGATTTCCGAGTCCGCCAACTTGCGCACGGGTACACCGGTCATCGTCGCGATGAGCTGCAGCCACACAGCGTTCTCGGCTCCCCCGCCGCAGACGCGCAATTCGGTGGGTACGGCGGAGCCCGCTTCAAGGCAGTCGCGGATGACAAACGTCAGTCCTTCGAGGACCGCGCGCGCCACTTCCGGCCGGCCATGTTCAAGTGAGAGTCCCAGAAAGCTTCCGCGGGCTTCCGAGTCGAGGAACGGCGCGCGCTCTCCTGCGGGTGAAAGGTAGGGCAAAAACATGAGTCCGCCTGCGCCTGGGGAACTGTTGGCTGCCAGGTCGGTGAAGTCAATGGGCGTTGCGCAGTTCAGCAGAGTGCATGCCCACTGGATCACCTCGCCTCCAGCGAGGGTCGGCAGCGCACGAAGGTAACGGTCCTCGACCCCGAGACCGACGGTCAGGCCGGCTGGAACGCCGGTGGTGTCAATGCGGTCAACCACCATTTCCGTACACAGCGTCGTGCCGAGGATGCTGCAGGCTTGCCCTGGAAGCACCGCCCCCGCACCGATCGCCGTCGCTGCGATGTCGTAGGAAGCCATCACGACATGAATTCCCAGCGGAAGGCCGACGTGCGCAGCTCCTTCGGCGCTAAGCGGTCGTGATCGATCCGCATCCCGCAGAATCGGAGGCATCAGGTCCGCCGCCCACTCCATGGCATACGCCTCGAAAAGCTCTTGCGAGTATTCACGGGCGCGTACGTCCATGAAGGGTGCAGCGCCATCGGAATTGTCCACCGCTGCAACACCGGTCAACTTGAGGAACAGGTAGCCGTTGCAGGTCAGCGACGCCTCCGATGCTTCCAGCCGCTCGGGATCGTGCTTGGACAACCACGTCAGGATGGCGTTTGGCAGACCGGCAAAGGACAGGGATCCGTTGGTGCGGTAGGTGCGGCCCAGCACGCCTTCGCTGCGCCACTGCTCCACAATTGACGCGGCCCTGCCGTCATTCCAAAGGATCGCCGGACCGGTGGGATTACCGGCGTCGTCCACCAGCCAACTGCCGTCCCCCTGACCCGTGATCGCAAGGAAATCAACAGGTTCGGTTAGTCGGGCGGCAACCTCACGGATGCTTTCTGCGACAGCTTTCCACACAGCCGCCATGTCCTGCTCCGCCCAGCCGGGTTCGGGATGGGTGACCAGAGTGGAACGACGGACGACGACGGCTTCCCGGCCTGCGTCGTCGTACCCCACCGCTTTAATCATGGTGGTGCCGGCGTCGACTGCTATTGCTGTCACTGTGTTCTCCTCATGCCTCTGTCGGACCAGCGAATCATGCTTTGCCGTGTGATGAACGGGACCTGCGGGACACCGAGTCAAGAGTGACCGCAAGGAGCAGGACAGCGCCGGTCACCATGAAGCGGAAAGATGAATCAAGGCTTAGCAGGGTGAGCCCGCTTGAGATGGACTGGATAACAATGATGCCCAACAAGGCTGCAAAGGCGCTGCCCCTCCCGCCGAAGAGACTGGTCCCACCGATCACGGCGGCCGCGATCGCGTTGAGATTCACGTCTCCGCCGCCGCTGCCCTGATTCGCGGCGGCCAACCGGGAAGCAGCGAGGATACCGCCGACGGCGGCCAGGGTGCTGCATGCGATGAACGCCGATGTGTAGATCGCCTTGACGTTGATGCCCGCCCGGCGGGCTGCCTCGACGTTGCCGCCCACTGCGAACATCGATCGGCCCCATTTGGTTCTGGTCAGTGCGTAATGCATCGCAAGAACGAGGGCGAGGAAGAAGACGAACATCCAGCCCACGCCCCGTGCCTGATTCAGGTACCAGACAACGAGGCCGGCCACGACAAGGAGGCCCGCAGCCCTGAGCGCACTGATGCGCAGCGACCTGCTCGATAGTCCGGCGGCGCGCCGTGCGCCGGCGTGCCTGAAGTCGATGACAAACAAGGCAACGGCCGCAGCGAAGACCAGTACGTAGGACAGCCAGGCGGGCACGAATGCCAGCTGGGCGAAGTACACCAGCGGCGAGCCGAATGGAATATTGATCGATCCGATCGGCCCGAGGACGTAGAGCTGCAGCCCGAGGAATCCAAGCAGGCCCGCAAGGGTAATGACGAAGGCAGGAACCCCGAAACGATTGAAGACCTGCCCATAGAACCATCCGATCGCCACTCCGAGGAGTACTGCTGCAAGCACCGACAACCAGACCGACCAGCCCAGGTTGACGAGTGAGACCGCAACGACAGCGCTCGAAAGGCCGCTGACCGATCCAACCGAAAGATCGATCTGGCCGAGGAGCAGCACGCACACAATTCCGAGCGCGATCACTCCGACAGCGGCGCTCTCCATGGCGAGGTTCACCAGGTTGGAACTCGACAGGAACTTCGGGTTGAGAATTTGCAGGACGGTCCAGATTATTGCCAGTCCTGCGATGACCGGAAGCACCCCGAGGTCGCCTGAACGCACCTTGTCTGTTGCGCTTTGAACGGCGCCCTTCACGCCGGTCGAGGTGCGGAGACGTTCATCCTGGCGGTCGATTGTCGGCGGAGCAGGAGTTGATGCGACGGAGCTTTTCATGACAGCTGTTCCTGGGTTGAGGGGTGGTTGCGTGTGGCAGAGCGGCGGGACACAACGTTGTCTGTTGCTCCGGTGATGGCTGCGATCACCTCTTCGGTAGAGACATCGGCGACGCGGAACGTTCCGTTGTTCTTACCGAGGCGAAGAACAGCGACGCGGTCGGCGACCGCCTTAACGTCGGCCATGTTGTGGCTGATCATGATGACGCCGAGTCCCCGGTCCCTCAGCCTTTCGACGAGATTGAGCACTTCAGCGGTCTGGGCGACTCCCAGCGCTGCTGTTGGTTCGTCGAGAATGATGACTTTGGGGTTACCCAGCAGGGAGCGCGCGATTGCCACCGTTTGACGCTGGCCGCCGGAAAGGGAAGCGATTGCCGTGTGGAGGGAGGGAATCTTCGCGGAAAGCTGCTTCAGTAGCTCCCAGGAGCGCGTCTCCATCTCCACCTCGTTGAGCCGGTACGGCGAAACTTCCCGTCCAAGGAACAGATTGTTGATGACATTGAGGTTGTCGCACAAAGCGAGGTCCTGGAAGACGGTGGCAATACCCAAATTGAGTGCAGCCATCGGCGTGGGAATAGTCTCCACCCGATCCTCGAATGTAATTCGCCCTGCACTCGGTGCATGCACGCCCGAGAGAACCTTGACCAGTGTGGATTTACCTGCGCCGTTGTCGCCCACAATGGCGACGACTTCCCCCGCCGCGACATCAAGGTCGATATCTGTCAGCGCCGCGACGGCTCCGAAAGACTTACTGATCCCGTGAAGCGAGAGGATGGCCGAACCTGTAGGAGCAATCTTCGTTGTTGTGCTCATGGCGTGCTTCCTAGCTGATGCCGGCGGCCGCGCAGGCCTCGGCATACGTCGGTGTGCACAGCTCATCTACGGTGGCCACCCCGCCATCGATCACTACTTCTTCAAGGTTCTCCAGGGTGACGACTGTCGGCTCGAACAACTCGGACGGCGTATCGAAGAGTTCGGTCTTCCCTTCGACCGTCTCGCCGCTCGCGAACCGGTAAGCAATTTCTGCAGCAGCCTCAGCAACGATTTTGATGGGTTTCGAAATGGTATTGTATTGGTCGCCGGCGACGATGCGCTGCAGTGCGGCCAGTTCGGCGTCGTTCCCGGTCACCGGCGGAACCTCTGCGATCCCCGCTGCCTTGAAAGCGGCGATTGAACCGCCAGCCGTTCCATCATTCGCGGCTACAACGCCGGCTAGCTCAGGGCCGAACCTCGTAATCTGGCCGCTCACCCAGTTCTGCGCTTCTGTTGGGTCCCAACCGGGGGTGTCGAACTCGGCAAGAAGTTCGAAGTTGCTGGGGTCGATAGAGCTGTGAATGCCACGCTTGATGAGGCCGGCCGCCGCGTCTGTCGGTGAACCATTCACCTGAAGCAGCCCACCCTCAGCACCGGTTTCCGTCAGGTGACTCACGAGTGACTCGCCAATGAGCGCACCAATAGCCTCATTGTCGAAGGAGACATAGTAGTCAGCCGGAAGGTCAGGAATGGGACGGTCGTAAGCGATGATTGGAATGTCCTGGGACTGAGCCGAATTCACAATGGTTGCCGCCGCTGCGGAATCAACTGGATCGATGACGATGGCGTCGACTCCCTGCGCGATAGCCGAATTGGCCTGCTCCTGCTGCTTGGAGGCGCTCGCGTCAGCGTTGGAGTAGAGGACCTCACATTCTTCGCAGAGTTCCTTCATCTTCGCCTCGAAGAGGGGGCGGTCAAACAGCTCGTAGCGGGTGGATGCATTGTCCGGCATCAGGAAGGCGATCGTCTTCGCCTCACCGTCTTCAGGACTACCGCTTGCAGCGGCGCCGCAGCCCGTTGCTGCGAGGGCGATACAGGTGGAGGCTGCGAGCGCAAAGGGAACCTGGTTCAAGAACTTCTTCATTGAATTCTCTTTCGTGTCTTGGCTACTGACCGGAGCGTGGAAACAAACGCATGTGATGAGAGTAACATTAAACATGTTAGATGTATCAAGAAAAGTGTTAAAGATGTCATGACTTTAGTATTGGCAAGAGAAGCGCACCTACCACCGAAGGCGGCACGAACGTGAGCTTAGAGGGAACCGGCCGGAAACCGCGGCTCGAGAGGCAGCGGCAACTCGTCGATCAGGTATTGAGCGCAGGGTTCGCCAGCGCCTCGCAGCTGGCGTCGCTGTGCGGAGTGAGCGTCATGACCATCCACCGCGACATTGATGAGCTCGCTAGGAAAGGCGTGCTGAGAAAGGTTTCGGGAGGCGTCTCGGCACTTCCCTCGACGGTGTTCGAGGCAAGCTCCGAAATCAGGATGCAGATAGAACCTTCAGCGAAGCAGTCCCTCGCCCGAGTCGCTGCGACTTTCGTAGACGCCGGCATGTCCGTAATGCTGGACGACTCCACCACGGTTCTGGCTCTCGCGAGGTTGCTTAACGACACAGGGCCGCTCACGGTCCTCACCAATTATCGGCAGGCACTCGAGGTCTTCCGTGAGAACGACGACGTTCGCCTCATTATGATCGGGGGCCAATACAGCCGGACCCATGACTCCTTCATCACACTCCCGACCGACTCTGCAATGACGTCCTACGCGGTCGATGTCGTGTTCCAGTCCACATCAACGATGGGATCCCGGATGACCTACCACCAGGAACAGGAGGTTGTCCTCATGAAGCGGGTCATGCTCCGCGCGGCAGCCCGACGTGTGCTCTTGATGGACGGCTCCAAAGTGGGGCGCACGTCGCTGCACCATTACGTGCCGGTCAGCGACTTCACCGATGTGATCATCACCGACGATGTTCCGGCCGACGTGGTTAAGGAACTGCGGGAGCAATGTACAGTGCACATTGCTCCCGCAGCGCCCGATGGACGGAAATCGAGGGGCTGATCAATCCGCGTGGAACACCCTTGGTGCTACCTCGCCGCTGATGGTTTCCGATAGAGCAAGGAAAGTTCTGGATCGTATTTGCCCTGTGACGCTTGCCCCTGCCACAACGGCAACATCGGGTGCCGTATCACCCTTTTTCGCTTCGTCCGCCGCTCGCGCTGGCGAGAGCAGCGTCCGCACCAGCTGCGGCGCGAAGTCCTCAGTCAGTTCGAGAACGACCCGGCAGTGCGCGCCGATCTGCGCGGGGTAACCCAGATGTATGCCGCGCAGGTCGCACACCGTCTGGCCCCGTCCCGGGCCATCGGTAGCGTCGACCTCCACGTACACAACGGGTGCCGCGCGCAGCGCTACGGCGCCCACGGCAATCGCGGCCGCAAGCGGATCATGCATTGCGCAGCAGGACCGCCCGAAAATTCCCCGATAGAAGCCGCTGTAGTGCGTCAGCATCTCACCGAGTGCACGGACCAGCGGCTCGTCGGACGCGAGAAGCTCCTGCTGGTGGTCCTCTTCGAGAACGTTCGACATGGTGACATCGAGGGGCACCAAAGTGATGTTCCAAGGCGCGGCGAAGACCTCCCGGGCAGCCTCGGGATCGTTCCCAATGTTCGCCTCCGCAACGGCACTGATATTGCCCGGCACAAGAGCGGCGCCGCCCATGATCGTGATCTCGGCGATCAAATCCGGCAGCGTCGGATCCAGCCGGAGTGCGGCTGCGATGTTGGTCAGCGGACCGACGGCGAGTACCCGAAGCGACCCGGGATTCTCGTGAGCAAGGCGAACAAGCATCGCAGCGGCGCTCTCCTTCTCCACCGACGCGCCGGATGGAGGAAGGAAGACCCCGCCGACGCCGTCGTCCCCGTGAACATGGGGCGCACCGCCCTGAAACTCACCCGCCTGCGGGTGATGGGCGCCGACCGCCACCGGGATACCACTTGCGCCGGCCAGGTCGAGCAGGTTCAGCGTATTCACCGCTCCCACCGCCGCTGATACGTTGCCGCTCACCGTTCCAATGCCGAGCAGGTCAACCGACGGCGTTGCGAGCAGATAGGCGAGGGCAAGAGCGTCGTCGATGCCGGTGTCGCAGTCAAGGTAGAAGGGCCGAATCATGACAGGTTCCCTTTCAGAGAGTCTTCGCTCGGCGCGGGCACAAGCAGGCTGACCAGGAAGGCCGCTGCAGTAACCCCTACGGAAATCCACAGAGCGACGGCGTAACCACCGTCAGTCGCCAGTCCTGCGAAGGGGGCAACAAGTGCGACGCCGAGGCTCGCCCCGGTGCCGAAGGAGGCCCCGTTGAGCCCGGGGAGGGAGCCGAGTGCGTCCTTGGGCGACAGCAGCACCGACAAGCCATTGATCGCGGTGAGGAAGAATCCGTTGTAAAAGATTCCGAGCGCTGCCACTGCGGCCAGCACTGCCCACTGGTTGTCCGCGAAGAGCGCGGCAGCGATTGCGCACGCCAGGCTCATGGCCGTCCCGATGCGGAGGGTCTTGATCCACCCGGTCCTGCTGGTCAGCCAGCCCGCCAGCGGCGCGGCAAAGACACCGATGAGCGCGGCGGGGGTAAGGAAGAGGAGCGCCGAGATCCAGGCGCTGAAGCCAAAGCCGTTGGCGGGATCCTGGCTGAGGAGAACCACGGTGAAGTTCATGATGGCGAAGATGCCGGCGAGCGTGAGCACGGTTGTGGCGACGACGGTCCACACGTTGCGGGAACGCAAATGATGTACCGCGATCAGCGGCGACTTCCGGCGCTTCTCAAGGGCATAGAAGCAGGCGAATGCAGCGATCGTGCCTGCGCCGAACAGCAGAGCTTTCGAGGAGCCCCATCCGGTGGCAGACCCGGTGGTCACGAAGTAGCTCAGGCAGACAAGGAAGACGGACAGGAAAGCCGCACCCCACCAGTCCATGCGGCCATCCGACGACGCCAGCCGCCCGGCTGGGACGACGACGGCGATACTCACGGCAGCGATGGCCGTGAGGCCGAGAACCACCAGGAAGATCGACCGGAAACCGAATGCTTCGGTCATCAGTCCTCCGACGTAGCCGTCGAACCCGGCCACACCGCCGTTGACCGCGGCCAGAATGCCAACCGAGGTGCCGAACATCCGGGCGTCGAGGTTCTCCCGAAGGACGATGTAGGCAAGGGCGAACACCGCACTGGAAACGCCCTGCAGGAACCGGCCGGCAACCAGGATGGGAAGCGTCGGCGCTAGCAGGCACAAGACGGTACCGGCCGCCATGACGCCGAGAACCAGCAGGAGTGCTTTTCGGCGGCCGAGGAAGTCGCTCCACCGCCCCATGATCGGTCCCGAGATGGCACCGGCGAGGAAGAACATGGACTGGACCTGCGCGACGGCAGAGGCATCGGCGTCGAAATCGGTACCAATACGGGGAAGCGCCGGCGTGACCATGCTCGCGTTGAGCTGAAAAGAGAGGACGCCGAGCAGCAGCGTGACGATGAGGGTGGCGGCATGGGGACTTGGCCGCTTGGGTGAGACCTTTTCGGCCGGCGGTGAGGGCGAGGGTGGTGTGAGCACGTCAAACTCCTTTGTTTTGGTGGGGCGCGTCACGAGAATACGAGTTGTTATACAACCATGTATGACGAACAAGTACAACGTCTACCCGGAAATCGCGTAACATCGGTAGCACCTCCAACACACACCGGGACAGCTCATGGACTACACCGTCGATTCGCTGGCCGGCCCGCTCAACGCTGGGCCCGGTCTGCCGCTTCGCGTTGCCGCCTACTCGCGCATCGCCGAAGCTATCCGCAAAGGCGGACTCCGCCCGGGGTCACTGCTGCCCACCGAGGCGGAGTTGGGAACCTCGATGGAGGTCAGCCGGACAGTCATCCGCGAGGCGCTGATGCTTCTGGAGGAAGACGGCCTGGTTCGGGCCAAGCGGGGCGTGGGTCGCTTCGTCTGTGAATCGCTCCCCCGCCTTGGCATCGAGCACCTGCAACCTTTCGAAGATCTTCTGGACGCTCCGGGACTCGAGCTCTCGCTGAAGCGAATCCAGGAAGTGCGGCAGCCGGCGTCGGAATTCATCGCCCCGGGAATCGGGGTCCGGCCGGACGAAGATGCCCTTCTGTGGGAGACCGTGATCTTCCGGGACGGTGAGGAAATTGCACACCTGCAGGAGCACATCGCCACTCGTCACGAGATGCCGGAGGCTTCATCCGGTACGACGACGATGCTCGCTGCGCTGAAGGACACCCTCGGATCTGCGTTGGGCCCCGGCAACTGCGAGATCGGGCTTACGGTAATTGGTCCAAGCCGGGCGAAGCTGCTCGCCCTGCGCCCTTCGGACCCCGTCATGGTCCTCACCCAGTACGTCCGCCGCAACGGCGCACCGTTCTATCTGGCCAAGTGCCTGATCCCCGCCAGAACCGGCCAGCTGGCGGTCCGGCAGTCATGACGGCCGCTGTAGGTCGCGCTTCGCTCGACATCCTTGAAAAGAGGCCGCAGCTCTTCTACCGGCTTGCGCGTCCGGAGGACTTCGACGCCGTCTGCCGCATCACCCTGGACGCGTACCTGGATGCCGGCCACTTCCCGGAATCGCACCCGTACCTGCGCATTCTCGGCGATGTAGAGCGGCGCGCCTCGTTGGCGCAGGTATGGCTGGCCGAACGGGATGGCGAGGCGACCGGCACGGTCATGCTGACAGCCGCGGGCCAGCCCTACACCGAGGTCGCGCGGGATCGGGAGCTCGAATTCCGCATGCTGGCCGTGGACCCTGCAGTACAGGGGCTCGGCGTGGGCCGCGCGATGGTCCGATGGATTCTTGACCACGCGGAGACACTGGGCGGCGTCGACGCCGTCGTTCTCACCAGCGCCGAGTATATGGTCCCCGCGCACCGGCTCTACGAGTCCCTCGGGTTTGAACGGGTTCCTTCCCGGGACTGGAGCTTCGACAACAGCCCCGAGAAGGACCTGTGGGTATTCCGCCGGAGCGTCAGCCGCTAGACCACGCCCAGCGCCAGCATCGCGTTGGCAACCTGCACGAAACCGGCGATGTTGGCGCCGGCCACGTAGTTGCCCGGCAGACCGTACTCGTCAGCCGTGGTAGCGCAGCGCTCATGGATGTTAGCCATGATGTTCTCCAGCCGCTGCTCGGTGTGTTCGAAGGACCAGGCGTCACGGCTCGCGTTCTGCTGCATCTCCAAAGCCGAAGTCGCAACGCCCCCGGCGTTCGCTGCCTTGCCAGGACCGAAAAGGATCTTCGCGTCCTGGAACAGCTCAATCGCTTCGGGCGTGCTCGGCATGTTTGCGCCCTCGGCCACGGCAATCAGGCCACCCGAGAGCAGGCGCTTGGCGGCGCCGTCGTCCAGTTCATTCTGGGTGGCACACGGCAGGGCGACCGTCGCGTCAACGTCCCAAATGGAACCGCCTTCGACGAACACCGCACCGGATCCGCGCTGCTCGGCGTAATCGCTGACGCGGCCGCGCTGGTTCTCCTTGATGTCGCGAAGGAGTTCGACGTCGATACCCTGCTCCTCGACGACGTAACCGGAGGAATCGGAGCAGGTGATGACGTTCGCGCCCAGCGACTGCGCCTTCGCGATTGCGTGCAGCGCCACATTGCCCGCCCCGGACACTGAGACCCGCTGACCCTCGAAGCTCAGACCCCGGGTAGCCAGCATCTCCTTGGCAAACAGCACGGCACCGAAGCCGGTTGCCTCCGGACGGACCAGCGAGCCGCCCCAACCTGTGCCCTTGCCGGTGAGGACGCCTGACTCGTAACGGTTGGTGATCCGCTTGTACTGCCCGAACATGTAGCCGATCTCGCGGGTGCCGACGCCGATATCCCCGGCGGGCACATCCGTGTATTCACCGATATGCCGGTAGAGCTCCAGCATGAAGGACTGGCAGAAGCGCATGACCTCGCCGTCGCTGCGGCCGCGGGGGTCGAAGTCGGATCCGCCCTTGCCGCCGCCGATCGGCATGCCCGTCAGGGCGTTCTTGAAGATCTGCTCGAACCCCAGGAACTTGACGATCCCCAGGTACACCGACGGGTGAAAGCGCAGGCCGCCCTTGTAGGGGCCGAGTGCGGAGTTGAACTCAACGCGGAAGCCCCGGTTGATGCGGACCTTGCCCTCGTCGTCGACCCAGGGAACGCGGAAGATGATCTGCCGCTCGGGCTCGCAGATCCGCTCGAGAATCGAGGCCTGCACAAACTCGGGGTGCTTCTTCAGCACCGGGCCGAGGGAATCGAAGACCTCGTCCGCGGCCTGGTGGAATTCCGTTTCACCGGGGTTCCGGCGCACTACTTCGTTGCGGATCGCTTCTATTGTCGAGTCCATACGACTCTCCTATCGCTGCTGAGGTACCGGGCAAGGATAGCGCCGGAGGAAAGCGCCCTCCGAATGTTTCCTCCGTGTGAACAGTCACGGCAGCCAGCTTGCATTCCACTTCCTCTGCCCCTGTTGACCAGCTTCCGTGATCTGTGCCATAGTTTGTAATCGATTCCATGGAAACGATTCCATGAAGATCCGGAACCTCGGGAGAACGCACAGATGCGATCAGTGACGATCAGGAACGTCGCCGACCTGGCGGGCGTATCGGTGGCCACCGCATCCCGCGTGCTCTCGGGCCATCCGTCTACTTCTGAAGTAGCCCGGGAGGCGGTCAGCAAGGCGGCCATCAAGCTCGGTTTCCGGCCCAACGCCCAGGCGCGCTCGCTGCGCAAGACCAGCACCCAGACCATCGGCCTGGTCCTTCCCGACGTCCGGAATCCCTTCTTTGCGGACCTCGCCCACGCCGTCGAACAGCGCGCCCGCGACTTCAAGTACCTCACGCTCTTCGGCAACGCGAATGAGGACGCCGATCAGCAGGACCGCTATTTCGACATCATGCTGACCCAACGGGTCGACGGCCTCATCGCCGCCCCCCAGGGGAATGTCGCCGATCTGCAGGCCGTCCTGGACAGCGGCGTGCCCACCGTCTTCGTGGACCGCGTCATCCCCGACACCACGGTTCCCAGCGTGACTCCCGACAACGTCACCGGTGTCCAGGAAGCCGTCCGCCACCTGACCGCCCTGGGGCATCGCCGCATCGGTTACATCGCCGGCCCGCAGTCCACCTCCACAGGCCGGGAACGCCTCGCCGCCTTCCAATCCGCCCTCGCGGACTCCCATGCCGACGACGACGCCGACCTCATCTTCTTCGGTGACTTCCAGTCCGCCAGTGGTGCGGCCGGTGCCCATCATCTGCTGGAACTCCCCCACCCGCCGACAGCGCTGCTCGCAGCGGACAGCCTGATGAGCATTGGAGCTATCGGCGTGTGCAACGAACGCGGTCTGGCCATCGGTACGGACCTTGCTTTTGTCGCCTATGACGACATCGAGGCCTTCAGCCTCATCAATCCCGCACTCACCGTGATTGCTCACGACGTCAATGCCATGGGCCGCCTCGCTGTTGATCTCCTCACCCGGGTCATCGCCGGTGACACACCGGAATCGGTGATCCTTCCCAGCCGCCTCATTGTCCGCGGTTCCACCCCGTCCCTTCCAGGAGGCCCAACATCGTGAACGATAGAACAGGGACCGACAACCCCATCCTGACGCTGGAAAGCGTCACCAAGTCTTTCGGGCCGGTGACGGTCATCAAAGGTGTGACCGTCAATGTCTACCCCGGCAAGGTGCAGGTGCTGCTCGGAGAGAACGGCGCCGGAAAATCCACACTCATCAAAATGATGGCCGGCGTGTACCAGCCCGACGGCGGCCGGATCCTCGTGGACGGCAAGGAAGTCCGACTGCCGGATACCAACGCCTCCGAGGCCCTTGGCATCGCGACCATCCACCAGGAGCTGAACCTGGTGGGTTCGATGACCGTTGCCGAGAACATCACGATGGGTCGCATCCCGCGCCGCTTCGGGCTCGTGGACCGCAGGAGAATGCGCGAAGTCGCGAAGGAAGCCCTGGCAATGATCGGCCTGGACATCGATGTTGACCACAAGGTCGGTGAACTGGGCATTGCCCGCCAGCAACTGGTCGAAATCGCGAAAGCGCTGAGCCTCAACGCCCGCATGCTTATCCTCGACGAGCCGACGGCGGCTCTCACCAAGCGTGAGATCGCCGCCCTGTTCTCGGTGGTGGAGGATCTGCGGGAACGTGGCGTCGGCATGGTCTTTATCTCGCATCACCTGGATGAGATCGCCTCGATCGGCGACTCCGTTTCAGTCCTGCGGGACGGCGAATTCGTCGCCGAGGTCCCGGCCGACACTTACGAGGACGAACTGGTCCGGCTCATGGTCGGCCGATCCATCGAACAGCAGTTCCCCCGCCGCCGCGAGTACGACGGGCCGGCTGACACCCTCCTGGAAGTCGACGGACTTTCCACCAAGGGAATGATCAACAACGTTTCCTTTTCCGTGAAGGCCGGCGAGATCGTCGGACTGGCCGGCCTGGTGGGCGCGGGCCGCACCGAAGTCATCCGCGCTATCGCCGGCGTCGATCCCTACGCCAGCGGCTCGGTCCGCGTCCGCGGCAAACAGCTGCCCAAGTCCAGCGTCGGCGCGGCCATTCGTGCCGGCGTCGGGCACGTTCCGGAAGACCGGAAGGCGCACGGGTTGGTCCTTGGTGCCCCGGTCAACGAGAACATCGGCTACGCGACGCTCTCGACGACGGCCAAGTCGGGACTCGTTGATCGCGCCGGACAGCGCAAGCGGGCACAGGACGTCGCTGACAAGCTACGCATCCGCATGCACAACCTCGACCAGGTGGTCGGTTCACTCTCCGGCGGCAATCAGCAGAAGACGGTGTTCGCACGATGGATCGTCGCGAACTCCTCGGTGCTCCTGCTGGACGAGCCGACCCGCGGCGTCGACGTAGGCGCCAAGGTCGAGATCTACGAACTGATGAACGCAATCACCGCTGCGGGCGGCGCCGTCGTCATGGTGTCGAGCGAGCTGCCCGAGGTGCTCGGCATGAGCGACCGGGTGCTCGTGATGAGCGGTGGACATATTTCCGGTGAACTAAGCGCCGACGACGCCACGCAGGATGCCGTGATGTCGCTGGCGGTGCGCGATGTACAGCGCGATCTTGAAGACAAGCTGATGGAGGACGGTCATGAATAAGGTTGCAACCGCGGCGGCACCGAAGAAGGCGCGCGGCGGCTCACAGATAGGCAGGTTCCTTGCCGACAACGGAGCACTGGTGGGCCTGTTTGTCCTCGGTCTGGCGCTGTTCATCGCAACGCCGGACTTCCTCACCGGGCCCAACCTGCTGAACATCGGCATCCAGGCGTCCGTGATCGCGGTGCTCGCGTTCGGTCTGACCTTCGTGATTGTGGCCGCGGGCATTGACCTGTCGGTCGGTTCGGTCGCTGCCCTCTCGGCCATGGGGTCGGCCTGGATATTCTCCCAGGGGTCGATGCCCGGGTGGCTCGCGCTGATCGGCGGACTCGCCCTCGGTACACTCGCCGGCGCGGTCAGCGGCTTTGCCGTCGCCTACGGCAGGCTCCCCTCCTTCATTGCAACACTCGCCATGCTCAGCATCGCCCGCGGACTCACCCTGGTCATCTCCGACGGGCGGCCAATCGGTACAGCACCCGCAGTGTCCTTCCTCGGTGGCGATCTCGGCGTCATTCCAATGCCAATCATCGTCCTCGTGGTCGCCGGCCTGGTTGCCGCGTTCATCCTGAACTTCACCGTCATGGGCCGCTATATGTACGCGGTCGGCGGTAACACCGAGGCCGCCCGACTTTCTGGCGTGCCGGTGCGTAAGGTCCTCGTCACGGTGTTCGCGCTGTCCGGACTGTTCGCCGGTCTCGCCGGGCTCCTGCTCTCCGGGCGCTTGGACTCGGCCCAGCCACAAGCGGCGGCGGGCTATGAGCTCGACGCGATTGCCGCCGTCGTCATCGGTGGTGCTTCGCTTGCCGGCGGTATCGGCCGTATCAGCGGCACGCTGGTTGGCGCGCTGGTGCTCGTGGTAATCCGCAACGGGCTCAATCTGCTCAATGTCTCCTCCTTCTGGCAGCAAGTGGTCATCGGCCTGGTGATCGCGGTCGCCGTCGGAATTGACTCCCTGCGGCGCAAGAACCAACCGCACTAGACCTACAACTCAATACGTCCGAGAAATCCCGATACATACAAGAAAAGGAACCAACAATGAAGTTCTCCGCACCCCGTAAGGCAGCAGTACTCACCATGTCCCTGGCGCTCGCGTTCTCTGCGACCGCCTGCAACCGCGGCGGCGAAGAAGGTACCGAGGGATCGGCGTCGGCCACCCTCGCGCTCTCCACCCTGAACAACCCGTTCTTCGTCGAGCTGCGCGACGGCGCCGAGGCTGCCGCTGAGGAGGCGGGCATCGAGCTCGAAGTGGTCGACGCGCAGAACGACTCCGCAACCCAGACCAACCAGCTCGCTACTGCCGCTACCAGCGGAACCGATGGCGTCATCATCAACCCGGTCGACTCCGATGCCGCAGCCGCTGCCGTTGCACCCCTGATCGATGGCGACATCCCCGTCGTCGCTGTGGACCGCGCTGTCAACGGTGCCGAGGTCGAGTCCCTCGTCTCCAGCGACAACGTCGCCGGCGGCAAGCAGGCAGCGGACGAACTGGCCAAGGCGATGGGCGAAGAGGGCCAGGTGATCGTCCTTCAGGGCGTCGCCGGAACGTCCGCCAGCCGTGACCGCGGTGCCGGCTTCGAAGAGGGCATCGCCGCATACCCGAACATCGAGGTAGTGGCCATGCAGACAGCCAATTTTGACCGCGCCGAAGCGCTCAATGTTGCAACCAACCTGCTGCAGGCCAACCCCGATGTCACCGGAATCTTCGCCGAGAACGACGAAATGGCGCTCGGCGCCATCCAGGCTCTCGGCGACCGCGCAGGATCCGAGGTTACGGTGGTCGGCTTCGACGGCACCGAAGATGGACTGGCCGCCATCGAAGCAGGAACCATGACCGCCACCATCGCGCAGCAGCCCGCCGAGCTCGGCAAGCGCTCCGTCGAGGTTCTTCAGCAGGTCCTCGCCGGGGAGACCGTCGAGGCAACCATCCCTGTTCCGGTCACCACCGTGAACTCCGAGAACGTTGGTGAATTCACCGAATGAGCACTCAGCCGCCGAGCGTCGTCGTTGTAGGGTCCATCAACGCCGACCTCGTAGTGACACTGGAACGCCACCCCCAGCCGGGCGAGACCCTGCTGGGACGGACCATGACGGTGATGCCCGGCGGCAAGGGCGCCAACCAGGCCGTAGCTGCGGCGAAGTTCGGTGCGCCCACCACGATGATCGGCGCTGTGGGACAGGACGCCTACACCGACGTCGCGCTCTCCGGCCTGCACTCCGCCGGCGTCAAGACTGACCGTGTGCAGCGCGTTGGGACCACTACCGGCGTCGCGATCGTGGAGGTCGACGACGGCGGCGAGAACACCATCGTCGTCATACCCGGCGCGAACGGCGAGGTGACGCCCGCGCTGGTTGCCTCCGCTGCGGACCTGATTTCCGACGCCGGTGTGCTGGTTCTGCAGGGCGAGATCCCTGCCGCTTCGGTTGCCGCAGCAGTTGCGTCCGCAACCGGCAGGGTGCTGATCAACCTCGCGCCAGTGATCGAGCTGGATCGCGAGACGCTGCTGCGCGCTCACCCTCTGGTGGTCAACGAGCACGAGGGAGCGCTGGCGCTGGAGCAGCTAACCGGCGCTGCTCAGCCGGCGGGCCCAGAACCTTCGAACCATGCGGAAACTGCACGCGCGCTGCTTGACTGTGGATTCTCCTCCGTGGTGATGACCCTGGGTGGCGCCGGCGCGCTGCTCGCTGACTCCTCAGGGGTGCTTGAGGTTCCTGCGCCGTCAGTGGCCGTCGTCGACACAACCGGAGCGGGTGACGCCTTCGTAGGTGCACTGGCCGCCCGGCTGGTTGCTGGAGATGCGTTGCCCGAGGCCGTTGGCGTCGCTGTGCGAGTCGGAGCGTTCGCGGTCGGCGCCGAGGGTGCACAGCCGTCCTACCCATCGTTGACCGATGCCCTTCCCGAGGAAGCATCGCCGCAAGGAGCGCAGGCTTGAAGAAGAACGGAATACTGAACGGTCCCGTCAACGCCCGGCTCAGCACGCTGGGTCATGGGCATCTGGTGATGATCACTGACTGCGGCATGCCGCTTCCCGATTCTGCCGCCGTCGTCGACCTCGCCCTGGTGAAAGGTGTGCCGGGATTCGCTGAGGTGTTGCACACGGTGCTTGCCGACCTCGAGGTTGAGGGCGCCGTCATCGCCTCCGAGGCATCCGGAACCGTTGTTGAGGACGTTGTACGCGGCGAGGGCCTCTCCCCCGAGTTCGTAAGTCACGAGGAGTTGAAGTCTCTGCTCGGTGAAGCGCGGCTCATCATCCGGACCGGCGAGGCAACGTCTTACGCAAACGTCGCGCTGCGCTGCGGAGTGACGTTCTAGCGACTTCACTGCCGCATCCTGCTAGATTTCACCCAGAGCCTGCCCCATCCGTCACCTGCTGCAGAGGACTGGAATGACCAATCTGGACGTGCACCCGCAGGAAATGGTGTGCGGTGGGAATTCCGCACCCGCCACCGCCGAACTGCTGGTCCCCCGCGACGTGCCGCTGGGTGGGCCGCGGGCAATGACCGTGCGCCGGACACTGCCACAGCGCCGGCGCAGCCTGATCGGGTCATGGTGTTTCCTGGACCATTACGGCCCGGACCCGGTGTCCGCCTCGGGCGGGATGAAGGTACCCCGGCACCCGCACACCGGCCTGGCCACCGTGAGCCTGCTATTCACCGGCGGGGTCAGCCATCGCGACTCCTCCGGCGCCAACGCACTGGTGCGCCCGGGCGAAGTCAACCTCATGATTGCCGGGCGTGGAATCTCGCATCAGGAGTTCTCCACCCCAGACACCTCGCTCCTGCACGGTGTGCAACTCTGGTACGCTCTGCCCGATTCAAACCGACAGATGCCGCCCACCTTCGAGCATTACGAACCCGAGCCGGTCACCGGTGACGGAACCATGCTTCGGGTCTTCATCGGCTCCCTGGCGGGTTCCACTTCCCCGGTCGAAACCTACACGCCGCCACTGCTGGCCGCCGAGGTTAACCTGGAGTCCGGCGCCTCACTGGAACTGCAGCTGGACCCCGCGTTCGAGCACGGCGTGTTGCTGGATACCGGTGATCTGACCCTCAACGGATCACAGGTACCGGTGAACCACCTTGCCTACCTGCCTGTCGGGCAGCAGTCCCTCACGATGGATGCCGGGACGGATCCGGTACGACTCATCCTGATCGGCGGCGAACCGCTGAACGAACAGATAGTGATGTGGTGGAATTTCGTCGGCCGCTCGCATGAAGAGGTGGTCGCTTACCGCACTGCCTGGCAGGCGGAGATTGGTGCAGAACCGGCCCTGTTGGACACCGGAAAGTACGACGACGGCGCCCCCTACCCGCGTTTCGGCCCGTTCCCTGCCGACCAGCCGGACCCGTTACCGGCACCGACGATGCCCGCAGTTCAGCTGCGCCCGCGCGGCTGAGGCACCGCTCACGCAGTCAGTCCACGAACTCCGACTGGATTGCGAAGCTCCGCCATGCTGCACCCCTCACAAATCGGTATGGGCTTCCACCGTAGGCGCCTTGACCCTGCCTCACAAGGGTCCTCCAGCTTGAGATGAATATACCTAGCACTGCTATGCTTCTTACACCTAACACCTCTAGGTATGTGGAGTAGCAGTGCGCATCGACAAAGACCTCGTGGCGGCCTCCGCCACACCACTCGTCCTGGGCATCCTGGCGGAAGGCGACCTCTACGGGTACGCCATCCTCAAGCGCGTGAGCGAGCTGTCCGGCGGCAGCATGCAATGGACCGACGGCATGCTCTATCCCCTCCTGCACAGGCTGGAACGGCTCGGCTACGTTCACGCAACGTGGGGCACCTCGGACGCCGGCCGCCGTCGTAAGCATTACGCCATCACGGAGACTGGGCGGGAAGCCTTGGCTGAACGCCAGCAGCAGTGGACCGTGGTCGCCGACGCACTGCGGCAGGTCTGGCACAGCGCACCACGACCACCAGCGGTGACGGAGGGGTGGGCATGATGACGGCGCACGCAGAGCTGGAGTCCCAGATCGACCGGTGGCGCAGCTACGTCCAGCGCAATCAGGCCATCTCCCCTGCAGACGTCGACGAGCTCGAAGACCACCTCCGCGAACAGATCGCCGATCGGCAGGCCACCGGCCTTGACGATGAGGAGGCGTTTCTCGTTGCCATCAAGCGCCTCGGCAACCTCGACGCCGTATCCCGCGAATTTGCCCGCGAACACTCGGACCGGCTGTGGAAGCAGCTCGTCCTCCTTCCGGAAAAAACACCCGACAACGACGGCGGCACCCCTCCGTGGCGCGAGCTGGCAGTCGTTCTCGCACTGGCCGTCGGTGCGGGCGTCGCGGTCAAGGTTGGGTTCCTCCTGATCGAAAACGAGAACGTGTTCGTACGGAACCTAGGGTTACTGGTATTCCCCTTCGTTGCCGGCTACTTCGCGTGGAAACGGCGGCTGACACCGCGAGCCGGCGCTGTCCTGCTGATCTCCTATGGTGTACTCGCCGCGGTCCTCAACATCTATCCGTTCTCCATGGGCGGGTCCACCGAGGTACTCGCGGTGCTGCACGCGCCGGTGATCCTGTGGCTGCTAGCCGGGCTGGCGTACGCCGGCGGGCGATGGCGGGCGATGGCGATCCGATAGCCGCCGCATGGACTTTGTCCGCTTCACAGGCGAGTTCGCGATTTACTACACCCTGCTTGCCCTCGGCGGCGCCGTGCTGATCGGCTTGACGCTCGGCGCCTTCACACTCATCGGCACCGATTTCGAACCCGTCCTGGCGGAGTGGATCCTGCCGTTCGCCGTGCCCGGCGCTTTGGTGGTGGCCGCCTGGCTGGTCGAAGCCAAGCAGAACGTCGTCGAGAACATCGCACCCGTCCTCACGCGCATCTTCACGCCGCTGACCATTGTGATGCTGCTGGCGCTCCTCGGAGTCATCGCGGCTGCCGGCGGTCTGGTCGACGTCGAACGCGAACTACTCATCCTCATGGACGCAATCCTGATCCTGGTGCTGTCCCTACTGCTGTACTCGATCTCCGCACGGGACTCCCTGGCACGCCCCGGACTGTTCGATGGCCTGCAGCTGGTCCTTGTCGGTGCAGCCATCGCTGTGGACGCTGTGATGCTGACCGCGATGCTCACCCGCATTGCCGAGTTTGGCTTCAGCCCCAACAAGATCGCCGCGCTCGGCCTGAACCTTCTGCTGTTGGTGCATCTGGTGCGCGCCGCGTGGCTGACCGTCGGGTTCCTGCGCAGACAGCGCCCATTCGGGCAGCTGGAAAACTGGCAGACCAGGTACCTGCCGGTTTATGGCGCGTGGGCCGCCGTCGTCGTCATTCTCTTTCCGCCTGTCTTCGGCTTCATCTGAACAGGAGGCGGGCAACGCAAAAGGGGCCCGTCCGAGCAACAGCTGCTCAAACAGGCCCCTTTCAGGTCCCCAAGGGCTAGCTGAGCGTCGAGGTATCGATCACGAAGCGGTACCGCACGTCGGATGCCAGCACGCGCTCGTAGGCTTCATTGATCTTGTCGGCCGGAATGACCTCGATCTCGGCACCGAGCTTGTGCTCAGCGCAGAAGTCGAGCATCTCCTGGGTCTCGCGGATCCCACCGATCATCGATCCGGCGAAGGACCGGCGCCCGCCGATGAGGGCAAACGCCTGAACGGTCAGCGGCTCCGCCGGAGCGCCGACGTTGACCAGCGCGCCGTCGAGACTCAGCAGCCCGAGGTAGGCACTGATGTCCAGTGACGCGCTGACCGTGTTGATGATCAGGTCGAAGGAACGCGCGAGCTCCGTGAAGGTGTTCTCGTCGCTGGTGGCGTAGTACGCGTCCGCGCCGAGACGCAGGCCGTCCTCCTGCTTCTTCAGCGACTGGGACAGAACGGTCACCTCCGCGCCCATGGCGTGGGCCAGCTTGACGGCCATGTGGCCGAGCCCGCCGAGGCCGACGACGGCAACCTTCTTCCCCGGACCGGCACCCCAGTGCCGCAACGGCGAGAAAGTCGTGATGCCTGCGCACAGAAGGGGTGCAGCGGCGTCGAGCTCGATGCCCTCCGGAATGCGGACAACGAAGTCCTCGGTCACCACGACGTGGGTGGAGTAGCCGCCCTGAGTGATTGTTCCGTCGCGGTCGACTGCGCCGTACGTGCCGACGTTGCCGTTGAGGCAGTACTGCTCTTCGCCGGCCAGGCAGTTCTTGCATTCGCGACAGGAGTTGACCATGCAGCCCACTCCCACGCGGTCACCGACAGCGTGCTTGGTCACGTTGGCGCCGACCTCGGTGACGATCCCGGCGATCTCGTGTCCCGGCGCCAGCGGGAACTGCTGGGGGCCCCAGTCACCGCGGACGGTGTGGATGTCCGAGTGGCAGATGCCCGCGAACTTGATGTCGATCAGGATGTCGTCAGGTCCAACGTCCCGGCGTTCGATAGTGGTGGGGACGAGGTCCTCGGTGGCCGACGGAGCGGCGTAAGCGGAAACTGAAGTGGGCATGGAAGCCTCCTGTAAGTCATTGGTGGTGCAGGTACCGATGGTGTGTTCGTGGCCGAAGGGGCCTTGGGATGTGTTCGCGTCAGTCGTGGATGCGGCGCGTTCCAATCATGCTGACCATGGCGGGGTCCCGGTGGTCAAAGAACAGGGTTGCACCGGTGTCCATCCCGGCAAGGCGGCTCATCTCCTCATCCGTCAGCGCGAAATCGAAGACGGCGATATTCTCCGCCATCCTGTCTGCACGCACTGACTTGGGGATGACGACGACGTCACGCTGGATCAGCCAGCGTAGCACCACCTGCGCGACCGACTTTCCGTGGGAGGCACCGATCCCGGTGATTACCGGGTCGCTGAAGAGGTTGTTGCGGCCCTCGGCGAACGGGCCCCAGGACTGATGCTGAATGCCCTTCGCTCGCATAACCTCCTGGTCCGCTGCACGCTGGAAAAACGGGTGCGTTTCGATCTGATTGACTGCGGGCGCGGTCTCGCTGTGCTCAATGAGATCAACCAGACGGTCGGGGTGGAAGTTGGAGACGCCGATGGCCCTCGCGAGGCCCTGCCGGTTCAGCTCCTGCATGGCGCGCCAGGCACCGAAATAGTCGCCGTAGGGCTGGTGCACCAGGTAGAGGTCGACGTAGTCAAGGCCCAGACGTTGAAGAGAGGCATCGAACGCACGCTTGCCCTTGTCCTCGCCGGCGTCCTGTGCCCAGAGCTTGGTGGTGATGAACAGTTCCTCCCGCGGGATCCCCGAAGCTGCGATGGCACGGCCAACCGCTTCCTCGTTCCCGTAGGCTGCAGCTGTGTCAAGGTGGCGGTACCCGGTTGCCAGCGCATCAGTCACCACCTGCTCGGTCTCCTCCGGCGGAACCTGATAGACACCGAAGCCAAGAATCGGCATCTCGACGCCGTTGTTGAGTGTGACGTTGGGGATGGAGTGGGACATGAAAACCTTCTTCGAACTCGGGGGTGGTGCAACTGCTATCCATCAAACCCGCTTTCCCGCCCGCGCGGGAGTGACGGCATTTCCCGGTACTGCCAGACCCTCCCTCCGCTGACCTGCGCGCCGTACCGTAGAAGCATGGAAAACCGTGACGAAGTGCGTGCCTTCCTCACCACGCGTCGCGAACGGCTGACGCCTGAGCAGGCAGCCATCCCCTTTTACGGCGGACGACGCCGCGTCAAGGGACTGCGCCGAGAGGAGGTGGCCATGCTGGCCGGCATGAGCACCGACTACTACACGCGACTGGAACGTGGAAATCTGAGCGGTGTGTCCGACGTCGTACTGGACTCCCTGGCGCGGGCGCTCCAACTGGACGAGGCGGAGCGCGGCCACCTCTTCAATCTGGCGAGCGCGGCGAAGGCTCCCGCGCGGGTGAACGCGGCGAAGGCCGGCCGGTCCCGGACGGCACGCACCGGCGTGCGCGAGGGAGTGCTGCGCATCCTCGACACGATCAATGCACCCGCTTACGTGCGCAATGCCCGGTTCGACGTCGTTGCCGCCAACCGCCTGGCCCGCGCCCTGTTCTCCGTTGCCTATGCGGAGGGTGCGAGCACCTTCAATTTTGCGCGCTACACCTTCCTCGATGACCGCTCGCGAGACTTCTTCGTCGAGTGGGAGAAAATCGGCCGCGATTCGGTGGCTGCGCTTCGTCTCGAGGCCGGTTCCAACCCCTACGACCGCGGCTTGACGGATCTGATCGGCGAACTTTCCACCCGCAGCGATGAGTTCCGGACCTGGTGGGCATCGCACAACGTGAAGTTCCACAACACCGCCACCAAGACGCTGCGCCATGCGGTGGTCGGCGAGATCGAGGTGACGGGCGAAGCGCTGGTATTACCGGGCGATCCCGGCCTCACCATCGTCACCTACACCGTTGAACCGGCGAGCCCGTCGGCAGAAGCACTCGCATTCCTGGCGAGCTGGAGCACGCAGAACGCCTGAGTAACCAGATAAAAATGGGTGTGGCGCCCACCCCGTTGAGGGTAGGCGCCACACCTGGGTGAGGGTATTACTAGAACAATCCGCCCAGCAGACCCTCGTTGTCTTCGCCACCGTCAGTAGTGCTGTCGGCCGAGGTATCAGCGTCGACGCTGCTGTCAACGTCGGGGTCGACGTCCACATCAGTGTCATTGCCGCTGAGAATGCCATTCAGGTTATCCGACACATCGAGGTCAATGCCGTTGAGAACGTTGTTGCCGTTCGCCACGTCATCAATATCGACCAACCCACCGTTGAGGATGTTATCCAGCGACAGATTGCCGCTATCGGTGATGTTGTTATCGGTTACCTGAGCAACCTCGTCCACACGGGTCTCAGTGCTGTCTCCGGTGTTGGCGCTGGCCATGCCGGCGCCTCCTACGAGCATCAGACCGCTAACGGTGCTGACGGCCAGGGACTTCTTGAAGATGTTCCGCATGTTTCTGCCTCCATATTTCTGTTGGGGTAGAGGACGTTAAGCACTTCGGGAGCACCCCCGTTACCGGATTGGTATGAATCTTGCGACGAGTCCTTCACGGCTGACTTTCACAAAAGTCGATTCCCTTGCATGCCTGCCACCGTGCGGATCGAGGTGGTAACAGAACAATCACAAAAAGTTTTCAATCTTCAGCAATCCCGGGACGTCAGCCCCGAGGGCCGGGCACGCCTGACCGCGCACAAGGGTCCGATAGGCTCGTACCCTAGGTCTGATGCCAAGGAGAGAGCGCTACGTGACTGAGAACCAGAATGCCGCGGCCGAGTTCGACCCGGACGCCTCCGAAGAGCAGTCTCCCTCCGCCCTCGAAGCTTTGATCGGGCGGATCGAAGAGGACATGCGCAAGTGTCAGCTGGCAAAGTTCAGCCAGGAGGACGCGCTCACGCTTGGGTTGCTGATCGTCGAGCTCGCCACCCAGCGGGAGATGCCTGTCGCCGTCGACATCCGCCGGGGAAACCACATTCTGTTTCACGTCTCGCTGGCCGGAGCTACACCGGATAACGACATCTGGGTGGAGAAGAAGGCGCGCACCGCAGAGCGCTACGGCGTTCCCTCGCTGCTGGTCGGGCTGCGTGGTCGGCGCAGTGGCGGCAGGATGGAAGACAATGCCTGGTTCGACGAGTCAGCCTACGCAGCACATGGCGGCGCATTCCCCATCTATGTGCGCGGGACGGGGCCGGTCGCCGTCGTTACCGTCTCGGGTCTTCCGCAGAAGGCGGACCACGAACTCGTTGTCGAAGCGCTCACCAAGTTCACGAGGCGCAAGAAGAAGACCGCGCCCGCAACATAAGCTCCGCCGTCGGGCGCTGGTCCTTAAGAGGTCAAGTCGCGGTGCAGCTCTTCGACTCGGTTCCTGATGTCGTCGCGGACCAGCCTCATCCGATCCATGCCTTCGATGCCGCGCTCTGAGGGTTCATCGGTTTCCCATACCTCGAACCGCTGGCCCGGACGCGGATCAAGCTGTGCTTCCCTGCCCAGAACGACGACGGTACCCACGGCGTCGAGGACACCGTCGGTGACCGGTTTGGGATACTCCCCCTCGACATCGACGCCGATCTCTTGAAGGGATTGCACCGCTTGCGGGTTTAATCCGGAGCCCGGCTTGGTGCCGGCCGAAGAGACGGTGATGTCCCCATCGGCGAGATGGCGCATCAACGCCGCCGCGAGCTGCGACTTGCCGCCGTTCTTGCTGCACACGAAAAGGACACTCGGAGTTGCGGAGTGATTCATGCCGGCGACTGCTCCTGCGAAAGGAGGGAGGCGGACAGGACCTTGACCCGCTCGTGGATATCGTCTCGAATGGCGCGGACCCGTTCGGTGGGTTCACCCGAAGGATCAGTGAGGTCCCAGTCCTCGTACCGCTTGCCTGGGTAGATGGGGCAGGAATCTCCACAGCCCATGGTGATGACGACGTCGGACGCCCGGACCACGTCATCGGTCAGCGGTTTCGGGTACTCCCCGCTCAAGTTCAGACCCATTTCGCCCATCACCGCGACCACCGTGGAATCCAGCTCAGCCGCCGGCATGGAACCGGCGGAGCGAACGCGAATCCTCCCCTTCGATTCCATGGTGAGCAGTGCTGCGGCCATCTGTGACCGGCCGGCGTTCTGGACACAGACAAAGAGCACCTCGGGTGCGTCGGACACGGACGCTCCCTTCGACTTGGCCAGAGCGGTAAGCCTCTCCGTGGCGAAATGTTCTGTGGTGGCGGGCAGATACGTGGTGATCTTCGCGGTTCTGGCCAGCGCTGTGTAGGACTCGAAGACGTACCGTTCCACCGTTTCGGTGGCGAAAACACCGGCAAACCGTTCAGTCAACCGTTCGCTTATTCGATGTAACACCTCGGTGGTGTCCCGCAGTCCAGTGCCTGGATTTGAGGAGTTCATGATGTTCTCTTTCACGTGGCAGGAAGTCAGCCGTGCGTCGGTTCTTCGACCAGGGCGGTGGCAATGCTGTCGGCATCCTCGAGCGCAGCGAGATACCGCTCTGCGTCGAGGGCCGCCGCGCAACCCGTACCGGCGGCAGTAATCGCCTGGCGGTACCGGTGATCCACGGCATCCCCGCACGCGAAGACGCCGGACAGATTGGTGACCGTGGTGGGGGCATCCACCCTGATGTAGCCCTCGTCGTCCAGGTCAATCTGACCGGCAACCAACTCCGTGCGCGGCAGATGTCCGATTGCGACGAAAATGCCTGTCGCTGCATGGTTCCGGGTTTCCCCGGTGCGGGTGTCGCGGAGGGTCACCCCCGTGACCTTGTCTCCACCGTGAATCGCTGTGACGGCGGAGTGCCAGGCGAAGCTGATCTTCGGGCTGTCCTTTGCCCGCTGCGCCATGATCCGGGAGGCCCGCAGTTCGTCGCGGCGCACAACGACGGTGACCGACCTGGCGAAACGCGTCAGAAAGGTTGCCTCCTCCATAGCCGAATCACCGCCTCCGACGACGATGATGTCCTGGTCCCGGAAAAAGAAACCGTCGCAGGTGGCGCACCAGGACAGGCCGTGCCCGCTGAACTTCTTCTCCTCCGGCAGGCCGAGTTCCCGGTAGGCGGACCCGGTCGCGAGAATTGCTGCGGTAGCCTCGTGAGACTCGCCGCCCCCGGTGACAACCCGCTTAGAGTGGCCGGTCAGATCGACCTTCGTGACGTCGTCGAACACTATCTGCGCGCCGAACTTCTCCGCCTGCTGCTGCAGGTCCTCCATGAGCGCCGGGCCCTGCACGCCTGCCGGAAACCCGGGAAAGTTCTCCACCTCTGTGGTGTTCATCAGCGCACCGCCGGCGGTGACGGATCCAGCCAGTACGAGGGGGTTCAGCCCTGCCCGGGCAGCGTAAATTGCAGCCGTGTACCCCGCTGGTCCGGATCCAATGATGATCAACTGGTGCGTGGCCATAAGTGTTCTCCTGCTACTTGCCCGCAGGAATCAGGGACTCAATGAGCCCTTCGATCCTGCCCTTGATCTCGTCGCGAATGGGCCGGACCGACTCGACGCCCTTGCCTGCTGGATCCTCAAGCACCCAGTCCTCGTAGCGCTTGCCGGGGAAGTACGGGCATTCGTCGCCGCAACCCATGGTGATGACGACATCGGATTCCTTGACGGCCTCGGTGGTGAGGACCTTTGGGATCTCGCTGCTCATATCGATCCCGACCTCGGCCATAGCCTCGACCGCCGACGGGTTGATTTTCTCGGCCGGCTGGGAACCGGCGGAGCGCACCTCGATGGCCCCCTTCGAGAGGGTGGTGAGGAACGCAGCCGCCATCTGCGACCGGCCCGCGTTGTGGACGCACACGAACAGGACGGACGGCTTCTTGATGGTTTCAGTGGTCATCGGGGGTCTCCTGACAGCTGGGCGGACAACGGTGATGGGGCGAAGAATCGCTTCTGCGCCCAAAGGGCGACATAGACCAGCGCTACGAGGGCCGGCACCTCGATCAACGGCCCGACGACGCCGGCAAGCGCCTGCCCGGACGTGACACCGAAGGTGCCGATCGCCACCGCAATAGCCAACTCGAAGTTGTTTCCAGCGGCGGTGAAGGCCAGCGTCGTCGTCCGTGCATAGCCGAGGCCGAGCCATTTGCCGGTCAGCATACCGGCCGCGAAGACCACCAGGAAGTACACGAGCAGCGGCAGCGCGATCCGGGCGACGTCCAGCGGACGGGCAGCGATCGTCTCACCCTGGAGGGCAAACAGGAGCGTGATGGTGAACAGGAGACCGTACAGGGCCCACGGGCCCAGCCTGGGCAGGAAAGTGCTCTCGTACCAGTCGCGGCCTTTGGCCTTCTCGCCGATCGTCCTGGTCAGGAACCCGGCCAGCAGCGGTATCCCGAGGAAGACGAGAACGGAGACTGTGATGGCCCAGAAGGAGAAGTCCGCGCTGGTGGTTTCCAGTCCGAGCCATGCCGGCAGCACCTGGAGATAGAACCAACCAAGGGCTCCGAACGCGATCACCTGGAACACCGAGTTGATGAAGACCAGCACGGCGGCAGCCTCCCGGTCACCGCACGCAAGGTCATTCCAGATCATCACCATCGCAATACAGCGGGCCAGGCCCACGATGATGAGCCCGGTCCGGTACTCCGGCAGGTCGTGCAGGAAGATCCAGGCAAGCGCAAACATGAACGCGGGAGCGAGCAGCCAGTTGAGAGCGAGCGACGCAGCCATGAGCTTGCGGTCCGCAATCACGCGATGTGTCTGGTCAAAGCGGACCTTCGCCAGGACCGGATACATCATGACCAGGAGCCCGACGGCGATCGGCAGCGACACTTCACCGATCTTCACGGCATCCAGCGCGGTGTTCAGCCCGGGAATCAATGCACCGAGGACGAGCCCGAGGACCATGGCAGCGACGATCCAGACCGGGAGGAACCGGTCGAGGGTGGACAGCTTGCCGACGACGGCGGCTTGCGCGCGCTCTGGGGGCAAGGGTGCAGTCTGGGTACTCACACGGCTCCTGCGACATAGATTGATGGAGATCGATATGAATACCACCAGCTATATCGATCATTGTCAATCCACGGTGCATAATGGGTTCATGAACACTGCGCAAACGCTCGAATCCAGCCTGGACGCGCCCTGCTGCCTCCCCTCGGAGCAGCCGGCTATCAGTCTTGAGGATGCGCAGCAGCGGGCAGCCATGTTCAAAGCTTTGGCGGATCCGAACCGGCTGCGGCTGCTGTCCATCGTGAAGGCGGGAGAGTCAGGCGAGGCCTGTGTGTGCGACCTGACCGAACCCCTGGACCTCGGGCAGCCGACCGTCTCCCACCACCTGAAGATCCTCGTCGAGGCCGGCCTGCTGCACCGCGAGAAGCGCGGCACCTGGGCCTACTACTCACTGGTTCCCGGCGCGCTGGACAGGGTGTCGAGGCTTCTCACGTCGCTCTGACACTGCTGGCCCGGTGCGCATGCTACCACCGGGGGTGGACGGCCTCCATGAAGTACCGGTTGTAGATGTCCAGGACACCGCCGCTGATGTCACTCCCCAGCGTGCCTTCCGCGCCGGCTTCAGCATTGGCCCGCGCCTGTGCCGGCGTACGCGCACCCGGAATCACGGTGCTGACACCCTCCTGCGCAACCACCCACGCCAGTGCTGCCTGTGCCGTGCTCACGCCGTCGGGCACCAGCGCGTCGAAGTCCTGTACTGCCGCCAGTCCGGTCTCGAAATTCACTCCGGAGAACGTCTCGCCGACGTCGAACGCTGAACCCGTGCGGTTGTAGTTCCGGTGGTCGTCCTCCGGAAACTCGGTGTCCTTCGTGTACTTCCCGGACAGGAGGCCTGACGCCAGCGGAACCCTGGCGATGATCCCGATACCGGCCGCCGCCGCTGCGGGAAGCACCTCATCGAGGGGCTTGAGCCGGAAGGCGTTGAGGATGATCTGCACCGTCGCGGTATTGCCGCGCTTGATCGCTTCCAGTGCCTCCTCGGTCCGCTCGACGCTGACGCCGTAGTTGCGGATGACGCCCTCGCTCACCAGAGTATTCAGGGCGTCATACACCTCCGGGTTGCTGTACACGGCCGTCGGCGGGCAATGCAGCTGGACGAGGTCGAGGGTGTCCTGCTGCAGGTTACGGCGCGAGCGATCCAGCCAGGACCGGAAGTTGGTCAGGCTGTAGTTCTCGGGAAGCTGGTCCATCCGCCGGCCCATCTTCGTTGCCACCGTGACATTCAGCCCGGGATTGGCTGTGAGGAATGAGCCGATGGTCTGTTCGCTCCGACCGTCGCCATACACGTCAGCGGTGTCGAAGAAGTTCACGCCCGCTTCGACTGCGCCTTCCAGCACGGCGAGCGCATCCTCCTGGTCCACCTGACCCCAGTCGGCTCCGAGTTGCCATGTTCCAAGTCCAATGGTCGATACCGGGCGGCCGGCCTTTCCGAGAATGCGTTGTTCCATGGATCGACTATATGACCGACCAGCGACTCGACGACGCTGGTTGCAGGCGCCAGGCGACCGGTGCCGGGACAGTCAGACCTGCGGCGTCCGCGGTGGGGCAACGCGGCGTGATCCATTTGCTTCGAAGGCCGCCGCCAAACGCAGCAGCTCGTTGTCCGAATACGCCTTTCCCGTGAACGTCAGCCCTACAGGCATGCCGATATCGGCTATCACGCCCATCGGGACGGTCACCGTTGGGATGCCGAGGTGACGCGGCACCAGGTTGCCGTTGGACACCCACACCCCGTTGCGCCAGGCGAGGTCCGCGGAGGCGACGGAAGTATCAGTGTCCGCCGGGCCGACGTCGGCCGCTGCCGGAAAGATGACTGCGTCCAGTCCGTTCTCATCCATCCACTCGTGGAGGTCGAGCCGGCGGGTCTCTTGCAGACCACGCAGCCCCGCTTCCAGGTGAGGGATGTCGGTCAGGGACACTGCACCGCGCCGGCGGATGACGTCCGGGTAATCGGCGATGTCGTCGTCGAAGCCGGTATACCGGTCCGGCAGCGCGCCCGCCGGCGCAGGGAAGATGGTGGCGCCGTCGACATCGACAAGTGAAGCCAGCCGCGGATCGGCGTTCGCCTGCAGGAAGTCTTCCCACGCCCAGGCGGACAGGTCCACAATCTCGTGCCTGAGGTATTCGGGGCTGACGAGTCCGCGGGTGCTGATGGTCGGCGCGCCCGGCCGGTCGCCCTCGTAGTTGGACACCACGGGGAAGTCGACCTCGACCACGTCGGCGCCGGAGTTTTCCAGATCCCGCCGTGCTGCTTCCCAGAGCGCGATCACCGAGGCACGCGTCTCGATCCGCTGCCCCGTGGGGCCGCCGATGCCGGGCGCTGTTGCCGTGCCGGCGTCGTCATCCTTGTTGATATACATGCGGGGCACGCCGAAGCGCTTCCCCTTGAGTGCGCCCGCATCGGCTGTCAAAGACCGGTAGGACGACGGACGCACCTCCGAGGCGCGCGGAACGGACACCCAGGGCTGGACGCGCCAGAAGTCGCCGCGGGTTTCGGTGTCGTCGGCGACAATGACGTCGAGGACCTCGAGCAGGTCCGCCATGGTGCGCGTGTGCGGAACCACCACGTCCATGGTGGGCACGAGCGGCCAGTTTCCCCGCACCGAGATGACGCCCGGCGAGGGCGTGTATGCGCACAATCCGTTGTTGGACGCCGGAGCGCGGCCTGAGGACCACGTCTCTTCGGCCAGTCCGAAGGCGGCGAAACTGGCGGCCGTCGCGGTTCCCGATCCGTTCGAGGAGCCGGAGGCGAAGGCTGCGGTCAGGTAGTCGGCGTTATAGGGACTCTCGGCCCGGCCATAGACGCCGCGCTGCATTCCGCCGTTGGCCATGGGCGGCATGTTGGTGAGACCGAGCAGGATGGCCCCGGCGTCGCGTAGCCGCTCGATGGTGAACGCGTCCCGCTGCGCGATGAGGGCCTGGAACGCCGGGGAGCCCGCAGCGACGGTGAGCCCCTTTGCCTGATAACTGTCCTTCGCCGTGTACGGGATGCCGTCCAGCGGTCCGAGGGTTTCACCGTTTTCCCTGCGTCGGTCCGACGCGCGGGCTTCTTCGAGTGCATGCGGGTTCATGACGATGACGGAGTTGAGCCGGATGCCCGCGTGGTCATAGACCGCGATGCGGTTCAGATAGCTCGCGACGAGTTCCTCGCTGGTTGCCTGGCCCGTTTCCAGAGCCGCGCGAAGATCCGCGATGCCCGCTTCGACGACGTTGAAACCCATCAGCGGTTTCCCTCAGCCCGGCCGTCCTCGAAAGTGCGCGTCGCCGGCTGTTGCTGGGTGATGCAGTGAATCCCACCGCCGAAAGCGAAGATATCGCGGGCATCGACCAGTTCAATGGTTCGTCCCGGGTAGGCGCGGCCAAGGATGTCGGCGGCGACGGCGTCGTTCGCGTCATCGAAAGCGCACAGGATCACTGCGTCGTTGGCCACGTAGTGGTTGATGTAGGAGTAGTCCACAAAGCCGTCGTCGTCGGTGAGGACGGTGGGCGCTGGGACGTCGATGACCGTCATAGGAGAGCCGTCGGCGTCGACCGCTTTCTCCAGTTCGGAGCGCAGGAAGCGGGTTACCTCGTAGTCGGGGTGGTCGGGGTTGTCCTGCCTGTGGAGGAGAACAGCGCCCGACGGCGTGAAGGCGGCGACAATGTCCACGTGGCCGCGGGTGCCGAACTCCTCATAATCGCGGCTGAGGCCGCGCGGCATCCAGACGGCGTGCCGGGTGCCCAGGCGGGCGTGAAGCTCTGCTTCGACGGATTCCCTGGTTGCTCCCGGGTTCCGTCCGGGATCGAGCTGGACCGTCTCGGTGAGCAGGACTGTTCCGCGGCCGTCGACGTGAAAGCCGCCGCCCTCGTTGACGAGCGGGCTGTCCTCGACCGGGGTGCCCGCATGCGCGGCTACCGCCCGGCCAACGTGCTGGTCCTTCTCCCACGCCGCCCAGTGCTGGGCACCCCAACCGTTGAAGACCCAGTTGACGGCGCGGGTGGAACCGTCGGCCCCGTGAACGAACGTTGGTCCGGAGTCGCGGAGCCACGCGTCGTCGAGCTCTGACTCCTGCACGGGAATGCCGTCGCCCAGCAGCGCGCGGGCAGCTTCGGCATCGGCCGGATCAGCGAGCACGGTCACGGGCTCGTAGCGGGCGATCGTCCGGGCCACGCGGGACCAGGCCTCGCGTGCCCGGCCGAGGCTTTCGCTGCCGACCGCGCCAAACGTGTCATTGGAGGGCGGGAACGCCATCCAGGTGCGGTCGTGCCGCTCCCATTCGGCGGGCATCACGGTGGTGGTGGTCAACGAAGCGTTCATCCGATGAGTGCGCGCTGCTTCTGGAGCGCCGTCGTGATGTTCCGGGCCGTCAGCTGGCCCATGCGGATGGCGCCGTCAACGTGCTGGTAGCCCTCGGCCGCGAGGTCGGAGCTGGACCAGTAGATGGGGCCCACCGGCGTGAGCTGGTGCTTGGCGTAGCGGTGCAGGCCGCCGAGGTCATAGCTGGCGGCGTAAGCGCCCCGGGTCCATTCCTCGGAGCCCCAGTCGGACTCGTAGTACACCTCGGGCTGCAGCGCCTTCGGTCCCAGGAACCCGGCGATGGATTCGAGGATCTGCCGGCGCCTGTCCTCGACGGAGAGCTCGAACACGGCGTCGGCCTTCTCATCGGAGATGAACGCAACGAGGGTCCCGCGTGGGTCCTGATGGTTGGTGTTGTCGTAGACCTCCTGCACGATCGACCCGGCGCTGAAGCCGGTACCGGACAGGCCGTCCTCGCGCCAGAACGGCGTCTCATAGACGGCGTGCACCTTGATCACCAAACCGAGCGACTGGTGCTGGTGCATCTGGTGCTGCCTGCGCGGCAACGGGGGTTCGTAGGAGACCCGCGAGTACAGGTTCGGCGGCACGGCCATGATCGCGTACCGCGCGTTGACGGTCACATTCTCCGACTTGGCGGTCACGCTGGTGGAGCCGTCCTGCCCTTCCGACCAGCGAAGCGTGCGCACGGGACTGTTCAGGACGACGTCGTCCCCAAGCTCCGCTGCCATGCGCTCCGACACTGACTGCATTCCGCCGACCACGCGCTTGTCGAGGATGAAATCCTCGTCGACGAGGTGGGAGAACGAGCCGGCGGAGGCGGCCATCAGCACAGCCTGCAGCGTGGAGAAGGCGTGGGCCGGCTTGGTGAGCATGCCGCCGGCGATGAACAGGCCGATGTTGTTGCAGGCTTCCTCATCACCGGACTGCTGCCGGAGCCAGGAATGGAAGGAAACGGTGTCCAGCTCACGGGCCTGCGGGTGCTCCCACGGGGCCTTGGGATCCATCTGGGCTGCCAAGCGGTCCAGTTCGTCGATGAGCCGTGACATTTCGGCGCTCGTCCGGCGGCTGACGGGGAACATCTCGCCGGTGTACCGGATTGCCTTGCCGTCCGCGCCGATGTAGACGGACTCGCCCTCGCGGTAACGCGAGTAGGTTTCCAGGACGAGCTCATCGAGCAGGCCGATCAGCGCCTCCTGGTCCGGGGAGACCCACTGTCCGCCGATTTCCAGAACAGCGCCGTCGATCACATCGGTATGGGTACGGCCGCCCACGCGGTCCCGGGCCTCAAGAACAGTAACGGAGTGGCCGGCCTTCCGCAGCTCCCTCGCTGCAGTCAGTCCTGACGGTCCTGCGCCAACGACGACGACGTCGCTTTCGATGATCCTCATGGTGTCCTCTCTACACGGCTGGCGCCGCGCTAAAACGAATTGCATTCGTTTATGTCCAATTACTGTAGAGGACGGGGCCGGGTTTGAAAAGCCCCGACGCTTTTTCGGAAGCGCCGCCTGCCCACCATGTTTTCCCATGCTTGTCCTCCTACCCTGAGCCGTATGTCGAAGAACAAGCGCCCTCCGCTTGTGGACCGGAAGGTTCTGCACAGGCTGGAGGATGAGTTCGAGGATCCCGGTCCTGCGCATTCCTTCGTGCGTGACTTCATCGCCTTCTGGGACGAGAGGTACCTCCGCCTCGCGGAAGCCGTGCAGCGACCTGACGAAGCCGCGTCTCTCGACGCACTACTCAGTGTGAGAATTGCCTCGTCCATGATCGGCGCCGCCCGGCTCGCGAGACTGACGGCCAACCTCGAGTCGAGCCTGAAACGCGGGCATCTGGAAGCGGTTGCCGAAGCTCTTCCCCACTTGAAGCATTGCGGCGACGCGACAGTCAGGAAGCTCACCACGAAGTACATGAACGCCGACTGGTGATGCCGGGGGCGTGAGCCGGACAGAATGTAGGTATGCGCACCTCCTCCATACCTGCTCCCGTGCTGATGATTATGGCGGTGCTGTCCGTCCAGTTCGGCGCGGCGCTGGCCAGGACCCAGTTCGACGCCGTGGGCCCCACCGGCGCAGTGTTCCTCCGGTTGCTGTTCGGTGCGCTGATTCTGCTGGCCGTGGTGCGCCCGAAGGTGCGCGGGTGGAAGCGCGAGCAGTGGGCGGCCGCAGCGGTGCTGGGCGTCGCGCTGGCAGGGATGAACAGCCTCATCTATCTCGCCATCGGCGTGATCCCGATCGGTGTGGCCGTCACGCTCGAGTTCACCGGCCCCCTGCTGCTGGCACTGGTTCAGACCCGCCGCCTCGCTGACGCGGCATGGGCGCTGCTGGCGTTTGCCGGCGTCGTTCTGTTGGGTTTCGATGACGGCAGCGCCCTGCCGCTCGCCGGCATCCTCTTCGCGCTCGGCGCGGGTGCCTTCTGGGCCGTCTACATCCTCGCCAGCGCGCGCGTGGGACGGCTGGTTCCCGGGGTTGAGGGTCTTGCCGTGTCCATGGCGATCGGAGCGCTGATCGTCCTGCCGTTCGGCGCATCGCGCGCCGCAGCGGGCGCTCTCGGGTCACCGCTGGTGCTGCCCGTGTTCGTCGGTGTTGCCCTGCTTTCCAGCGCGTTCCCCTATGCACTGGAGATGCTCGCGCTGCAGCGGCTGTCCACGCGGGTGTTCGGCGTACTGTCTGCCCTAGGGCCGGCCATGGCCGCGCTCGCGGGGCTGCTGGTGCTCAGCCAGGCGCTGGGCGCACGGGAAATTATCGCGCTGGTGCTGGTCACGGCTGCATCGATCGGAGTGACAGTCGGCGTACGACGACGGCGCCCGCCTGCTCCGGAAATCCCGCCGACTCCCGCGCCGTGAGCGTCGGCAACCGTCGCTAGACTGGGCTCGTTGCCGCCGGCAACCTTGGCAAGGAAGCGAGGAGGTTCCCGATGATTCTGCACCAGGTACGCCCGTGGGGCGGCCAGCTGTCGGACGTGGAACTGCAGGACGGGCGCATCACCGCCATCCAGCCTTCCGCAACTGCTCCGGAAGGCGGAGCTGTAGCGCCTGACGCAAGTGCCGACGTCGTCGACGGCAGGGGGCGGCTACTGCTTCCCTCTTTCTCCGATGTCCACGTGCACCTTGATTCGACGCGCCTCGGGCTGCCGTTCCGGCCCCACACCGGCCGCCCAGGGGTCTGGGGAATGATGCTGAACGACCGCGAGAACTGGCGCACGGCTGAGGCGCCCATCGCAGACCGGACCGCATTCACGCTCGCCACGATGATCGAGCACGGCACCACCCGGGTACGCAGCTACGCGCAGATTGACGCCGACTGCCGGCTCGAACGTTTCGACGCGGTTGTCTCCGCCCGGGAAGCGCACCATGCACGCGCTGACGTGGAGATTATCGCTTTTCCGCAGGCCGGGCTGCTGCTTGAAGAGGGCGTGGTGCCGCTGATGGAGGAGTCCCTGAAACAGGGTGCGGATGTGATCGGCGGGATCGATCCGTGCCAGCTGGACAGGGATCCCGTGCGCCACCTCGACATCGTTTTCGGGCTGGCCGAAAAGTACCAGGTGCCGATCGACATCCACCTGCATGAGCCCGGAGAGCTCGGCGTGTACAGCGCGGACCTCATCCTCGAACGGACCCGCGCCACGGGGATGCAGGGCAGGGTCACCATCTCGCACGGGTACTCGCTGGGCAGCGTGTCCGACAGCACCACCCGCCGGCTGATCGACGAGTTCGCGGAGGCTGACATTGCCATGGCGACGGTCGCGCCGTCAGTTCGGGATCCGCTGCCGCTGCGGCACCTCACCGAAGCCGGCGTCCGCGTGGGGCTCGGCGAGGATGGTCAACGCGACTACTGGTCGCCCTATGGCAACGGGGACATGCTCGACCGCACCTGGCAGCTCGCCTTCACCAACGGCTATCGGGCGGACGAACTCATCGAGCACTGCTTCGCCGTCGCAAGCATCGGCGGTGCGTCAATCCTGGATCCGGGCTCGGCACGGTTGACCAGCGTCAGCGACCGGCCGGGCCTGTTGGTCGGCGACCCGGCGGAGCTGTTGCTCCTCGCTGGTGAAACCGTCACCTCTGCCATCATGGACAGGCCGTCGGACCGGACGGTCATTCACCGGGGACGGGTGGTGGCGGACCAGCTGGGCCTGACGCCGCTTGGCTAACGGGTCGCAACGCTCCGTGGCTCAGTGAGGAGCCCGGCGAACACTGCCTCCGCGGCTCCCACGAGCAGCAGTTCGGCACCGAGGGCAGCGCGCTCGAGGTGCACTTCCGTGCCCAGGCCGCTGATCGGTCCCGCAGCGACGGCGGCACTCAGGCGCTCCCTGTCCGCGGCAAGCAGCACACCGAGGAACCCGCCGAGCACGATTATCCGCGGATTGAAAACGTTCACGAGGTTGCTCAGTGCGATGGCCAGCAGGTCTGTCTGCCGCCGGATCTCCCGCCGCGCAGGGAAGGACGTGCTTGAACGGAGAACATCCTCGAGTTGCTCCGCCTGGGCATGGTCCAAACCGGTAACCTTCAGCAGCCGTTCCAGGTTCACCTCGGTTTCGAGGCATCCTCGCCGGCCGCAGTGGCATTGCTCTCCGTCGGGCTGGATCACCATGTGCCCGAACTCGCCGGCGTACCCGGAGGCCCCACCCAGAGGGTGCCCCCCAACAATCGCTCCCCCGCCGATTCCGGAGGCGCTGCCGTTCAGGTAGAGCGCGTCGCGGTACCCCGCCGCTGCGCCGAAGATGCTCTCGGCGAGCGTGCCGAGCGTCGCGTCATTTGCCGCCACGACCGGCATTCCCAGCGCGTCCCGGAACGGCCCGACGACGTCGACATCCTTCCAGCCGAGATGCGGCGCGAGCAGCACTTGGCCCACTTCTGCGTTGACCAGTCCTGGGATGGCGAGGCCCAGGCCAAGCACATGCTCGCTTCCCGCCAGTTCCACCGAGAGCCCCTCCACAACGGCACGCGTGATGTTGACTGCGTCCTCCAGCGAGGGAATGGATGACGTGTTGTAGCGAATTCGGCGATGGACGGTGCCGCCGAGTCCGACGACGCCCACCGTCACCGCATCGACGTCCGGATTCACCGCGAGCGCGACCACCCGTTCACTCGCATGAACCATGGGGCTGGGCCGGCCAACTCTCGCGGCTGCGGCGTCCGTCTCGTACACCAGGCCAAGAGCAGACAACTCACCGACGAGGGCGCCGATGGTGGACCGGGTGAGGCTGCAGCGCTGAACGAGGGCGGCGCGGGTGAGCGGGCCGTGCCGATGGGCAGCGGTGAGGACGGAGGAGAGGTTGCGGCGCCGCAAATCCTCAGTGCCGCTGCGCTCGCTCACTCTGCTCCCTGCCCTATTTGTGCTGGACGTAAACATAGCACCATTGCTGAGGATTTACTCGCCGGAAGGCGTTGACGTATACCGAGTGGGACTATATGTTTTAGTCACGAACTTATCCATTTCAACTCAGTGCGGAGTACTTCCATGTCACCTCAGCCCACACCGGCAGATCGCTTCACCTTCGGCCTCTGGACCGTCGGATGGACGGGCACCGACCCCTTCGGCACCGACACCCGGGCAGCACTCGATCCCGTCGAAGCGGTCCATCGTCTCGCCGAACTCGGCGCCTACGGCGTCACCTTCCATGACAATGACCTCGTCCCGTTCGGCTCCAAGGACCAGCAGCGCGAAAGCATCCTCGGCAGCTTCCGCGACGCGTTGGCTGAAACCGGGCTGAAGGTACCGATGGTGACCACCAACCTGTTCAGCCACCCGGTGTTCAAGGACGGCGGCTTCACCAGCAATGACCGCTCTATCCGGCGATACGCCCTGCGGAAGGTCCTGACCAACATCGATCTCGCTGCCGAGCTCGGCGCCGAGACCTTCGTAATGTGGGGCGGACGGGAAGGCTCCGAGTATGACGGTTCCAAGGACCTGGCCGCGGCCCTCAGCCGGATGAAGGAAGGCGTGGACACTGTCGCCGGCTACATCAAGGAGAAGGGCTACGGCCTCCGTCTTGCCCTGGAGCCGAAGCCGAACGAACCCCGCGGCGACATCTTCCTGCCGACGGTGGGCCACGCGCTGGCGTTCATCGCCGAACTCGAGCATGGCGACATCGTCGGCGTCAATCCTGAGACCGGCCACGAGCAGATGGCGGGCCTGAACTTCACCCACGGCATCGCGCAGGCGCTCTGGGCGGGCAAGCTGTTCCACATCGACCTCAACGGCCAGCGCGGCGTCAAGTATGACCAGGACCTTGTGTTCGGCCACGGCGATCTCACCAGCGCCTTCTTCACGGTCGACCTCCTGGAGAACGGCTTCCCCAACGGCGGCCCACGCTATGAGGGTCCCCGCCACTTCGACTACAAGCCGTCACGCACCGACGGTTACGACGGCGTCTGGGACTCCGCGCGCGCCAACATGGCCATGTACCTGCTGCTCAAGGAACGCGCACTCGCCTTCCGCGCCGACCCGGAGGTGCAGGAGGCGCTGAAGACGTCCGGCGTCGTCGAACTCGGTGAGCCCACCCTGGCAGCGGGAGAAACCACCGCTGACCTTCTCGCGGACCGGACTGCGTTTGAGGATTTCGACGCCGAGAAGGCCTCCGAGCGGTCCTTCGCCTTCATCCGGCTGAACCAGCTGGCCATGGAGCACCTCCTCGGATCGCGCTCCTATTAAAACCCCACGACCTGAAGTTTTTGTCGCCTAGTGGACGTTTCCGAGCTGCTATAGCAGCAACTAGGCGACAAAAACTTCCCCTTTCCCGAGGTTGAGAAAGCAGCGAGGAACCCATGGCCCTGGTAGCCGGAGTAGACAGCTCCACACAGTCGTGCAAGGTGGTGATCCGGGACGCGGAGTCCGGCGAACTGGTGCGCTCCGGCTCAGCACAGCACCCGCCCGGAACGGAAGTGCATCCCGATGCCTGGTGGTCCGCACTGCAACAGGCCATTGCGGTGGCGGGCGGCTTCGACGACGTCGCGGCCGTCTCGGTCGCCGGCCAGCAGCACGGCATGGTGTGCCTGGACGGCACTGGCGAGGTGGTGCGTCCGGCGCTGCTCTGGAATGACACACGCTCGGCCGAAGCAGCGGCGGCGCTTGTCCAGGAGAAGGGCGCACAGTGGTGGGCCGAGACAACCGGCACCGTCCCGGTGGCATCCCTGACCGCGACCAAGTTACGCTGGCTCGCCGAAAACGAGCCGGAGAACGCCGCGCGGACTGCGGCGGTCTGCCTGCCGCACGACTGGCTAAGCTGGCGCCTTGCGGGCTACGGTCCCGGGTCAGGGATCGATGGGCTGAAGGAACTGGCTACCGACCGTTCGGACGCATCCGGTACGGGTTACTGGTCGCCCTCCGAGGGATATCTGGCCGAGGTGCTGGAAGCCACTCTGGGGCACGTTCCGGTTCTTCCTGAGGTTCTGGGTCCGCTCGAGTTCCGGAAGGATCCCGGCGGCCGCATCATCGGGGCCGGCACGGGTGACAACGCTGGGGCTGGACTGGGCGTAGGAGCGGCGGAGGGCGACGTCGTTGTTTCGGTCGGTACGTCAGGCACCGTTTTCGCGGTGTCCGGCAGGCCGACGTTGGACGCTTCCGGCCTGGTGGCCGGCTTTGCCGATGCGACCGGCAACTATCTGCCGCTGGCATGCACGCTCAACGCCACCCTCGTGCTCGACGCAACCGCTCGTCTGCTCGGCGTCGACCACGAGGAGTTTGCGCGGCTCGCGCTGCAGGCGCCTGCCGGCGCGGACGGCCTCACTTTGGTGCCCTATCTCGCCGGCGAGCGCACTCCCAACCTGCCGGACGCGACAGGTTCATTGCACGGCCTGACCCTGCAGAACTACACGCCCGCGAACGTGGTGCGGGCCGCCGTGGAGGGCGTGGTCTGCTCGCTCGCGGACGGGCTCAAGGCGCTGACCGACGCGGGAGTTGTTGCGCGGCGGATCATCCTCGTGGGCGGCGGCGCGCGTTCGGCAGCACTGCGGCGCGTTGTCTGTGCCGTCTTTGGACTACCGGTGTCGGTGCCGAGCCCGGGCGAATATGTGGCCGACGGCGCTGCCCGCCAGGCCGCCGGCGCGTTGCATGGCGCCCTGCCGGGCTGGCGGACCAGCAGCGTCGAGCTCGTGCAGGCTGAGCCGACGCCGGAGGTGCTGACGCGCTACCGGGAAGTGGCTGTGCGCTCCTCACCTGACCTTCCGATTAGCAGGCGCCGAAATAAGGGAGAGTAGCTCTTCAACGGCGGCACCAAGAGGACGATGATTAAGGTGCCGACCTCGGCCGGCACTCGAGCAATCGGAGGAAATCATGCTCAAGGCGCTGCTGTGCAAGCTGAACATAAAACACGATTGGCATATTGAACCCGCCGACGACGGCACCCTATATACGCGCTGCAAACGTTGCGGCAAGGACGACGAAAGCGGCGCGGGTGGAACCAGCACTGTAGGCGGCGCCTGGATCGGAATGGGCTAGGTGATCCCGGCGGTCAGGGATTCGTTCTACAACTGATCGCGCTCAGCCGGGTAACTGCCGTCCGCTGGCGGCTCGGCAAACCACACGTCCCATGACCGATCTACAGGCGTGATTATCCGCGATGGGCCATCTTGAATGACCTCAACTTCCTTCACGTTGTCAGGCCATTGCAGTGCTTCGGGTATGCGAATGATTTGGGACCGGCTGGTCCTAAGAATTCTTGTGGTGGTCATCATGTCTCCCTACACGAACAGTGTTCCAACAAGTCCGGCCGCCGACAAGACTTCGTAAGGAATGCACCGCCGTTCTGCGTGGTTGTCGCGGGTATGAAGCGCATCGGATTCCTGTCCTTTGGCCACTGGTCACCCCTCGAAGGCTCACGCACTCGCACGGCCCGGGATTCGCTCCTGCAGGGCATTGAACTCGCCGAAGCCGCCGAGGAGATCGGCATCGAGGGCGCGTTCTTCCGGGGCCACCACTTCGTACGCCAGCAGGCGGCGCCATTTCCGCTGCTCTCCGCAATCGCAGCACGCACCTCGCGGATCGAGATCGGGACCGGTGTGGTCGATATGCGGTACGAGAACCCCTAACGTCGAATTGAGCTAAGCGTCGCCGGTAAACACACTAGATTCCATGGAATCGCGAGTCGTACTCGTGACCCATTCGAACGATCATGCCCCCATAGTGGAAGGGGTCTCCTAGCGCGGGCGCGGGTGCTTGGCCGCTTACGACATTCACCGGACCGCCATCGTTGACAAATTCGAGTACAACAACCCCAATTGCGTCAAAACCATGCCCGGCCGTGCCACTTCGCCTCGGCAGCTCTGCAATCTTGTCCAAGACGATCTGAACGGACTGAGGTTGCTTATTTTTCGTAAGTATTGCCGGGTACTGAGCCAGCGGAAATTTGTTGGTAACGGATGACAAGAATGTTGGCGACGCGTTGATCTGGACATAACCAATAGCCAGTGCTTGATTCGATGCCCCATGGACGGCGGCGTGAGAGGAATTGAGTTCGTCATAGAGCCTCGGAAGTGCCTTCTGATGTGCCGTCATCGCGGCCTTCGCTTCTAGGGCAATCAGCACGGCTCCTACGTCCGCAATTGCAATATCTGGAACATTCATCAGGGAAGCCCGTTGCGCGACTGTTAGCGTGATCTGGTATTTGCTGACCAGTGAGCGGAACGTCGGTGCATTACTCGGGATTGGACCCTCCGGCCGCGCGAAGACGAGGTCGAGTTTTTTCTTCCGGCTGGTGCCGAAGTCCCGCATCGTGTGGTTTACCCCCAGCACGACCTTTCCAGCTGCGGCATGTGAGCGAAGAAGCGCGGAGTTTTCGAGCAGGTCAAGAGCAATTCCCCAGCAACCGACCTTCGAATGCCTATCTGACTGAGAGTTGTATTGCCAGCGGTTACCGTTCCTGTCTGGAACCGAAGGGACTTCCAGAAAGCTCGCCAAAATCGTAGGACCATGCACCCCCCGAACCTATATGTATTCGCGCGCCGAGGGTAACTACAACACGGAAACTACGTCGACGTGCTCTGAGATATCGGTTCGAAAGCCCGGGTGACGGCCCAAGTTTCCCAACTGAAGCCGCTTATAGAAGCCTGCGCTTGCGCGGTGAGAAAGGACTTCGGCAGCCGACGAATCCATGACCTGCGCGAGATGCTGATATGGCTCGTGAGTGGGGAACTCCGACAAGTGAGGAGCGCTGTAAATCTTCCCGTTCTCGCCCCAGGCGGCTTTCGGCCATGAACCTTGATGAAATTCCCATCGGCTATAGGAAGCTCTTGCTTCACCGGGGTCAGCCAAATTTCGAGCAACCCAGGTGGAGACCCCGACTGTAACGGCATTGCCAATCAGCTTCCACCGAGGACCGTTTTTCTTTGTACTTATGCCGTCTACAAGCGTCCAACCTCGTTCGAAACCTTGCATCGCCTCGGCGTCCTCAATTGAGGGCTTAACGAACTTTCTACCCGTTGCCGCGCCCGGCACCCATACCGCCGGAGGAGACGGAATACCAATAGTGGAACCTCCCTTCAGAGTCGGCACCGCGTCCTGAGCCCAACCAAGACCGCCTCGGCCCTCGGTCCAGTAGAAGCCGAATGCATCGTCGGCGAACGCGTCCTCGGGCCTTACCCCCGCGTCGTCAGCGAAGAGAACGTCGCGAGGGTCGAAGTCGGTCGACGCGAGCATTATCACTCGGCGGCGACGTTGGGGGACACCCGTGAATCGAGAATCCACAACGCGATATGCCCATCTGTATCCAAGGGATTCAATTTCAGATATGAGGTACTTCATCGCCGAACCGCGATCTAAAGCAAGCATGTTTGGCACGTTCTCGATAAGAAGGCTTGGCAAGCGTCGAGATGTTCCACTGACCCGCAGTGCTTCGAAGAGGTGCTTCACCAGGCCGGAGTTGATACCTCCGATCCCAGCCGTCCGTCCCGCCTGAGATAGGTCTGTGCAGGGAAAGCCTGCCGTTACAAGATTCACCTCAGACGGCAGCGACTTTAGCTCACGAATATCCGGGTGGACTTCGACGCCGGGAAATCTCGACTTCAAGACCAGTTGAGCCGGCTCCCACCACTCACAGAACAACTCAGTTTCTGCATCAGCGCCGAGTGCGCGATTGATGCCGAGTTCGATACCGCCGATACCCGCGAAGAGGGCTGCGATTTTGAACGTCGAACTCGGCACGGGAAGGCTCCTAAAGCGTGAAGTTGTTGCTCCTAGACGATAGCCGAAGGAAGGCAAAAACTCGAGCCCGACCTCCGCAGAGTCAGGCTATAACCGGCTTCCGACAATCCGCTCACAGCCGCGCGCGGCGGTCAGCCAGCGGTTCCGCCGCTTCTGCATTGCGGCGGGCGATACGAGCCCGCGAGCACCTACGGCAGCAGGCCGCCAATGCGTCCGCCGAGGCGCAAGCGGAACTGATTCCCTCGGCGAGGGCCGCACCTGACGCAGAGCTTCAACTCGGGGCGGTTACCGTCGGCGTCGACGTAAACCGTGTCAAGCTGAACGTCAAATGCCGGTTCAGGAGATGTTTCGAGGGTCACGACGGGGTCCATTCCTGAACCCCGTTGTGAGGCGACAATTGGGGCGTAGAACGTCCCGATTGAAAACCGGGCGTCGGGCGGGGCGAAGGATTCGGAGGGCACGAGAGCGGAAGCAGGCGCCGCATGAACGAAACCTCTTGCAGCAATCCGCGTAAATGAATCCTCTCAACACGGATGGTACGCGCGCCCACCCTTACTCGGTCTTCCGCTACGACTCCGATAACGTACCCTCTGTATCCGCAAACTTTGGAGTCTGATGGCAACCACATACAAGGAAGAGCTGGTTTCAATTGATCAGCTGCTTCTTGACCCGAACAACTTTCGTTTCCAGGATGAATTCGATTATGTGCGAGCCGATCCTCAGCGCTACGCGGAGCCGTCGGTCCAGGAAAGGGCGACGAAGCGGATAAGAAGTGAAGGCTTAACTGAGCTGAAGGCTTCAATAGTGAGCAACGGGTTCTTGGCCGTAGAACGACTAGTAGTCAGACCGTACTCTCAAAGGAATGACGGTAGTTGGTTATTCTTGGTCCTCGAAGGCAACCGGCGCGCAGCAAGCTTGAAGTGGATTAAGGATGATCACGAGGCGGGGGTTGCTATACCCCCTGACGTGCTGGATGTGCTGGATGCAGTTCCGGTGATCGTTACTGAATCCGACGAAGGTGAAGTTACATATCTGTCGATAATGGGTATACGGCACGTCGGCGGCATCAAGCAGTGGGGGGGCTATCAGCGAGCGAAGCTAGTTGGTGACCTGCGCGACAAACATGGGCTGGAAACTAACGACGTTGCCGATCGACTCGGCATGACAAAGCACGAAGTCAACCGACGTTACCGCGCCTTGAAAGCACTTCAGCAGATGGAGGAGGACGAGGACTTCGGAGATTTTGCGGGACCCTCCATGTACCCCCTATTTCACGAGGCAGTGTCTATCCCGACAGTACGTGAGTGGCTCGGTTGGAGCGACGCCGAAGCCAAATTTGAAGACGACGACGAGATCCGCCGCTTCTACTCACTCATTACACCCTCCGTGCCAGACGGTGAAGAAGACTCAACGGAGCGAGAAGCCAAGATAACCACGTATGCGCAGGTTCGCGATCTGCGCGCGATACTGGCTCATCCGGAGGCCAGAACTGTATTACTCGACTCAAACCGCTCGTTCGGCGATGCCCTTGGTGTCGCGAAGGCTGACGAACTGTCGTCGTCTTGGCGAACTGAGGTGTCTGAGGCAATTGGAGCGTTGAGCTCCATCGGCGCCTTCGACCTCGAGGGACTGACACCAGAAGATATTGCCTCTCTGAAGTCACTCGGGTCTGTAGTTGATCGTGTTCTCGGTACCCACGCAAAACTCACTTCGTAGCAACCTGTGGAACCGGGTCCGGCCGCCGTAGCCGACTGGGTGGAGCGCGAGTTCGAGTTACTCTCTCCGCCGGTCGATGTCGCAGACGTTATTGTGAACTTTGGGGGCACCCAAGGATGGTTTTCTAGCTCGCAGGAGGCAGTTGAACGGGCCGCAACTTGGAAGCCGGGACTTCTTAAGAGACTGCGCCGTGTCCTTACGTCCGCGCGCGAGCAAGGTCGATTTGTCCGCTTCGACTTCAATGCTTCCGACGAGACCCAAATTCAGGGACACTGTTACCCCGACGCCCGTGACTCGTCGGACTTTGCCCTCGAAAAAGAAGGGAGAATTGAGGTTGATGATTATCGCGATGCAATAGTGCGAGGTACGAGCTCAGAATTCGAGTCCATCTGCCGAGGAGTGCTTGCGCTCGTGGGTTGCCGAGCTCCCGTCTTAACCCCTCATTCCAACGATCAGGGTTTCGATCTGTTCGGTGAATACAGCATGGAGGGCAGGCTGGACCGCCGTTACCACTTGGGCGGCCCGGACCGCGCCATGACAGTGTGGATAGCGGGTCAGGCCAAAAAATACGCTGACGAAGTTGGTGTGGACCACGTGCGAGAGTTTATAGGTGCCCGGGAGTTGATGAAGCTAGGAATCTTCACTGACGGCGGCAAAGCACTAGAAAGATTTACACCGAAGGCATATCAGCCGGTGTACCTGTTCTTCATGACGACCGGAAGGCTCACTCGAGGAGCAGTGGACCTGATCACTCAAACGGGAGTGGTGCTGTTCGACTTGGAAAGCATTGCGGTTCTTCTCGCCGATCACAACGTGGCGACGGGGCCCTCGGGCTTTGAACAGTCCCTATTCGATACGTGGGTGAAGGAAAACCAGTCGGCCTAAGGTGCAGGGTCGAATTACAAACAGTGCAAAGCGACGGTATGAGAACCCGCTCTACATGGCAGAAGAAGCGGCCGAAGCGGACCTCATCAGCGGCGGCCGGATGCAGCTCGGCATCAGCCGGGGATCACCCGAGCCCGCGCTCAATGGAGCAGCCAACTTCGGTTATGTTCCAGCCGACGGCGAAGAGCCAGCTGACATGGCCCGCCGCCACACAGAGGTGTTCCGCTACGCGATCAGCGGCGCGGGGATCGCACAGGCAGACCCGCGCCAGGGCTCCGACCTCCTCCCGGTCCAGCCGCACTCCCCCGGGCTCAGCGAACGCATCTGGTGGGGCGCCGGAACACGGAAAACTGCCGTCTGGGCCGCAGAGCAGGGCATGAACCTGATGAGCTCTACCCTGCTGACCGAAGACACCGGTGTGCCGTTTGACCAGCTTCAGGCCGAGCAGATCCAGCTGTACCGCGACGCCTGGGACAAAGCCGGCCACTCCTTTGCTCCCCGCGTTTCGGTCAGCCGCAGCGTCATCCCGATCGTCGACGACGAGGACCGCCAGTACTTCGCCCTGAGCGCGCTCCGCGAGACCCGCGACCAGGTGGGCGTGCTTGATGGCGCAATGTCCCGATTCGGCAAGAGCTACATCGGCGAGCCGGACAAGATCGCCGCGGAACTGGCCGCCGACGACGCCGTCCGTGCCGCAGACACCCTCATGCTCACCGTGCCCAACCAGCTCGGTGTGGACTACAACGCCAAGTTGCTGCGCAACATTGCAGACCACGTGGCCCCGGCAATCGGGTGGGAACGCAAGATGAGCGCACCGTCGTCGTTCTAGGAAGTGGATGGAAGAATCGACATCATGCCCTCCACAGCCGACGAAATCTGTGAGCTTGCCAGTGCACACGGACTGACACTCGATCCCGGAACGCTGACGTTCAACGAGGCCGGTCTGGACTACCGCGTTGTGTTCGCCACCGATGCACATCCGCGCCAGGACTGGGTGCTGAGAATTCCCCGCCGGCCGGACGTGTCGGCGAAGATCGACGAAGAGAAGCACATCCTCGATTTCATTCGGCCGCGGCTCGATATTGCGGTGCCTGACTGGCGCATTGCATCCGCCGACCTCATCGCCTACCCCTTGCTTCCGGGCAGCCCTGGGCTGACGCTCGACGAGGACAGCCAGCCTGTGTGGCACTTCGACGTCGCTTCAGAGGAGTACGCCCGGTCGCTCGCAGGGGTGATCGCGTCGCTTCATGGTCTGGATCCTGAAGCAGCCGCAGCCGCCGGCGTTCCCACCGAAACCGTTGATCAGACGAGGCAGCGCTGGGCCCGCGATCTCGACCGGGTGCTCGACGAGTTCCGGATCGACGACGACCTGGTGAGTGTATGGCGCGCCTGGATTGACGACGACGACCTCTGGCCGCAGCGCAGCGTCTTCACCCACGGGGAGCTGTACCCGGCGCACCTTCTCCTCGATGAGGAGGCCCGCATCGTCGCTGCGCTGGACTGGACCACGGCAAAAGTCAGCGATCCGGCGCTCGACTTCGTCTGCCAGTTCCTGATCGCACCGGCCGAGTGTTTCACCGCAACAGTCAATGAGTACCGCGATCTCACCGGGACCAGCGAGCCCAACCTGGAGGCGCGGTGCAGCGCGCTCATTGCCTCCGGTCCGCTGAACTACGCGCTGTTCGCGCTGCAATCCGGGGATGTGGAACACCGCGCGTCGGCGCAGGCTCAGCTCAGTTCCGCGCCTCAGTGAATTGGCAGGACACACCCCCTTTGCGCGCGCATCAGGGGCGTGTCCTGCTGGATGAACGCAAGGTGGGGTGGTGGAACAATCGATCCCATGGACCAGCAGCTTCACTTCATCACCCTCGCCACACGCGACCTCGACGCAGCCCGCGCCTTCTATCGGGACGGCCTCGGGTGGGAGGCGAATCTTGATGTACCGGGCGAGGTCCTCTTCTACCAGGTCGCGCCGGGATTGCTTCTGGGCCTTTTCCACGCCGACAAATTCGCCCAGGATCTCGGCGCCAATGCTGCGCCGGCCCCCACGGGTGTCACACTCTCGCACAACGTCGACAGCCCCGACGCCGTCCGCAGCACCGTCGACGCGATGACCGCGGCGGGCGGCTCGGTACTCAAGCAACCGCAGCAGGGCCAGTTCGGTGGAATCTTCCACGCGCACGTCCAGGATCCGAACGGCGTCATCTGGGAGATCGCGCACAACCCCGGCTGGCGCATCAACGACGACGGCACAGTGGTACTCGGTTAGCCGCCGGCCCTATAGTGGCGCAATGAGCGACGAGACCAAGAGCAACGCCGATATCCACTTCTACTTCGACCCCGTCTGCCCCTTCGCCTGGATGACCAGCAAGTGGGTTCGTCTCGTCATGGAGGAACGGGATTACTCCGTCGAGTGGCGCTTCATTTCCCTGCGCCTGCTCAACGCGTCGGTCGATTACGACTCACACTTCCCCGAGGGCTACGAGGCAGGGCACACCGCAGGCCTGCGCCTGCTCCGCGTGGCCGCGCAGGTCCGGAAGGATCACGGGCCCGACGCCGTCGCTACCCTTTATGCCCGCCTCGGCGCCCACATCTTCGATACAGCACGGGACGACCCGTCGCAGTCCGGCGCCACCGGGCACCACGGGACCCGTGAATTCCTTGAGCCGATCCTTGCGGAGGCCGGGCTTCCGGCGCCGCTGGCGGACGCTCTCGATAACGCCTCACTCGACTCGATAATCCAGGCCGAGACGGACGAGGCGCTTTCCCATACGGGCAAGGACGTCGGCACTCCGATCATCCACTTCGAGCCGCCGGAGGGCGTGGCCTTCTTCGGGCCGGTCATCAGCAGGCTGCCTTCTCGCGATGAAGCCGCTGATCTGTGGGACCACGTGGTGGCCCTGGCCGGCTTCCCCGGATTTGCCGAGTTGAAGCGTAGCCTCCGCGAGCGCCCGCAACTGCGCAGTTTCGGAATCACCGACGCGGATGCCGGCGTCGAGGAGGACTGGCATGGCGGGAGCCGACGCCAAAAGAAGTAGCGCCCCGGCAAGAGTGTTTACTGGATGAGTGAACGTGAACCCCAGGGGAGGGTCGGTAGCCGCCGGCGCGTCCTCGACCACCATGCTTCGCCGCTCCAATGCGCGGCTGATCCTCGACGCGATCTGGCGAGTACCCTCCGGCAGCACCATTACCGCGAACGAGCTCATCAGCGCCACGTCGCTCACCCGCGCCACCGTCCTCGGCGTCTGCGATGACCTGCTCCGAAACGGATGGATTGTCGAGGAACCTGCGCGCGCCGCTATCGGCAAGGGAAGGCCCGCCCGGCATTTCGCCCTCGACGACAACGCGGGCTATGTCCTCGGCGTCGACGCCGGCTACAGCCACATCCGCAGCGTCATCGCCAATCTCCGGGGCGAGGTACTTGGCCGCGGCGGAGCGGCCTTCACCGCGGACATCGACGACCCAGATCCCGCGCCCCGCACCTCAGCGCTACAGCTCGCCATCAGTTCAGCGCTCGACGACGGCGGTATCGATCCTTCCCGCGTTCTGACCGTGTGTTTCGGCATTCCGGCCCCGGTCAGCCGCATCGGCGCCATCCCTACCGGCAACCCGTTCTGGGAGCGGATGGCGGTGGACCAGGCTGCCGTGCTCGCCGGACGCCCGCAGTGGATGTCCTTCATTGAGAATGACGCCAACCTCGCGGCGCTGGCCGAGCGGCACAACGGCACTGTGGACCCGAATGGCAGCTTCCTCGTACTCCTTGCCGGTGAACGATTCGGTGCCGGCATCATCGAGGACGGACATCTTCTACACGGGGCGCTCGGGGGCGGCGGAGAAATGCACTACCTCGACCTCGTAGAGGGAGTAGGCAGCCCAGCGGCCATCGCTCCCCTGGCGCGCGCCTGGGCTGCCGAGGCTCTGGCCGCAGGTCGGACCACGGTCCTGTCGAAGGGCCGCTCGAAGAAGAACAGACCCTCCGCGGAGGCTGTATTTACAGCGGCGGAGGACGGTGACGCCGTCGCAATCGAAATCGTGGAGCGCCTGGCTGAGCGGCTGTCCCGCGTCATCTCAACCCTCGCGTCACTACTCAACCCGGACACTGTGGTCATCGGCGGTGCGGTGGCGCCGTCTCTCGCCCGCCTGGCGGAGCAGATCGAGACGAAGGTAGCAGCGACAGCTCACTTTCCTCCGCGGGTGGTGGCGTCGTCGCTCGCTGGCGACATTGTGCTGACCGGTGCCGTGAACGCCGCGCTGGCCAGGGTCGGCCGGCACGCATTGGATATCGAACTGCGCCGACCTTAAACGGCGGAAGCACCGGGGCCGGCAAAGGCCCCAGTGCTTCCGCGCTCTGAAGGAACTGCTAGTACGTCAGGCCGAACCCAAACGGGAACAACTCGCCGTCCGTGGTCTCCTTGTAGCCGGGCAGGTCGCTGTACTGCTCGCGAATCGCTTCAGCGGTTCCGGCGAGCGCAAACGGCATGCGGCCCTGCGGCGCTACCTTGCCCGAGAGCACGTCGAGAAGCGCGGTGTCGCTCATGCCGAAGCCGGCAACGATCGCACCGGCATCGCGAAGCCCGCTGGCCTCATCCAGAACGAAGGGCTGGCGGAAGTACACGTGCAGCACGACCTTCGAAGGGTCCTCGACCTCGCTCATGACCTGCTTGATCGTGTCCAGGGAAGGGGTGATCTTCCAGGACTCGGACTCGGCCATGGAGGTGAAGTCCAGAATGCTCGACTCCCAGGGCAGTGACCCGCCGAAGCGCAGACCGTTGTCGGTGCATTGCGCAGCGCCCTGGGTGACGCAGGCATCCGCAGCACCGTAGGGGCTCTCCCCGTCAAGGCCCTCGACGCCTTCAAGCGTCACCGGGTTGATGTGCTCGGGGTTAAGTCCCGACGTCGGGCTGTTGCTGACGTACGAGGACGTGTTCGCATTGTTCACCGTCACGGAGATCAGCGCGTAATCGCTATCCGCGGCACTGGGACGATCAGCCGGGTCGGCAACATTGCCGTTGGTGACGTTGTAGCCATAGCTCTCGACCGTCTCCTGCGTGAAGTCGCCCAGGATGTAGACGTCGGAGCCGTCCTTCAGCGGAAGCGTCTTGCCATCTTCAGTTTCCTTGTTCTGAAGCAGTACCGCCGACTTACGCTGAAGATCCAGCCCCACTTCGCGATTTGCAGCATTGCCGACGACGGCGCCCGCCGCCTCCGCGTCGACGTACGGATTCTCGAACAGGCCCATACTGAACATCGGCTCAAGCAGCCGGGTGGCGGCCAGGGTGACGCGCTCCTCGGAGACAAGTCCGCTGTCAACGAGGTCCGTGATGGTCTTGACGTCGTGGAAGCCCGAGAGCGTGTCGGTACCGCCGTTGATTGCCGCGGCAACGCGCTCGGGGACTGACTTGTCCTCGAGGCCCCACGCGCGGTCATTGATGATCCCGGTGTCGGAGTTGACGTAACCCTTGAAGCCCAGCTTGCCGCGCAGCAGGTCATTGACGATCTGGTTGGAGAACGCCATACCCGTCTGGTCGTAGGTGACGCCGTCATGGGTGACGTTCACCGGTGCACCGTAGTACGGCATGATCGACGAGACGCCCGCGTTGATAGCGGCCTCGAACGGCTGCAGGTGGTAGCCGAAGCCGCCGCCCGGATACACCTGGGTCTTGCCGAACGAGTAGTGCGCGTCGAGGCCAAGCTCCTGCGGACCGCCGCCCGGGAAGTGCTTCATCGTCAGCGCCACGGAAGTGTCGGGGCTGAGGGAGTTGCCGTCGTCGTCGACCGGTCCCTGCAGGGTCTGCACCAGCTGGGTCATGATGTTCGAGTTGAGGTCAGCGTCCTCGGTGAAGGTTTCATGTGCGCGGTACCAGCGGGGCTCCGTGGAGAGGTCCGCCATGTAGCCGTACATGCCGCGCAGCCCGATGGACTTCCATTCCTCACCCATGACGGTGGCGAAATCGTCGACGACGGACATGTCACCGGTGGTGGGATCCTGGCCGGTGCGCTTCGCTTCCTCGCCGAGGGCTGCCGCAGCAATGCCCGCTTCCTTCGGGAACGAGGTGAACGCGCCGGCGGACTCGTTGATACCTGCACGCGCATTCGGGTCGATGTGGTTGCGGGCGTTGGACTTGTACAGCATCGGGATGCCCAGGCGGGTTGCCTCGCCCAGCTCCTGGATGGTGTTCATGTAGGTCGCGGCTTCCTGCGGCGTCAGCGACGTGCTCGCCGCGAAGCCACCGCCGGGACCGCCGCAAACAGCCTTGTCCTCACTGGTCACGGTGTTGCGGAAGATGAACCGGTGCATCTGCTGGTTGTTGATGTAGTCGGTTGCCGCCGGGTCCAGCGTGCCGCGGGTCTGGGTGTCGACGTCGCACGCTGCATTGAGGGTGTCGATCAGCATGAGGCCGGCCTTCTCCTCAAGCGTCATCAGCGAGACGAGGTTGGCTGTGCGCTCCCCGGCGGACAGGCGCCAGTCCTCATACGGGTCAAGGGTGCCGTTGGCGTTGAGGTCCTTGAAGGTGCGGCCCTTGACCTTGATGGTGTCCTTGACGCGCGCATCGAGCACCGGAGGCTTGCCGTGGTTGCCTTCGTTCTTGTTCACAGCTGCTGGGGTCCTTTCCGGGGACTTCGCCTGAAGCGGCAGGGCTCCGGCGGTCACCCCCAGCGTAAGCGCCAGTGGTAAGGCAACCGCCGCGGCAAGGCGCTGGCGTGCGGATAGTCGTTTGTACAAACGGGTCATCTCGTGCTCTCCATCGAGTGTGGGAATGATGATCGGCGCCCCGGACACAGACAGGGACAGGAGCGGGGCGCCGCTTCAACTCTCACCGGTTGCCTCCCGGATGCGGCAGGAGTTGCCACAAGTTGCTCCTGTTGCCGGAAGTTGCAGGAAGCGGAGGTTGTCCGGGTGTGGCGACATCGGTCCGGCGGAAACGGCCCGGGCACGCAAAAGCGCCGGAGAGCTGCACGTTCGTGGGGATGTCCCCACGATCGTGCAAGTCTCCGGCGCTTTTACGCCGTGCTGACCTACCTGACCGTCAGGGTGCGATCAGATCCAGCTGGGTTGGCAGCCACAGGCTCAGCTCGGGAACGAAGACCACGAGGAACAGGCCGACGATGAGCGCAAGCAGGAACGGCATGAGCTTCGAGATCACCGGTTCGATCCGGAGCCCTGCCACCCGTGCGCCAACGAACAGAACGTTGCCGACCGGCGGGGTGATCGTGCCGACACACAGGTTGTAGACGATCATGGTGCCGAAGTGCACGGGGTGGATTCCGAATTCCATGACGATGGGCAGGAAGATCGGCGTGAAGATCAGGATGGCCGGTGTCGGGTCCATGAATGTTCCGACGATGAGCAGGATGATCATCATCAGGATCAGGATCACCGTGGGGCTATCCGTCAGTCCCAGCAGGCTGTCGGAGATGAGGTCCGGGATGCGGGCGAAGGACATGAGCCAGGACATCGCCGTCGAGACGCCGACCAGCAGCATCACAATCGCGGTGGTCTTGGTTGCATTCAGCAGGATACCCGGCAGGTCTCTGACCTTGATGGCCCGGTAGATGAATCCAAGCACCAGCGAGTAGACCACAGCGATGGCCGCGGACTCCGTCGGCGTGAAGATTCCCGCCAGGATGCCGCCGATCACGATGACGATCATCAGCATGGCCGGAAGCGCCTTGATGAGCGTCTGCACTGCCACGGAAAGGGTGACCCGATCGCTGGTCTTCATGCCCTTGTGCCGCTTGGAGTACACATACACCACAAGCATGCAGGCGATGATCCAGATGAGACCGGGGCCGTACCCGGCTACGAACAGGGCAGCAATGGACGTGCTGCTGACCAGCGAGTACACAATGAAGGTGTTGCTCGGCGGAATCAGCATGCCGGACGGCGCCGACGCCACGTTGACTGCGGCGGAGAAGCTGCGGTCGTACCCTTCTTCCCGCTGCCGCGGCCCCATGACGGTTCCGACGGCGGCAGCAGCGGCAACCGCTGCGCCACTCACCGAGCCGAAGAGCGCGTTGGCCACGACGTTGGTCTGGGCAAGTGAACCTGGGGCACGTCCCACCAGAACCTTCGCAGCATCGATCAGCCGGGCCGCTATGCCGCCGTTGTTCATCAACACGCCGGCCAGAATGAAGAACGGGATGGCCAGCAGGGTGAACGAGTTGATCCCGGCGAATATCTGCTGGGACGTTGTCAGCACCGCGCGGTCCACGCCGAGTACAGCGATGATGGCAGTCACTGCCGACAAACCGATGGCGACGGCGATGGGAACCGCCAGCGCGATCAGCACCACGATTCCGACGAGGAGAATGAGCCCCGCGAGTAAAGCTGTTTCCACGGTTGCTCCTAGATGACGTCGGGTTCGGTGTCTTCGATGGCCTCTTCGTCACCGCGGATGATTGCCACCATGTGGTACACCGCGTAGAAGATGATGAGGACACCCGTGACGGGCATGACCAGGTAGAGCGGCCCTATTGTCACCGGCAGGCCGGAGAGCGCCTGGCTCCAGGACTGCTCGGAAACCCGGTACCCGCCCCAAACGAGAATCAGTCCAGCGAAGGCGATGATGGCCACCTGTACAAAGACTGCTGTGATCTTCTCGATCCGGGCGGGAAACTTGCGAACCAGGAAATCGACCGCGATGTGGCCACGCTCCGCGAAGACCAGGGCGGCCCCGAACAGGCCCAGCCACACAAAGAGGTACTGGGCCAGTTCGGAGGTCCACGCGCTGGGGCTGTTGAGGATCTGGCGGGAGAACACCTGCCAGACCACGGTCACCACCAGCACCGCGAACAGGATCACACAGGCAGCCGCAAGGAACTTGTCGGATGCTTTCTTGATCGATTGCATGATTGGCGCTGACTACTCTGCGGCTGCGCGCGCGGCGTCGTAGATGGTCTGCTCGACCTCGGTGTCCACGTACTCCTCGATCAGCGGTTCAAGTGCGGAGTTGAAGGCCTCGGCGTCGACGTCGTTGAACTCGGTGCCGCTTGCTTCCAGGTCAGCGTGTGCCTTGTCGGTTTCCTCGAGCCACAGAGCGGTGTGCTCCTCGACTGCTGCTGCCCACTGCTCCTCGAACGCTGCGCGGTCTTCCTCGGTCATGGCCTCGTAGGCGTCGGTGTTGACGACCACGTAGTCAAGGCCCACCAGGTGGTTGGTGTTGGAGAAGTACTTTGCGACCTCATTGTGCTTCTGGGTGAGGTAGGAGATCTCGTTGTTCTCAGCACCGTCGATCACGCCGGACTGAAGCGCGGTGTAGACCTCGCCGAAGGCCATCGGGGTGGGAGCACCGCTCATGAGTTCGATCATCTTCATTTGCACGTCGGATTCCTGGACGCGGATCTTCATTCCGGCCAGATCCTCGGGTGTGTTGACGGGCCCCTGGTTGTTGTAGATGCTCCGGGTTCCCTGCGTGAGGCCGCCGAGGACGGTGAGGTTCTGGTCCTCAAGGGACGCGTAGAGTTCACCGACAATGGCGTCGTCGCCGATCACACCCATCTGGTGCTCAACACTGTCGAAGACGCCGGGCAGGTTGAACACCTGGAAGTCAGGGTTCAGGTTCTCCAGTTGAGTTCCGGAGACAACTGCCATGTCGACGGTGCCGTCGCTCACGAGTTGGATTGCTTCCTGCTGCGCCCCGAGGGTTTCGTTGGCGTAGACATCGACGCTCACGCGACCCTCTGTGGCCTCATCGACATTCTTCCCCAGGTTGTCGAGGGAGATGTAGGACGGGTGGGTCTCGGTCTGGTTCAGGGCGAGACGCAGCGTCTGCGAATCCCCGCCGGCGCCTGCGCCGCCGCCGCAGGCTGACAGCGCAAGCATCATTGCCGCGGCTGATCCGAGTACTGCGAAATTCCTCTTGGAGTTCATGGTCTACCTTTTCCTGCCGCAATCGCGAACATCGTTGGTGGCGCTTTGGTGCTCTTTCAATAGAGCCAAGAAAGTGCTTCAACGTTCAAACAGTTGCCAATAGTTGCCTTGGCCGGGTCTATGGTGGTGGCGGAGGTCATCATGCCCGATTCGCGAGGTCTGCCCTCGATCTACGATGTCGCCCGCGTTGCCGGGGTATCGGCGTCGACCGTCTCTCGTGCCTTCGCCCGCCCGGGTCGGGTGAGCCACCACACGGCGCAGAGAATCTTCGCCGCGGCGATCGAGGTGGGCTACCGGTCGACCCACGTTGCCGGAATCCAGCACCCCGGCGGACAACGCACGTCGATGATCGCCCTGGTCATCGCAGACATCCGAAACCCGGTGTATGCGGAGATGGTGCGAGGGGCGGAAGCAGCGGCGGCGGAAGCGGGCTACACCATGCTGCTGGCCCACACTCAGGAATCCGAGCACAAGGAACGCCAGGCGCTTGAACGCGCGCTGCCGTCGGTGGACGGGATAGTCCTCTCGAGTTCACGGATGTCGGATTCCGCGATTCGCATGATGGCCAAGCAGAAGCCACTGATCGTCATGAACCGGGCCGTCAAGGACGTAGCCAGCGTGGTGACCGACAATCCCCGCGGCATCCGCCGGGCGGCCGAGCACCTCGGTGAGATGGGGCACCGATCCATCACCTACCTGGCCGGGCCTGAGGCGTCCTGGGCAGACGGGATGCGCTGGCGCTCACTGCGCGAAGCAGCCCTGGAACTTGAGCTGTCGGTCCGCCGGACCGGGTCCCATCTGCCGACCATCCGGGGAGGCGAAGAGGTCGCCGCGGAGTGGCTGCGCCACCGGACTCCCGGTGTCATCGCGTACAACGACCAGATGGCCATCGGTTTCATCCGCGCCCTTCAGCAGCGGGGCCTCAGCGTGCCCGGAGACGTCAGCGTCGTCGGCCACGACAACAGCTACGGGGCGGCGCTCGTCACGCCTGCGCTGACCACGATCGAGGCTCCGCTGTACTCGCTTGGGGCCACTGCAGTGAACAACCTGCTGGCCTTCGCGGCGGGAGCGCGGTCCAGGTCCAACCAGCCGGTGGTTCTGCCCACCCGGTTGATCGTCCGAGACTCGACTGCACCGGCGGCCGGCTGAGCCCGCTTTGTTGCCAACAAATGGCAACTCGTTGACCCCGCGCGTTCGGCTTGGCAACGATTAGCGGCATGCCTCCTTCACTATCTTCCCTCGCAGCCGAGCCGGACAGGCTCCTGCCGGCCGAACCCGGAGTGCGAGCGATCGCCCGGGACCTGCTGACCCTCGTCGAGTCACTGCCCATCATTTCCCCGCACGGCCACGTCGACGCCGCCGTGTTGGCTCAGGACACCCCCTTTCCGGACCCGGCAACGCTGCTGGTCACTCCTGACCACTATGTTGTCCGTCTGATTCACGCCAGCGGAGTTCCCCTTGACCGGCTCAATCAGGGGCCGGTCACCAGTGCCGATCCGCGATCCGTCTGGCGTGAGTTCTGCAAGGCGTGGCCGCTGTTCGACGGCACCGCGTCCGGCTACTGGCTCCGCTCGGAGTTCCAGCACGTCTTCAAACTGGACGAGGAGATTTCGGAGGCGACGGCGGACAGCACGTTCGATGCCCTTCAGTCCCGTCTGAGCGAACCCGCCTTCCGTCCGCGCCAGCTCTTCTCCGACTTCAATATCGAGGTGCTCGCCACCACCGATGATCCGCTGGATGATCTGCAGCACCACGCTGCCATCGCAGCCGATCCGAGCTTCCCGGGCAGGGTCGTACCAACCTTCCGCCCGGACGCCTACATCAACATTGCACACCCCAGCTGGGTGGAGAACGTCGACCGCCTGATCGGAACCGCCGGCGACGGCGCCGCAGGCTACGCCGGGTACATCCGCGCACTGGAGAACCGACGCCGCTACTTCGTTGACCATGGAGCAGTGTCCGCCGACCACGGCGTACGCACACCGCTGACCCTCAAGCTGGATAAGTCCGACGCCGAGAAGCTCTTCACCCGTGCCCGGTGCGGTGAATGGACGGCAGAGGACCGCGACGTCTTCGAAGCGCACATGCTGTACGAGATGGCGCGCATGTCCGTCCAGGACGGTCTGGTCATGACCATTCACCCGGGGTCCTACCGCAACCACCACCTGCCCAGCTTCGAGAAGTTCGGTGGCGATACCGGCCACGACATCCCGTTCCCGGTCAGCTACACCGAGGCGATCCGCCCGCTGTTGCAGGACTTCGGCACGGCACCGGACTTCCATCTGGTCCTCTTCACGCTCGACGAGACCGTCTTCTCCCGTGAGCTGGCGCCGCTGGCCGGGTTCTACCCCTCCGTCTACATCGGTGCACCGTGGTGGTTCCTTGACGCACCCGACGCCATGCTCCGCTTCCGGTCAGCCATCACTGAGACAGCCGGGTTCTCCCGGTCCTCAGGCTTCATCGACGACACCCGGGCTTTCTGCTCGATCCCCGCGCGCCACGATGCCTCGCGCCGCATCGAAGCATCCTTCCTGGCGAGGATGGTGGCCGAGCACCGCATCACGGCCGCCCGCGCCGAGGAGCTCATCGTCGACGTCGTGGACGGCTCACCGCGTCGGGTCTTCAAGCTATGACCGTCCAGCATGAGGTCAAGACGCTGAACCGCACCATCGCGGGCGTTTCCCCCGCGGCTCCCGTGCGGATGGTGCACATCGGCCTCGGTGCGTTCCACCGCTCGCACCAGGCCTGGTACACCGGGCAGGTTGACCCGGAACACCAGTGGGGCATCGCCGCCTTCACCGGCCGCAGTCCCGAGGCAGCAACGACACTCGCTGCCCAGGACGGCCTCTACACCCTCGTGGAGCGCAGTGACGACGGCGATGAGTTCAGCATCATGGGCAGCATCAGTGCAGCGTACGACGGCGCGGATCTCGCCCAGCTCGTCGCGCTCCTGTCAGCGCCGGACACGGCGGTAGTGACTGTCACCGTCACCGAACCGGCCTACCATCTCGGCGCTGACGGCCGGCTGAACGCCTCATCCCCCGTCGTCGCTGCGGACGCAGCAGCCCTGAAAGAGCTCTGGGCACAGTCGGGAAGCCTCGACGTCAACAGCTCATTCCCGACCCTGGCTACGATGGGCGCGCGCGTCCTGCTCGGCCTCGCTGCGCGCCGCCGCGCGGACGCCGGTCCGATCGCCGTGGTCTCCTGCGACAACCTGACCTCCAACGGTTCCGCGGCCTCCGAGGCCATCCACGGTCTCGCCGACCTGGTATCTGACGAACTGGCCCGGTGGGTTGCAGACAACGTTTCTTTCGTCGATACCTCGGTGGACCGCATCACCCCGCGCACCACCGACGCCGACCTCGCTGCCGTCCAGAAGGCCACCGGGTTCGACGACGCCGCCCCGGTTATCACCGAGCCCTTCTCCAACTGGGTCCTCAGCGGGAACTTCCCGGCGGGACGCCCCGCCTGGGAAAAAGCCGGAGCAGTCTTCGTCGAGGACATTGCTCCCTTTGAACAGCGCAAGCTCTGGCTGCTCAACGGCGCCCACTCGTTGCTGGCCTACGCCGGTCAGCTACGCGGACTGCGCACTGTGGCGGATGCTGTGGGTGACTTTTCCTGCACAGCAGAACTCGAAGCTTTCTGGAACGAAGCCTCGGCCCACCTCAACCAGCCGGGCCTCGACATTCCCGCCTACCGGGCAGCTCTACTGAGCCGCTTCCGCAACGCGCGGATCGAGCACCTGCTCGAACAGATCGGTGCCGACGGCTCCACCAAGCTCCGGATGCGGGCAGTTCCGGTGCTGCGCGCTGAGCGTGCCGCGGGCCGCACCGGTGAGGGCGCTGCTCGCGCGATCGCCGCGTGGGTCGATTTCCTGGCTCACCAGCACGACGACGGCGCCAGGCCGGCCGACGCTGAGGCCGACCGCCTCGTCGGACTTCTGCAACTCTCGGGCATGGATCTCACCAAAGCCCTGGTCACGGTACTGAACGCCGACCTCGGAGCTGATGCCGCCGTCGTCGGACTGGTTCATAGCCTCCGGGGCAGCTGGTAACAGCTCCCACTGCGCGCGCTCCGGCGCGCGATTCCTCCTGCTATTCGTTCGAAAGGAACACCCATGAAAATTGTTGCCGCTGAAGTCATCGTCACCAGCCCGAGCAGAAACTTTGTCACGCTCAAGATCACCACGGATGAGGGGATCACCGGGCTGGGCGACGCCACCCTCAACGGCCGTGAGCTGGCTGTTGCCACCTACCTCAAAGAGCACGTCACGCAGCTGTTGATCAACAAGGATCCGCACCGTATCGAGGACACCTGGCAGTTCCTCTACCGCAGCTCGTACTGGCGCCGCGGCCCGGTCACCATGGCCGCGATCGCCGCCGTCGACATGGCTTTGTGGGATATCAAGGGCAAGGCAGCCGGCATGCCGGTGTACCAGCTGCTCGGCGGGGCGTCGCGGACTGCACTGCGCACGTACGGCCACGCATCCGGCCGCGACCTGCCGGAATTGTTCGACTCCATCCGCAAGCACCTCGACGAGGGTTACAAGTCCATCCGCGTACAGACGTCGGTTCCCGGCATCACATCGCTCTACGGCGTGGCGGCCCAGGCGCAGGCCACCGGCGAGCGCTACGACTTCGAGCCCGCGGGCCGCGGCGCGCAGCCCACCGAAGAGGACTGGGACACCCGGGCGTACCTGCGTCATATCCCCACGGTGTTCGAGGCTGTCCGCAACGAGTTCGGCCCGGAGCTTCCGCTGCTGCATGACGGCCATCACCGCATGACGCCGATCCAGGCCGCGAAGCTCGGCAAGTCGCTTGAGCCGTACGACCTGTTCTGGCTCGAGGACGTCACTCCTGCGGAGAACCAGGACTCGTTCCGGCTGATCCGGCAGCACACCACCACTCCCCTGGCGGTCGGCGAAATCTTCAACACCGTCTTTGACTTCCAGACCCTCATCCGTGAGCAGCTCATCGACTACGTGCGTGCGGCATCGACCCACTTCGGCGGGATCTCGCCGCTGAAGAAGGTCATGGATTACGCGGCGCAGTACCAGATCAAGTCGGGCTTCCACGGGCCCACCGACGTCTCCCCCGTGGGCCTGGCCGCCCAAACCCACGTTGGCCTGGCCATCCACAACTTCGGTATTCAGGAGTACATGGAGCACAGCGAGAAGACCAACACTGTCTTCGAGCAGTCCATGACCTTCACCGACGGCTTCCTGCACCCGGGAGACAAGCCCGGTCTCGGCGTCGAGCTGAACGAGGAGGCTGCGGCGTCGTTCCCATACCAGCAGGCGTACCTGCCCTACAACCGTCTCTCCGACGGCACAGTGCACGACTGGTGAGCGCAGGGATGGGAACACCGCTGGTGAACGTGCATCACGTCGTCGTCATGGGTGTGTCCGGCTGTGGCAAGAGCACGGTCGGAGCGCTCCTTGCGGCCTCGCTGGGCGCGGATTTCCTTGACGGGGACTCACTGCACCCGGCGTCCAACGTCGAGAAGATGGCCGCGGGCATTCCGCTGGATGATGCGGACCGCCAGCCGTGGCTCGAGGAGATCGGGCGACGATTCGCTGCAGCCGGGGACAAGCCGCTCGTCATCGCGTGCAGTGCGCTGAAGCGCTCCTACCGGGACCTGATCCGGGGCGGCGCTGCGGATGCGCGGTTCGTGCACCTGCACGGCACCGCGGAACTGCTCGCCGCGCGGATGGCGGCGCGGCCGGGGCACTTCATGCCGACGTCGCTCCTGACCTCCCAGCTGCAGACGCTTGAGCCGCTGGAGGTGGATGAGGCCGGCGTCGTGCTTGATATCGCCGAAACGCCGATTGAACTTGCGGCGCAAGCCGGGCAGTGGCTGGCGGGGCATCCCGTGGGGGTGCGCTCGTCCTGACGCCGCTCTGCAGCCGTCGTGCACCGGCCGAGCCTCGTCGCCGGGCAAACCGGACCGGCTCGGGAGCAAACCGGACAGGTTCGGGAGCAAACTGGACCGGCTCGGGAGCAAACCGGTTTCTGTAGAGCAGAATCTTGCTCTGAAAACTCCGGTTTGCTCACCGGACAGCCACTTCGCCGGGCTACGTTGCCGGAAACCATCTCACCCGGGGAGCTACTTCGCGGGGAGCCTCGAATCCAGCAGCTGCGCCAGGTGGATGCCCTTGCGTTCGCTGAGGTCCTCGAGTTGTGTGCGGCAGGAGTAACCGTCAGCGAGGACGACGGCGTCGGCCGCCGCCGCGCGGACCGCCGGGAGGAGCTGCTGCTCCGCTACCGCAACGGATACCTCGTAGTGGCCGCGTTCCACGCCGAAGTTCCCGGCAAGGCCACAGCAGCCGCCAAGTTTTTGCAGCTCGGCGCCGGCGCCTTCCAGCAGCGCCGCGTCCGGACTCCAGCCCATGACGGCGTGATGGTGGCAGTGCGGTTGCGCAACGACGGTTGTTCCTTCGAGCGACGGCGCTTCATAGCCCGGCGTCTTGGCGAGCAGTTCCGCGAGTGTGTGCGTCGCACCCGCAACCGGTCCTGCAACAGCGCGGCCCAGCAGCTCGATCGAGTCCGACCGCAGCACCCCAGTACACGACGGTTCAAGGCCCACGATCGGTATCCCCTGCTCGGCATACTCCTTCAACGTCTCCACCGACGAGCGCAGGATCTTCCGTGCGCTGTCGAGCTGACCGGTCGAGATCCACGTCAGGCCGCAACACACGGGCTTCTCGGGAATCAGCACCTCATACCCTGCGCCCTCGAGCACCCGGACTGCGGCCTCACCGACCTCCGGCGAAAAGTTGTTCGTGAAGGAGTCGGCCCACAGAAGGACCTGCGGCTGATCGCCCGATGAAGCTGCAGCCCGCGACTCGAACCACTTGTGGAACGTCTGCGGCGCGAAGGCAGGGATCCTCCGCCGCTGGTCCACCCCCGCAAGCCGCAGCCCCAGCTTTCCCAGGCCAGGCAGGCTTGTCAGCGCATTCACAACGCGCGGTGCAACCGAGGCCAGCGAAGCCCACCGCGGCAGCCAACCCAAAGAATAGTGCGACGCCGGTCGGATCCGACCCTTGTAACTCTGGTGCAGCACTTCCGCCTTGTACGACGCCATGTCGACGCCGGTAGGACAATCCGAGGCGCAGCCCTTGCATGAGAGGCACAAATCGAGCGCCTCATGCACTTCCGGCGCCCGCCAGTTCGGCTTGCCGTGCTGGTGGCCGGCGGCGGCACCGCCAACAACGCTGCCGTTGATCATCTCCTGCAGCGCCCGGGCGCGGCCGCGGGTGGAGTCCTTCTCCTCGAGGGTCGCGATGTAGGACGGGCACATCACCGTTTGGTTATCCCGGTGCGCGGCGCGGCACTGTCCCACTCCGGTGCAGCGGTGGACCGCCTGGCTGAAGTCGCCGTCGTCGTGCTCGTAACCGAGGGCCAGGCCGGTGCGGAGGGGACCGGCTTCGGCGACGCGGACGTTCGCGTCGAGCGGCTCGGGATCAACGAGTACGCCCGGGTTGAGGATGTTGTCCGGGTCGAGGATGCCCTTGACCTTCCCGAAGAGTGACAGGGCAGCCGGCGTGTACATGAAGGGAAGGAGTTCGCTGCGGGCGCGTCCGTCGCCGTGCTCGCCGGAGAGGGACCCGCCGTAGGACGCCACCAAGCGGGCCGCATCGGTAAGAAATGCGCGGAAGACTGCGGCGCCGTCGTCGTGCTGGAACGGAAAGTCCAGGCGCACGTGGACGCAGCCGTCGCCGAAGTGACCGAACGGGAAGCCGGTGAGGTTATGGGTGAGCAGGAGTTCATCGAACTCCCGCAGGTAGTCGCCGAGGCGCTCGGGCGGAACGGCTGCGTCCTCCCACCCGGCATGGGCGGGAGCTCCGGCGGGCGAGCGTCCGGCCAGCCCGCCGCCGTCCTCGCGGATCCGCCACAGTGCGGCGGCCTGTGCAGGACTGGTGATGATCCGGGCGTACCGGGCAGCGTCGACCCGGCTCACCGCGGCCGCACGTTCAGCAACCTCGGCGGCGTCATCGCCCGAGATCTCGACGAACAGCCACGCCGCTCCGCCGGGCAGTTCCGGCACGGCCTGCGGACCCTTCCGCGTACGCACCACCTCGACGATGCGTGAATCGAGCCCCTCACACGCTGTGGGTTTGAACGGCAGCACCGAGGTCACCGCGTCACCGGCTTCGCCGATGTTCTCGAATCCGAGCACCACCATGGTTTTGTGCGGCGCGTCGGTGACGAGCCGGATGCCGGCTTCGAGGACTACGGCGAGCGTCCCCTCGCTGCCCACCAGCATCCGCCGCAGGTCGAACCCGCGCTCCGGCAGCAGGTGCTCCAGCGAATAACCGGACACCTGCCGACCGAAACGGCCCAGCTCAGTACGGATTGTCCCGAGATTGGCGCTCACCAGCGAGCGCAGCGCGTCCGTTTCAGGCGACGCCGGCGCCTCCCCCGCTCCCAGCCGCAGCCGCGTTCCGGAGCCGCTCATCACGTCGAGGTGCGTCACGTTGTCGGCCGTCCGGCCGTAGGCGAGGGCACGCGATCCGCACGCGTTGTTGCCGATCATCCCGCCCACGGTGCAGCGCGTGTGCGTTGACGGATCGGGCCCGAACCGCAGCCCACTGGCAAGTGCCACCTTCTGCAACGTGGCATGGACAGCGCCGGGCTCGACGACGGCGGTCCGGCTCTCGCCGTCGAACTCCAGGACGCGGTTCAGATGGCGGCTGAAGTCGATGACTACGCCGCGGCCGATTGCGTTCCCCGCCAGGGAAGTTCCAGCACCGCGCGAGGTAAACGGTATTCCGCGCTCCCGGCAGACCTCGAGGGTAGTGAGCACCTCGTCGAGGTGGCGCGGAAAAACGACGGCGGCAGGCTGAATCCGGTAGAGCGAAGCGTCGCTCGAGTAGACGGCGCGCGAGGTTGCGTCTGCGCGCGCATCCGCAACGCCGCGGGACTGCAGTTCGGAGACCAGGGACCGGGGAGCTGTGAGCGTCGTCGCCATGGGTAACATGTTACTACTTCATGCGGGCTCTTCCCGCGGCTACGCTTGACTCATGCCTCCTGCACAGCCGCCGCGACCACCGTCGCTCACCGAGCGCACCATCGAAGCGGTGCGGGATGGCATCCGGAACGGCACGTTCGTGCCCGGCGAGCTGTACTCGGTGTATCAACTGGCTGACAGGTTGAGCGTGTCCCGCAGCCCTGTCCGTGAGGCGCTGCTCCGGTTGGCAGAGACCGGGATGGTGGCCATCGAGAAGAACCGCGGCTTCCGCGTCGTGCTGCCCGGCGCGCGGGAACTGGCAGAGATCATGGCGGTGCGGGTGGCCCTTGAGGTCCCTGCGGCTGCCCAGGCCGCCCGTCGCGCCGGAGCGAGAGACCGCGCCGCCCTCGAAAAGGAGCGCGAAGCCATGCAGCAGGCAGTCCGCGACGGCGACGAAGGGGCCTTCCTCCTCCACGACCAGCGCCTCCACTCGCTCCTGCTCAACCTCGCGAGCAACAGCCACACCATCCGCATCATCGAGAACCTGCGGGACGCGACGCGGCTCATCGGCATGTCCACCATCCGCACGTCCCGCTCCCTCGATGACGTCTACGCCGAGCACCTGCCAATCCTCACAGCGGTCGAAAGCGGCGACGCGGATGCCGCAGCGCTCGCAATGCACCGCCACCTCGAATCGACGGGGAAGCTTTTGCTGCGCGGTGCGGCCACCGAGAACGACGACGTCGACCGCCTCTGGGAGGACTACGTCGGCTAAGGGCGGCTCCACAGTATCTTCAAGGTTCCGGCGACCTATATCTTCCAGAAAAGTGATTGCACTGCTCTCATTGCATGCATTGCCTGCTGAATGCACTTTTCTGAACACCTCTTGCTCCCCGCGTACCCGGCCTCATCCGTTCGGCCGGCGGGGTGAGGAGTAGCCAGGCACCGCCGATGATCGCTAGCGGCACCGGCCTTGGCGCCGACGTCGTCGTCGTTCCTCTGCTTGAACCGGCAGCCGAGCGATGGCGCCGGCAGGCAGTGCGCGGGTAGAACTGGGGTATGGACAGCTCGCTGGTACTCGGCCCCCTGCTCCGGTATGTCGACGAAACGACGGCAAGCGTGTGGGTGGAAACGCGCGAAACTGCTCGGGTACGGGTCAACGCCGCCGGCCGTACATGGGAAGCGGTCACCTTTTCTGTGCACGGGCACCACTACGCGCTGGTTGAGGTGGAGGGGCTTGAGCCTGGATCCACCTCGCCGTACACGGTGGAGATCGACGGACAGCGGGTCTGGCCGGAGGAAAAGTCACCGTTCCCCGCGCCCACCATCCGGACCCTTGACCCGGAGCGCCCCTTCCGGCTGGCTTACGGATCCTGCAGGACAAGCGAAGCAAACGACCTCGCGGCGCACAAGACGCACGGCGTGGACTCGCTCCTGGCGTTTGCCCTCAGCCTCGCTGCCCGGGATGAGGCAGTGCGGCCGGACCTCATCGCGTTCCTAGGCGATCAGGTTTACGCGGACATACCGAGTAACGAGATGCTGCAGTTGATCCGGGACGACCGCGGAATCGACACCAAGCTGGATGCGGAGCTGCGCAATTACGAGGAGTACTCGCAGATCTACCGGCTGGCGTGGTCGGGCACGGCGATTCGATGGCTGCTGTCGACATTGCCGAGCGCCATGATCTTTGATGATCACGACATCCGGGACGACTGGAACTCGTCGCTGCTGTGGAAGAAAAAGGTTGCGAAGATTCCCTGGTGGCGGGATCGAATCGTCTCCGGCCTGGCGTCCTACTGGGTGTACCAGCACCTCGGCAACCTCTCGCCGGACGAGCGCGCCGCTGACGAAATCTGGCAGGCCATCCGGTCCCATCAAGGGCCCGGCGAACTTGAGCTCAGCCCTATTGTCGAGGCGGTTGTGGAGGAGGCGGATCAAGATCCTGAACGCTACCGCTGGAGCTTCTGCAGGGATTTCGGCGATACCCGGCTGATCGTCCTGGATTCACGGGCTGCCCGGGTCCTGCAGCCCGGTCAACGATCCATGCTGGACCGCAAGGAACTGCGGTGGCTGGACGAGCTGATGCAGGGCGACCGGCGGCATCTGCTCGTTGCCACGTCGCTTCCGTTCCTGCTACCGCGGGGACTTCATCACATCGAGGACTGGAACGCCGTGCTCGCCGACGGCCGCTGGGGTGAGCGCCTGGCCGCCGTCGGTGAGTGGATTCGCCAGGCGATCGATCTGGAGCACTGGGCGGCGTTTCCGGATAGTTTTCGCGCCGTCGCAACCATGGCAACGGAGGTAGCAACAGGCCAGCGCGGCGTGGCTCCGGAAACAGTGACGTTCCTGTCCGGTGACGTCCATTTTTCCTACATCGAGGAGGTGGACGAACCCATGCAGTCCCGCGTCCTGCAGGCGGTCTGCTCTCCGATCCGGAATCCGCTGCGGCCGGCGCTGCGCTGGGTTGCGGCGTTGATGTCCACGCGGGTGGCCGGTCCGCTCGGAGGCGTGCTGGCACGCTTTGTTCCGCACCCGCCGTTCCACTGGTCCACGCTGAAGAAACCGTGGTTTGACAACAACCTCGCAAGCCTGGAAGTGACAGAGGAGGGGTTGAAGCTGCGGTGGGACACCGGCGTCGTCAGTGATGGAAACCATGGCGTCCCGACGCTGAAGGAGGTCACCTCGATCACCATCGCGCCGCGTGCGGCAACCGCTCGGGAAAAACGCTAGTACGCAATCGTGAAGACCCAGACGGCCAGCGTCATCGTCACGATCGTGATGAGCACAATACCGATGAGGTTGAGCCACAGCCCGCCACGCATCATCTGCCCGATGGTCACGTATCCGGAGCCGAAGGCAATGGCGTTGGGCGGTGTGGCCACCGGCAGCATGAACGCACACGTTGCGGCCAGCGCTACCGGGATGGCAAGCAGCATCGGGTCCAGACCAAGACCGAGGGCTACACCGCCGGCCACCGGCAGGAAGGTGGCTGCGGTGGCAGTGTTGCTGGTTAGCTCCGTGAGGAAAATGATGCCGGTAGCAAAGATCACCACCATCAGAAGCACGGGAACTGCACCCAGAGCACTGGCGCTCTCACCGATCCAGTCGGTCAGGCCGGAGGATGAGAACTGAGCGCTGAGTGCAAGCCCTCCACCGAACAGCAGGAGAACGCCCCACGGCAGCTTGACCGCGGATTCCCAGTCGAGCAGACGTACACCGCGTTGCGCGCTTGCGGGCAGCAGGAACAGCAGAAGGCCCACCACCATGGCGATGCCTGCGTCGTCAATAGGCGGGGATGTGAAGATTACGGGCACGAAGACCCAACTGAGTGCGGCGAGGATGAAGATGGCGAGGACGAGTTTCTCACCCATGGACATTGGACCGAGCTTGTGGAGTTCCTTGTTGATCAACTCCCTGCCGCCAGGGATTTCATCGATCTCGGGCTTGAACAGGACTTTCGTCAGGAGGAACCAGGCGATGATGAGCATCACGACGGCAAGCGGAACCCCGACCAGCATCCACTCGCCGAAGCCGATCTCGATGCCGTGTGCTTCCTGCAGATAGCCGACCAGAAGGGTGTTGGGGGGCGTCCCGATGATCGTTCCCAGTGAACCAATGGAAGCCGCGTACGCAATCCCGAGCATGAGAGCCGTGCCGAAGTTCGACTTGATGATCGCATTCTTGACTTCCGTGCTCTGCGGATCTGATCCCTCCAGACCCGCATCCGACGATGTTTCGTCCGCCTTGCCAGCCCCTGCCGCAGAGTCCGATAGCAAGTTGGGGAGCAGCAGCAGGACGGATACGCCGATCGGCAACATCATGACCGCGGTTGCTGTGTTGGAGACCCACATGCTGAGGAAGGCGGTGGCCACCATGAAGCCGGCCACCATCTGGGCCGGCTTCGTGCCCATGATCCGCACGGTTCGCAACGCGATTCGGCGGTGCAGGTTCCAGCGTTGCATGGCCAAGGCAAGAAGGAATCCTCCCATGAAAAGAAAGATGATGTTGCTGCCATAGGAGGCGCCGACGTCGTCGACTGCCACATCCTCACCGAGTACGGGGAAAATGATCAGCGGCAACAGCGCAGTGGCAGGAATCGGAATGGCCTCCGTCATCCACCACACGCCCATCAGCACTGCCGTTGCGGCCGTCAGCTTCGCAGGATGCGCCAGGTCACCCGGCATCACCAGATAAACAAGCAGCGCCAAGGCAAGGCCCACAGCCAAACCGGTCCATTTGATGCGGTGAGTCTTCGGGTCCTCAGCAGGAGCACGCTCACCGGGAGATTGAAAGTCGACGTCCTGCCCCTGGGACTTCCGCGGGTGGTAATCCTTCAGGTGTGCTCCGGGGACGGATGGCCCGCGGCCAGCATCCTTTTCAGAAGGTTGCGATCCGATGGCCATGTCTGCTCCAAGCGCCTTGGGTGAGGTGAATCACAGTCTAGGGGATGCCACGCAGAGTGAGAACGGTGTCAATCTCGGCAGGACTTCGATGAGCGTCGCCTGCCTCATGCCCTCACCCCGCGCTCGGCTCAAGCAACTTAGCAGCAAGGTCAGCGAGCTGGTCCTGGGTGACGCCGTCGAGCTCGGCCTGGCTCATCGCCTGCACGTTCGCAATCACTCCATTACCCCGCGCTGTGATTGAGAGGCTGTGGAAAACCGGTTGCCCGCCCAGCTTCTGAGTCACCCTCAGCCCAAAGGACTCCTCGCCGATCCGCTCCAGCGGCAACTCCTCGGTGCTGGAGGTGATGGTATTGCCCTGAATGGTCGCGGTCACCTCAGAGCACTTCTCGAGCGCCTCGCGGCTGAGGTTGAACCCCTGCTGAACCGCACCCTCTGTTAACCCGTCCATCAGGACAACAGCCAAGTAGCCGCCCGAATCATCAGCAGCTCCCACCCCGCTGACCGCTCCAGCTGCCAGGTCCCCCGATGCCGCCGCATTGCCTGCCGCATGGTCCTTGCACTCCGCCGGTTGAACGTCTGCGCCCTCCATCGCCGACTGAACGATTTCAAGGCCCGCTGCAGCCTGCTCTGCAGAGACGAGCTGAAAAGAGTCCCCGAGGGCATCGGTCAACGCCGTCACTCTCGCTTCGAGTTCTGCCCTGCTTGGCGACTCAACGTCTGCGGGTGCCGGGGCAGTCGCTGAGGAGGTGGGTGCTGCGGCTGTCGCTGCACTGGTGGGTGCCGTCGTCGCGCTCTCGGGGAGCGAAGCCGAAGGGGCGCCCGCGCTGGCTCGTCCAAGTTCCGGCAAATCAGCGGAGCCGCCGCTGCAGCCGGTCAACAGCAGCACTGCTCCGAGTACGCAGGAAGTTGCCAGTGATGCCTTCATAGAGTCCCCCAAAGTCGGCTACGGCCGTTCCATCGACGGTCGGGCTTGTTCCCGATAGCAATTCCGCCATCGGATAGCGGTTGAATGCTATCGCAAGGCACAAGCGCTACCGCTGAGCGGAGGGCGCAGCGCCGCAAGTACCCGCGCAGCATCTCACGGAGCCCCGGCGCCCTTGACGCTCCCTCCGTGCAGGAGTTTCGTTGACGCATGGAGTTGTTGAGCGGCGTGCTCGACGCCGAGGGATACGAAGTAGGGCGGCAGATCCTCCAGCGCGGTGTCGCTGCCATCTACCTGCTCGCGTTTATCTCCGCCATCAACCAGTTCCCTGCGCTGCTCGGCGAAAACGGGCTGCTGCCTGCTCCGCGCTACATCCAGCGCGCAGGGAAACGCGCCGGCCCCACGCTCTTCCGATGGCGTTACTCGGACCGGATGTTGCTCGCCGTCTGCTGGATCGGCGCCGGAGTTGCGGCCCTGTTGGTCATCGGGCTACCCCAGACCGGACCCCCCTGGCTTCCTCTGCTCGCGTTCCTGATCCTGTGGGCGCTATACCTGTCGATCGTCAACATCGGCCAGGTGTTCTACGGTTTCGGTTGGGAAAGCCTGCTCCTCGAAGCCGGGTTCCTTGTCGCGTTCCTCGGTTCCAACGAGGCGGCGCCGCCGTTCCTGGTGCTGCTGGCCATCCGGTGGCTGGTGTTCCGGCTCGAGTTCGGCGCCGGCATGATCAAAATGCGCGGCGACCGGTCCTGGCGCGACCTCACCGCCCTCTACTACCACCACGAGACCCAGCCGATGCCGAATCCAGTCAGCCGCTTCTTCCACCTGCTCCCCAAGCCGCTGCACCGGATGGAAGTCGCCGGAAACCACTTCGCCCAACTGGTGGTGCCGTTCTTCCTCTTCGCGCCGCAGCCCGTCGCCGGATGGGCGGCCGTCATCATCATCGTCACCCAGGGCTGGCTGGTGATTTCCGGCAACTTCGCCTGGCTCAACTGGATCACCATCGTCCTCACCTTCGGCGCGGTCCCCGACTCGTTCTATGAAGCACTTGGCATCACGATCGCGCCCACTCACAGCACGACGCCGGTCTGGTTCGCCGCCGTCGTCGTTCTCATGACTGCCTTCATTGCTTACCTGAGCTGGCAGCCGCTGCGGAACCTCTTCGCCAAGCGGCAGCTGATGAACGCCAGTTTCAACCGCTTCCACCTGGTCAACGCGTACGGCGCGTTTGGCAGCGTGACCAAGGTCCGGTACGAGGTGATCGTCGAAGGAACTGCCGACGACGACGGCGCAGCCTCCTCCCGCTGGGAGGAGTACGAGTTCCGGGGCAAACCGGGCGATCCCGGCCGCATGCCCCGCCAGTACGCGCCATACCACCTCCGCCTCGACTGGCTCATGTGGTTCCTGGCGCTGGGGTCCGACGGCGGCTGGTTCACGCCACTGCTGGTGAAGCTCCTGGAAGCGGACCCGAAGATTCTCAAACTCCTGAGGCACGACCCGTTCGGCGGCAAACCTCCCCGCTATGTGCGGGCACGCATCTTCCGCTACCGCTTCACCACGCGGGAGGAGAAACGCGCCACAGGACTCTGGTGGATGCGCGAGGAAACCGGAACACTCGTGGATCCCGTGTCCCTCAAGGCGGGCCAGCGTCGCTGAGCAGGCGCAGGATCCTCCTTTCGGCTGATGCCCGGACGCAGGCTCAGGACTACTCTGAAGTGCGGTTCTTTTGGTTCGACGCGCTGATCCCACCTCAACACAACGGGCCGCCCGCCAAATCAGCCCACTATTCGAGGAACCGGCTTCATGCTGATCACCCTGGTCCGCTCATACCTGCGGCCCTACGCGCCACTGGTTACGGCTGTCGTTGTGCTGCAACTGGCCTCGACCATCGCCGCCCTCTTCCTGCCCAGCCTGAATGCGCAGATCATCGATGAGGGCGTCGCCGAGGGCGACACCGAGTACATCTGGAACATCGGCATGGTGATGCTCTGGGTCAGCCTCATCCAGGTGGCCGCAGCAATCGCGGCGGTCTTCTTCGGGTCAAAAGCGGCCATGGCGCTGGGCCGCGACCTCCGCAAGAGCGTGTTCCACCGGGTGTCCGGATACTCGGCGCAGGAAGTCAGCCACTTTGGGGCGCCCAGCCTCATCACACGCGGAACCAATGACGTGCAGCAGGTGCAGATGCTCGTCCTGATGGGGCTGAACTTCATGGTTGCGGCGCCGATCATGTGCATCGGCGGCATCTTCATGGCGCTGCGCGAAGAACCGGCGCTCTCGTGGCTGGTCTGGGTGTCCGTGCCGGCGCTGTTCGTCGTCGTCGGTTTCCTGGTCTGGCGTCTGATGCCGCTGTTCCGCACCATGCAGGTCAAAATCGACAACATCAACGGTGTGCTGCGTGAGCAGATCACCGGCATCCGTGTGGTGCGCGCTTTCGTGCGTGAGCCGTATGAGGCCCAGCGGTTCGGCCGCGCAAACCGGGAGCTCACGGACGTCTCGCTGGCTGTGGGCTCACTTTTTGTCCTCATGTTTCCGGCCATCGGCATGATCCTCCACCTCGCCACCGCGGCGGTGCTGTGGTTCGGCGGCCTCCGGGTGGCCGCGGGAGAAATGGAAGTGGGTGCGCTCACCGCGTTTCTGCAATACCTGCTTCAAATCCTCGTGGCAGTCATGATGGGCACCTTCATGGCCATGATGATCCCCCGCGCGTCCGTCTGTGCCGAACGCATCGGCGAAGTGCTGGACATCGAACCTTCGATCCACGAAACGGAGCGGCCGCTGCAACCCGCGTCCAAGGCCGGCGTGGTCGAATTCCGCAGCGTCACCTTCGCCTACCCCGGCGCTGAGGAGCCCGTCCTGAAGAACATCAGCTTCACCGCCCGGCCCGGGCAGACCACTGCCATTGTGGGGAGCACCGGTGCCGGCAAGAGCACGCTGATTTCCATGCTTCCCCGCCTTTTCGACGTCGGCAACGGCCAGGTTCTGCTCGACGGCGTCCCCGTCACCGACATGGCCCGCCCGGACATCACCGACCGGGTGGCGCTGGTGCCGCAGCGCCCCTACCTCTTCTCGGGCACCGTTGCGCACAACCTGCGGTTCGGAAACCCGAACGCGCACGACGACGACCTCTGGGACGCGCTCACAGTCGCCCAGGCAGCGGATTTCGTCCGCGCGAAAGACCACGGACTGGAGGCTCCGGTCTCGCAGGGCGGCACCAACGTCTCGGGCGGGCAGCGCCAGCGGCTTTGCATTGCGCGGGCACTGGTAGCCGAACCGAAGGTCTATCTGTTCGACGACTCGTTCTCCGCACTCGACGTCACCACCGATTCGCGGTTGCGGGCCGCGCTGAAATCGAGAACCCGGGACGCCACCGTGATCATCGTCGCGCAGCGTGTCACCACCATTACCGACGCCGACCAGATTCTCGTGATGGAGAACGGGGAGATCGTCGCCCGCGGCACCCATGAGGAACTGCTGGAGACCTCGCCGACCTACCAGGAGATCGTTGAATCACAGACGACGGCGGAGGAGGTGGCATGAGCACCGACAAGGACTTCCGACCCGACGAAGACCGGTCCATCGACCCGGTCGTCGCACCCACACCCGGCGCCGCGGCAGACGCCGAGGCGCAGGTGCTCGACGAGGAGTTCCGCCCCTCCGAAGCTGACGGTGACATGTTCGGCGGCACCCCGGCAAAGAAGGCCAAGCATTTCTGGCCGTCCGCCAAGCGGCTCTTCAGTCTGCTGGCACCGGAAAGAACCGCCATCGTGGTGGTGCTCGCGATGGTGGTTGTCGCCGTCGTACTCAATGTCATCGCACCGCGGGTGCTCGGCAGCGCGATGGATGTCATCTTCAGCGGTGTCATCAGCAGCAACCTGCCCGAAGGCGCCAACCAGCAACAGGTGATCGACGGCTTGCGGGCTGAGGGGCAGGATCAGTTCGCCGACATGCTCTCCGGCATGGAACTGACCCCCGGTGCGGGCATCGACTTCACCCTGCTCGGCCGGCTCATCCTGCTGGTGCTGGGCATGTACCTGGTGTCTTCGGTCTTCATGTGGCTGCAGGGATACCTGCTGAACAAGGTCGTCATGCGGGTGGTTTACAACCTGCGCCGGGACGTGGAGGCCAAGCTGAACCGGCTCCCGCTGAACTACTTCGACACCCGGCAGCGAGGCGACCTGCTTTCCCGCGTAACCAACGACGTCGACAATGTCCAGCAGGCGCTGCAGCAGGCTTTCGCGCAGCTCATCATGTCGGCCCTGAGCCTGATCGGCATCATGGTGATGATGTTCGTGGTCTCGTGGCAACTTGCCCTGATCGCCCTCGTAGCGCTGCCGCTGTCGGCGCTGGGGGCGGGCCTGATCGGGGTCCGCAGCCAGAAACTGTTCGCGGAGCAGTGGAAGAACACCGGCCAGTTGAACGGGCACATCGAGGAGTCATTCAGCGGCCATGACCTGGTTCGGGTTTTCGGCCGGGAGAAGGAATCGCTGGAGCAGTTCGACCAGAAGAACGAGGAGCTCTACAAGGCCTCCTTCGGTGCTCAGTTTGTGTCCGGAATGATCATGCCGGTCATGCAGTTCATCTCCTACCTTTCCTACGTGGGGATCGCGGTGGTCGGTGGGCTGCGCGTGGCCTCCGGCTCAATGACCCTCGGTGAGGCGACGGCGTTCATCCAGTACTCACGTGAATTTAACCAGCCCTTGAGTCAAATGGCGGGCATGGCGAACATGCTGCAGTCAGGTGTTGCCTCGGCGGAACGGGTGTTCGAACTGCTCGACGCCGATGAGCAGGATCCTGACACGGCCGTCGCCTCCCTGCCCGCAAAGACGGACGGCCACGTCGAGTTCCAGCATGTCAGCTTCAGCTACTCGCCGGACCGGCCACTGATCGAAGACCTGTCCTTTGCGGCCAGACCTGGTGAGACAGTGGCGATTGTGGGCCCGACTGGTGCAGGCAAGACCACGCTGGTGAATCTCGTGATGCGGTTCTATGAACTCAATTCCGGGCGCATCACCCTAGATGGCGTGGATATCACCCAGATCAGCCGCGCGGAGCTGCGCTCCCGGGTGGGCATGGTTCTGCAGGATGCCTGGCTCTTCGGCGGGTCGATCTACGAGAACATCCGTTACGGCAACCTGGATGCCACGGAGGAACAGGTGATGCAGGCGGCGAAAGCCACCTTCGTTGACCGCTTTGTGCGGGCATTGCCGGACGGTTATGACACCGTCATTGACGAGGAGGGCAACAACGTCAGCGCGGGTGAGAAGCAGCTGATCACCATCGCGCGGGCGTTCCTCGCCAGCCCATCACTGCTGATCCTTGACGAGGCCACCAGCTCGGTTGATACCCGGACCGAGCTGCTGGTGCAGCACGCCATGGCGGCGTTGCGGACAGACCGTACGAGCTTTGTCATAGCCCACCGTCTGTCCACCATCCGCGATGCAGACATCATCCTGGTGATGGAGGCCGGCCGGATAGTGGAGCAGGGCAGTCATTTGGAACTTCTTGAGGCACAGGGAGCGTACTACCGGCTCTACATGTCGCAATTCGCAGCGGCGGCGGATCCCGTTTAGGTGCCCGCGGAGTTCCCCATGTCGGTCCGCTGCTGTTTGAATGGACGATGACCATGCAAGGGGGAACGTCATGACGTACACCAAACTTTTCCTGACGGGCGGCACGTCGCTGCTCGCCGGCGCCTTCCTTTTGCTTGTGCCGTTTAGCAGCATCATCAACGGCACGGCAAGCGGGCTGGACTGGTTCCTCGCAGCAGTCGGTGCCTTCCTCCTGCTCGAAGGCGCCCTGATGTTCTTCCTCGGGGTGCAGTCACGAAAGAGGGACCTGAGCCGGCGCCGGTTCTTGGAGCGCTAACCGTTCCCGTGCGGGTTGGTCATCGCAACCACGAGGAACACAACGCCACTGATCACCGCCTGAACAACGAGCACCGGCAACGCAACCACGCCGAGGTACAGCGTGAGGACCACGGGCATCAGGCTCAGAACCGTCACATCCACACCGCGCAGCAGTGCCGCTAGTTGTGCGCGCGGGACCGGGCCGAACGGCGTCTCAACCGGTGGCGCTGACCAGTCCGTCGCCGGGCGGCTGGCACCACGAACGGTACCCGCACCCATTCCGATACCGGCAAGCGCCGACACCAGGATCAGCATCGGGCCAGCCGCCCCGAGGAACGCCAATACCCCACCGAGCAGCGCCATCCACAGCATCATCGTGGCGGCAGGCATGGCGGCCCGGCTCGCCCGAACCAGCGTTGGGTTTACCGGCACCAGCCCATCGAGCTCCGGCACCAGTGCCGCTCTCCGCGCTACCGCCCCGAACCCTGATGCCACAGCGCAACCGGCAAGAACGACGGCGCCCAACTGCACAAAGACCGGCAAGCCGCCGTCCACAAGCATCACCGCAACGCACGCAACCAGCCAGAGCACCGCCGTCGTCGGCGTGGGGTGCAGGCGCAGGAAACCAACGACGTCGGCGCGCAGCAGTGCTGCGAACGGGCTGCGCATGGGCCACCTGAAATAGCGTGCACCGCGGCGGTGCGCGGTACGGGAATCAGCGCGGACCGCACGCAGCAACTCATTCGAGTCCATGAAGTACAGCGACGAGCCAACGTGACCGGACACCGCTCCGGCACGGGTGAGCTCGCCGCCGGAAACAAGACCTGCGCGCGGTGAAACCAACCGCAACAGGGCCATGGCAAGAACCAGTGCTGCGCCGAAGGACCAGGCTGACGGCACCAATACAGTGGCGAACGCACCGGCAACGGCAATGCCGGCCGCTGCAAACTTCAACCCAACCGACCGCCCACTCCCCTGCAGCAACGCTGCAGTGCCCATCGCAGCCACAACGAGCACTCCGAAAGTGGCGGCGGCATAGGCATGAGTCAGCGGCGCCCGTTCCAGCGCGCCCAGAATGCTGACCGGCGTATAGGCTACGGTCGCACCCGCACCGGCAAGCACGGCACGCCGCAGGAACGGACCCCACACCATCGGCCGCCGGTCCACCGGCAGGGAGAGCCACCATGTGCTCTCCGGCCCACCCACCGCGAGCGGTCCCAGCCTCCGGCCAAGTACGACGACGGCGGCGAGCGCTGCGAAGGTCAGCAGAACCTCCAGTGCCTGGCTGGGGAGGACGAGTACCGGGTCGGCGATGAGGCCGCTGTCCGTGGCGGAGCGCTGCGCGAATTCACCCCGTAGCGCGAGCACGAAGGACACCGCGAGGGCAACCGCGCACCCGAGAGCCAGGACACTGACGTAGACGTCGACGAAAAGGTCAGGCAGGGAGGTCCGGGACCGGTTGTAGCGGCGGGCCGACCGCCGGGTGAACCGGACGATTTCCCCGGCCCGGGCGGCTGAGCCCACCTCTATCACCGTACTCATCAAGCGCCCGCGATGATGGCGGCTGCGGCTCCCGGCGCTGCAAGGGTTACATCGTCGTCGATGACCAGGCACGAGCTTGCCGTGTCCAGCAAGAGCTGCGGATCATGCGTGACGAGCACTACCGTCGCCCCGCCCGCTGCCAGCGAACGGATACGCCCGCCCAACGCTTCACGCATCACTGGGTCGAGCCGCTGTTCGGGTTCGTCAAGGATGAGCAGCGAGGCCGGCCGCATCAAGCCGGCAGCCAGCAGTGTGCGGCGGCGCTGGCCCGATGATAGCGATTCAGGCACCACGTCGGCCCGCTCATGGAGCCCGAAGAAGCTCAACTCCTCCTGCACCTGCGCCTCAGGATCAGGCAGGGAATGCCCGCGGGCGACCAGCAGCAGATGTTCGCGGACCGTGAGGGATGGGAAGAACATGTCCTCGTCGAAAACGGTGGACACCTCCCTGCGGAAGGCAACGGCGTCGGGATTTGCCAACAGCCCGTGGACTTTCACGTCACCCGAGATGGGGAGCTGCCGACCGGCGAGCGTGCGTGCGGCCGTCGACTTGCCCGCTCCATTGAAACCGACAACGCCGAGGATCTCCCCGGCACGCACGGCCACCGAAATTTCACCGCAGACGGGTGCGCCCGCGTAGCCGACAACGAGGCGCTCGGCCTCCAAAACTGTCCCCCGTGAACTCACCCTCCAACCCTATCGGGACGGCAGCGCAGCGGTCCCGTAACGTTTCAGCTCCCCCGGCACATGGCCCGGAATCGGTTTACAGTTGATTGAGTGACTGAATCGCCTGCGCCCCAGGCTCAAACTCCCCGCTATGTTCCCGGGATCAAGTACATCCTGATGCTGGGCGCCCTCGCCGCGCTGCCCGCCGTCACCACCGATATGTATCTGCCCTCGCTCCCAGCAGTTGCGGAGGACCTGCAGGCGAGCCAGGCGGCCGTGCAGTTCACGTTGTCCGGCATGCTGTTGGGCGGTGGCGTAGGGCAGTTGGTGATCGGTCCGCTGTCCGACCGGTTCGGCCGGCGGCTCCCGCTACTTGTCGGTATCACGCTGCACGTCATCATCTCGCTACTCTGCTCGATCGCCCCCGACATCGGCACGCTCATTGTGCTTCGGGTGCTGCAGGGCTTCTTCAACGCGGCCGCCGCCGTCGTCGCCATCGCGGTCATCCGTGACCGGTTCGTCGGGTCCGACGCCGCCAGGCTCCTCTCCCGCCTCATGCTGGTGATCGGCGTCGCGCCGCTTTTTGCTCCCACGATCGGTCAAGGCATAGCCGGCATCTGGGAGTGGCGGGCTGTGTTCTATGCGCTGGCGCTGATCGGCGCCGCCCTCGTGGTGATTGTCTGGCGGTTCATGCCCGAAACCCTTCCGGTTGAACGGCGCCGGCCCGCCCGGCCTTCCCGAGTGGCCGGCGGCTACTGGCAGCTGCTGCGGAACGTGCGCTTCATGTCCCTCGCGGTGATTCCCGGACTGGGTCTCGGCGTGATCATGAGCTACGTGGTGGGTTCCCCCTTCGTGTTCCAGGACCAGTACGGCCTCAGCCAGGGCCAGTTTGCGCTGGTGTTTGCGCTGAATGGTGTGGCCCTGGTGCTGTCCGCTCAGCTGAACGCCTCTCTGGTCCGGAAGGTTGGGCCTGCCAAGCTGTTGCGCACAGCTTCTGTTGCGCAACTCGTGTTCGCCCTGATCCTGGTCGCCGTAGCAGCGACCGGCTTCGGCGGCGTCATAGGCCTGTGCGCAGCCCTGTGGCTGGTCCTCGGCACCCAAGGCATGATTCCGGCTAACGCATCAGTCCTCGCGCTCAACTCCTACGGGCACATGGCCGGAACAGCCGCCGCGGTCATCGGCGCCCTGCAGTCCGGGGTTGCCGGAATTGTCAGTCCGCTCGTGGGAATCCTCGGAGGTGACGCCAGGTCCATGGCGATTGTCATGCTCGGCACCGTGGCGCTCACCGTCGTCGTACTGGCTCTTGGCACTCCGGTGTTCCGCAAGGGCGGCTGGCGCGCGTTCGATGTGCCGGAGGATCAGATCTCCGGCCCACGCGGCGTGTGAACAGTTTGTAAGCTGAGCCAATGACAGCACCCCAGATCTATGTCAGCTTCCCCGGCACAGCGCGTGAGGCCCTGAACTTCTACGCCGGCGTCTTCGGCGGGGAGCTCTCCCTGCACACGCATGAGGATTTCAGCAGGAGCGAGGGCACCCCTGATGCCATTGCCCACGGCGAACTCAACGGCGTGGTTGCCTTGGCGGGTTCGGATGCAGGAGCCGGGGACAAGAGCGTCCGGTTCGAGGGCATGATGCTCTCCTTGCTGGGGACCGCCGAACCGGCTGTCCTCCATGACTGGTTCGACAAGCTGGCTGACGGCGGCACTGTGGTCGATCCACTCGCACCCAAGCCGTGGGGCGCCTCCGATGGGCAGGTCATCGACCGTCACGGGCTTCACTGGCTCATCGGCTACGAGCCCGTTGCGTGAGTACGGCGCAGCGGCCCACATCGGAAGCGGCTACTTACGTTCCGCCTGCGCGCCGACCGGCCGCCGCATTACCGTTCGAGGCCACGCGTCGAGACCGAGCGCGGCCTCGTGATTGCGAATTCGTTGAAGACCAGGCGTCCAATCATCCCTTGTGATCACGCGAAAGCCGAGGCGCGAGTAGTACGGCGCATTCCATGGAACGTCGGTGAAAGTAGTCAGAGTCAACGCTGACAAACCGTGCAGTGCGGCCCATTCCTCCGCCACGCTCAACAGTGCACGTCCCAACCCTCGCCGCGCATGATCCGGGTGCACCGATACCTGCTCGATGTGGCCGGCGCCATCCACCACGTCAAGCAGCAGGTAGGCGATTGGCTGGCCGTCATTGTCCGTTGCGACCCAGGCGTGACCGGCTCGCTGGTAGCCGTGCAGAACGTCCATGGGCGGCGCCTCATCGTCGGCGATCGGTGCCATGTCCAGCTCCCGGAAAGCCGCTCCCGCAGCTCGCTCGATATCAGGCATACTAGCGACGTCCTCCGGAAGCGCCGCGCGAATCATGCTGCTCAGTACACCATGGAGACCTGGTCAGTGCTTCATGCACACTGCACCTTCACTATGGACTGTCGCTAGCCAGAAACTGGCAGACTCGACCCATGCGCGAACTCGTGATCCTCGGTACCGCCTCCCAGGTTCCCACCCGGACCCGCAACCACAACGGGTACCTCCTCCGCTGGGACGGCGAGGGGCTGCTCTTCGACCCGGGTGAAGGCACCCAGCGGCAGATGACCTACGCCGGCGTCAGCGCTTCCAGCGTCACCCGCATCTGCCTGACCCACCTGCACGGCGATCACTGCTTCGGTCTGCCGGGAGTGCTGTCCCGCATGGTGCTCGACGGCGTGACCCACCCGGTGCACCTCCACTACCCCGCGTCGGGCGAAGAGTCAGTCCGGGCGCTCGTCTCCCTCGCGACACCGGGCCTGGACCTGCGGCTGCGCCCGCACGGTTCCTCCGGCGCCATCGCCGATGGGCTCGAAGTGCAGCCGCTGCGGCACCGGATTGAGGCTTACGGCTACCGCCTCAGCGAACCTCCGTCGCGGAGCCTCCTGCCGAAGCGCCTCGCCGCGGCAGGAATCACAGGTCCCGACGTCGGCCGCCTACAGCGCGAAGGACGGATCGGCGACACGGCGCTTGAGGAGGTCAGCGTCCCGAAGCCGGGGCAAACCTTCGCTTTTGTCATGGACACCGCTGAATGTGAGGGCGCGGAGGCACTCGCCGAGAACGTGGACCTCTTGGTTGCCGAGTCCACTTTCAGCGACGACGACGCCGGCCTCGCCGCCGAGTACCTGCACCTCACCGCAGGGCAGGCAGGCACGCTGGCTGCGAACGGACGCGCACGCATGCTCGTGCTCACGCACTTCTCGTCCCGCTACCCCGATGTAAGCGTGCTGGAAGAGCAGGCGGCTGCCGCCGTCGTCGTCCGAATGGGTGCCGGCAGCGGCACCCGGATCATCGCAGCCAACGACCTGGACCGCATCCCGCTTCCCAAGCGCCGCTCGCTGCCCTAGCCGTCGGCCGACTCAGCGCTGCGACAGAACCTTCCCCAACCCGGGATGGTGCAGTTCGGCAACATCGGGGTGGGCCCGCACCCGCCCCTTGAGGACGTTCATCCCGTAGGAGGACAGCATGGGGTTGTCCGGGTCATCGGAGATCCCGCGGGCGGCAGCCTGCAACTCGGGCGGCAGCGAAACCGGCTGGACCACGGCGTCAAGACGCGGCGACCAGAAGAACGGGACCGAGTAGCGGTCCACGCCGGGCGGCGGCGCCTGCACCTGATGGATGGTTGCTGCAAGGTAGCCTCCGGTGGCCACCTCCAGCATCTCGCCGAGGTTCACCACCAGCGCCCCCGGAATGGGCTCGACAGGAATCGGGGTGTCCGTACCGGGCGGAAGCACCTCAAGCCCACCCACCTCGTCCTGCAGGAGCAGCGTCACAAAGCCGTAGTCGGCATGGAGTCCGACGCCCTGACTGCCGGCACCCTCGAGCCCTCCGACGTAGTGCACGAGCTTGGCCATCCAGGCCGGCGTGGCCTCGAAGAGGTCCGCAAAGTGGTCCTCCGGCTGGCCCAGCGCAACGGCGATCGCCGACAACAGCTCCGCACCGACCCCGGACATCAGGGCAGCCCAATCCATCGCCCGGCTCTCGAGCTCCGGCAGGTTCCCTCCCGGCCACTGATTGGGACCCTGAAGAAGCCAGTACGGCTGGTCCTCCGGATAGTCGGGAACCGGCTCGCGCTCCGGGGAAAAGTCGATCTGCTCGCGGGCGTCAGCACGGCCACGCGTCACCTCGGTGCCGAGCCGGGCATAACCGCGGAAGTGCGGCGAGTTGCGGTTATCGAGTGCGAGCCGCTCCTCCACAGGTAGATCAAAGAACTGCTTCATTCCGCTGAACAGGTCATCCACCTGGGACGGAGCAGCGCCGTAGTTGATGATCTGGAAAAACCCCACGGCATGGGCGGCTTCGCGCAGCTGCTCGATAAAGTCCTGGTCGAAAGAGCCGTCGGGGCGGCGGGCTGTGCTGAGGTCGAGCACGGGGATCGATCGCTGGGTATGCGTCATTGATGGAGCCTAACGCGAGAACCCCTACCTGATACTTCTCTTTATGACGCAATGTTTCATTCAGGCGGAAGGGGCTGCCGGACCACTTCCGCGGCCCGGCGCAGCATGGGCTCCTGGTCCTGCGCCCAACGGTCGACGACGGTAATCGCCTTCAGTCTGTCGTGCCCGGTAAGGCGTGCAATCAGTGGCCCGACGACATCGGCCGCGAGCGGATCCGCCAGCAATTCTGTCCGCGAACTCCGCAGGAAACCTTCAATCCTCGTCAGATCAGTGTTCCGGAGCAGTGCAACGCTCGACTGCAGAAGGACCACCGCGGCGAGACGACGCTCGAAAACCGGTGAATCTCCCCAGAGCTCGGAACTGAGGAAGACCACCTCGTCGTGCGTCAGATGCCGGAATTTGCGGCGCGCGTCACGAATGGTGCCCCGGATGGCGCCTACCGAGGCGCCGTAATAGCGGAGTCCGTCGTCGAGCGAGTTCAGCGCATCTGCCCGCTCCCATGACGCTTCCCGCTGGAGTGCGGCATCAATGAACTCCGCAGCTTCGCTCAATGCTCAGAGGCGCGGGTTCCCGGGGGTACTTCCGGGCGTCTCCGATCGGTTCGCCGGGCCCTGGCCCTGAGAGGTTCCGGGATTCTGAGGTCCGGCTTCGGGGCCGGGGCTCTGCGGGACGCTTCCCGGCGTCTGCGGTCCGGCTTCGGGGCCGGGGCTCTGCGGGACGCTTCCCGGCGTCTGCGGTCCGGCTCCCGATGCCTGGGGCCCGTCACCCAAACCCTGACCCTGACCTTGCGCACCGTCCCCTGGGCCTCCGAGGTGCTTGTGTGCCTGGCCGCGGGCGTTCTGGATCTTGTCTTGGTGCTTGCCCTTGGTGGCTTTGTCAGCCGCCTCCGCTACCCGGTCCACAACCTTGCTGCCCATCTGCTTGGCCTGCGGGCTATTGAGGGCTTCCCTGACTTTGGGATTACGCGCGAGTCCCATCGCGATCTTGCCGAGCGATCCGAATCCAGCCATAACCGTTTCCTTCTTTCACGTGAGTGCGGTGTCCTGTGAGTACCAACGTCGTTCCACAGGGAATTGTCCCCCGCCTATGGCCCGAGCGGAAAGCAGAAACGGCCCTCAGGTGCAGGATCGCCGGTTCGAACCGGCGTGTGTGCACCTAAGGGCCGTGTTTGCGGGCCGTTACGCCTAAGGGCCGTGTTTGCGGGCCGCTGCACCTAAGGGCCGTTGCTGCGGAGACCCTACTGCTCCAGCTTCATGGCCTTGCGCAGTGACAGCGCGCCGCCGCCCTGCATGACGGCTCTACGGTAGATTTTCTCGCCGAGGTGAAGCAGCGCGACTGCCGCCGCGAGGGCAATCACCAGTGACAGGATCGGCTCCCACAGCGCTACCTCGGTGTTCAGCATGCGGATCGGCATGGCCACGGATGACACCACCGGCACGTAGGACGCCACCACCAGCAGCTGGCCCGATGCGAACAATCCGGCACCCAGTGCCGCGAAGATCAGGACCATGACCGGCGTCGAGTTGCTGGACAGGTCCTCCGGCCGGCTGGCCAGTGAGCCCAGGACTGCCCAGATCGACGCGAGGATTAGGAAGCCGAAGAGGAAGAACACCATGAACCATCCCGAGGCAGGGATGATGCTTCCCACGAGGTCCGCCGTATCGGTCAGGTTGAGGGCCAACAGGGCGGCCCCACCGTACAGCGCAAGCTGCACCATGGCCAGGATCGTATTTCCCAGTACCTTGCCGTACAACAATTGCCGAACGGGTATTGCCGTGGCGAGGATCTCCACCACCCGGTTCTGCTTCTCCTCCACCACCGAGTTGGCGATGGCCATTCCGAAGATGATGGACGCCATATAGAACAGGAAGCTGAAGGCGAAACCGGCGATGTCTGCCACGGCCTGGTTCTCCGCGTTGCCTTCCAGCAGCGACTCCTCGAGTTCGGAACCGGCAAGCAGCTCCTCCGGCGAGGTTCCGGCCGCAGCCGCGTTGGTTTCCAGCACGTAAGTCTCCAGCGAGGCACCGATCCCGGTGCTCAACCCCCTGGAAACCTCATTCTTTCCTGTCAGAGTCCAGCCACCGCCATCGCCCCGGATGAGCGCCGCGTCGGCTTCCTCCGACCGGACCTCCTCGAGTGCTGCTTCCTCCGAGTCAACGACAATCGCCGTGAAAGTGGTGTTGCCGTCGTCGGCCCTGCCATCCTGGTCCGCGAGCGCGGTCACCGACTGTCCGGCCTCCGAGGTTACCGCCACGGTGAAATCCTCACCGCGGCTGGACATGTAGGCGTTGAAGACGACGCCGGCGACAATAAGCACGAGCGTCACGATCGTGGAAATCGCGAACCCGCGGTCCTTCGCCTTGACCATGACTTCACGAAGGGTGACGATCAGCCAGGCCGGCTGTGCGTTGCGTCCCGGCTGGGACGACGACGGCTCCCCCGGCCGCACGTGCCGCTCCGTTGTTTCGGTGCTCACTGGGATACCCCCCGGTAGATTTCGCTCAGGCTTGGCCTGATTCTGCTGAATTCGTACACGCTTCCGCGTGCCATGGCGGCGGCAAGCAGCCGCTGCGCGTCGTCGTCGTTTTCCAGCTCGACGACGGCGTCCCGGCCTGCGACGTCGATGACGGTCACCCCGGTTTCCTCCCGGACCCAGCCGGCGTCGGGTGAGACGGTCAGCCTGTGCCGGCGGGGAGCCGTGGCGCGGAGTTCATCGCCGGTGCCGGAAGCGACCAGCCGACCCTTCTGCAGGACCACGAGGTTGTCGCAGAGGCGATCCACCAGATCGAGCTGGTGGCTGGAAAAGAGGACCGGGACGCCTTGGGCGGTGTGCTCGCGAAGCAGGTCCACCATTGAGTCCACCGCAATGGGGTCGAGCCCGGAGAACGGTTCGTCGAGAACGAGGACCGAGGGCCGGTGCAGGAGTGATGCCGCAATCTGCACCCTTTGCTGGTTGCCGAGTGACAGGGACTCCAGCTTGTCCTTTCCGCGGCCGCCGAGCTGGAAGCGCTCGAGCAGGTCCTGTGCGCGGGACCGTGCATCGGCCTGGCTCATCCGGTGCAGCTGGCCCAGGTAGACGAGCTGGTCGAGGATGGGCTGCTTCGGGTAGAGGCCGCGTTCTTCGGGCATGTACCCGAAAGTGGCGCGGTCAGCCGCTGTGACCGGGCGACCGCTCACCAGGACGCTGCCCGCATGCGCGGTGAGAACACCCATGATCATGCGCATGGTGGTGGTTTTTCCGGCCCCGTTGGCGCCCACGAATCCGGTCATCTTCCCCGAGGGGACTGTGAAACTTACGTCGTCGACGGCGGTGTTCTCGCCGAAGCGCCGGGTCAGGTTCTGCACCTGCAGCATTGGGTTTCCTCCCGTTTGATCCTTCGGTCATCAACAGTAGGCAAGCCGGGTGCGCAGCGGATGAGCCGTAAGGCGGAGCCGTCATTCCCCCGGACGGATGAGCCCGCTCTCATAGGCGAAGACAACCGCCTGCACCCGGTCCCGGACCTGAATCTTGGCCAGCAGCGAGGAGACATGGGATTTCACGGTCGCCTCGGCCAGGTAGAGCTTGCGTGCCAGCTCGGCGTTGCTCAGTCCCGCGGCCATGCACTCGAGAACCTCCCTCTCGCGCTGGGTCAGGGAGGCGAGCAGGTTCTGCTGACGCTGCCGGTCGGCGCTGGGTTGCTTCTCCACCTGCGCCTGTTCCTGGCTGCCGAGCTGGTCCGCGAAGCGCTCGATCACGCGGAGGGTGACCTCCGGGGCCAGCAGCGCGTAACCGCCGGCAACCGCCTGCACTGCGGCGACAAGGTCATCCGGATCGGCATTCTTGAGGAGGAAGCCGCTCGCACCGCCGCGGATTGCGTCGAAAAGGTAGTCATCGCGCTCAAAGGTGGTCAGGATGATGACCTTCCCCCGACCGGCTGCCGTGATCTGCTCAGTTGCGCGGATTCCGTCAAGCACCGGCATCTGCACGTCCATCAGGATGATGTCGACGTCGTTGGCAGCAGCGAAGTCCACCGCCTCCTGCCCGTTGGTCACCTGGCCCACCACCTCGATGTCATCCTCAATGGACAGGATGGTCGCGAAACCGGCACGGACGAGCCCCTGGTCATCGGCAAGCAGCACTCGGATCTTGTTCATCACGTTCTTTCGTGGCAGTTCGACAGAAGGGAGTTGAGCGGGAGGAGGCGGGCGCTCACTGCAGCAGGAAGCGGGCACGGACCCGCCAGCCGCCGTCGGAACGGGGACCGATCTCGACCGTTCCGCGATGCAGGGCGACGCGTTCGCGGATACCCTGCAGCCCATAGCCGGAACCGGCCTCCGCGCGCTGCCTGGGCCTGCCGTTGTCCACGGTTTCCAGTTCCACCCAGCGCTGCCCGCCCGCGCGTCCGGTACGCAGGGTCATCACCGCTGCGGAAGCGGTGGAGTGCCGGCGGACGTTCGTCAATGATTCCTGCGCTGTCCGGTACAGCGACAACGCAAGCGGGGCAGATACTTCCTGAAGCGCATCCGGCACGTCCTCCACCCGCGAGAAGGTGACATCGAGGCCACCGTCCTGCTGGTTTTCGGCCAGCGCCGCAATGTCGGCGAGCCCGGGCTCGGGGTGGCGGCCGCCGTCGTCGTCGTTTTTGTTGTTGTTCTGTGCTGCAGCTTCGGACCGGAGGACGCCGAGGAGGTTGCGCATGTCGGTGACGGCCTGGCGGCTGGCCTGCTCGATGGTGCGCAATGACTCCGCGGCGACCTCCGGTTTCCGGTCCATCACCCGGCGTGCAGCACCGGCCTGCACTCCGATGACCGACACGTGGTGGGCAACGACGTCGTGCAGCTCGCGGGCGATCCGGAGGCGCTCCTCAATGACCGCGCGGCGCGCGATTTCCGCGGACTGCCTGGCGATCTGTGCTGCCTGTTCGGCCAGCTGGGTCCGCTGAAGGGCGTTGCGCCAGGAGGACATGCCCGCCAGGATGGCGCCGCCGAAGTAGGCGAAGTTCACCATGAAGTAGTAGAGCGCCGCGGAGGTGAGCGGGTCGAAAATCCCCCGCCACGTCTCGTCTCCCTCGGAGACCCGCTCCAGCAGCCCGTCATAGGTATTCGCGACCGTCAGCGAGAGGATTAGCCAGAGCGTCATGGCGACCACAACAACCGTGGTTCCGAGCCACAGCACCCTGCGGTCCTTCGCCCACGCAACCGCCGAGTACAGCGAAGCGAAATACGCCACCTGATAGGAGATCTGCAGCGAGAGCGCCGGAATCCAGAGACTGAGGATGATGAAGAGCGCCGACATGACCAGCATGACCGTCACTGGGAAGCGCCGCCTGAACACGAGCGGGAAGATCATCAGGGCAAGGACGGCGTGCTGGAGCCAGATCGGGCTGCGCTCCTCGGCCATGGCGCCGACGCCGCGGCTCAGTTCCAGCGCCAGCGCGCTCACCAGGAAGAAAACGACGACGCCGATCACATCCCGGCGCAGGTGGTCTCCGGTGGGGCCGGGACGCTCCCACCGCCGCTCGTCGGAATCCAGCCCGAAGGTGAGCCGCTTGAGTATCTTCACCATGTCCGCCTACAGCATCCTTCGCATTGTTCAGCAGACACTCGCCTCGAGCTCGCGCTGTGCCTGGCCGGCCAGCAGACGGAGCGCCATCTCATCCTCCAGGGAGAATTCCCGCGGTTTGTCATCAATGATGCAGAGCGAACCGATGCGCCACCCTTCGGGCCCGGTGAGTGGATACCCCGCGTAGAAGCGGATGTGCGGCTGTTCGAGCACCAACGGGTTGGTCCGGAACTGCTCATGCAACAGCGCATCCCTCACCACGAGCATGCGCTTCTCCCGGATGGTCTCGTTGCAGAAGGAAACGTCCCGCGGCACATTCTGGCCTATCGGCCCCGTCACCGACTTGATGAACTGCTGACGCTCGCCGATCAGCGCCAACGATGAAGAACTGACACCGAACACCCGCTGCGCTTCGCGGGTGATCCGGTCAAACCGCTCTTCCGCGGGCGTTCCGAACAGGCCTGTCTGTGCCAGTGAGTCGAGCCGACGCCGCTCCGCGTCAGCGCCCTTGAGGAACGCGTACGACGACGTCACGAACCTCTGCAGCGCACCATCCGTGCAGCTCTCGAAACTGCTCTCGGTGATCACGCCGGACGCCAGGGAAACGTCGTCCGTCGAGTAGGCAGCGCGTCGGGCAGGCGCGCTGCGCTCATCGAGCATCTCGTTGACGGCGTGCGAAACCATGTCCCGCTGCAGTTCGTCGATCAGCGCCAGGCCGGAGAGATAGGCCTGCACTTCCAGGCGATCGCACCATCCGCCGAGGTTGGCGAAGCCGGTCCACACCTCATCGGGATCGAGACCCGTATCGGCCACCGCACGGGCGGTGAACCATTGCTGCAGATAGGGATTCATCGCCGCCTTCCGGAACGCTCGCTGCCCGTTTTGCCCATAGCTTGTACCGGGCCCAGCGGACCCGGTAGAGATCCATTGTGCTACCTCGAGCGCGCTCCGTAACCATCGGCTTCCATTGCGTTGCGCAGGCACACCAGGCCGGACTGGATACGGGACTTGGCCGTGGGAACTTTTACCTGCAGCGCTTCCGCGACTTCGGTGTAGGTGAGGCCGCCGTAGTAGGCGAGCCTGATCGCTTCAGCCTGCAGGTCGGTCAGAGAAGCGAGGCAGCGTTTCACGCTTTCGCTCATGAGCGTGTGATGAACCCGCTCATCCACGGGCTCCTGCACGAAGTACTCCTTCTGTGCGTACTGCCCATCCCGGATCACCGACCGCTGTTCGCTGCGCACACGGTCCACCGCGCGCCTGTGTGCAAGGGTGAAAATCCACGCCTCGGGGGAACCGAGATCGGCTTTGTAACGGTCAGCTGAAACCCAGAGCATCAGGAAGACTTCCTGCACCACTTCGGCAGAGATCGCGTGGTTACGCACAACACGCAGCACCAGTCCATGCACCCGCTTGGAAACCTGCTCATAGAGCCCGGCAAAAGCGCGCTGGTCACCCTCTGCCACACGGGACAGAAGATCGCTGAGCGTCTCTGTGCCTGGTCCTGCTTTGTGCATCGCTACCCCGTCTGTCGCGACGACGCCGTTTGAAACAACGCCGACCGTTCACCGCTGATGCCGCCGAGTACGAGCCGGCAACAGCGCATCACACTATGCCCCCGATCACACAGCCTAGCAAGACCGCGGATTGTCCGCCGCTACCCGGGTGTTGTACTCAGCTTCTTTGCAATGAGGACGTCCGTAGAGGAGTGCGCCAGAATCGACAGCACAATCGCAAGCGCGGCGAGGTGGAACACCTGATCGGCCAGCTCAATGCCGGATTGCAGGACCAGCAGCCCGTAGACCACTGACGCAAAGCCCTTCGGCCCGAACCACATGGCCGCGATGCGCTGCCCACGGGGGAGGTTGGTTCCGAGGAATGACGCCAGCAGCGCGAGCGGGCGGGCGACGACGAGCGCCAGCAGTGCGAACAGCCAGCCGGCGAACGGGATCTCCTGAAAGAGGAATGCCGGAGTGATCAGGGCGCCGAAGACCAGAATGGCAGCAAGTTTGAGCAGCTCAGTGACCAGCTCTCCGAACTGCTCAAACTCGTCGCGGAACTCCGGACGGACGGTAGCGATCGTGACTCCGGCGGCGAACGCTCCGAGGAACAGGTTGGCGTGGGTGGCCATGCAGATCGTCAGCACGAGAAGCCCGATGGATACGGTCAGCAGCGGCTCAAGGTGACGTTCTGCTCTCAGGAAGGGAAGCCGTTCCAAAGCCAGTACCAGCAGCGGAACCGCCACCCCGACGACGATGCCGAGCAGGATCTCCTCCGTCAGTTGCCATCCTCCGGCCTCCGTGCCGCCGGCCATGGCAAGCAGAACCAGGACAATGGGGAGGGCAAGTCCGTCGTTGATCCCCGACTCCACATTGAGCAGGTGCCGCAGGCGGCCGGGGACCTCCTTTCGCCCCACGATGGCGGAAGCAAACACCGGGTCTGTGGGTGCAAGCACGGCGCCCAGCAGGAACGACTCGAGCCACGGCAGTCCTGCGACGTAGTGGGCCAGAACTGCGGTGACCACAAGGGTGAGCGGTAGCCCAAGAACCAATGCCCGGCCGGGCAACCGCCAGGCAGCACGAAGATCAGTGAGACCGACCCGCATTCCGTCCGTGAACAGGACGGAAAAGAGCGCGAGCTCTGACAGGATGAGGACAACGGGATCGCCCGATTCCACCCTGATGACGCCGAGGACTCCCTGCCCGAGCAGGAACCCAGCCAGCAGGAAGAGCACGGCGGTGGAAATGACTGTGCGGCTCGCCCGTTCCGAAATGAGCACGCCCACCAGCAGTACGACGGCGAAGCTCAGTCCCAGCGCCGGATCCATCTAGCCGTCTTCCGAAGCCGGTTGGAACCCGGCGTGAGCTGAGCAGCCCGCCACCGCTCGGCCATGGACAGCGTCTCCAGGGGAATCAGCCATGGGCCCATTGTGCCAGCGATGACCGCGACGTGAGCAGGCTAACAGCCCATTCCGGCGGTGGCTGCCGTCCTGAGCGATATTCTAGAAAGAACCCTCGTTTTCCATTGTCCGTCCGACGTCGTTGTCATCGGCACCGTAGCGAAGGCCATTCCTGCCCAGCATCCCGGGCACTCGACGCTTTACCCCGCCGGCACAACCGGCAACAGAAAGGACCTGATCATCGTGGATCACAAACCTTCCGTCACCCGCGACACCTGGATGAGCCGGGAGGCACTCGCCGAAGGGATGATTCCCGTCATCGGCCGCCTCTACCGCGAGAACAATGTGGTGACCAGCATCCATGGCCGCAGCCTCATCAACAAGTCCACCATGGGCATCCTCAAGGCACACCGGTTCGCACGCCGCATGAGCAAGGAAGAGCTGCTCCTCGAAGAGACCGCACCCCTGCTGCGTGCCCTCGCCGACCTGGAGCTGGGAGCAGCGGCCATTGATGTCGCCCGTCTGGCCCAGAAATACAGGTTGAATCGGGAGGAGGGCGGCAGCGCCTCCCTGGAGGAATTCCTCCGGGAGGAATTGGCCGACGTCGTCGGTAAGCGCGGTGCCGACGCACGGACGAGCACCGACGTCGTTCTCTATGGTTTTGGCCGCATTGGCCGCCTGGTTGCCCGGCTGCTCATCGAGAAGGCGGGCGGTGGGCACGGACTGTGCCTGCGGGCGATCGTGGTGCGCAAGGGCGCCGAGAATGACCTCATGAAACGCGGAAGCCTGTTGCGCCGGGACTCGGTGCATGGCTCGTTCGAGGGCAGCATCCAGGTGGATGAGGAAACCAACACCATCACGGCCAACGGTGTGCGGATTCAGGTCATCTACTCGAATGACCCGTCCACCATCGACTACACCGCCTACGGCATTTCCAACGCGCTGGTCGTTGACAATACCGGCCGCTGGCGTGACGAGGAGGGCCTCAGCCAGCACCTGCAGAGCAAGGGTGTTGCGAAAGTCCTGCTGACAGCACCGGGCAAGGGCGGCCTGAAGAACATCGTCCACGGCATCAACCACACTGACATTGCAGCCGGGGACACCATCGTCACTGCGGCGTCCTGCACCACCAACGCCATCACCCCCGTACTCAAGGCGATCAACGATGAGTTCGGCGTGGTGCACGGGCATGTGGAGACGGTCCACTCCTTCACCAATGACCAGAACCTGATCGACAACTTCCACAAGGGCGACCGCCGGGGCCGTTCCGCTGCCCTGAACATGGTCATCACCGAGACGGGCGCGGCCAAGGCCGTGGCCAAGGCGCTGCCCGAACTGGAGGGCAAGCTCACGGGCAGCTCCATCCGCGTGCCCACCCCGGACGTGTCGATCGCGATCCTGAACCTGTCGCTTGAGCACGAGACCACCAAGGACAGCGTCAACGATTACCTCCGCGAGATGTCGCTGCACTCCGACCTGCGCAAGCAGTTGGACTACATTGACTCCCCCGACGTCGTCTCCACGGACTTCGTCGGCTCACGCCGCTCCGGCACGGTCGACGGCCTCGCCACCATCTGCAATGACAAGAACTTGGTCCTATACGTCTGGTACGACAACGAGTTCGGCTACAGCTGCCAGGTGGTCCGCGTCATGGAGGAGATGGCCGGAGTCCACCCGCCGTCGTTCCCCGCGAAGGAAGCCATTCCGACGGCGGAGCTTGCCTCCAGCGTTTAGTCTCCACGCGCTGACGCGCACGTAGAAGCGCCGGTGCGTCGTCTGACCGCGCAGAAGCGCCGGTGCGTGGCACGATCGTGGGGATGTCCCCACGACCCTGCCGCACACCGGCGCTTTTGTGATTGTGGGGCCTCCGCCTGCCGCACTCCTCGACCGCGGCGGCGTCGCCGTCCTAGGGTGGAAGTCCAAGCACCCGAACGGAATGGAGACCCACCGGTGAATGACCTCAGTGAAGTTCGAGAAGGTATGGACGTCATCAACGCCGAGGGCAGGAAGATCGGCACGGTGAAGAGCGTCAAGATGGGCGACCCGCAGGCAGTTACCCCCGAAGGCCAGACGCAGGAGCAGGGCGGGATCGTCAACTTCCTCGCCGGCGCCTTCAGTACCGAGGAGGTGGACGAGGAACGCGCTCAGCGACTCCTTCGCCTCGGATACGTCCACGTGGACGGCACCGGAATCGGCAACAACTTCTATGAGGCCGCCGACGCCGTCGAAAGAATCGACGACGACGGCGTGCACCTCAGTTCCAGCGCAGCTAGCCGGTGAGCAGCTAGCCGGTAAAGAGCGCGGCCACCCGGGTGAGGGTGGTGAAGATCCCGTAGGCCAGGGGCACTGCAACCAGCGCCCACACAACAGTCAGTCGAGCCTTGCTGATTTCCATCTCATGCCTCCATTGCGGGTTCGGCGGTCTTCTTGGCTTCGTGGAATCGTGAGTCCACGGAGTTGATCATCAGGTTCGCGATGAATCCGACGATCAGCAGGCCAACCATAGTCAGCAGGGCCGGCTGATAGTCGGCTGCGACAAGCTCCCCGGGCGTGCCCCGCGCATCGAGGAACCCGTTCACGATCAGCGGTCCGGCAATACCCGCGGCTGACCAGGCAGTCAGAAGGCGGCCATGGATTGCGCCCACCTCGAACGTACCGAACAGGTCGCGAAGATACGCCGGAACCGTCGCGAACCCGCCGCCGTAGAAGGAAATGATCACGAACGCGAGCAGCACGTAGAGCACAGTGGTCGAGGAGCCGGCCAGCGCAAGCACCGTGTAGAGAATTGCGCCGACGCCCAGATAGACCATGTAGATGCGCTTGCGGCCGATGTGGTCGGACAGCGTCGACCATCCGAAGCGGCCCGCCATGTTGCCGATGGACAACAGGCCGACGAAGCCGCCCGCTACAGCCGCGGACACGGCGCTGACGCCGTCTGCCTGGCGGAAGAAGTCCTGGATCATCGGTGCGGCCTGCTCAAGAATGCCGATTCCTGCGGTCACGTTGCAGAACAGCGCGATCCAGATCAGCCAGAACTGCTTGGTGCGGATGGCGTTCTTCGCGGAAACGTTATCGCTGGTGACGAGCGCCTTCGATTTCATGGTGGACGGGTCGTAGCCGTCCGGCCGCCAATCGGCAGCGGGAACCTTGATGGTGAAGGCTCCGAAGACCATGTAGATGAGGTAGATCACCGCGAGGGTGACAAACAGCATGCCCACCGCTTCACCGCTGGCTACCCAGCCCTCCGTACCCGAATTCGGGTCGAACATCCGCAGAAGCTGAGTGGACAGCGGGCTCGCGATCAGCGCACCGCCGCCGAAGCCCATGATCGCCATTCCGGTAGCCAGTCCCGGCCGGTCGGGGAACCATTTGATCAGCGTGGAGACAGGCGAGATGTAGCCGATACCCAGCCCGATGCCGCCAATCACACCATACCCGAGGTACACCAGCCAGAGCTGGTTGGTGAAGATCCCGAGCGCTCCGACGAGGAACCCGCTGACCCAGAACATAGCCGAGGTGAACATGGCCTTGCGCGGGCCGTTGCGGTCCACCCACGTGCCCATCACCGCGGCGGACAGGCCGAGCATCACGATCGCGATGGAGAAGATCAGACCAATTTCGGTGAGACTCGCATCGAAATGCTCGACGAGTGCCGTCTTGTAAACGCTGGTGGCGTAAGCCTGGCCGATGCACAGGTGCACAGCGAGTGCCGCGGGCGGGATCAGCCAGCGGTTGAATCCGGGTGGAGCAATTGTGTGTTCCCTATCGAGCCAGCTCATGAAGTGAATGCCTCTCCCTCTACGTGTGGACGCCGTCGTCCGCTTGGCCCCCACCATGGAATATTGTGCATTACGTCACATATTGCCTGAGGCAAACATCGTCGGCGTGCGGTGAACGGTCGTTCCAGTGCGGTAAGCGGTAGAATCGGTTCAAATGGTTCACCTCTGAAGAGCACGAACCAGCTCATCGAACCGCGCCAGCCCCGGCAAGTCCTCAACGAGCACGACGCCGTCCGGCCCCGCCAGCGGAACCTGCCAGTTGGGATACTGCTCGGATGTGGTCCCCGGCTGATTCTGCGTGCGTTCCTCGCCTACCGCGTCGGTCAGTGCAACCCCGAGCAGCACCGACGGGGTCTGCGCGATGAAGGTGTGCATTGTCTCAACTGTCTCCTGCACGGTGGCGGGTGTGGCTCCGGTGGTGGTGCGAACGCGGGAGAGCACCCGCTCCTGAGCCTGGCGATCCGCAGCCTTCTCTTCCTCCACAGGCCTGCCCAGCAGTCCAAGTTGCTCTCGCAGTTCAACGTGCCGGCCTGCGAGGTAACCCGCGCTTGGCGGCAGGTCATGGGTGGTGACCGTGGTGAGGCACGCAGTCCGGTACTGCTCCGCAGGGCGCGGCTCCTCGTCGTCGTACTCAAACCACAGGATGGAGGTGCCGAGCACACCGCGCTCGGCCAGGTACTCCTGCACACCCGGCTCGAAGACGCCCAGGTCCTCACCGACGACGACGGCACCCGCACGCTCAGCCTCGAGCGCGAGGATGCCGATAAGCGCCTCGTGGTCGTAGTACACGTAAGCGCCGTCGCCGGGCATCGAACCCTGCGGGATCCACCACAGGCGGAACAGGCCGAGGATGTGGTCGATCCGGATGCCGCCGGCGTGCCGGAGGATGGTGCGCAGCATATCGCGGTATGCGGCGTAGCCGGACTCGGCGAGCCGTTCCGGGTGCCAGGGCGGCTGCGCCCAGTCCTGGCCCTGCTGGTTGAACATGTCCGGCGGGGCGCCGACGCTGATGCCGGACGCCAATACGCCACTCAGGGTCCACGCGTCAGCACCGGCCGGGTGAACGCCCACCGCGAGATCATGCATAATGCCAAGGTTCATGCCGGCATCCGTGGCGGCTCGCTGGACAGCTTCAAGTTGTTCGTCGCACAGCCACTGCAGCCAGGCGTGGAAGTCGATACGGCTCGCCAGCTCAGCGTGCTGCGCTTCAAGGAATTCCGGGTCGCTCCACTCGGCAGCGCCCTCGGGGAGCGTTTCCGCAAGCGCGGACCACAGGGCAAAGTTCTCCAGCCCTGGCCCGGCTTCGGAGCGGAATCGCCGGAACGCGTCCTCCCGCTCCGGCTGCCGCGGGACCGCGAAGACGAGTTCGAGTGCCTGCAGCTTGGCGGCGTAGCTGGGATCCCGGTCAATGACGTCCACGTTCTCGTTGGCGGCCCGGAACGCTGCCGCCAGGTCGCGGACGGTGTCTGCCTGCGCCGCCGGCAGATTCCCGAACTCGACGACGTTCTCCACGCGCAGGTAGATGGGATTGAAGAACCGGCGCGTGGTCGGCAGGTAGGGGGATGCCTCGACCGGCGGTTTGGGCTGCGCTGCATGGAGCGGGTTGATCAGCACAAAACCGGCGCCTTTACCCGCCGAGATCTCAGCTAACCGCGCAAGGTCAGCGAGATCCCCGATGCCCCACGACGACCGCGACCGCACCGAATACAGCTGAGCCATCAGCCCCCACGTGCGGCTCAGGCGGTCTGCGGTGGTGAGCTTCCGCGGCGTCACGACGAGCGCGCAACGAGTTTCAGTCGATCCGTTAGTCACCACAAGGGTGTGCCAGCCGAGCGGGAGGTCGAGCGGGACCTCGACCGTGAACCGGCTGACGCTCTTTCCGTCCACGTCCCGCTTCTGTGCGAACCCCACCGGCACCGGACGCTCGGTCCCGTCTTCCAGCACAATCCGGATGGAGGGCAGGGAGCCTGCCGGCACAGTGACCGGCACGGTTGTGGGGTCACCGTCCCGAACGACGACGGCGGGAGGCAGCGTACGCAGCCACGGCGCACGTTCGGCTGCGCGGAGGGAGGCAGCGACGTCGTCGTCTGTTGAGCAGGGCACCCCAAGCGCGGTGAGGACCGCAACCAGCGTTTCATCGCCTACCGTCTGAGGCGTGCCGTCCCAGCCCTTGAAAGTGATTCCGACGCGGTGCTGCTCGGCGAGTTGCTGGAGCGGTGTGAGCTGGGCCATCCTCCTAATCTATTGGCTCGCTCCCGGTTGTGGTTACAGACGGCGCCCCCTGCCCGTCCCTACCGGGGAGTAGCATTTACCCATGGCCGGGTTCCGGCTGGCGGAGCCTACCGTTGAAGGGGGCTGCCATGAGCGCCGAAGCACTTCAGGAGAACGTCAACGAGCGCACCTCCCGGGAGGTGGCGGAGTCCGCCCGGGAAACGGAATGGAACCGGCCCAGCTTCGCGAAAGGCCTCTATCTGGGCCGCTGCGACATCTCTCTCATTCACCCGCACCCCTCCTCCACACACGCCGGCGACGACGACGGCGAGGAGTTCCTTGCGCGGCTCACCTCGCTTCTGGCCGCCATGGACGGTCAGTTGATCGAGCGGGACTCGCTGATCCCGGACGAGTACCTTCGGGACCTCGCCGAACTGGGCGTCTTCGGCATCAAGATCCCCCGGGAATTCGGCGGCCTGGGCCTGTCGCTGACCTACTACGGGCGGGCACTGATGCTGCTCACCTCTGTCCACCCCAGCCTGGGAGCGCTGGTCTCCGCGCACCAGTCCATCGGAGTGCCTGAACCCGTGCGCATGTTCGGCACCCCCGAGCAGAAACAGGAGTACCTTCCCCGCTGCGCGTCCGGTGCCATCTCGGCCTTCCTGCTGACCGAGCCGGATGTCGGGTCCGACCCCGCCCGCATGAACGCCACCGCAACCCGCAACGACGACGACGGCATCTACGTTCTCAACGGCAGCAAACTCTGGACCACCAATGGTGTGATTGCCGAGCTGATCGTGGTGATGGCGACGGTGCCTCCGCACAGCGGCGGTCGGGGCGGCATCTCCGCCTTCGTCGTGGAGGCGGACGCTCCGGGGATCACGGTGACGCACCGGAATGCCTTCATGGGCCTGCGCGGAATCGAGAACGGTGTCACCCGGTTCGAGAACGTCCGGATCCCGATCGCCAACCGGTTGGGCAAGGAAGGCCAGGGGCTCAAGATTGCCCTCACCACCCTGAACACCGGGCGGCTCTCCATCCCCGCAAACTGCGCGGCCGCGGGCAAGTGGTCGCTGAAGATCGCACGTGAATGGTCAGGCGCACGCGTCCAGTGGGGTCGGCCGATCGGCAGGCACGAGGCCGTCGCACAGAAGATTTCCTTCATTGCCGCGACCGCATTCGCCCTCGAGTCCGTCTTTGAACTCTCCGCCGCTCTTGCTGATTCCGGGCAGAAGGATGTTCGCATCGAAGCTGCCCTGGCCAAGCTGTGGTCCAGCGAAATGGCCTACCGGATCGCCGATGAACTGATGCAGATCCGCGGCGGCAGGGGGTATGAGAGCGCGGCCTCCCTCAAAGCCCGCGGAGAACGCGCAGTTCCGGTGGAACAGCAGCTGCGGGATCTCCGAATCAACCGGATCTTCGAGGGCTCCTCGGAAATCATGCACCTGCTCATCGCCCGTGAGGCAGTCGATGCCCACCTTGCAGCGGCAGGCGACCTCGCGTCGTCGGACGCTGACCTTCTAGCGAAGGCAAAGGCGGCTGCAGGCGCCAGCAGCTTCTACGCCGGGTGGCTTCCGCACCTTCTCGCCGGTCCGGGCCTGTCGCCGCGCTCCTACTCCGATTTCGGGCGGCTTGCCGGGCATGTGCGCTACGTGGAGCGGGCATCCCGGCGCCTTGCCCGCCATACCTTCCTCGGCATGGCCCGCTGGCAGGCGAAGCTCGAGCACCGGCAAGTGTTCCTCGGGCGGATTGTCGACATCGGAGCGGAATTGTTTGCGATGGCGGCCACGTGCTCCCATGCCAAACACCTTGAGGGGCAGGGCCGGCGGGAGGCAGGCGAGCTCGCGGAGGTCTTCTGCCGGCAGTCACGGCTGCGGATCGAGCAGCTTTTCAGCGACCTGTGGAAAAACACTGACAGCGCGGACACGCGCCTCGCGGGGAGCGTTCTCGACGGGCGGCATACCTGGCTTGAGGAGGGCGTTCTCGACCAGTCGGAAGGGACAGGTCCATGGATCGCCGATCATCCGGAGGGCTCATCCGGTGGCGAGAATCTGCACCGAAAGTACCGCTGAGTACCGCTGACTACCTGACCCAGTCGTGGGTAGCAGGACGCCGCGTGCTGGGAAGCGCGGTATTGACGCGCCACTCATGAACCCACTCCGGGAGCACCATGTCCGCGGGCGGATACCCCATCGCTTCGAAGATTTCGGCATTCGATACCGGCCCGGCTGAGCTGAGCAGGCGGGTGGCGATGTAGGCACGTGCGTAGATCTCGCCGCCGTGCACCATGCGCTGCTCAAAATAGATGGCCCGCTCATCGAAACCCAGAATCCGTGTCTCGATGGTGTAGCGCTGGCCAAGCTGGAGCGACTTCCGGAACGTGATCGTCTCGGCGTTGACCACCGGCGTCCAGCCCTTCCGGCGCATGAGCTTCCAGATGCCGCTGCGGATCATAAGGTCAAACCTGCCCAGGTCCATCAGGGACAGGTACATGCCGTTGTTGACGTGCATCGCAATGTCGATGTCCGTGAGCTGAACCCGTTGTGGCAGGGAGGCTGAATCCCAGATGCTTACCTTCGCCCGGCGGCGTGACGCAAAGAGAAGCCAGAGGGTGCGCAATAGCAGGTGCATTGTCCTATATTACCCACCGGTAACAACTCTTTTCAGCATCGAAATCGCAGTGAACCAGGTCACCTTATTAGCCAAACTGGGTGTCGCCTTGGAATAGTGGGCGGCTGCACTCAGCCAGTTCCAAGAATTCTGTGAAAGGAACCCATGACTGACCAGACCTTCCAATACCTCGCCATGGCGCTCTACATGGCCGCCATGCTGGGAATCGGCTGGTACGCGTACCGGAAAACGTCCGATCTCGATGATTACATGCTCGCCGGCCGCGGACTCAAGCCCGGAGTGGCCGCGCTCAGCGCGGGAGCCTCCGACATGTCGGGGTGGCTGTTGCTCGGACTGCCCGGCGCCATCTACCTGTCCGGCCTGATTGAGGTCTGGATCGCCATTGGCCTGACCATCGGAGCCTGGCTGAACTGGAAGTTCGTGGCTCCCCGCTTGCGGAGCTACACCGAGGTATCCAACAACTCGATCACTGTGCCGAGCTTCCTGGAAAACCGGCTCAAGGACCGCTCACGGGTTCTGCGCGTGGTGTCCGGCATCATCATCCTGGTGTTCTTTACGTTCTACGTATCCTCGGGCATGGTTGCAGGCGGCGTGTTCTTCGAGTCCTCCTTCAACTCCAGCTACACGCTCGGCATGATCCTCGTTGCTGCAGTCACCATCTCCTACACCCTGTTCGGCGGTTTCATGGGCGCCACCTTCACTGACGTGGCGCAGGGAATTCTCATGTTGATCGCGCTGATCGTCGTTCCGATCATCGGGTTTGTTCAGGTTGGCGGGTTCACCGGAATGACCGACTCCATCCGCGCCGTCGATCCGTCGATGCTCGAGTTCGTAGCGGGCGGGTCAATCCTCGCTATCATCTCCGCCGCAGCGTGGGGGCTTGGCTACTTCGGCCAGCCGCACATCATCGTTCGCTTCATGGCCCTGCGTTCCCCGCAGGACGCCACGGCCGGCCGTCGCATCGGCATCAGCTGGATGATCCTGACCGTCATCGGTGCCGTCAGCACCGCGCTGGTGGGCATCGCCTACTTCGAGCAGAACCCGCAGCTGACGCTCGAGGATCCGGAGGCCGTGTTCCTCGCGCTGTCGCAGGCGTTCTTCCACCCCTTTGTTGCAGGTATCGTCCTTGCGGCCGTCCTCGCAGCGATCATGAGCACCATCTCCTCGCAGCTCGTGGTGTGCTCCTCCGCACTGGTTGAGGACCTCTACAACATGGTCTCCAAGCGGAACCTTACCGCCAAGCAGGGCGTCGTCCTCGGCCGTCTCGGCGTGCTGGTGGTCGCGATCGTCGCGATCGTCCTGGCGTCAGGCCGCAACGAATCCATCCTCGCGCTGGTTGCCTTCGCCTGGGCAGGCTTCGGCGCGTCTTTCGGACCCACCGTGCTGCTCTCGCTGTTCTGGAGGAAGCTGACCATGCCGGGCGCACTGTCCGGGATGATCGTGGGTGCTGTCGTCGTCTTCGCCTGGGGCAACTCCCCGCTGGCGGCCACGATGTACGAGATCGTGCCGGCGTTCTTCGCCAACCTCATCGTCGCCGTCGTCGTCAGCCGGATGACCTGGAAGCCGAACGCGGAGATCGAAGCCGAGTTCGACGCTGCAGTCCGCGGCGTTTCCGAACGCAAGGAACCGGTCACGGTTTCCTAGTTCCCTTCGATCGATCGCATGACCAGTGGCTCCCCGGTTGCCTCCGCTTCCGGGGAGCCGCTGCTTTTCCGGGAGCAGGATCCGCTTTCAGCGCACGACGACGGCGCACTCACCACCCGCTGCGCGTCGGCGTGTGTCCCTTTCGGGCTTCATCCGGCATGGACATGCCGGCCCGGAAACCGAGAAGCCGGATCGGCCGGTCAGGCTCGATCTTGCCGACGAGGTCGAACGCGCCGGCAAGAATGAGCTCGCGGTCGAACGTTTCCGGGATCCGTTTGGCGTACGTCTTGGTGAAGAACGGCGCGTACCGCACCTTGAGGGTCACGCCGATCACCGGCCGGCCCTCAGCGATGACGTCCTCAAGAACGCGGGCCACCAATTCCCGCACGGCCTCTTCCACCTGCGCCGGCTCGGTCAGATCCTGCTGGTAGGTCGTTTCCCTGCTGTGTCCGCGGGCAACCCATGGGGTGTCATCAACCACGCGCTCGCCGTCCCCGCGTCCCAGCTGGGCGTACCAGGGGCCCATCTTGGGACCGAACTCCGGAACAAGGTCGCCTGGATCGGAGGCGGCGAGTTCAGCAACGGTCGTGATGTTGAGCGTCGCCAGGCGGCGGGAAACCTTGGGTCCCACGCCCCACAGGTCGATGCTGGGACGGCTGCCCATCACGTCCAGCCAGTTCTCCGCTGTGAGGCGGAAGACGCCGGCGGGCTTGGCGAATCCGGTGGCAACCTTGGCCCGCACCAGCGTGTCTCCGACGCCGACACTGCAGTGCAGCTGCGAAGCGTCCAGGACCGCCTGCTGCGCACGGCGGGCGTAGGCCTCGGGGTCATCAGTTGTCACCCCGACGAAGGCTTCGTCCCACCCCAACACCTGAACGATGGCATCCGGTTGAGCCCGCAACGCCGCCATCACGGTGTCGGAAGCGGCGAGATAGGTCTCGGAGTCGACCGGCAGGATCACGGCATCCGGAACTTTCCGGGCGGCGATGCGCAGGGGCATACCGGACCCCACTCCGAACGCACGGGCTTCGTAGGACGCGGTGGAGACCACCGCGCGCTCGGTGGGATCGCCGCGGCCACCCACGATCACCGGTTTGCCCGCCAGCTCGGGCCTTCGCAGCACCTCGACAGCGGCGATGAACTGGTCCAGATCGACGTGCAGCACCCAGGGGATGTGGCCTTGACTCACGGTCCCAGTCTGCCCCGAGGTTCCTTCCTGCACCACCGTTTCTTCCGGCCACAATCCGTCGCCGGATTGACGCACCACCGTCCCAGCTAGAAAGCTGGGAAGAAGTTGCACACCCGAACGATACGAGGAGAACATGACTGACGCGGCGGCACCAACCATAGAGCTTCTCAGCGGTGCGTCCATTCCGGTGCTCGGTTTGGGCACCTGGCCGCTTGACGATGACGAGGCGGCTACCGCCGTCGAGCATGCAGTATCCGTCGGGTACCGCCTCTTCGACACCGCGGAGAACTACGGCAACGAGGCCGGCGTCGGGGAAGGAATCCGGCGGTCGGGGATCGAGCGGGATCAGGTCTTCATCACCACCAAGTTCAACAAGCAGTGGCACGGCGTCGACGGCGTCCGGAAAGCCTTCGAGCAAAGCGCGGCCCGGCTGGGCGTCGATTACATCGACCTGCTGCTGGTGCACTGGCCCAATCCTGAGCAGGACCGCTACGTGGACGCGGTCAAAGGACTCGCCGGGTTGCGGGAGGAAGGCCTCATCCGGGCCTTCGGCGTCTCCAACTTCAAGCCTGCCCACCTGGAGCGGGTCCTCGACGCGGGTCTGGTTCCGGACGTCAACCAGATTCAGCTCGACCCCCGCCACACGCGACCGGATTCACGGCATTTTCACTCCAAGCATGGAATCGTGACCGAGTCGTGGAGCCCGCTCGGCAAGGGCAGCGACCTGCTGCAGAGTACGGCCGTGGATCAGCTCGCAGACAAGTACGGGATGACTCCGGCACAGATTGTCCTGCGCTGGCACGTTCAGCTGGGGCTGGTGGCCATCCCCAAATCGGCGAACCCGCTGCGCATCAAGCAGAACATCAACCTGTTCGGGTTCGAGCTCACCCAGGACGAAGTCGAGTTCCTGTCTGCGCTGGACACAGGTGACGGGGACATCGCCGACTCCGACTCCTTCGGGCACTAGCCCCAACCCGAGAGTTTTGTGCACCTCCGGTGACTTCCGCGGCGGCGGAGTCATCGGAGGTGCACAAAACTTCAGGGCCAGAGGACCTCACGCCGCCAACCCTCGCCGCTGCGCACGTACAGGAGTCGGGTGTGGCGCCGCTCTGCGTCCGCCTGCCAAAATTCCACCCGCTCAGGCGCCACCGTGTAGACGGTCCACGTAGCGGACCCCTTGTCCTCAATTCCTGCCAGCTCACGTTCGACGGCGGCGCTCACCGAATCTGACTGCCGAACCGTTTCGCTTTGCTGCCCGGCGAGCACCAGCGCACGTGCGGTGGGATGACGACGGCGGAAGTCGGCGTCGTTTTCTTCTGCCGTTCCGGGCGTCACGGCACCGCTGACGCGCACCTGCCGGCCAACCGCCTGCCAAAAAAAGGTCAGGGCAGCATTCGGTGTGTCCTGCAGCTGCCGACCCTTGGGGCTGTCACTGCTGGTGGCGAAGGAGAATCCGCGATGGTCGAGGTCCTTGAGGATGACGACTCGGGCGGCAGGGTGGCCGTCGTCGTCGGTCGTTGAGAGGGTGACCGCGTGCGGAGCGGGAACGCCGTCGTCGATCGCTGCGCTCAGCCAGTCAGTGAACAGGTCCAGGGGGGAATCGGGTGCGGCAGCCGTGTCGAACAGGGCCATGTCTTCGGGGAAGACGGGCAGTCCGCGGAGCAGGTTCTGGACGGGTGTATGCATGATGGCCAGCCTACGCCCGGCGCTCGCGCGGCCAAGCGGAGTCCGGGTCGCGTTGCTAACCTCGAAGGATGTCATTCCAGGACCCGGAGAACGAAGACCATCACGTCGGTACCCGCGATCTGACCCGGTGGACTACCCCGGTCGGCCGGTTCCTGGTCACGTGCGTCCGGGCAGTGGCGCAGTGGATCGGACCGCGCTGGGCGCTCCTGCTGCTGCTCGCGGTAGGCATCGGGGCTGCTGTATCGCTTACGGTCGCGTCCGCGGAGGTCTACGAAGCAGTGTCGGATGAAGACGGGATTGCTGCCCTCGATCAACCCGCCCTCGATGCCGCGCTCACCATGCGATCGCCATGGCTGAACGACGCAATCACGGCTTACACGCATATCGGTGGCCCAATCGGCATGCCGATTCTCGCCCTCGGCGCAACACTTGCCCTCGTTGTGGCGCGGCGATCATACACGCCGCTGATCCTCACGGTCATAGCAGCCGGAGGCTCCCTGCTGATGACGGTCCTGAGCAAGGACGCTATCGGGCGGTTGCGGCCCGACCGTGAGTTCGCGGTGCCGCCGTACGAGATCTCGGCGTCGTTCCCGAGCGGACATACACTGAATGCCGTTGTCGTCTCGGGGATCCTGGCGTACCTTCTGGTGCTGCGTCAGCATTCGAAGCGCGTGCGTGCCCTCACCGTCACCGTTGCCATCCTCTTCGCTTTCACGATGGGCCTCTCACGTGTGTACCTCGGGCATCACTGGGTCACCGATGTCGCGGTGGCCTGGACGCTGGGGCTGGCGTGGCTGGCCCTTGTCATCACGGCGCACCGACTGTTGCTCACGTTCCGGAATTACCGGCGGAAGCGACGGGCGTAGCTCAATCCTGAGTATGTGCCTCTGCCTCCAGCCGCACATACTCGCGAAGCAGCTCCAGGGCGTGGGTGTTCCCCTCGGCTTTCAGGGCCTCCTCCATCGACTCGGCCAGCTTCCGGCCGGCGGGGAAGGGCGGAAGCAACGGCACATCGGCGTCCGTGCGGATATCCAGCACATAGGGTCGGTCGCCGGCGAGCGCGCGGTCCCACGCCGGCCCGACGTCATCGGCTGAGTCCACCCGTTCCCCGTCCAGGCCCAGCAGCTTCGCGTACCCCGAATAGTCCACGTCAGGCAGTTGCTGGCTGTCCTCGAAGCGCGGTTCCGACTCGGTTTCTCGTTGCTCCCAGCTGACTTCGGCCAGGTCGAGGTTGTTGAGAATGCAGATCGCGAACACCGGGTTCGTCCAGGACTTCCAGAGCCGGCTGACGGTGATGAGCTCGGCCATCCCGGTCATCTGGAAGCCGCCGTCGCCCGTGAGGACCACCAGCGGCCGGTCCGGCGCCGCAAGCTTCGCGGCGAGACCGTAGGGAAGGCCGCAGCCCATGCTCGCGAGCGTGCTCGAGAGGTGCGCCGGCACATCCGGCGGCAGGTGCAGCTGCCGGGCGTACCAGTAGACGCAACTGCCGACGTCGACCGCCACTTGCGCGTTCTCCGGGAGCCGTCCGTTCAGCTCGCGGACAGCGCGTTCGGGGTTCACCGGATCGGCAGCCGTCAGTGCGCGGGCCTCGCTCAGACTCCGCCAGACGTCGACATGACGTTCAACGTCGGCACGCCACCCGAGGCGCTCGTGGACACGCGGCAGAAGCGCCCGGAGTGACTCGGCGGCATCTCCCGTCACCGCCACCTCCACCGGGTAGCGATTCCCGATGGCCTTGGCGTCGCTGTCGATCTGCACCGCGCGGGCGGCCCCCGGCGGCGGGTAGAACTCGGTCCAGGGATCGTTGGATCCGATGATCAGCAGGGTGTCGCAGTGCGCCATGGCCCACCCGCTGGCGCTCGTTCCCAAATGGCCCATGGTCCCGGCCGCCCAGGGCATGGCCTCGTCCACGTACGGTTTGCCGAGCAGGCTGGTGACGACGGCGGCGCCCAGCTTCTCCGCGAGCGCAGCCACCTCTGCCTGCGCACCCCGCGCGCCCTGCCCGACCAGCAGCGCAAGCTTCGATCCGGCATTGAGGAGGGCGGCGGCGTCGTGCACGTCCTGCTCCTGCGGGATCACCGTCCCACGGCTCCAGAGCGGGGCGGAGGGAATGACTCCGTGCTCGTGTTCCAGCTCAGGCGCGGGCTCCTGCTGCACGTCGTGGGGCAGGATGACGACGGCGGGTGACCGGGTTGCGAGGGCCGCCTTGAAGGCCCGGTCAATCACCATGGGCGCCTGGTCCGGGCTGTTGACCTGCTGCCGAAACCCGGATGCGACGTCCTTGAACAGGCTCTGCAGGTCGATCTCCTGCTGGTAGGCCGAGCCCAGTACGGTCTGGCTCTGCTGCCCCACCAACGCGACCACGGGCACGCTGTCCATCCGTGCGTCATACAGGCCGTTGAGCAGGTGCACGGCTCCCGGCCCCTGCGTGGAGAGCACAACGCCTACCCGGCCGGTGTACTTGGCATGGCCAACCGCCATGAAGGCGGCGTTCTCCTCGTGGCGGGCCTGGATAAACGCCGGCGACCCGGCACGCCGGAGCGCGCCGAGCACCGGGTTGATCCCGTCACCGCTGTAACCGAACACGCGGTCGACGCCCCACGCCGTCAACCGCTCAACAATGCCGTCAGCTACCAGCCGGTCCCCCATCAGCCGGCTGTCGGTACCGTTGGCCCGACGGGCCAGCGCAGCAGCGCTGCCACAGGTCCGCCGTCGAGAGCGCCGGAAGGGAACAGCGCCACTTCGGCGTCAGTCAGTACCGCAGCACGCAACAACGACGACGGCGCCGGCACCTCCCCCAGCACAGGCGCACCTGCGGTTTCCCCGTCGATCTCGGCGGTCCAGGGCTCCGACCCCAGGGCCAGCAGCCGGTGGCCGTTGAGGCCCTGGCTTTCAAGAAAGAGCGTGTCCACCTGTGCCTGCTGCAGCGCGTGCACCACAGAGCCGATCCCCTCGGTTGACTCAGGGTTGGCGCGTCCCTTCTGGTTATTGAGCCGTTCGAGCAGTTGTGCCTGCCGGCGGGCGATGCATTCGGCTACCCGCTTGTTGATTTCCTGTGCATACGCTTCCTTGTCCGCTCCCTCTGTACGGCTGTGGCTTTCGACGACGGTAAGGACGTCCTTGGACTGCTCGCTCAGCTGTTCGGCCACGAGGTTCCGGGCACGAATGTCACCGGCGACTACCAGCAGCCGCGCGCGGCTGCTGCGGACGACCTTGTCGATCTCGCCGGCGATGTCCGAGGCGTTCGCCTTCCAGATGTTCTCGGTGCGGTGCTGGTAGCGGCCCTGCGACCAGCCGCCGCTCGGGACCTTTTTGAGGTTCTCCGTATCTCCCTCGATGTGCGTCATGTCGTCATCCTGCAGGCCGTTCGCGCGGCGCAGGTGGATCTCACCGCCGTCGCGGCCCACTTCAGCCACAACGTAGGCGAAGTCGTCCGGACGGTGCCACAGCAGCGGGCACAGGTTCGGCGCCCCGTTCACCGACGTGAACTCCGGCAGGGCGAGGGGCCCGGGCAGGAACTCATCCAGTTCCACCGAACCGTTCGCCACCACGATCAGACGCGCCACCGGGTCCGGCAGGCCCATCGCCGACTGGCGGAGCGCCTCCGCGACGGCCTTGCGGTCATCCTTGGTGGCGCCCGCTTCCTCGAGTGCCTTGGCGATATTGTCAGGCCGGACGTCGTCGGCGTGGAGCGAATCGACAGTACCGGTGCTCGCATTCGTATAGATGGTCACCCAGGGTCCGGGCTTCCGATAGACATCTGCAAGCGTGTGCAGGGTGCTGGTCACTGCGCCTCCTCATTGTCATCGCTGACTTCGTCCTCGATCGTTTCAGTGAGCGGGCCGTCGTCCGCCATGTCGCCCGTCTGCCCCGGTTCGGCAGCCGGCTCGTAGACCGGTTGGTCACCGGTGTCGCCGGTGTCGCCGGTGCTGCCGCCGTCGTCGATTGTCTCGGACTCGCGCCACTCCTCCGCGCGAGTCACGCGGCCACCCTGTATCAGCCCCTGAGCCTCGTGTTTCAACTGATCATCCTGGATGGACCCGTGGGTGGTGTTTCCCCGCTCTGCCATGACGTACCTCTTTCTCGTTGTTCGGTTTCGTCTGACCCGTGAATGCTAAGGTTACTTACGGTCTATCATCCTCTGCCTTCGAATAAAAGACCCTCCGGTTGACCAGGGAAAAGATGCATCTCAAGCACAATGAACCCGCACGTTACGCGGACCGCGAAGACGCCGGCTGGCAGCTTGCGGCCGCCCTACGGCCTGTTCTGAACGATGTCGAACCGCTAGTGCTCGGCCTTCCGCGGGGTGGGGTCCCGGTTGCGGGGGTGGTGGCGGAAGCGCTCGGCGCACCCTTGGACGTCGTCATGGTGCGCAAGGTCGGCGTTCCTGAGTTTCCTGAATTGGCGATGGGAGCGGTGGCCTCGATCGGCGGCACCCTTGAAACCGTCCGCAACGCGAAGGTGCTCGCCGATGTCAGGAATGCAGACGCGGCCTTCGCCCGGGTTGCCGAGCGTGAGCAGGAGGAACTCGCGCGCCGCGAACTCCTCTACCGCGAGGGGCTGGCCCCGCTGGCGGTAGCCGGAGCAACGGTGGTGGTCATTGACGACGGCGTTGCCACCGGTGCCACGATGCTCGCGGCCGTTGCGGCGCTCCGGGCAGCGGGAGCCGGCCGGATCGTTGCGGCCGCGCCGGTCTTCCTTGCGTCCGCCGCTGAGACGGTCCATGGGTCGGTTGACGAATTGGTGAACCCCTGGTCGGCCACCGACCTACCTGCGGTCGGCAGCGCCTACCGCAGCTTCGAGCAGGTCCCCGACGCGGAGGTTCGGCGGTTGTTGCAGAACGCACGCGGGCGTAGTTTGGGGACCATGACCGATTATTCAGAGCTTCCCGAGTCCTACCGCGCCTACCTCGCAGGTCTCGATGACAGTACGGCCGCCGCCGTTCTGCCCGTCTTCAAGCAGGCCGTGGCCGGTGGGGAGCACGGTGTCCTGATCACCACCAACCTCGGTCCCGACACACAGGCCGAGGTCTCTGGCGAGGTACCCTTCGGCGAGGTCCGCGAGACAGTCAGGTAGCCGGTGTCCTCCGACGACGACGGCGCCGGGCTGACCTCCAGCGGACCGCTCACCCGCTACCGGCTCGCCCCCAATGCCGGGCCGATGAGCCTCGACGGCACCAACTCCTATGTTCTTTCCGCCCCGGATTCGCGGGGAGTGGTCGTGGTTGATCCCGGCCCACTCGACGAGGCCCACCTTGCCGCGCTGCAGTCTGCGGGACCGGTGGAGCTGGTGCTCATCACCCACCATCACCGGGATCACACGGAGGCCAGCACCCGCTTTCATGAGATGACCGGGGCACCGGTTCGCGCCTTCGACCCTGCCTACTGCCACGGCGGAAACTCACTCGCCGACGGTGAGGTCCTTTCCGCCGCCGGGGTGCGGATCAACGTCCTCGCTACGCCCGGACACACCGCTGATTCGGTGTGCTTCCACCTGCCCGACGACGGGCCCAACGGCTCCGTCCTCACGGGAGACACCATCCTCGGCCGTGGTACCACCGTGCTGAGCTACCCCGACGGGACGCTCAGTGACTACCTCCGGTCCCTCGAGACACTCGAGTCCCTCGGAGACGCCGCAATGCTGCCGGCGCACGGACCGACGCACCCGAACCTCGGGGACATTGTCCGCGCCTACCGCACGCACCGCCTGGAGCGGCTTGACCAGGTGCGCGCTGCGCTCCTGACGCTTGGCCTCTCAGTTGAGAGGGCCGACGTCGGCTCCGTCACCGACCGGGTGTACGCCGGGGTTGATCCTTCGGTGCGCCGCGCAGCGGAGCATTCGGTCGCGGCGCAGCTGCACTATCTGCGTGAGGAGCGTTCCTTCCACGGAACCGTTGCCCAGCCGCACGCGCCGTAGCTTCCGCGCCCTGGCGGGACGTCGACGGATCCGCTGTACGGCGATGTGCGCTAGCGCGAGTTGATCCAGAAGGCCATTCCCGACGCATCAGTCGCCGTGCAGACCGGTCCATACGGCGAATCCTGCGGTTCGGAAGCCACCGTGCCACCGAGCTCTCGGACGCGGGCGGCGGCGTCGTCGGTGTTCTCCGGGCATGTCGGTCGAAGCGAGCGTATCCCCGACCGCTCGGACACACAATGGAAGAGAATGTTCCCATGGCCACTCTCTTGCCGCGTGATCCCGCCGTCGTCGCTCCCGGTGCCGTGCACATTCCGGACTGGCTGGATTTCGACCGCCAGCGGGAACTCATCGCTGCATGCCGCGAGTGGGCCGGCGGGCCGGTGCCCATGCGGCACACCCGGATGCCCAACGGGTCCCGGATGTCGGTGCAGACAGTGTGCCTCGGTTGGCACTGGGTGCCCTACCGCTATACCAAAACAGCCGACGACGCCGGCGGTGGGCAGGTCGCCGAGTTCCCTTCGTGGCTCGCTGAGTTGGGGAGGGACGCCGTCGAAGCCGCTTACGGAGAACGCGACGAGTCCTATGAACCCGACGCCGCGCTGATCAACTTCTACGACGCCGCAGCCAAGATGGGCATGCACCAGGACAAGGAGGAGAAGTCCCTTGAACCCGTGGTGTCCCTGAGCATCGGAGACAGTTGCGTGTTCCGGTTCGGGAACACCGAGAACCGGAGCAAGCCGTGGACCGACGTGCGGCTGGAGTCGGGGGACCTGTTTGTCTTCGGCGGGGAGTCGCGGCTGGCGTACCACGGGGTGATGAAGACGTTTCCGGGAACAGCCGATCCAGCACTGGGACTGGACGGCCGGCTCAACATCACGCTGCGGGTGACGGGGCTCTGAGGTCGGCTGGCTCCAGAATCGCCGGTTGAGGGCAGGAACGCCGCTTCGAACCGGCGACCCTGCGCCTACTCGGCGTCTTTGAGGATCACACCAGCAGCCCGCGCAGGTAGGCAGCCTGACCCGCGTGCTGCAGGCAGTCCTCGATGACGCTGACCAACCGGACACGCAGGGTGACCGGCGGGTCCCAGGACGAGTCGATGATGCGGTCCAGATCCGTCTCACTGAGATTCTCGACGAACTCCATGCTGCGAACGTGTACTGCCCGGTGGTACTCGACGAGCATCCCGGCGGAGTCGACGCGGACCTTTTCCACGTCGTCGGGCGTGTGGCCGTAGCCGGTGTCATCCCGCGGCAGGTCGAGACCAAATTTCTCGGCCCAGCCCTCGGTGAGCCACAGTTCATCGCGGTCGGCGGCGTCGGCCAGGTGGTTGTCCTGTACCCGGGTGAGATGCCAGACCAGCCAGGCGACACTGTTTCCGGGAGCGCCTGAACCGTCGGCAAGCACCGGCCGGTAGGCGAGTTGTCCGGCGTCGAGGCCGTCCACCGCCCGGGACACCGCGTCGGGGATTCGCCCGAAGGCCTCAACAAGCACGTCGCTTCCACTCATGCGCCCAGCCTAGTCCCCCGAGGTTTCCGGGCCCGAGGCTACGGTTGCGAGGTTTCCGGGTGCGAAACTCCGGGCGCGAGGGACGAGCGGCTCGGAACCCGCGCGACAAGTGAGCTACCCGGACACAAGCGGGAGCAATCCGGACACAAGCGGGAGCAGAGTGGAGATTGGTGAGCAGTATTTCCCTCACCGATCTCCAGGTTGCTCACCGCAGCGCCGAAGCGACACCCGCAGCGCCGAAGAAACGCGCGCAAGACCGGAGCGCAGCCTAGAGGTGCGGCTCCACGAGGGTTTCGTAGCGGGCCTTGACCGTCGCCAGCACCTCGGCGGCCGGTGAATCCCAGATCTCCCGGTTGAAGATTTCCACCTCGACCGGGCCTACGTAGCCGGTCGCGGCAACCCAGCGCGTGATCGTTTCGAAGTCGATGTAGCCGTCACCCATGTACCCGCGGGAGAGCAGCGCATCAGCGGCGATCGGCAGGTTCCAGTCACACACCTGGTAGGACGCAAGACGCCCCTCCGCCCCGGCACGCTGAATCGAGGATTCGAGCGCCGGATCCCACCACACATGGAAGGTATCCACGACCACGCCGACGGTTTCCGCAGGGAACGGCGCCGCCATGTCCAGCGCCTGGCCCAGCGTCGAGAGCACGGCCCGGTCCGCCGCGTACATGGGGTGCAGCGGCTCAAGGACGAGGCGCACGTTGTGCTCTTCAGCCACCGGCACCAGCTCGGCAATGCGGTCGGCGACGCGCTGGCGGGCAGCGGCGACGTCCTTCGCGCCCGGCGCGGAAGGATCGACGGCGGTTCCACCGCTGAGCGCACCGGCGGCGGGCAATCCACCCACCACCATGATCAGCTCGCGGGTGCCCAGCGTTGCCGCTTCGACAATCGCCTGGGTGTTGTCGGCAAGGGCGGCTGCCTGGCCCGCTTCATCGGCTGCGGTCAGGAACCCGCCGCGGCACAGGCTCGAAACCGTCAGGCCGGCTTCAGAAACGAGCCGCACAGCCTTGTCCAGGCCGGTCTCGGCCACGCGGTCACGCCAGAGCCCGATATGCGACAGCCCGGCCTCCGATGTCAGCGCAACCGCCTCCGCCAGGGTGATGTTCTTCGTGGTCGCTGTGTTCAGCGAGAGGCGGCTCACGCGCCCACCCCGTAGCTGGCAAGCAGCCACTCGAAGCGGTGGGCGGCGACATCCGGGTCAACGAGCAGCCCGGCCTTGTCGGCAAGACGGAACGTGTCGGCCAGGTGAAGCGCCGAACGGCCGGAGTGCAGGCCGCCCACCATCTGGAACCCGGGCTGGTGCCCGTTGACCCAGGACAGGAAGGCAATGCCGGTCTTGTAGTAGAACGTCGGCGCACTGAAGATGTGCTTTCCGAGATCCCGGGTGGAGTCAAGGATGGCCCGCCCGCGGTCCGTATCGCCGTCGTCGTACGCCTGCAGGGCTGCCGACGCGGCAGGGTAGATCGCCGCGAAGATGCCCAGCAGCGCATCCGAGTAGTGCGTGCCGTCGCCGTGGATGAGCTCCGGATAGTTGAAGTCATCGCCGGTGTAGAGCCGGACGCTCTCCGGAAGCACTGCACGCAGGGCGGTCTCGTGGGCGGCGTCGAGCAGGGACACCTTCACGCCGTCCACCTTCTCCGGCTGCGCGCGGATGAGGTCGAGGAAGATGTCGGTCGCTGCTGTTACGTCGTTGCTGCCCCAGTAGCCGTCAAGCGCAGGGTCAAACATGGTACCGAGCCAGTGCAGAATGACCGGTTCGTCAGCCTCGGCCAGCAGGATCCCGTAGACGTACTGGTAGTCCGCAGGGCTCTGGGCAACAGCGGCGAGTGCGCGGGAAGCCATGAGGATGACCTTCGCGCCGGCGTCGGACACCACCTTGATCTGCTCCCGGTAGGCCTCGACGACGGCGTTCAGGCCGGCGCGCCCGGACGGCAGGTCCGCGATGGAGAGCTGGTCGGTGCCGGCACCGCAGGCAAGCAGGTCCCGGACTGTTTTGCCGCGCGTCGCGTCAGCATTCGAACCGACGACGGCGGCTGCCTCGGCACCGGAGCGGCGGATCAGTTCCTGCGTGGCCGGCCAGTCCAGACCCATGCCCCGCTGGGCGGTGTCCATGGCATCGGCGACGCCGAGTCCGTAGGACCACAGCTCCCGGCGGTAGGCGAGCGTGGTGTCCCAGTCGAGGACGGCGGGGGCACCTGGAGTGTTGTCCGCCGTGACCTCTGGGATCACGTGCGCGGCGGCGTAGGCGTGCCGGGCGGTGAGCGGCGCCGTCGGCCTGGCCCATTCCCGGGCGGGCGCAAGTTCGTAACGCTCAAGCGAGCCGGCCGCGGTGGGGAGGTAGAGCGAGGTCATAGCGTGATCTCCGGGATGTCGAACGTACGGCGCTCGGCCGAGGACTGCAGGCCAAGCTCGGCGAGCTGGACGCCGCGCGCTGCGGAGAGCAGCCCGAAACGGTGCTCGCGGCCGGCGGAAACGTCGCGGAGGAACTCTTCCCACTGCAGCTTGAAGCCGTTGTCCAGTTCGGCGTTGGCGGGCACTTCCTGCCACTGGTCGCGGAACGACTCCGTGACGGGCAGGTCCGGGTTCCAGACCGGCTTGGGGGTGTGCGCACGCTGCTGGGCAACGCACTTGTTCAGCCCGGCGACGGCTGAGCCGTGCGTTCCGTCGATCTGGAACTCGACGAGCTCGTCGCGGTAGACGCGCACGGCCCAGGAGGAGTTGATCTGCGCCAATACGTGGTCGCCACTGGGTGTCTCCAGTTCGAAGATGCCATAAGCGGCGTCGTCGGCCGTTGCCTTGTATTCCTTGCCCTGCTCATCCCAGCGGGCGGGGATGTGGGTGACGGTGTTGGCGTTGACGGTTTTGACCTTGCCGATGATGCCCTCGAGCACGTAGTTCCAGTGGCAGAACATGTCAGTGGTCATGCCGCCGCCGTCTTCCTTGCGATAGTTCCACGAGGGGCGCTGGGCCGCCTGGTGGTCGCCCTCGAACACCCAGTAGCCGAACTCTCCGCGCAGCGAGAGGATGCGGCCGAAGAAGCCTTCATCGACGAGCCGGCGCAGCTTCACCAGGCCCGGCAGGTACAGCTTGTCGTGGACAACACCGGCGGTGACCCCGGCTTCCTGCGCAATGCGGGCAAGCTCCACGGCCTCGGCGAGGGTCTCGGCCGTGGGCTTCTCCGTGTAGATGTGCTTGCCGGCGGCCATGGCCTTCTTGAGGGTTTCCGCGCGCAGCGAGGTCATGGAGGCATCGAAGACGACGTCGACGGTGGGGTCGGCGATGATCCCGTCCAGGTCCGTGGTCCAGTGCTCAACCTTGTGCTGCTGTGCCAGGTCGCGGATTTTCGCTTCGTTGCGTCCTACGAGGATGGGCTCAACCTGCACTTTTGAGCCGTCGGCGAGGGTGACGCCCCCCTGGTCGCGGATCGGCAGGATGGAGCGCAGCAGGTGCTGCCGGTAGCCCATCCGGCCGGTGATGCCATTCATCGCGATGCGGATGGTCTTGGTCTCAGTCACGTTTACTCCCGAAGAGGAAAGAATGTTGGTGGAAAGCGCTTTCCAATATAGGGTAGTGATCGAGACCACGTCAACCCCTCCCCGCTGGGCGCGGTCCCGGCCGCACCGAAGGTCGCTGACTGCGCACTCAGCGGGAGTCGAACTACCCGAAGGAGCCCGGTGGCCGCTGTAACCCTGTCCGGTGTGGCCAGCCATGCCGGAGTATCCCTGGCCACGGCATCCCGGGTGCTGAACGGATCCTCCCGCCGCCCCGCGGAGGAGATCGCCGAGCGGGTCCGCGCGGCGGCGCTCGAACTCGGGTACGTGCCCAATGCGCAGGCCCAGGCCCTCGCGCGCTCCTCCACGGGCCTGGTCGGCCTCGTCGTGCACGACATCTCCGACCCCTACTTCTCCTCCATCGCCCGCGGTGTCCAGCATGCCGCGCGGAACTACCGCCGGCAGGTGCTGCTGGCCAGCACTGATCCTTCGGAAAGCGCAGAGCACGACGCCGTCAGCGCCTTCGCCTCCCATCGCACCGACGCCATCATCCTGGCCGGTTCCCGCCGTGCACAGGCCGATCCGGAGCTTGAGCACGAGCTGGCCCGCTACCAGCAGAACGGCGGGCGCGTCGTGACCATCGGCGGCTCCCCCGGCTCCGGCCTGACCGTACCCGTGGGCAATTCCGACGGCGCCGCCGCCCTCGTCGCCAGGCTCGTCTCGCTCGGAGTGACGCGGTTCGCCATCCTGGCCGGCCCTCACGAGCTGAACACTGCACGCGACCGCGTCTCCGGTTTCACGACCGCACTGAAGGCAGCGGGGCTGGAGCCTGCCGCCGTCGTCGGCAGTGGGTTCGACCGTGAGGGCGGCTTCGAAGCCGCCCAGCGCTGCTGGGACGAGCTCAGGGGTGAACGCGGCGTCTGCCTGCTCGCGGTGAACGACGTGATGGCCATCGGCGCGATCGCCGGCCTGCGCGCCCTGGGCGCTTCGGTGCCGGCGGACGCCCTGGTGACCGGCTTCGATGACATTCCCACCCTGCGCGATTACTTCCCCGCACTGACCACCGTGCACCTGCCGCTCGAGCAGCTGGGCGAAGAGGCGGCAAACCTTGCCCTGGATCCCGACAAGGCGCCTCCCGCACCAATCCTGGGAGAGGTCATCATCCGCGAATCGGCAGGAGCCTAGCTCAGCATCATGAGAATCCTGATAGCACCGGACAAATTCAAGGGCACCCTGACGGGCGCCGAAGCGGCCGCGGCGATCGCCGCCGGCGTCCGCCGCGTCCTGCCCGATGCCGATATCACCATGCAACCCATTGCGGACGGCGGTGAAGGAACGCTCGAGGCCGTCCTCGCCGCCGGAGGTGTCCGGCGGCAGACCAGGGTCCGCGGACCGCTCGCCGACTCGGTGGACGCTCCCTGGGCTCTCACCGGTTCCACTGCCGTCATCGAAACGGCCCGTGCCAGTGGGCTTGAGTTCGTCACGCCCAGCCGCGCCACAGCCGGTTCGGCGCACTGCTACGGGAGCGGTGAGCTGCTGACAGCTGCTCTCGACGCCGGCACCACGGAGATTGTGCTGGGTGTGGGCGGGTCGGCGATGACCGACGGCGGCTCGGGCGCCCTGCGTGCCCTGGGCGCGAAAATCCTTGACGACGACGGCGCGGAACTTCCGCTGGGCGGATTGCCCCTGGCGCGCGCAGCCACCCTGGACCTCTCCGGCCTGGATCCACGCCTTCACCATGTCCAGCTGCGCATCGCCGTCGATGTGCAGAACCCGCTTTCCGGGCCCGACGGCGCCGCCCACGTGTTCGGCGCGCAGAAAGGAGCTGACGCAAGCCTCCGCACGGCGCTCGACGCCGCGCTGGCGCGATGGGCGCAGCTTCTGCAGGACACCACAGGGGTGGATGTTCAGCAGCCCGGCGCAGGAGCCGCCGGCGGATTTCCTGCTGCCTTCCTTGCCTGCATGAATGCCTCGCTGGAGCCCGGCTTCGACTTGGTTGCCGGCCTGACCGGGTTGGACGGGAAGCTCGCTCAGGCGGATCTGGTACTCACGGGTGAAGGTTCGCTGGACGCGCAATCCGAATTCGGGAAGGCTCCGCTCGGGCTGGCCGACCGCGCAAGGAATCTCGGCCTGCCGGTGCTCGCTGTTGCCGGACGCATCACGTTGTCCGACGCCGATCTGGCCGCCCACGGGGTGCTGCACGCACGAAGTCTGGCGGATACCGCCCCCTCGATTGCGGCCGCCATGAAGAGCGCTTCACGCTATGCGGCCGACGCCTCCGAGTCCGTTCTCAGGGCTCTTCTGTCGAATTCCTGAGGGTTGACAGCTACCTTTCCCACGTTGCACGGTTGATTCCACAGCAATCATAAGTAAGCTGATGATTAGATGGATAAATAAAATCGACAGGTAAGGTGACAGCGCATGCCCGATCTTTCAGCCTGGTCGACAGGCCGGCTTCTCACCACAGCAGCGCGGCTGGTTGAGCAATCCTGGAACCAGCGGCTCGCTGAACTCGACGTGACCCACGCCGGGTTTACTGCGCTCGCCGTCCTGGCCGGTTACGGCCCGCTCCGGCAGGCGCAGCTCGCTGAACTGGTTCATGTGCAGGCTCAGACAATCGGGAAGACCCTCAACCGGCTTGAGGCCAAGGGACACATCGAGCGCACCCGGGGCGACGACGACCGCCGCAGCCAGACTGTGCGCATCACCGAGAAGGGCCTCGCGACACTGGAGAAGGGCCGCAACATTGAGCGCACCCTGGTGTCGGATGAAGCGCTGCTGTCTCCCGAACTGCGCTCGCACCTGCGTGCCGCAATCGAGGAGCTGGCGGAACCGCAGCGTCAGGTCCGCGGTCGGAGCGGACTGCACGCCGTGGAGGATCAGTAGTCAGACCCTGTAGTGCAAGACCAGTAGTCGGGCCCTGTAGTCAGGACGCGGAGAGGCCCGCCTCTTCATAGAAGCCCTCAATATGGCTTGCCACCAGCTGCGCGGCGAGTGCGCCGTCGTCGTTCCTGATTGCATTGTGAATGTCACGGTGCTCGGCGCGAAGGCGGGCGGATGTCGCCGCCCAGTTCGGCAGGGTACGGGTGAGGCGCAGCGTATAGCCCTCGATCGATTCCCTGAGCGAAGACATCATCGCGCCGATCAACACGTTGCCGGCCGCATCAGCGAGAGCGACGTGGAAAAGTGCATCGAGGCGCAGGAATTCCTTCTCGTCCGGAGCTGAGGTCTCCATGGCGTCAAGGAGCGCCGCGGCGTCGTCCATTGCAGGTGCGGCCGGTTTGGCATGGGCGGCGGCCCAGGTCTCCAGGAGCAGGCGGGTCTGGACGATGTCCTCAACGGGCAGGTGCGATGTCGCCATGTGCAGGCGAAGTGCTGCGCCCAGCGCGGCTCCCGGATTGGCGGTAATCACCGTGCCGGCACCCGGTCCGGATCCGACGCCGGCACGAACAATCCCCATTGCCTCCAGCACCCGTATTCCTTCCCGGGCGGATGCACGGGAAATACCCAGCTGTTCGGCCACCATGCGCTCACCGGGCAGCCGGTCCCCCACGGCCAGGCGTCCGGCCTCGAGCTGGCTCTCAAGCCATGACTGAACAAGCTGGTGGGTACGCATGCGACAAGATTACCTTGCGTGGTCTGACCACATCCCGGTAATGTGGTCAGACCACACCCCGACGCGAAGGTTTCCCATGTCCCACACGCCCGAAGCGCTCAAGCGCCGGATCCCCAAAGTTGCTGACCTGGCCCCGCTGATGCAGTTCAAGAAGCCGGAGTTCAGCCAGAGCGCCCGGCTGAGGCGTGCGAACACGATCGGCGACCTTCGAGCGATCGCCAAGCGGCGCACCCCCACCGCACCCTTCGATTACACGGACGGCGCGGCGGAAGCGGAAATCACCCTGCGGCGGGCACGGGAGGCGTTCCTTGACCTCGAGTTCCGGCCCGGCATCCTGCGGAACGTCGAGAAGGTGGACACCTCCGTCACGGTCCTGGGCAAGGAGTCCGCCCTGCCGTTCGGCATCGCGCCCACCGGCTTTACCCGCATGATGCAGTCGGAGGGAGAATACGCGGGATCGCAGGCCGCCGACGCCGCCGGAATTCCGTACACCCTTTCCACCATGGGGACCGCATCCATTGAGGACGTGGCGCGCGCAGCGCCGTCGGGGCGGAACTGGTTCCAGCTGTACCTTTGGACGGACCGCGAACGCTCGATGGAGCTGATCGAGCGGGCAGCAGCGGCCGGCAATGACACGCTGATGGTCACCGTGGATACCGCCGTGGCCGGCGCGCGACTGCGCGATGTGCGGAACGGCATGACCATCCCGCCCGCGCTCACCGTGAAGACGGTCATCGACGCGTCCTACCGCCCGGCCTGGTGGTTCAACTTCCTGACTCATGAGCCACTCGCATTCGCTTCGCTCAACCGCTACTCGGGCACCGTCGCTGACCTGATCAACTCCATGTTCGATCCCACCCTGACCTTTGATGATCTGGACTGGCTGCGTGAGGTGTGGAAGGGCAACCTCGTGGTCAAGGGCATCCAAACGCTCGACGACGCCAAAAAGGTAGTCGACCACGGTGCAGACGGAATCGTGCTCTCCAATCACGGCGGCCGCCAACTTGACCGCGCACCTATTCCCCTGCGACTGCTTCCGGATGTGGCAGCCGAGCTGAAGGGCAAGACATCCATCATGCTCGACACCGGCATCATGAGCGGCGGCGACATCGTGGCTGCGCTCGCCCTCGGTGCTGACTTCACTCTGATCGGCCGGGCATACCTGTATGGGCTCATGGCAGGAGGGCGGGCGGGCGTAGACCGCGCCATCGCTATTCTGGACAAGGAAATCACGCGCACCATGCAGTTGCTCGGGGTCACCCGAGTGGAGGATCTAACGCCGGATCACGTCCGGTTCCTTTAGATTCCTGTCGCCTGGTTGCCTCCTAATTCATTCAAAGTGGCAGCCAGGCGACAAATGCTTTCCCGGGGCTTACTATCATTGAAGGAACTCGCGGGGCGCGGGATCCGTGAGACCTGGGGGTCAAAATAAAATGAAGCGACGACGGGTGCACTATCCGTTGAAATACCGGCGCGCCCGGACGGTTCTGTATGCCGTCATACTGTTCTGGCTGTGGACCTGGCTTGGCAGTGCGGCCTTCATAGCCAGCCTGTTCAACTCCCCCATCCACGCGATCATCGCCATGTACGCGCTCTTCACCTTCATACTGCTCTCAATTCCCGTTTTCCTGCTGGCCCTTGCCCAGATGGCACTGAACCGCCCGACCGCTCCCGCGGAGTCCGCCGTCGTCGTGCGGCTGGATCCGCGCCCGGCGGGCCGTCCGGAGCCCACGCACGCAGCCCGCAGCGCCTCCTGATTTCATTCGCGTTTTCACCGAATAATTACGGTGGGCAATTAGAAATTGTTCGGTAATTCCTGCTCATTATTCATACTGCGGTCATCTTGCGGAAAAACTGAGCTTCCTTGGACAATCCTTTGCGAATTCCCGGCGATTTACCGGAGATAGCTAAACCTATACTTGGTGCGGGGCTTTGAGGACTGATGGTCTCGAAACAGCCCGGCGCCGCCGTAGGGGGACACGGCGGCGCCTGCCCCACCCCACACTCGTACCACCAAGGACTTCCATGCTTTCACTTCAGCGTTCTACAGCTGCGCTCACTGGCGTTCTGCTCCTGGCGGCAAGCCTCTCGGCCGGTGTGCAGCCGGCATCGGCACAATCCGTTCAGCCGTCTACGGTTGCAACCCAGGAACCGGTGCAGACCCCGGAACCCCAGGTTGTTTCACCGGCCGAATCTGCGACGGCCGAGTTGAGCGAGCTCTTCCCCGGCGGCATACCGTCCTACCCTGACCACACGTTTGAGGGCGAGACAACGGGAGACGGCCACTCGCACGACTCAACGACAGAGGGCGCGGCCATGTCGCCGTTGGGCGCCGGAGGCACCCTTTCCCGCCGTGGTGACATCAAGGTTCGCTTGGTCACCGTTGACCTGGCCGACAGCAATGCCACGGTGCCCCTCTCTTCCGCCAGGAATGCAATCGCAGCGTCGAGCAGCTACTGGAAGAGCATGTCCAATGGGCGACTCTCCATGTCGGTGGCCTACGAGTCGGTCAATCACAGGTCAGCGGCCCGAACCACTGATTCTTACGACCAGATCATGAACAAGGTGACATCCGAGCTCAGGTGGTCCTACAGTCCGTATACAGCCCTTGTTGTGTTCATCCCCTCCGTCCTGAAGGAGGGTTACCTGGGCTATGGCTGGAGTAGCAACGGGACCAGTGGGCGCATTCTCATGCCGCAGATCACCAACTTCACCACGAACGTCGTAACACACGAATTCGGCCACGTTCTCGGTCTCATGCACGCCGATTCATTGCAGTGCGGAAGCGGAGTTTCCGACACGCCGTACTTCGGATCGGACTGCTCCATCCGCCAGTACGGCGACACATCGGACCTGATGGGCATCTCGCGCTGGTTCGACACCCCCGCCATCAGCTCAAGCTTCTGGGACTACGGAGGCTTTGGGCGCGGTGACGAGATCCTGAACGTAGGCACAGCCACAGGCAGGAAGACCTACACGTTGCGCCCGTGGGCTGGAACAGCGGCCAAGCGTGCGGTGAAATTCACCGACCCCCGAAGCCGCGAGATCTACTATCTGGAACTCCGCACGCCGGTCGGATTCGACAGGAACCTCGCGGTGGGAGGAAACCGCGGTGTGAAAATCGTTCAGAGCGGCGGGAACACAGTAGCGTCGTCGATAGCGCTCATGCCGGACACGAGGCCCTACCCGGGTTACTACGCGCCCAACACCGCATGGCAGGCAGGCAGCGTCTTCCGCACCCACGCGGGAACGACCGTAACCATCAACTCAGTTTCGGACTCCGCAGCGTCCGTGACTATTGATGCAGGCCTGCCTTTCACCGACCTGCGCGGCTCCGGGTTCCGGGCGGACATTGAATGGCTGGCCGCAAGCAAACTGACCACGGGTTGGCCTGACGGTACCTACCGGCCGTTCACAGCCATGAACCGTGACGCCATGGCGGCCTTCCTCTACCGCCTCGCGGGCGTCACAAGCTACACGCCGCCCAAGCAAAGCCCCTTCCGCGACGTGTCGACAGCGCACCCCTTCTACCGGCAAATCGCCTGGATGGAGTCATCCGGCCTCTCCACGGGTTGGACGGACGGCAGGTATCGACCGGACCAGCCGATCAACCGGGATGCGATGGCTGCATTTCTTCACCGATTTGCGAGTGAATTCTGCGACATTGGTGCAGCTGCTTCCTATTCCTTGCCTTCCTCCAGGAGCTTCACCGACGTCACGCGTGCAGATGCCTTCGCGCTTGAAATGTCCTGGATGAAGCAAGAGAGTATCTCAACCGGTTGGTCGGACGGCACCTACCGGCCACTCGATCCCATAACCCGGGAAGCGATGGCTGCATTCGTCAAGCGACTTGACTCATACGTCGACCGCAACGGCGGGTGCTGAAAACGTTCGCTTAGGTCAGGGTCGGACTCCTCCGTGAGTCCGGCCCTTGCCTTTTGTCGCCTACTCCTGATCCGGCAGATCCGGCTCCGTACGGAAGTTAATGAGCTTATGCGTGCCGTCGCAGTACGGTTTGATCGTCGAGGCTCCGCACCGGCACAGGGCAACTGTCTTACGACGGCGCGGCACCGGCTCCCCTGCAGGAGTGACGATGGGCACCTCGCCCCTCACCAGCAGCGGCCCGTCGGGGCAGGCAACAATACTGACGTCGTCGTTTCTTGATGATGCTGATGGTGAAGTCATGACGTCTCCCTGATTGCACTTGATCCCCTAGCCGACTCCTGCCCAGGATACTAAGCTGGCTGTCCACACAGGTCCCAGCGAGATTGATACTTGACGGCAGTTTTTCGTTGCGGTCTTGTGATCATATGCTAAGCATGCTTATTGTGTAGTTGCGACGGCTTACCTTCCAGAAGTCCTCCACATCAATAAAGGAGTCATTATGAGCACACAGAACTGGTCAGAAGACCCGCTGGTTACTTCAACGCCGGGCGCGCAGAGCACCCCGTCCTCCGGACAGTCCACTCAGTCTGCTGCAAAGGATGAAGCCAAGGATGTAGGGCGGCAGGGCGCAGACGCAGCCAGGGGTGTCGCACAGACCGCCGGGTCAGAAGCAAAGAATGTGGCGCACGAGGCCGGGGCCCAGGCCAGGAACCTGGTCGGTGAGCTTGGTTCCGATCTGAAGAGCCAGGCCGGCACCCAGCAGCAGCGCGTCAGCGACGGTCTGCGTTCACTGAGCGATGAGCTGAACACCATGGCGCAGAGCTCCGAGAGCGGCACGGCCCAGCACCTCGTGCAGCAGGCCGCTCAGCGAACCGGCAGCGCGGCATCCTGGCTGGAGGGCCGCGATCCGGGGTCACTGCTTGACGAAGTTACCGGCTTTGCCCGCCGCAAGCCCGGCACCTTCCTGTTAGTTGCAGCCGGCGCAGGCCTGCTCGCGGGCCGACTCGCACGCGGCCTCCAAGGCGGATCCGAATCGAGCAGCACTCCCTCGACCGGCAGCCCCACCGGTTCGGCGGCAGGCGGCCAGCACGTCGCTACCTACCCGCCGGTCCCTGACGAATACGGAACCGACCAACCAGCGTACGGCGCAGGCATCGATACACCGCCGGTGGCCCCACCAACCACCACGCCGGCCGTCACCCCCACCACTCCCCTTACCCAGCCTGGGGTTACAGGCACTGACTCAGGGAGGGACTTCCGCTAATGACCGAGCCACACCTCCACGGATCGCATACGGCTCAACCGCCGCCGCCGAGCCCGGACAATGACCAGGGTTCGAACGCCTCTCTGGGGCAGTTACTCAGTGAGGTCTCCAGTGACCTGTCGACGCTGATGCGTCAGGAACTCGAGCTCGCAAAGGCTGAACTGCGAGAGTCGGGAACCCGCGCAGGCAAGGGCGCAGGGATGTTCGGCGGCGCTGCAGTTGCTGGACACTTTGTCCTCCTCTTCCTCTCCCTGGCCCTGATGTGGGGACTGGCCGAGCTCATGGGCCTCGGCTGGGCCTCGGTGGTTGTGGCAGTCATCTGGGGCATCATCGCTGCAGTGCTGGCACTCACCGGGAAGAAGGAGATGAAGTCGATCAAGGGCATGCCGCAGACCGCTGAGACAGCCAAGGAAATTCCGCCTACGTTGAAACCAGGAGAGCACACGCCATGAACCAGACACCTGACGAAATCCGTGCGGACATCGAACGCACCCGCCGCGAACTGGGCACTGATGTTGACGCAGTCGCGGACAAAGTAAGCCCGTCGAACATCGCCCACCGGCAGACCGACAAAGTGAAAAACGCCTTCGGGAACGCCAAGAACAGCGTGATGGGTTCGGCTCATGACGCCGGCCACTCTGCCAAGGGCAACGCTCACGGTGCTTCCCAGTCAATGAAGGATTCGGCCCACCAGGCCGGCGACGCACTTCATGACGCACCCCAGCGCGTTACCTCAAAGACGCAGGGAAACCCTCTCGCCGCTGGTTTGATCGCGTTCGGGGCCGGCCTCTTGGCTTCCTCTCTCATTCCGGCGAGCCAGAAGGAAAAGGAAGCCGCACAGGCTGTGAAAGAGAAAGCGCAGCCTCTCGTCTCCGAGGTGACCGACGCAGCCAAGCAGGTTGCCGAGGACATGAAGGAACCGGCGCAGGAGGCCATGGACTCGGTCAAGCAGAGCGCCACGGACTCAGCCAACACAGTGAAGGAAGAAGGCACCAGCGCTGCCTCCGACGTCAAGGACC